>NHHW01000009.1 GCA_002172185.1 Euryarchaeota archaeon TMED173 | reverse complement strand
GTCTGGACCTCGGGAGTCCCCTTGAACAGACGACCTCCCCCCCCTACCAGCGTTATTGAGGCAGCACCGAATTCTGGCTTAGGGGCCTCTCCCGCTTCCCCCCCATAGTGTCGAGCCATGAATTGGTGACCGGCGCATATACCCAAAATTGGTACATCAAGAGTCAAGTATTCCCTGCAATTTCCCAATTCTCCAGTTAATCCGACCCTAGCGGCCCCACCAGAAAGAATCAGGCCATCAAGTTCTCTGAGTTCATCGAGAGGTGTATTGTTAGGAAGAATCTTGGTATCTACCCCTAGATATCGTAGCATTCTCCACTCACGATGAGTCCACTGGCCGCCATTATCGATGACGTCAATAACGATTCTACCGCCCTCCATGAAAAGGCTGGTCGAGGGTGGACCATCAACAATGCGTCCTCAAAGTTTGAAAAAGGAAGGCAAATACGGAGGGGTGCCGGCCCCGATGGTGTAGTGGCCTATCATGCAGCCCTGTCGAGGCTGCGACCCGGGTTCAAATCCCGGTCGGGGCGCCAAAAAAATGTTCATTCTGGGGCTATCCATGCCTCAAAAGAACATAGTCTTAGTATGCTACTATAGTCTCTCTTTATCTTGAGAAATGGAGGTTCTGACCCTTCCAAGATTGGAGGGAGAGCGTTTGCAATTTCCTGGCTAGCTTGATCGATTTCGTTCTCGGAAACTATAGCCCTGCCCCTCACCAAAGAGGGTGAAGTCCGGTCAATCAAGGGTTCTAGAGAGGGAAGGATCTCGATTGTCCTATGTGGAAGATTTACTATCAGCAGATCCCAGATGCCGGTAAATTCATGCATTGAGGAGAGCTTTGAGGCGTCGGCAATTCCTACAATTCTATCCTCGTAAATATACGAAATATTATCAGGGATGGTAGGATATTCTCTTCCATCCCATCGGGAAAGGTTCTCTAGCAAGATCTCGATTGCGTCCGGGTTTAGGTCTGATGCAAGGGCCTCTGAAATCAGGTCGGGTTCCCCCAGAAGGGTTGCCAAGGCCGGTCCGACACCACAGAATGGATCGCATACCCTGAGTGGTCTATCCAAGATTTCTCTAAGCTCCCTAGCCAGAGAAAGAGTCTCAAGACGTTCTGTCTGGAGCTTAGTTGAGAAGAATGCTCTAGTTGGATCGCAAGAGATTGTTTGGCCTGACTCCTTAACCGTAACGTGCGTTCTAAGCATCTGCTCAGGAATGTCTTGGATTACAATTTCATTTCCAACTCTTGCTGCTAAGGGAGTCAGTTGTCGAAGTCTGAGTTCACCCTTAACCCCTTCATCGCGAAGTAAGAGTCTGATGTGAGGATGAGCTTCTAGCTTTGCTATGGCTATTTTAGATGAGTAGTGCTCAATCTCTGCTTCAATTCTCACCACCATCATATCTGAGATGAACTCATGAGATGACGGCCATTGCTCTCTAAATCTCTCGATTTCCTCATTTTCTATCAGAGACGATAGATGGTGCCACCAATCAGAGTCGACTCTCATGTCTATTGCCCCCTCATGAAGTGAGGTCTCAATTTCATGGAGGGGGTCAGGCAGTTTCTCGGGTGCTCCTGGGTCAAGAGGAATCATTCTGTGATTATCATCAATTGCAAATATTCGCATCCCAGAAGCAAGCCACTCATTCTCCCTGAGTATGGAGAGAGAGGTCTCAACTAGCTCGTTCGGTACCATCAAGTGGCGTATCACGTTGATATGCTGGCGGGCATTAGGCTTCACAATGACGGCGGGTGGTTGAATGCTGAAAAGCGTCCTGATATCTCCGATTGCCAGATATTTTCGCACCAAGAGTCTGTTTCAAGCAGCTAAGGAAATGGCAAAAGAGAAGGGTAAGATGCTGATGGTAATTGGCGATCCTTGCTCTGGTAACTATTTCCAATTTATGTCGAGCTTGTTTCCTAATTGCGAACATGGAGATGTTACTATTGATTTGTATGGCTGTGAAGAATGTACTAGGATGGATATCAACGACATGTCGGCTTGGGAGAGTTTCAATGACGGGGCCTTTGTAGTCATGGAAACCGGTGTTCTCGGGTTCTCCAAGGATATAGGGGCTGTTCTCGGTCAGATTAGGAGAGTATCGGGAGGGGATTTTCTATCTGCAGGAGGAAACAGGGGCCTTCTCTGGTTGGCTTACCTGAGTAAGACATACAGTACCGAACTAATCTACTCCATGGATCCGTTCGACTCGAGGAAGGATTCTGCATATTCTGGTATTAAGCTGGGACAAAAGTTGTCATCGTATCTTAGAAGGGATAAAAGCGAAATTCGTTTCAACCTAGAGTTCTGATTCACATCAGATTGATGTGTATGGTACCCGAGGACGTGGGCGTGTCTTCCGCTGGCCTGGCATCCGGAATATGGCTAATTGGGATTGGGCCTGGTGACTTAGGGCACATTTCTGAGAGAGCCAAGCTGGTGGCCAGGGGATGTGAGAAGAGATACTTGGAAGGCTATACATCCATTCTTCCAAGTAATCAGGAGGAGATTTTGGAAAGTGTGGTTGGTCCCTGGGAGAGAATAATGAGGCCGTCGGTGGAGAATCCATCAGATTTGATCTCTGAGGCTCGTGAGCACGCTATTGCACTGATGGTAGTCGGAGACCCCCTCCAGGCAACGACCCACATTGATCTGGAGGCAAGATGCGCCGAAGAGGGAGTCGGATTCGGAGTAGTGCCGGGAATGTCAGCCACATCCCTAGCAATCTCGCTATCCGGGTTACAATCCTACAAGTTCGGTAGACAGGTCACCATACCCTACCCGTATGGGAATTATCTTGCAACATCCCCCTTGGAAATGTTGCTCTCCAATATGTCAAGTGGCCTTCACACCCTGATCCTATTGGATCTTGATCCCACAGGTATGGGTTCAGATCCTCCTACTCCGATGCCCCCTAGTGTTGCTCTTTCGGTCCTAGAGCATATGGTGGAAAGGTACTGCGAATTGGATACCGAAGAAAGTCTAGATTCTCCCGGTGACTGGCTAGGCATTCTGTTGAGTGATGTAGGAACTTTAGAGCAGCGAGTAGTATCAGGTACGATTAGAGAAGTCTGTCAAAATGATGTTGGGCTGATTCATAGTCTGATTATACCCTCCGACATGAGTGAAAACGAATCTGATGCCTTCGAACGTCGAAAAGAGGGATAGTTCCGTTCCGACGGAATCAAGTCGAATACTCTACTCGGCATGGTTGATAACATGGCCAAGCCCCCCGCAGAGGTTAGGTTTCCTGGCGACAGGAATCGGCAGAAGAAGGTCAGGGTACGAGGTATTAAGCAAGCCTCCAGGGAGATTCAGAGAAGACTAGAGAGGAGTTTGGATGTACTGATTGACAACCCAGAGGCCTTCCTTCCAGAAATCACATGTGAGTTAGGAAAGATTTCATTCTTCGGTAGTAAGGATCCGATGGCCTTGACGCTAAAGGAGCTCGAGTCCGTCTCTTCCAAGAGGAACGACGTGCGATGGCTCAAGAAGAGGATGTCGAAGAGGAGCGGTGGGGATGTGCCTAGGTCTCTGGCTGGAAGTCTGGTTGCCGCATCTGAAGAGGATCTAACTACGGTCTCAGTGTTCAAGAGTGAGGTCTATGGCAATGCAAGTTATCTCAAGAGGGGGAGTGGGAGGCCTGGTCACTTAGTTGGAATTCAGAACTTCAATCATCCGCGTCTGCGGCTATTGGTTTGGGATGATCATGCCAAAGCAGGACAGTACTTCTTCTCGTGGGATGGGGGGTTCGTATTCACAGGCTTTGACCCATCTCCTCCTTCCGAATGGGTCCAGTGGGCTCTGGAGAATACTTCGGTTGATTTGCAGGGCGGTGATTGCAAGTGGTCAGTAGGTCTTGATGAGGCCATTGTGCGAGAGGGAGATTCGACCAGAGATGGTTGGCTTAGACTCGAATTCTCTGATGGCACTGTAGTCGGAATCTCGCCCAGCGCGCTGGCTAAGACAGATGAGCCGATGGCTAGGAGCTTGGCTGTCTCCATGATGCCTCCGAATAAACTGGGCGATGTGTGCGATGCCTCATGGGTTTGGAGCCCTGAGGGATGGCCAGATGGGAAGTCCCTCCCTCAGGATGGGCTAGAAAGAGTTGCGGAGATTCTGGACCTATGGCTGAAGATGTCTCTCGAGGATGGTTTGATTGCTCGTGCCTGTAGACTGGGGATACTGAACTCAATAAACGAGGGTTTCGTAGTAGGGAACAACTGGTTCGAAGTCGATGATAGAGAAGGTTTCCTAGACCATATGAGCGGGACGGACTACGAAAGGAAGGCGCTTTCTAGTGCATTAGAGTCTGTAGAAGGAGGGGTTCACGTCAGATCGGATGGATTAGTGATGGACTTGGAGGATCCCGTGATAAGGCTAGAGGACTCTTCATGCCATCCGGTACTAGTCTCACTTTGGCCTGACTATGGAATGGGGGTTCTAGAGGATCTCTTCGGACTAACTGGTATGGATGCCGAGGATGTCCACTTCAGGCAGACAAAGAGAAAGCAGGGATTCGGTGCCTTCCTTAGAGAGTTGAACGAGTCACTCAGTACTGCGAAGAAGTTGGACAGGCTCCCTTGGAAGAGCGAGGAGCTCCCCACGCCCCTCTCTTTCGCGGACAGATTAGTCAGGAAAGCAGCGGATGATGGTATCGCATCGACCGTCTCGATGGCGAGGAAAGGGCGGGGGTTGGATGCATCAATGGGTTGGGCGTGGCTCGTGATACACGATAGGACCGAATCCGATGCTTGGAGGTTCGACGAGGAGAGTAGAGACAAGGGAGGAGACTGGGTACCAGCCCTAAGAGCCCTGTGGGATTCCGCCGAAGCTCTTCTCCTGGAGGATGGTTCGGACTCCGGAGACGATTACAGGTCCGCAATGGGTTGGCTGGCTGAGTCAAGTGGATCGGGGCCTCTTCCCTGATTTTCATTATGATTTGTAAAATCTATTATCAATCTATTTTTTCAAATCTGAAAGAATAGTTCATTTCCTTCCTCCTCTCGCGAAAGGATATGACAAATGAGTACATGAATCCGAAATACTGGCTAATTGGTGTAGGTGGAGTAAATATCCTATTCAGTTTGATGAACTTCTTTACGGGAGGAGATATAGCGACTACTGCTCTTGAAGAAGGGTATGGTTCCCTCTCTGATCGAGAGTTGGCTATTGCAACTGGATATGAAGAGGGTTGGGGGCTCTTCGGAATACCATACGGAGTTCTTGCTATTGCATCAGGATTGATGCTAAATGGCTCTGCGCGCGCTAAGATGGCCTTGGTCTCTGGATTGACTTTCATCGTGACTTTCCTAGTCCTGCTGACCGTTTCCAACTCGAACGACTATAGTGTACCAGTGGAACAAGCTGCACCACTTTTCCTAGTTCTAATTGGTCTTTCTGCATCGGGATACCTGAATCTGGAAGATGGGGGTGAGTGAAGTGGATTGGAAGACAGAGGCATTGAACCCAAAGTGGTGGCTGATTATCATGGCATTAGGACATACGTTCATGGGAACCCTATTACCAATGGATCCGGACAACGACAATGAGTTGATGGTATCTGGAGTTTTTCTGGTAATTTCGGTTTACATGCTCTATGCCATATTCTTGAATGAAGGTCAGGCCCAGGCTCGGCTCGCGGCTGTCATAGCTGGGCCCGTGTGGGTCTGGTTCGTTATTTGTATGGCTTTGGAGCTTGAGATTACATATACAACAGAGCCTCTAACTTGGGGATTTTCAAGTGACTTTGTACCACCGATGATACTCTGGGGAATGACAGCGCTGACAGGAGTACTGGGTTGGAATTCTGATGAGTGATCGCTTGATCGACAGGTTGCTCGACCACAGAAATGTAGCCATGGCGAATATCGCATGGGCGGTCCTACACGTCTGGATTGCTGTGGAGATTGAGGAGAGCATGGGGTTCCTCGCGGTCGTGTTAGTTTTAGGAGGAGTCTTTGCCTTCGCTATGGTTTCCGAGGAGGTCTTGGCCCGCAGAGTCATGATCCTGCCCTCGGTTCTGTATCTGATGGTGCTGCCAGCTGTCATAGGTTCTCTAACTGGTGAGATGGAGTCCAGTGGATACGAGTGGCTCGACTTAATCGGTCCGATAATCTGGTTCATAATCATCCCAGTAACCTTGTTAGCATCAACTCAGGAATGGACTGGCATAGGTGCTAGAGTGGAAGAGTGAGCGTTCTAACGCAGGAATCTAGCCCATGACGCTAGAAGTTCCACCTGCATCCTCGCAGGCCGTACATAACGTGATGATTGCGAACACTAGCAAGAATACCAAGCCTGAGATGATTGTTCGGAAGATGCTCAGAGCGGCGGGTCACTCTGGATACAGGCTTCACTGGAGAATAAACGATAATAGCGGCAGATATCTCTGTAGACCGGATATTACCTTCCCTGGTAAGAAGTTAGTTCTTTTCGTTCATGGATGCTTCTGGCATAGATGCCCCCAATGCAATCTAGCTCTTCCTAAGTCAAACGTAGATTATTGGAAGACTAAGTTCGAGAAGAATATTGAAAGGGATCGAAGAAAGGAGCAGGCGCTCACTGAATTGGGTTGGGATGTTTGGACAATCTGGGAGTGCGATATCAACCTAGGAGTCTCCGAATTAACGGATTTTCTTGCTGAATAGTAAACAGAATTTGAAATGGAGAACTGCCTGCAGTGGCTACATGAGGGTCCTGACATTCCTGAGATTCCTACGAGAAATTAGGAAAGACGGGCCTGCAGATTTGGACTGGATTCAGAAGCAAGGCCTGCTGGCTGTGAAGCTGACGCAGATTTTTGCGCTAAGACCTGACATGCTCAGCATCGAGAAGTGTAGACAGTTGCAAAAGATGTACAGGAATGCTTCCACAATACCAGATGAGGATGTCCAAAGAATCCTGGACGAGAAGGCACCTCAATCGTTTCGTGGTTCGATCTCATGGTTCGACGAAAAGCCACTTGCAGCAGCTTCGGTAGGTCAGGTTCACAAAGCCAAGCTTGTAACTGGAGAGGATGTTGTGGTAAAGGTGGTTAAGGCCGAACATAAAGAGAAATTCCAGAGAGATGTCAAGAGGATGGTGAGGATGATGAAGGTAGCGATTGCTCTCTCTCCGAAGCTCAGAAGGGTGGGTAACCCAGTTGCTCTATTGAGGCATGTAGAGGACTACACCACCAGGGAGTTGGACTTGCGTAACGAAATAAAAGGTGGCGAAGAGCTTATGAAAATCCAAATCGATCTCGCTGACGACTTTTCAATGCCTAGGCTGAGGTTCCCGAAGTACTACCCAGAGTTGTCAAACGAGCACGTGCTAGTTTCAGAGTTCGTAAGAGGTAAAACTCTCGAGGAGATGATTGTGGATGAGGATTTGTCTTGGGACTATCTAATAGAGCTGTTTAGAATCCATGGGGCATACATGTTCGGAATCGGTACTTTCCATGGCGATCTACATCCAGGAAACTGTATGATTGACGAATCTGGTGACTTCGTATTCATAGATAATGGAGCTATCTGCGACGCTCCTCGCAATGTTAGCCTGCCTCTGTTCAAGTTTTTCGAAGGGTTGTCAAAAAACGAGTTGGATCTCGCATTTGAGGCGCTGCTAGGGTTGGCCCAAGATAGGCCAAGTGAGGAGAGAGTTTCTAGATTCAAATCAAGAATGTCCGAAATTTACGCAGGGTTCGGTGAAAAGAGCGTCGGAGAACAGAGTCTCACCGATCTCATGATGAAAACCGTGCGTACCGCTGTGGAAGACGCTGGTGCTGACTTCGGAGAGGAGGGCTTTCCCATCATACGCTCTTTGATGTATATGGATGGACTGGTGATTCGAACTCATCCAGAGGTCAAGTTGATTGCTGAGATGGGCCCGTCCCTGGTTGAGTTCAGAGACGGCCTGAAGATGGAGTGAGGAGATGGAGTCGAATAGTGATGTACTAATCGTGGGTGCTGGCCCAGGAGGTCTTGCTTGCGCTATGCTTCTTGCAAAAGCCGGAGTGAGTGTAACGATTCTTGAGAAGTCGGATGGGGTAGGAGGAAGGACAAGAGTCTTCGAAAAGGATGGGTACAAGTACGATAATGGGCCTACTTTCTTCCACTATCCCGAGATCGCTGAGGAGATTTTCGCCGCGATTGGGAAGGATGCTCATGAAGATCTCGGGCTAATACCACTGGATCCAAACTATCGCCTTGTATTCGGCGCTGGTGGTAGTTTGAATGCAACTACTGATCTGGAAGATATGGTCTCACAGATTTCTGACCTTTGTGGGGAAGAGAATGCTAACGGATTTAGAAGATATATAGAGGATAATAGGACTAAGATGGAGCTCTCAAAGAGATGTCTTAATACCCCATGGAGAGGTCCTCTAGATCTTGTAAGCAAAAGAGCATTAAGAGTGGCTAAGGTTCTGAGACCTTGGAGATCGGTTGCATCTGATCTAGCGAGAGTGTTTCCTGATGAGAGAATGCAGCTTGCAATGTCTTTCCAGACAAAGTATCTTGGCATGAGTCCGTTCCATGCACCTAGTCTATTCACCATTCTCGCTTACCTAGAGTATGAACATGGGGTCTTCCATGCAGAGGGTGGACTTGGGACTATAACTAATCGAATGGGAGAAATCGCAAGAGAGCTGGGGGTTGAAATCCGACTTAACGAGCCAGTCAGTGAGTTCATTTTCGAGGGTAAGACAGTAGTCGGCGCGAAGACTGATCAGGGCACCTACTCAGCGGATAGGTATGTGATGAACGTAGACTTCGCAACTGGGATGAAGGGACTAATCCCAGATGGTCTACGTAGGAAGTGGTCGGACAAGAAATTGGACGAAAAGTCCTACTCATGCTCGACATACATGCTGTACCTTGGTATCGACAAATTGTACGATACCCCCCATCACCAAATCTACGCTGCCAAGGACTATCAAAAGAATCTGAGAGAGGTCACAGAGAACAAGGTTACCTGGGATGATCCGTCTGTTTATGTTCAGAATGCGTGTGTTACAGACCCAACCATGGCTCCAGAAGGACACTCAACTATCTATGTTCTAGTGCCAGCAAGTAGAAGCCATGAAGGAATTGACTGGGATGAAATCAAGGATGACTACATGGATGTAATCCTCAAGCAGATGGAGCGTCTAGGATTCGATAATCTGAAGGAGCACATTGTGTCTAAGACCATAGTTACGCCAGATGATTGGGCATCTCGGGACATATACAAAGGGGCTGTTTTCAATCTAGCGCACGGACTTGACCAGATGCTCTGGCGTAGACCACAGAATAAATTCGAGGAGCTGGAGAAGTTGTATCTTGTTGGGGGAGGTACTCACCCCGGTAGCGGTCTTCCTACCATTCTAGAGAGTGGTAGGATCTCCGCGAAGATGATTTGTGCGGACTTGGGGATTGATCCCGATTGGAATGGTATGGAACCCTGGTTCGAGGATATTAGAAGGCCAAAGGTAAAATTGAAAGCGAAATAGGGGAAAATATGGACGTATATGATCTAGCATTCTTTCTTTCCACGATGTGGGTCGGTCCCTTCTGGATTGGTATGCTGGTGTATACAGATCATGAGAGGACGCATGCCGCAATGAGTGGCCCATGGTTCTTCCTCGGTCCAATTCTAATTTGGTGGGCACTAATGGTGTCCAATCCACAAGCTCTGATTGATTTCTCAAAGGAGACGATGGACCCTTCCAGTGTCTTGGACGGCTTAGCAGATTTACTTGCTACTAGAGCTGGAGCAGCTGCAGCATGGGCTCACTTTGTGGCCGGAGATATAGTAGTCACGAGATGGATGTGGAAAAGGTGCTTGGAAAGAGAATGCGAGAGATGGATGACGACTGTTTCTGTTTTCTTCGGAGTTATGCTAATGCCTGTGGGGGTCGCACTTCACCTCGCACTAGTTCGTGAAAACACGGACTGATAGAATGGAAGACTGGGTTGAACACTTAGTTGCAGTTCCCTATGGGCTATGGATTGCCTGGGTAGGAGTCCAGCACTTCCGCGATCCGGCATGGTTCGAGCCAATTGTACCCGAATTGCTTGGAAGTGCGCGCTTCTGGGTATACGCCAGTGGTTTCTTCGAAGTCCTTCTGGGTCTGGGGGTAGCGTTGCCTTGGTTCAGAAAAGAAGCAGCATTGGGACTGACCGTGTTACTATTTGTTCTGTATTGGGCAAATCTGAATATGTGGATAAATGATGTTCCGCTGAACGGTAGAGTGTACGAAACACACTGGCATGTTCTGAGGGGATTGGGGCAAGTGGCCCTAGTTTTGATTTCTCTGTGGCTGGGTGGCTGGCAAACTAGTCAGAGATTGATTGAGTCGATTAGATCCCCATAGTCTTAGATAAGAATCTGAAACTACTGTATATATACTGAAGTAAATCATTAGAATTATGAATGATGGTCTATGGAGCAGGTTGGAAGCACAGTTGAATGGTTGGATTAAAGAGCAAGAGCCATAATTCTGAGGAGATAGAATGGGGTCTTTCCTATTAGTAGGCGGTAGTAGCGACATAGGTTTGTTGCTGACAAAGAAGTTGATTGATCAAGGAAGTAAGGTTACCCTTCTTGTAAGGGATGAGAGCAGGGTATCTGACTTCCCGAATGAATTGGTGGAGAGTTTTGTCGGAGACGCCAATGACGAGAGTTTGGTTTTAGAGGCGGTCAGGGCCTGTCTCTCGAGTGGTGAGGGAACCATGGACGGAGTTGCTCATCTTGTGGGCTCTTTCGCTGTCAGGCCCCCTCATGCAATGAACAGAGAAGCGTTTGACGAAGTGATATCCACTAACCTCACTAGTNCATTCGTGACTCTGTCGATTGCTTGCAAGCAAATGCTTAGAAGTGGGGGTGGAAGAGTAGTTTTCACATCTAGCGTTGCGGGAAGTTTGGGTCTAGTAAATCATGAGGCAATTTCTGCAGCTAAGGGAGGGGTTGAGGCAATGGTAAGATCTGCTGCAGCAACATACAGTAGAAGAGGGATCAGGGTAAATGCAGTAGCTCCTGGTCTTACTGAAACTCGTCTTTCTAGACCCATAACCTCTTCAGAAGCATCCAAGGATGCAGCAGTTGGGATGATACCACTCAAGAGAATCAACACTGCCGAGGAAGTGGCCTCTACAATTCACTGGCTACTTACTGCAGCTCCTGACAATATTACTGGTCAAGTATTCCATCTAGATGGCGGAATGTCAAATGTGAGGAGTTAGATGCACTGGAAAAATGCGATTCGTCACAAAAAGCTGAAGCCAGATAAGCCGAGAATGGTCACAATAGGACTCAAGACCCTGATGGTAGTACAGCACGAAGGAAAGTATCACGCTTCTGAGGGCCTTTGCAGACATATGAGGTGGCCATTGGGACTGGGAGGCAAGGTGAAGGACGGATGCATAACGTGCCCTCTACACCAAACAACGCATTGCTTGGATGATGGAAGTCTTGTAGAGTGGTCTCCGTTCCCTATTTTCCCAGCATACGGAAAATTAGTTGGAAAGCTATCCAAGAAGAAAGATCTCCCGATCTACGAAACTAGAACTAAAGGTGACTATGTTCAAGTACGAATCTGACTAATCCTTTCTACCTCTTCTATTCTCTCCGTCCGGAGTTCATATGCGGTAACTCTCGGTCTGTAGCCAGGGTCTCTCAGGACGATTCCTGTATCTATCAATACGGCTGAGGCTCTGCCGTCTTTCAACCTCACCGGACTTCTCCATATACCACTAAGTGGGGGGTCCACATCGAAGTTTATGAGCATCTGAACCGGAGTGTGTCCGGCAACTATCTGCCTAATTGGATCCAGAGGAGCCTTTGCATGGAATACTTCTCGTGACTTCAGTCGCTGCTCGTCGGTTTGCTCATCCAATGGCGTTTCCAAGCTGTATCCAGAGTGAGCGAAACGGAATCGCTCAAGGATCACCTCAGTTGGTAGTCTATCTGTGAATTCGATCCATTCGGTTGCATTCTCTATCTGTTCCTTCTCGGTTGCCCCCATAGATTCTAAAGTAGCCCTACCCCCAATCTTGCCGATCCAGAAATCATTGCGATGTCCATTGTTGGAGAGAGCCTCTGACATGATATGTTCGTGGTTTCCCTTGATTGAGAAAATCTGGCCGCTATCTCTAACCATAGAAAGTACCCCTTGGCTATCCGGGCCCCTGTCTATCAAATCACCCAAACAGAGAACCATGTCGTCATGAGAGAGGTCTAGTTTTGCCAAGAGTTCTTGGAATTCCTCTAAGTAACCGTGGATATCTCCTACTATCCAAACGGAATGTCCCTTGTCTAGTGTATCTTGGAGATTTCTTTCCAAGATAAGGTCTCTGTGAAACTGGTCCATCCTATTCCTCTTCATCGAATTTTTTCTGGCCCAATGGGAAAATCATTAGGGCGATAAGCAATGTTGGTACCAAAAGGAAGATGGTGCCTATGAGATCGTCCGATAACTCTGGTAGACGTGGAATCGCTGGCTCAATAAGCATTCCAACGATGAACATCGCCATCATCAATGCTATGATTGAATATTGGTCCGCAGTGAGTTGTTTTGGCCCCCTTCCAAACCTGTTCGCCATCAGGAGCATTAGAGCTGCAATCAGTACCATCAATGGGATGGTCATGAATAGCGTAACCCCCTGCGGACCTCTTCCTTCCTCGAGTGAGTTCTCCATCGACAAGAGGGTACTGAGCGACATTGCGAGAATCAGCAATGCCAGTGAGAAAACGAGTGGCATCATTCGATCTCTATCTGTTTCTGTTTTCAGGATACCATCTCCGTTAGCTCAACTCTCTTTCCCATTCCGTCCCTAATCCTCCTAATGTGGCCTTCTGCCTCCATTCTGGATAGTAGCCTGCTTGCCTTTGAGTCGGTGAATCCTGTCTGGCTAACTAGTTCTGCCTGCCACATCGATCCATCGTTTGCGTCTAGCACAGCAACGACCCTCTGCTGGGCCTCCGACAGCATCGGCCTACTTGTTACATGTGTGTTTTCTTTGGTCCTCATATTTCTTCGTGGATCGTTAAGCCACATCAGAGAAACGCCGATGATTACACCTATGCTTGTTAGGAAAAGAGAGTAGATTAGGTAAGATGCCAGATATCCTGATGAGCCCGTTTCGAATGTGAATGGGGCAGCAATCAAAAGAGCAAGCATGAATCCTCCTAGAGAGAGTGTTATTTTGGCTACTCTATCCATTGGTCCCTCCAAATCACCTCTAGTGCCCCCGCCCATGACTTGGGCGATAGCGATGCAGATGTGAATGTTGGGAAGCTCGATATATCGGGCCTTGGATCTATTCACTTCATCGGTCACTCTGTGTCACAATACTGTCTGTCCTCATACCATGTACCGCCATTGGCCTCGCACTCCTCTTGGTTTTGATGGGTCTCTTGGTCGTCGTCTCTATCATCTTCCTCAGAGGACTCATCTGTATCTGACTCTTCTTCCAATTCACTCCAATCGCAGTAGAATACTCCATCATCACGATCAGCGGCCTCTGTCCATATCCCCATCCTGGACTCGCACAACTCTTGAGTGATATCTATTGTATGTGGAGCTGGAAGCATCTGTCCGCGGTCCTCGCAACTATCCATCATCTTACAGATTGCGCCACCTATTCTACCTCGGAATCCCTTCCTATTGTCATGGTCGCGATCGCATCTACTGTCGTCTGCGCAATCACTGTGATGGTCTGCTCGAGAAATCATTCGCTCCAGAGCGGTCTCTATGGTCTCTGAGTCTGCTATGCATTCCGAGAAATCAAGACAGAAGGATATGGCCACCTGAGCTGTCATGAGCTGTGTCTCCTTCTCCTCAGCGAACTCTACCCTATCGGTCTCGTTCCAGTCCTTCCTCTCGTCCCAGTCCTTGTATTTCTCATCTTCACAATCGTAAAGATATACTCCATTTTCTTCCCTTAAACAAAAACGTTCGTCATCGGCTTTGACTGTCCAGTCCTCATGCGTCAAGGTTTCTGACCCATTTATCTTAGCCTGCATACCATCAATGGCCCAAGTTAGCTTCTCGATCATCTCGGATAGCGAATCGTTGTCTGCTGTGCAGTCCGTGCTGTCGAGGCAAAACTGGAAGGCTGTGATTAGGCTAGAATCGATGTCAATCCTCTTCTCGAGGTGCTCGGTCCTGTCCTCCATCCTATCGTCCATCCGGCTCTTCATTGCCTTCCTGATGTGCTTACCCAGTGGCCTGTCTTCTGTTTCCTTGGCCTCCCATGTGTCTTCTCCGGTCACATCGTCGACTGCTCCCTCGAAGGGGTCCTCTTCTGCATAAATCGGTGCAGCGTAGTCCTCCAGAGTCGCTGCTACAGATGCGCCGGCTAGCAATGACACCGTTGCGAGAGCAATTACACTCATCGTTACTTTCTGTCTATTATGCTCACTTTTCCCACTCTTACTTGGCTCCATTCTTGTTCACCTTACATGCCCATAATCTGCAAAACCATATCAAAATAGGCCTCAAATGCTCGATATGCGCTGCAAAAAGTCACAAAAGGTAAACTACAGGGATAGGAGCTTATTCAGAGAGATTTCAGACACAAATGTAATTTTGATAGTGTCTCATCTATGTCTTCTTCGGTGAGAACCATAGGCGGTTTAATCTTGATGACATTATGAAGGGGGCCGTCAGTGCTCAATAGAACCCCCATGTCCCTCATATAATCTACTAAAATTGATGCTTGCCTCGGGGCGGGTTCAAGAGTGAACCGGTTCCTAACTAATTCCATACCTAGAAAAAGTCCCTTTCCACGGATGTCTCCGATTAGTTCATAATCCTCCATCAGAGATTTCAGTCCTGAGATCATTCTATTTCCCAGATCTCTTGCTTTGGGCACCAGCTCTTCTTCTTCAATAACGTCCATTACGGCCATTCCTATAGCGCAAGATACTGGGTTTCCACCAAATGTGCTGAAGAACTCCATGCCCCCTAAAGAAGAGGCGACTTCATTCGTAGTGAATACTGCTGCCATCGGGTGTCCATTGCCCATGGGCTTACCCATCACAACAATATCTGGAATGACTTCACTATCTTGGAATGCCCACATATTCGCGCCTGTCCTTCCGAATCCTACTTGTACCTCATCGGCGATTAAAAGGCCCCCTTTGCCTCTAATTTCTGTTGCTACTGTAGAGAGATATTCACTAGGAAGTGGAATCTGTCCTGCACATGATAGCATAGATTCAATTAAAACGCCGGCCACTGGGCCACATTGATCCAAATGTGTGATCGCTTCCTCGGCAAAATTTGTTCCAGCTCTTCTGTACGAGTCTGGTATTGGCAAGACATTTACCCAACGCTCAGGCCTACCCTTCCCACCAAGACCTCGGAATTTGTAGGGACTGAGGTCGATTAGCATCCCCGTATGACCGTGATATGCTCCCTCGATTACTGCCATATCGAAATTACCGGTGTACGCTCTCGCGAGCCTAACTGCCAGCTCGTTAGCTTCTGAACCGGAATTGACTAGAAAGCCTACGCTAAGAGCCTCGGGTAGTGTGGAGCAGATTCTAGAAATATAGTCAGTTAAACCGGGGTAGACATATCTGCTGTTTGTATTTAGGATACTCATCTGAATCTGGCCTGCCTGTACCACGTGTGGATGGCAGTGCCCTACATGCGATACGTTGTTTACAAGATCAAGATATCTTGTTCCGTCTGCAGAATGAAGATACTGCATCTCTCCCTTCACTATGTGAAGAGGATGTCCATGAGCCAAGGATAATGCCTCGCTGATATGGATATTTCGAGCCTCCAGAAGTTCATCCAGATTCTTCATGCGGATATCTCCAACGTATTTATCAGAACTTGGACGTCCATAATGGATATGTATACAATTTCCAGATTTAGGAATCATAATTCCGTTTTGCTAATGGTTATGAATGAGAGTCCTGAGGAGGTTTCGTGCCGGGAACTTTCGATAGGAGTAGGGGTCGCGCTCTGACTCGCGAAGTATCGACTGACTACGCTAAGGCTTTATCGAAATTTCTTGGATCTAGAACTCCCGATTACGAAAAGGCCACTGGTGCGCAAGAGGCTTATTTCGCAGCATTAAGAGCTCATGGATCTGAAGTTATTACTCTTCCTGCATTGGAAGGTTTTCCGGATTGCTGTTTCACCGAAGATACAGCCATAGTATTAGATGACAAGGTGGTAATCACAAACCCTGGCCATCCGAGCAGGAACGGGGAGCAGCATTCAATTTCTGATTTTCTTTCGAGTGATTTCGGTATTGAGATGATGCCTGCTGGTGCTACCATGGATGGTGGCGACGTCGTGTTCTTTGACGACCGTTTTCTCGTCGGTTTGTCGACAAGAACCAATAAGGAAGGAGCGGCCTTTCTAACCGAGCACGCTAGATCGATTGGGATCGATGTTCAACTTCTTGAAGTGCCCAGTTCAACTCTCCACCTGACTACAGTTTGTTCGAGCCCGAGGGCTGGTACACTAATCGCTGCAAGAGGTCATTTGACTGAAGCTGCCCTCAGCTTCGCAGAAGAAGTAATCTGGATTCCGGAAGATGAGGCCTATGCCGCGAACACTATCTCCTTCGGTGATAGAATAATTATGGCAGAAGGATACGTAAAGACAAGAAAACTGTTGATGAGTGCTGGCTTCTCAATCACAACTATTGAGATGTCAGAATTTAGAGAGGTTGATGCTAGTCTGACTTGTCTCTCAGTTTTCATCGGATGAGTTGGTTGGTACTGCTTTTCTGACTCCCCCCACCGAATCCATTAACAATGACTCGTAGAGTCATTACGCCATGACTGAGCGGAACGCTAAGGTCAGGACTCCTAGCAGAGGTGTGAAATCTTCGGCTATTCTAATAGCTATTTTCCTCATTCAAGTCGTTTCGCCAGTAGTAGTTTCGGAAGACGGGCTGGACGAGATGGTCATCTGTCAAGACCAATACCTCGGTGGCGAATGTGACAGTCGGTTTGATGCCAGCGACGAGACTTCTAACGTCCCTTCTTGGGTAGAAGGTATGTTCAATTTCAATATGACTAGCCCCACTGAAATCCAGTTCCAAGCTTCTTGGGCCATTCGGGAGTGGGATCGTTCTGGAATGGGATTGTTCGATGGTCTTGGATCGAATTTGGAGCTTGACAACATTAACGATGGTGACGGACTACCTGCTGACGTATTGAGATCTTCTTTCGATGAGAGCTCGGATCCTAATGACCCGGGTTCGCCTACTGTGGAGGAAACTCTCCTAAGCGAGATAGATGGGAGTATTGGCCAATTCCTTTCAGGTTGGGGGGGCTCTTCAACTCCAGAAACAGGTTGGACGAACCAAGTCTTTCTTCCCGACTCTTCGGGAGCAGTATCTGCAGTAGATTGTACTATTGATCCTGCACAGGATGGAGATGGAAATGCATTTGAGCCTCCTATTTGTATATCTACTACAGTAAATATTTCATTAAACATTGGCGATACATACGGAATTAGCGGAGTTAACGCAGAGAATCTCGATACGGCTTTGGAAGGAATGCTTGTAATGGGATCACAAGTTACTGCCAAATTCGATGTTCTAGTAAGTCCTGGACACAAGGGGACATATGCAATTCATCCTCCAGAATATGCCTCTGTGACTGAAGCAGGCGGGAATGGTGGAAACGAGGTTGGCTCGGTAGATGGAACCTACCAGTACGGCCTATGGGAGATTGACAACAGACAGCCTTCAGCAGGTCTTCTCGATGAGGATCTCCCTGGAGATCTAGATATGACAATGGGATTCAGACAGAGCGTCTCAACTAGTGTGGTGAGCATCGGTTCTCAGGCAAAAAGCCTGGATCTTAGGGTTGTCGTGGATATGTCTGATGAAAACAGTGCCTTTGTTGAAGTAGTAGCTGGAATTTATCAAATTCAGACTAGCACCCTGGATAGCTGGGGGGTCGAACCGCTAATGGACAAAGATAAGGCCACTATTCCATTCATCACCTCTGACGGAATCAGAATGGCCTATCACACAGGTCTGCTAGATCTTGCTGAGATGTCTAAAAAAATTCCTGTAGGCGATATTGGACAAGCAGTTGCAAATTCTAAACCGGGATTGAGTGTACAGATGGGGCCGTTCCAGTGGATTTCTAATTCTCAGGCACCCTTGGATAGTGGTGGATTGAACTACACGCATAGTATGGGGTGTATGAGAGGTGTTCATTTTTGTCTAGAAGGCGCGGTAGCGATGGAAGATAATTATCCAGTATATATGACTTCTACCAGCCATACATTCCCATTTAGCCTAGCTGACCTACTTGGAGGGAATCTTGGGTCGGATGTTGGTTTCTTGAACTCAGTTACCGGTGACGATCTTGGTAAGCTTCTGAACTCTGGTCTAGAGTTCTCTACAGTTCTAAGCGATGATACAATGGAGAGTTTCGTAGGAAGTATGCTACCGGTAGGAGTCAGTGCAGATTTGACTATGGCTATCGTTCTTCCTTCTTGGGCTTCAACTGCAGACGAAGGTAGTACTATCGAGTTATCATACCGTGTTTCCGGTGCACATGACGGTTCTATTAGCCTAGAAGGATCTGATTCATTCTCATGGCAACATGCTATATGCTCAGAAACAAGTGCGGATGAGTGTAATGATCTAAGCGAAGACAGAGTATGCACTTCTTCGTTGAAGACTTGTGCATATGCGGATGTAGAGTTAGACCTGAAGAAGCTTTCTTTCGCTAGTTTACCGATAAGTAAGGGAGTTACTGTTGAGTTCGAGCTTAGTATTGATCTTGCTGTGCACAGGATTGCCGTACCCGAATCACTATTCGATTCATTGAACAGTGGTACTACTACCTTAGGATTGGAAGTTCTACCATCTGATTTACTCAGAGTGATACTGGATGTTGGGTCCAGGGGGGATCCCTTGGAAATTGATTTTTCGATTTGCAGTAATGGTAAAAGCTACTGTGATCAGAGTTTGCCGGTTTCAAATGACAATGCANCGGGGCTCACATATTTTACATCACAGTTAGAGGAGAGTATTCAAGCTATGATCCAGGATGGTGCTTCCGCATTGAGTAGTAATGAGGAATTTAGCGAAGTTTTCGAAACTTTCGACATGTCTGGGTTCTCACTAGAGATTGGTTTCCCAGACGGAAATCTATTCGATGACGATTCTGTAATAGGAGATGAGCGCGGAATTGTATTTAGTCTGAAAATCCCAATGGTTAGTGTCTCAGTAGGGGTTGATAATTCATGGATGGAGCTCATCTCAATGGCTCGAGGAGAAGAGGGGGAGGGATTGAAGATTGGTGTTGTTACCGAGTCCAAGTCTGGAGCGCTTGTTGCACCTTTCCTTGACCCTATGGTGTCCGCGATGGACGGTCTAACTAGTGCCCTCGCTGGGAGTCTGGTTTCTCCAGACGGAATAAGAGGGCCCTCGAATTTTAGTGTAGGGATGCCATCGACGACAGTCGGACCCGAAGAGATGGACATGCACCTAGGAGGGTCGATAACCCTGATTCTCCCTCTGGGCATAGAATTGGAGGGAGTTTCGTCTAATAGTGGAGCTGTGGAGAGCAGAATCGATGAGGATACTCGAAGACAGGTGATTACCTACAAGATGGTAGCTGGGGAGGAGATGCCAGATGCAGAGCTAGAGTTCGGGGTACTTCTGACCCCTATGTGGGTCCTTACCCAAGTACAATTCTACTTGATGGGTTTGCTTCTTTTCTTCCTTTGGAGGGTAAGGCGAAAGTCTGTTAGAAGGAAGAAGAAGAGGCGGGCGATTGCCTTGGAGAAGATGGAGGAGGCGGCCGCTTCAAACGTGGGATATGTGGCTCCACAACCATCTGTAGAAGTGTTACAAGTTACTGATAATGGAATTGTAATAAAGAGGAGGCTTTCTTCAGCATAGTGGATACCATGAGAGTTTTCTTGGTGGCATTCGTGATACTTTCGGCCCCTCTAAGCGGCTGCTTGGGGGAGGACAGCAAGGAGTCCTCCGCGGAAGACTTGCAAGTGGGTCCAGAAACTCTCATTTCCGGAGTTTTCCAGGAGGTTACTTTCCAAGCTAGCAGAGATATGTCAGTATTTATTCCATACTTGACAATTAATCCATCGAGTTCATTCGTTCAGAATTCTACTGTCATTGATGTACGGGGGATCTATACATTGGAAATCTTAGCTCCTCCTAGAGTTGATGCTCTAGTTTTTCTAATAGGGGAGATTGGTCGAGTAGACTGGCCTTTGAGAAAGGAGAACGAATCTTGGGAAACTTGGTTAGAAAGAGGTGGAGCTTCTGGGTCGGATAATTTCGGTGTCTCAAGGACTACGGGGAATTCTACTCTAGATTCGATTGAAAATAGTAATTCGACTGGTGGTGCAGTATCTGTAAAGATAATTCCTGCTCAGCGACCAACCTCCGTGGGAGCTAGCGAAGGAGGTTCCCATTCAAGCGGTATCGTACACGGGAGAGAAGTATACGAAAGAGTCTACGAGATAACCGATCCGACTGATAGCTTTGACATTGTAGATGGGAAGGCAGGCTATTGGGACCGGTGGGCTGGACAGGGTAATCCTGCCTACGAAGATGCTGCGCAGTATCTAATTTCGGAGCTATCGTCATTTGGTTTGGAAGTGATTGCACATAGATTCGAGTTTACAGATATTTTCGGAAGCCAGAATCCTGAGTCGTACAACGTTTGTGCGTACAAGTGGGGAGAGTTGTTCCCGAACGAGTGGTTGGTTTTCGGAGCTCACTTCGATGTCGCCCCGCCAGCAAACGCGGTTCTACTTGATCCTCATGTGACGGGTACGCGCACTTATGGGACCAGAGTAGGTGCTTACGATAACTCTGGTGGAACTGCTATGGTGATGGAGACTGCGCGAGCTTTGATGGACTTCGAGAGTCGAAGGACTATGGTTTTCTGTCTATGGTCTGGCGAGGAGGGAGGAAAAAGAGGTTCTGATTACTGGACCGACTATCATGTCAAAGAGGATAATCCAGATGTTACTGTTACCAACTACATCAATCTGGATATGGCTGGTGTGAATTGGCCTGGTGGAGGGGGTGCCCCCCACGGTGATCCTGATCCACAAATAGATGAAGATGGCTATCCGAAGGATGCTGAGGTCTGGCCGCTGAGAGTTTACATCGGGCCCGGTCCCAATCACGAAATTTTAGATCAGCCTGGAATGGTGGGCCTCTCGAACTGGATTGGCTCTGATGCATTGGGATTGGAAAGCCAGATGGGTACTTTGATTGGAACAAACTACTCTGCTGAAACATGGAAAACAGATTCCTGGCTAGACAGTGGAAGACCCGAAGTGATAGTGTACGAGGATACCACGGCGAGAAGCGATCATGCTAGTTTCCAAGATAATCTTGGGACAGTGACGATTGGTTTCGGCGGACTAGTTGATGGTTACTGGTGTTACCATCAGACATGTGATACTCTAGATGAATGGGAGCAATGGATGGATACAACCGGAAAAGGATACGGAGAAGAGAACACTGGGGTTGCGAACGTAGTGAACAGCTTGGATATGATAACTTGGTGGGCGCTAATGACGTTCTTCCACTGTGACGAGTCCCCGATTTTGAATGCAATCTGAGGTCATACCATGCTAGATTGTCATTGTGGTGTATACCATTGCCAATGCGATACAAAGGCAGGTGTAAAAAATAGGCTCCGACCAATTCCTGATCTTTTTTCCGTCTAAAGGACCGAAGGGAAGCATGTTAAATGCACACAGGATTGAGTTTCCCCATAGCCAATAGAAGATTACAGTGCTCATGACAGGCAAAGAACCCAAACTCAACCAAGCTAAAAATCCGAAAACCCAGAGAATCATATTAGAAATAGGGCCTGCGACTGCAATCTTGCCGAATTGATTTCTTGTAGCATTGCCCGCTACCATTACTGCGCCCGGCGCCATGAAGACTATCCCAAGTAGTGCAGCGAGAATAAGTCCGAATCTTAGGCCGGCCGGGTCAGCTCTAAACTCTGCCCAGCACCCATAGAATTTTGCTACGAACTTATGTGCGAATTCGTGTAGTATGAATGCTGGAGCGAGGGCGATCAAAGAAAGGGCGCAATACATGGGGAAGGCATTCGAAAGACTGAAAATTCCTCCATCGAACATTAGAGCCAAGGCAAGTGTGAATGCTCCTGTTGCTAGCATAAGGTGCCTTACTTCTGTTTTAGAAAAATGCCAAATGGAGCCCCTGTGTAGTGGAATTGTCTCGACAATCTTAGGCCCATCGAACCAGGATGAGATTTCCCCTTTTCCTCGATTTATCTGAACTACTCGAATTTTCGGTTTTCGCCAAGACCCGTCATCTCGTGCAGAAGGGTGGCTCCCGGGTCCTTTTCTAGACTCAAAGGGGTCGTCATCAATCCACCAGGCTCTTGGATCTCTCTCCTTACTCACAGGTTGTTGCCTCCGTGCTATGCTATCAATGCTATTCGTCTCATTCTTCAAGCATTTCCTCAATCTCAGAGATTAGATCATCCCAGGTCATTGGCTGCTTGGATTCGTTTCCTCTGAGAATTTTCCTCATTTCGCTGATTTGGATTTCGTCTGGTGGATTCTCCAACCACTCATTCTTGTTCGAAATTTCACGAATTAATGACCTCTTCCTGGAAATTCTTGGTCTCGTTACGGTACGTTTCTGTCCTGTTTTTTCTGGATTATATTGATGTTCAGCTATCATTTCAGAGTAATTCAGCATCCACTTTCCATGTATATCATCGTCAATGTAACTGAACGGATCTGCTAGCATTGAAGTCATCTCTCTTGCCAGTCTCTGTGCCTTGGTTTTAGCTTTCCCAGTAGTCAGTCTTTCTCTGGTAACGGAGTGTTTCTCTATACATACTTTGCACCTGTGAGAGCCTGCGATATCTGGAGCATCACAGTTTAGACAGCAAATCGAGAAGCCCATCTGCTCCATGGCTCTTCTTGGAAGCGACATATGATGTGCTACTTGCGCTGAGTTATGAGTCTACTCGAATTCGAAACTGGAAAGGAGGCCGTAGTCTTGCAGCAGGCTAGGGCCGCTTCCGAGATAGCACAGAATCCCCCTTCTACTACGCGAGTCTTCGGGAGTTGAGTTGTTGCCAATAGCACAATCTCCTGTACAACCATCTGCGAAGGCGATGTATACCCTTCCTTCGCTATCTATATGCAAGTCATTGAAGTCTAGAAGATTTCTATTTGATCCTCCAATATCCCTACAATCGCCACTATTTAGGCAGATGCTTCCTATCTGGACAGGGTCTACTGATGCTCTAACTGTATGGAAAATCGGATTTGGGTCTAAGGCGTTCAGGCTGTATGTCACGTACAGATAGTAGCTTACGTTGCCATTGGCGTAATGTGCATTACCATCCCATGGTTCACCGTCGATGTTAGGTTGTCCGAGCTCGCTAGTATCGTCACTTCCGAGGTAAGTTACCGCGATTCGGCCTGGATCGCCTGCATCAACCTGTGGAAATGCTGTTGAGATTACTTGGTTCGGACTCATTCGGACGCTGGTCTCACTCCATGTCTGCCCTGAATCGGTGCTGACAGCCATATACACGCCTTCGTCGGCCCCTGTCCAGATATGGTATGCATTTGATTGGGTATCTGTTGCTACTTCGGAGTTCTTTCTAGGATAAGGTGTCCCTTGGTCTTCGCCCATTGTTCTCTCAAACCACGTTAAACCGTTATCCTTTGATACGATTACCGTGGGCGTCTCAACTCTAGGTGTAACGTAAACCGTGCCATCGGGTGCGGAGGTGATTGCCCCGTGAAGACCGCCATTAGTTGTGGCTAGTCCAAAGATCTGGCCTCCTGCCTCAAAAGTCGCTCCTCCATCGAAGCTGGTGAAGCAAAAGATTCCTGCAAGTTTATTGTAGCAGTAGTAAACCGCCTGTTCATAGAATGCTTGTGAAAACTGGCCTCCTATTCCATACCCACTACTGGTCCAAGGACCTGAAGCGAGTTTGATATGGTCATTTATGGGTGTTGTCCCAGAATCATGTGGGTTTCCGACCCATGAGTCTCCATCGTCGTCGCTCCAACAAATCCAGGATGTCTCCAGCCCCTGCATCTGCACATTGAATATCCGGTCTGTTTCCGGGTCTACCCACCCATAGGGATCATTGGTCTGGAATGCACATAGCGGGCCTGTTACGTCTTCCCATGACGCTCCGTGATCGCATGAACGCATCACCTTCTCAAAGGCAATGAAGAATATGCATCCGCTAGAAGTTACGCCAATGCTGGGTTCAGCGCCATCCTCACCGACATCACTGAAGTTGAAGACTAGTGGAAGAGGCGGTACATTGATTTCATTACCGTCTGAGCCTGTCACGAATACTAGCTGTGGAGTTTGCTCTTCCTCTACTTCTTCTGATGAAGTGGCGCCCTGGAGGCAACCGGAAAGGGGCAGTAGCAGTAGCATGAGAGTAGTCGCCATCACCATCCGTGGTCTTTTCATCGACTCTCCCCGTATGGTATTGAACTTGAAACCTGCTGATTATTAGTCCCTTCAGATTCCGTGAGCTGTGGAAGGCGGAACAGTAGACCAAGTGGTAGTACTTGCAGGCGGAATGGGGACTCGTCTCGGTTCGATCTCAGAGAAGACCCCCAAGTCTCTTGTAGAGGTTGCAGGTCGTCCAATTCTCTCCCACATCCTAGAGTGGGCTAATACTCAGGGTTGCAGGACTGGATTGGTTTTGACGGGTCATCTGGGCGATCGGTTTGATGATTACTACCTAGATTGCGATATGGATCTCACATTCCATCGAGAGCCCCGACCGCTTGGGACAGGTGGAGCACTATGGAACGCGAGAGAGCTTCTGGATCAGAGGTTCGTCCTTCTTTGGGGGGACGATCTACACATGATTGACTACTCTAACTTACTAGAAACGCATGTTTCTTCCGGCTGCGATTTGACTATGACCGTTACCAGTCAGCACTCTTCATTCAATCTCAAACACGAGATGGGGCGAGTAGTTCGCTATGACAAGCACCTTTCGACGCCTGACGGGCTCAATGGTTACGAATCTGGTACAAGCATCGTCGAAAAGGCTCTTCTAGATGCTCATGGAAGGGATGGCTTTTGGAGCTGGGAAGAGGTTGTTTATCCATCCATGTCTGGTTCGATTGCCGCTCACTTAGATGACGAGCCTTTCTGGGACATAGGTACCCCTGAACGTCTAGTTTTACTAGATCGTTTCCTGAAGGAAGGCTGAATCCGAGGAAATCAGAGTTTCGCCTGGAAGTGCATTTTCATCCTCGAGAAGTGCTAGAATCATCCCCCCAAACCCTCCCCCCATGAGCCTAGCTCCGAGGACTCCGGATATATTTTGTACCTTCCTGACAATCAAGTCTACCTCGGGCGTACTAGTGAGGATTTTCTCACTTATTGATGAGTGGGAGTGATTCAGAAGTTCCCCAAGCTGGGTTGCATCGCAAGAAAGTGCTTCCCTAACTCTTAGGCTCTCTCTCTCGGAGTGATTCTTCCTAGTTTCCTCATTAGTATTCGGTTCGACATATTCTGTTTCACTCAAGCTCCTCCTAATGCCTGTGTCCACCAACTTAAACACCCAACCATCGGGGAGTCTGAAATTCTCTACAGCCATTTCTTTGAAGTTGATCAAAGCGGCGTTGCCCCTTTTCGAATGGGTAATTGCTATTTGGTCCAAGAGACCGCATGCCGAGCCCAATATCTCATGCTCAATCCTCTGCGCCTTAGTGGCTATTTCCATTCTATTTCGAGGATTCTGGGAGCACATGATGATCGCTACGCAAAGAGCTGCAGACGAAGATAGTCCCGCTCCGATGGGGATATCGGAAACGACGCTGAGTTCTGCGTTCCAACCTCCAGCTGCCTTCCATAAACGGACGATTGTCTCTTCACCACGAATGCCGTCATCTCTGCTTGAGGCTGTCAGAACCAATCTATGTTGACTTGAAAACGCTAGAGAAAGGCCACCGAAGTGGTCGGTATGTTCGCCGATGATGTTTATTCTTGCTGGAACAGAAGCTACTCTTTTCATTTCAGATAGCCACCTAGACTTAGTGATGAGTGCTGATCAGAATCCTATCTGATCCTCGTGGCCGCATTCAGGATGAGCGCATATTACCTTGTATCTCTCTCTTTTGGGCCTAGGGATTTCCATCCTACTACCACACATAGTGCAATGATGTGTGATTGTTTCCGGTTCCTTACTAATCGTCTCCTCTACTTCGTCGAAATCGCTTAGAATCGTCTCCGAGGAAGAAGTTGTCCAGCCGATCTGATCAGAATAAGAGTCTGTGTCATCTGAAAGTTTCTTAGCACGTAGACCCAATTTAATTTTGATTCTGCGGCCTTTCTTTTTCGAAATTGGAGGAGTTCCTGGTTTTCCTTTTTTAGGATTCGGCTTTCTTCTTTTGCCCACAGGTTTTCCTTTTGGTCGTCTCTTTGGTTGACGCTTCGGTTTCTGTGAGGGNTTCATCTTCTTCTTTTTTGCATCTGGTCTTGTCTTGGATGGTGGAGCCTTGGGCGCGGCTGGGGGCGGAGGTGGTGGAGCCTTGGGCGCGGCTGGGGGCGGAGGTGGTGGTCGTTTGGCTCCGTCCTCAGACATGGGTATCAGACGTAGGGGAGGCTTGCTCCCTTTGAAAGAATCGGGAGGGGGGTTCGTTTCATGCTGGGTAGGTTAGCAAAGAATGCACCTGAATCGGAGATATCGCGTCTCTAGCTCCAAGTCCGTCCAATTCAATCAAAAACATTGCACCGAGAACTGACGCCCCACAGGCTTCGCATAGACTAGCACAGGCAGAGATTGTTCCTCCAGTAGCTAAAAGGTCATCTATGAAGATAGCCTGCTGTCCAGGTTTTATTGCATCTTCATGGATTTCTAGAGTATTGGATCCATACTCAAGAGAATACTCCTCACTCAGTGTGACGTGAGGGAGCTTGCCAGGCTTTCTAACCGGGACGAAGCCGCAGCCAATTCTATCTGCTAACAGAGGTCCGAAGATGAATCCTCTTGCTTCGGGGCCAAGGATCACGTCCGGAGTCCAGCCGAGCATTTGTAGGTCCTCGGAGAACCGGTCTGTAATGGAAGAAAGCAGACCCGGTTCGGCGAGGACCGGTGTGATGTCCCTAAACATCACCCCCTCAATAGGAAAGTTCGGGACAGTTCTGACTGTGTTCTCGAGCGTCTGGATCAAGTCATCTGACATGCTGTTAGCTCCTTTTGGGTTCGAAACACCTCGTTATTCTAGGCTATGTTTCGCTTTCACATGATCAATCAATCGTGACGTTTCCGTAGAACAGAATCATCGCTATAGCGAGACCCCACATCACCATGCTAATGTCCTTGTGCTTTCCTGAGAGGGCGTTAATCAGAACGTAAGTGATTATGCCCCAAGCTATTCCTGCAGCGATGGAGTACGTAAACGGCATCATAACCATGGTTATGAAAGCTGGAATGGAGTTTCCAATATCGGACCAGTCGATATCCGCTGCTTGCCTCATCATCATTGCGCCGATTACCACCAGAGCAGGTGCTGCTGCGAATGTTGGTATTTGCTTGAACAATCCCGCAAGCAGAAGTCCTGAGAGCATTAGAACTCCGACTGTGACTGCCGTTAGACCGGTCTTGCCTCCTTCTTCTACACCGGCTGCAGACTCGATGTAGGTTGTTGTCGTGCTCGTCCCGAATGCAGCTCCTACGATCGTTGCGCCGGCATCTGCCATGAACGCTTCATCGGAGTTGTGCAGCTCGTCAGTCTCCTCGTCAACATATCCTGCCTGCCTCCCGACGGAATATAGTGTCCCTGCGGTGTCAAAAATATCTACGAACAGGAAAGCCACCATGATCAAGAAGAAGTCAGCATAAGATACACCATCTCCCAGGTTCCCGAGACCGTCTGACCCAAATGCGGCGAAGAATGACTCTTCAGGGAAGTTGGCGACATCGAATATTGCCGAGAATGAGAAAGTGACCTCTGCAGCGTTAAAATCTGTAACATTGTATGTGTCTACAACTGGATCCCCGATGGAAGCAATTATCCAAGCGATTGCGCTTGTTCCAAGGATGCCATAAGCAATCGCTCCCTTTATTCCTCGCGCCATCATAGCTGTAGTTGCAATAAGGCACGCCATGGCCCAAAACTCTCCGTTTGTGTACGTTATTCCGTCTAATTCATGTGTCAACTGAACTAACGTCGCGGGGTCGTTTATTATCCATCCCATTTCTCTAAGTCCGATGATTGCCAGGAACATTCCAATACCTGCACCTGTTGCAATCTTCAGATCCTTCGGGATGGCGTTTATCATGGCCGTTCTTGCTCCAACCTGAGGGAGAGATAATATCAGGAACAACACTCCTTCTAGGAAGACGGCGAAAAGCGCCATCTGCCAACCAATCCCATTATCGCCGAGTACGACTGTATACGCAAAGTATGCGTTCAAGCCCATTCCCGGTGCCAAGGCAAACGGTAGGTTCGCCCACAGTCCCATGATGACACAACCCACGAACGCAGCAACTGCAGTCGCGAATAGTGCATCATCGAAGGGTATCCCTATAGGTCCAGATGTATCTGTTGCTGTGAACCCTAGTTCAAGCATATCTGGGTTGACGAACAGAATGTACGCCATCGTGAGGAAGGTGGTAAGACCCGCCCTCAACTCTCCCTCGAGGGAACTACCCTTCTCTGTATATCCAAAGTAGTCATCCAATTGTTTTACTTCCATTTTTTCACCTTTTTTTCTATTCCAATGATGAGTTGTCACTCACCTAGTTGGCCCACTGACACCTCGGCTTATGTACAATTTCTAGATAAATTGGGATTTTTCGGATCAGATCATGAATTATCCTAGTTCCAGAGTTTCAGTATTTGATGGAATGTGCACCCTTGTTTCCTCTGCAATTTCTGTGGCTATCGCTTGAGCGGGCCCGTCTTCGGCATGGAAAATTATGGTTTCATCCGGAGAGCATTGTCTAACAAATTCACAGATCGAGTCATGATCAGCATGATTGGACAAGTCGAACTTGTCTATTTCCAGAGGGATTCTTGTCTGGCGACCGTAAACGTTCAAGGCTCCCGTCTCTAACAGCTTCCGACCTCCCGAGCCTTCTGCCTGGTAGCCTGTTAGCAGTACTGCATTCGAGCTATCATGTCTTAGCCTATTTAGGTACCAAATTGCTGGGCCCCCGTCTAGCATACCGCTGGTGGTGACGATTACATCCGCACCCATCGCCTTTTTTCTGTCTGACTTTCCGCTCACCCTCTTCGCCCACTTGTATGCTGCTTCCATCTCATTTGGGTCTCTAATAAAATCCCGGCAAGTAAGCCATTCCCTTGTGACTCTCGTACCCATTCCGTCATAATGGACATTCAGCTCTGGTGTCTCTCTATGAAGTATCCTGAGGATGTCTTGACCTCTCCCCGAAGCGAAAGCCGGGATCAATGCGGTGCCACCTCTGGAGACTACCTCCAGGACTCGAGACACAAGTCTGCTTTCCTCTTCAGTTCTATCTGGATGTTGTCTGCCCCCATATGTCCCCTCTATGCAAAGGATGTCACATTTCCTCGGCATTGCCCTAATTGCATTAGGGCTATCTCTAGTGTCTAAATCCCCTGTCCACAGGATATGCAACTCAGGCGTCTTTATCTCAATCATTGCTGCGCCTGGAATGTGTCCTGCGGGGAGAAGTCTACACTGCCATTGTCCTACCTCGAACCAAGTGTCAAACTCGTGTCCCACCCATGAAGAAAGGGCCTCTTCGAGGTCTCTTTTATCCCAACCCAGTGGGTATCCTTCGATATCTGATACCTTGTATGTGTCTGACCACATTATCTCTGATACTGCTGCCGTTAGTCTGGTTCCGTGTAGCTTTGCTCCATGAGTCGTTAGCCATGGAGCCATGCCGATATGGTCGATGTGCGCATGAGTAAATATAGCGTCTGTTACAAAGGGTGCCTCGGAAGGATATCGGGGTGGCTTGGTGGGTGCTAGGCCATAGTCTATCAGCAATCTAGTCCCTGTATTATCCTCTAGAATGCACCCTACATTCCCAACCTCACCAGCACCACCAAGGAAATGTATTCTTATCCCTTTTTTTGGGGGTTTTTCTGGATATGGGGTTGTACTACCAGCACTGTAGAGAACCATAGAAGGCCCTAATCACATCAAGGATATGAATCAGACCCCAACCCCATCAGTTCCACTGGAATACATTAGCACAATGAATCTCTTATATGTTCAATTATAGTCAATTACGAAAAAAAGACAAATAATTATCGTCCCCAGATGAAAGATCTTCAGATGGATGTCTCAACATACTAAATAATAGAAATATTTTATTTAGTTATTGATCGATTATTCAGTTCCATATGAAACATAGGGGTAGGGGACATAACATTGAGATGGAGTGCCACCTGCCAAGAGCGTGCCCAGAACACCCGGACATCTTTTCGAAGTTGATGATGATCGATGCTTTGGATGTGCAGCCTGCGTAGCACTCTGTCCGGTGGATGCATTATCACTGGAGGGCATTTTAGCGGTAGTAGATGAGCCAAAGTGCACTCATTGTGAGCACTGTATACCTGCATGTCCCGTATACGCTCTCTCAATCACTAATTTTGAGTTGGACTCTCAAGCGTCAGTTGTCTCTGCCATTGGGGCTTAACGTATGAGAAACGTCTTAATTTTGGGCAATACACTTGATGCTCTCTCTGCAGCTCATTACATTCTAGACACTTGCCAGAACATTAAAATTCAGCTAGTTGCAGAAACTGCAGAGATAGGGCTATCTGTAGAAGCTCCAGGAATATTCGAGAAATGGCCTCCCTGCCCAACCCATTGGATCTCGGATATGAAATCCCAGACTCCAACCAAAGAATCAACTGCAGTTAGAAGATCGTGGTTTGAAAAGGCTCTTGGAATTCAACTATCTAATAGGGGGTGTACTATACACCTGAAAACCAGGACCTCGGCAATTTCCCCAGATCAAATTCAAGTCGTAGGCGCCGGCGCTATTGGAATGGGCACCATCCACTACGACGCGATCTTAGACTTCAGACATGAAAATATCGGGCCAGAGTGGTTTGGGGGGACGCTTTCATCTGGATTGGAAGCACCTGGGGAAATTTCTGGAGTTAGGTCCGACGGAACTACAGAGGTTTGGATTAATGAGGAAGGTAACCGGATAAAGAATTGGATTCAGACAGCTACGTGGAACGGTGAAGATCCTAGGAATGCACTGGTCCAAGATATCGAGGAGGGCATTTTCAAAGCAAGAACAAAAGTTGATACAATTATACAGTCTTCTGATAGTAGGTAGCATATGAGTACGGTACGCGAATACCTCTGTGACACGAGCATGGGTTGCAGACACAGCATCCTAATCGATCCAGCCGATCAGATACCTGAGGTGGCAGCTAATAGAGCCATGGCTGCTGTCCATGCAGGATCTAGAATGGTGCTAGTGGGGGGATCATCAGACACCGACATGGAAAATGTTCACAGGACAGTTGTTGCAATTAAGGAGGCTCTAGAACTAGTCACCTGGGCTTCAAGCCAAGATTCAGATGCCGAGACAGATCTTCAGGTCCCAGTATTACTCTTCCCACAGGGCGCAGCAGCACTGTCACCCGCAGCTGATGGGATTACATTCATGATGCTAATGAACTCGACAGAACCCAGATTTCTCATAGGAGAGCAAATCCAAGGAGCACCTTTTGTCAAGAAGGCAGGAATTGAGCCAGTTCCCCTAGGTTACGTGATTTGTGAACCGGGGGGGAAGGCAGGACAGGTAGGAAAGGCGGATCTGATTGGCCCAGAAGAAACGGACAGAGTATCAGCGTATGCAATGGCAGCGCAGTTTCTCGGTTTCAGCATGCTGTACCTAGAAGCTGGAAGCGGTGCGGAAACCCCAGTGAACCAAGCACTAATTCGCGCTGCTAGGAAAGCATGCGATCTTCCTCTAATTGTCGGCGGGGGAATAAGGGATTTGGAGGCCGCAAGTAAGGCGGCAGACGCGGGTGCAGACTGGATTGTAACGGGAAACCTAACCGAAGAGTTCGATGATGCAAGTAAGTTACAGGAGATTCTAACCACCTTAGTTAACGGCATCAGTAGATAGACAGGGAGCAGGCACCCTCTTACGCTCCAACGATACACATCGCCCATGGCGGACGCATCCTGTCCATGCTGTAATTCTGAGATGGAACTGCACGGAGATGTGGTTTCTGGACATATGCACTACTGCAGTTTTTGCTATGGGATTATGGCCAGTGACAGGTGGCTATCATCGAATATGAAACAGCCAGTGCTCAGGAATGTCAGGAATGGAGTTTTCGAAGCAGGAACCAGCGCAGGATACAGATGTCCGACCTGTGATGGTGAAATGGTCAAGGGACCAGTCCGTACCACAGAAGGAACGACAATCGAAGTAGATGGATGCTTAAAATGCGGGTCTCTATGGTTCGACAATAGAGAAATGGAACCTTTCATGCCAGAAATAAGGGAAATAACGAAGAAAACCGATAAAAGGCGAGATTCTAGTATAGCTAACTCCCCTTCAGCTGTGGCAAGAGGCTTGATTTCCGAGGTTTTCGGTGTGTTCACTTCGTTTACAGGAAAGAAGAACGACGATTCAGAGGAGGAGTAACTTCCTATTTCGTCAGCCGATCTATCTCCGATTCCATATCTAGGACGAGTAGTAGCAACTCCTCCTCATTTTTGAGTAGCCTAGAATTCTCTGCTTGCAGCTCCACCAAGCGACTAGATTCCTCCTCGACCGACTTTCTCCTCGACTTCTCATTAATTAGGGAACCCTCTAGCTTTCTAACTTTTGAATCAGCAATACGCAAACGCTCTTCCATTTGACTGATGCGAGAAGATTCTAAGACGCCACCATCGGTAACTAACTCGGCCTCTCGCAAACGCCTTCTTAGATTCGCGATCTCCCCTTCCAGGCGAATCACATCGTCCCATCTTGAAACCACCTCTTCAACAAGCCTATTTCGTGGAATTCCAGCCAATCTTTTCCTAAGATCGACGACTCCGTCCTTCGGAGGGGTGTTCACAGTCATGCCTAATCGATTCTAACCATGCATGCATCCACTTGAACCTTGAGGGAGATCTTCTGACAGAAACCACATCTAGGACCCGCTTGGGTTAAATCGGAAACCTAACTCGGTTGCGATATGAAGGCATTCAGGGCCAAGGGTTCTTTCAGAGCCGGTAAGAAGAACCAACCATTCAACATAGATTTGGTGGCAAAAAATAAGGAAGACGCTATGGAGAGGGTAATGTCAAACTTCGGAAGCAGGCACAGGGTGTCTAGGCGGTTCGTTCTGGTCGATGAGATCGAACAGATAGACCCATCTAATTCACATTCTCATGTGGTCGTAGCATATTTTGGCGGCACCGACTCCTTGGGCACCGACTCACCAGAATCAGAGGAAGAGTAGGCGCTTTGTCTTCGAGAGCCGATATTTCTGGGCAATGGTGAAAACTAACTCTAACCGGGCCTAGACCGATGAAGAAGTGGCTGATGAGGCAATATTGGCGAATTCAGCAGAGTCAGGCTATAATCAGTCTGGGCTTCTGGACAGCCACTATCACGCTTTTGGTCTGGCCATATGTCTCATGGAGATTCGTATCCAGCGAGACATTCTTTCTAATCCCACTAACCTATCTAGGATTAATCGGAATAGCAGTGGTAGTTCTGGCAATCGTTCTGTTGGTGGGGTTTTCATACGACGTTACCTTTGGCCTATGGAGGGACCATATCACGATAAATCAAGAAAGAAACCCTTTCACCACATACAAACTAAACCCAACACAAGGGCTAATGATTGCTCAGACTAATGAAATTCTGCGAAGAGTGGCACCTGATGACGAAGACATCCAACGATATTGTAGATTTGTAGACAGGATGCTAGATTGGAACTCAAGAGAAGAGATATGGGCAAGGGCAATGTCTTCGTGGAAAGACATTATGGAAGATGAAGACCCATTCTTATTCTATCTTGAAGAGGATGCAAGACATAGGCTAGAAACAGCTGCTTCTAAACTAGAGGACTTCTAGTGGTAACGATGGATTATGAAGATCTGGATATTGTAGACCTAGCAATAGAAGCTGGCAGTGCAATAATGGGCATCTACGATTCAGCAACAAATGCTCAGGTGCATACCAAGGAAGACGACTCTCCGCTGACAATAGCTGACATAGCAGCGCACGAAACAATCGTTGAAGGACTCATGAAGCTCGATCCCAGTACCCCAATTGTTTCGGAGGAAGGCCGTGTCGGAGATGCGATGTCCAATGAATTTTCATGGTTAGTTGATCCACTCGATGGCACTAAGGAATTCATCAAGAGAAATGGCATGTTTACTGTAAACATCGCACTGATGAGAAGAAAAGCATACAGGTGGGACCCCGTTTTTGGAGTAGTTCACGCTCCAGTTACTCAAACCACGTGGTATGGCGGAAAAAAGAGACCCGGAATTAAGATATCGAAAGGACATACAAGGGAAATTTCAGTGAATAATCGCCCAGAAGGCCCCGTCCGATTAGTAGCAAGCGGTAGCCATCGGTCAAAGACTGACGAAGCATTTGCAAGCTCTATCGGAGAGCATGAGATAATCAGGATGGGCTCATCTCTCAAGGCATGCATTGTCGCAGAAGGGTCGGCAGACCTTTACCCGCGATTCGGACCTACATCATGCTGGGACATAGCCGCAGCCCATGCAGTAGTTGAGTCAGCAGGAGGGAAAGTGCTCGGGCCAGACTGTGAAACTCTCGATTACGATTTGGTAACAGATGTGATCAATCCATTTTTCCTAGTTACCTGTAGTACGAAGTGGAACGACGTCTGGTCGGAGAATCAGGATTAAATGCGAATCACCGGACGAAGGCTCATCAGGTGTGAGCATGGGGAATACAGTTGTTTGGATGATTGGACTTTCGGGTGCTGGTAAGACTACGATTGCAGAAGCGGCAGTAAAGAGGTATGGAGCCGAACTTCTAGATGGAGACACAATTAGGGATTTTTTCTCAAACAACGATTTCTCCAGAGAGGGTAGGGAAAAACACTTGCTTGGTATCGCTAGAATGGCATCACTAATCTCCAAGCACACCCCAGTAATTTGCTCATTCATCACCCCCTATGAGGACGTTCGAGAAAAGATTCTGGAGATTCTTCCAGATGGTTCAGTGATGGCCCACGTATCCACATCTCTAGAAGTGTGCGAAGAAAGAGATGTGAAAGGACTGTATGCGAAGGCGAGAACCGGGGAAATTTCTAATTTCACTGGAGTCTCTGACCCCTTTGATGAGCCAAAGTGTGCCCATATGACGCTGAATTCTAGTGGTGAGGCCGGACATACTGTTGAAGACATGGTAGACCAACTATCCCATCTTTTCGAGAAATCCAAGGCAGTATTACTTCCTGGTAGATGGCAACCTCTCCACGTGGGGCACGAATGGCTTATTCAGCAAGAGCTGGACCAAGGCAAGAGGGTTGTCGTTGGAATCAGAGATACGCCAGTAACTGAATCTGACCCCTATCCTGCAGAGGTTAGGAAGCGAATGATTGAGTATAGATATCAGGAAGAGGATGTTGAGGCATGGATAATGCCAGACATCGAAGCCGTCTCATATGGAAGAAAGGTTGGATATGAATTAAGAGAGGCTCAAGACATTCCTCCAGAGGTTTTCGAAGTTTCCGCCACAGGCGTTCGTGGTGGGAATAGAGCTAATGTATCTGAAAGAGTAATGCAATTCATGATTTCAGAAGGAATATGGGACGGGGAGTAACTCCCCATCCAATTAGCGACGACTTCATTGCACCGTGACCATCCCGTAGACCATGGCTGAGGCAGATAAGGCAGATCTACAGCGCTTAGCACACCTAGTGGAAGTAAATAGAGAGAGACTACAGGCACTCGATCAGCAGATCAGAAATCTAGAGAGCATCAGACTTGAACAGGAGCAAGCTATCGAGGCATTACACTCCATCTCAGAAGAAGGTGCTAAGGGGGCGATGATTCCCCTAGGCGCTGGAGTCCAGTTAATAGCCGATATTCAACCAAAAGGAGGAGCAGTCGTCGATATTGGTAGTAGAATTCAAGCTGAGAAGACAAGAGACGAAGCTACAGAAATACTGAGGAATAGAAATAATGAACTCAAAGGAATTTTGGATACAATCAGGAAAGAGTATGAACAACTAGAGGAATACATCGTGTCCCTCGCTAAAACATTCAACCAGGCAGTAGAGGGACTTCAGGGTCAAGAAGAATCTTCAGAAATACTAGAAAAAACCCAAACACCACTACCGAAGAGAAAAACTCGTAGAAAGAGAGGAACTGAACTCACTTTGGATGACTGAGGACTAAAAATGGGACTTTTTGATCGCTTTAGAAAAAGGATTGAAGAGGTAGAGGGAGAAATTGGAATAACGGCAGAAGAGGGATCAGCAGAAGCAACAAATGCAACCAAATCCAGAAGCAGGAATCTGAAAAAGATAACATCAGACCACGAAGAGGCTGCTCCCACTAATGAGAACCAGTGGGACATCTTTGAAGAAGAAGTAGATGACCCATTCAGGCAACCGTCTAGCTCAAAGGAAAGGAAGAAGGCACAGAGAGAAAAGAGTACAAAATCACAGAAAACAGAATCACCCAAGATCGTTAGAAATCCTATGAACTCTACCACTGGTCGAAAACTGGTAGAGTCCGGTAAAATCGAGTTTGAGATAGATCTAGGAGGAGATGCAAGAACAAGAGGTGGGAGAGTAATCAAAGATGGCCCAGTACTGCAACAACTCTTGGAGGAATTAGAAGAAGAGCTACTTTCTTCAGATATGGGCCACACTGCAGTGATAGAACTTTTAGAGGCTCTAACAAACCACCTAGTAGGATCTAGAGTAAATAGGAAGACGAACCTAGCCCAGGTAGTAGAGAGGGCACTAAAGGGAGCCCTTCTTTCTCTCCTTGGGAATAGTTATTGGGATTTCGATAGAACAATCCAAAACCTCGTAGAAGAAGAATCTCCTGTAGTCATAATGATGGTAGGAGTTAATGGCACAGGAAAGACCACTACTTCTGCTAAGATTGCAAAGAGGATGAAGGATCAAGGATTTGCAGTCGTTCTGGCTGCTGCAGACACATTCCGCGCCGGGGCAATCGATCAGTTAGCAGCTCATGGAGATAGACTGGGTATAAGATGCATAAAGAGCCAGAGGGGGGGCGATTCTGCCGCCGTCGCAAGAGACGCAATCGAGAGTGCGAAGGCCAAGGGAGAAGATATAGTAATCGTAGATACCTCCGGAAGGATGCAAAACAAATCCAATTTGATGGAGGAACTTCGAAAGGTCCACAGAGTAACCAACCCCCACTTAGTGATCTTTGTTGCAGACGCTTTAGCAGGGAATGATGCGGTTTACCAAGCTGTGGAATTCCAGAAGAAGCTCTCATTCGATGGAGCTGCCCTTTGCAAATTAGATACAGATGCCAAGGGAGGAGCAGCGCTCTCCATATCCCATGCTACTGGAAGACCGATAGTCTTGGCAGGAACTGGACAGGGATATGATGATCTATCTCCGTTTGATCCCAATTGGCTTGTAGACGATATTCTCTCATGATTTTCGACCATCCACTTCTTGAGTCAGGACCCCTGTCGACTGTTAGATGACGATTGAAGGGAAACCCCGTGCACTCATAGTCCATGAGAACGCAATCACCGCTGGAAGGGTGCGTTCAATAATGTCTCAGAGAGGATGGGTTTCAGAGATTTGTGATGACGGTGACCGAGCAGTCGACCAATACATTCGACTCAAACCTAAGATGGTCTTCTTGGGACTAAATCTCCCGACTATGGACGGTCACGTTGTAGCATTAGAAATCCGAGAGAGAGATCCAGAAGCTAGGATTATTTTCGTGGTAAGCAAGTCAAGACTGGAAAAAGCGAGCGACGCTGCGTACTCTTCCGGGGCCGTCGCAGTCCTAACAACGCCGATCACTAGATCCGACATAGAACAAAAATGGATGATTATCAACGGACCAATCCCTGATGCTCCAGGATTGGCGGATCTAGACGAACTATATCCCGAAATAGACGACACGCCCCCACAGCCTCTAAACATAGAGGCAAAACTTCCAGAGCCACATTCCAGCCTATTCCCAGATGGCAACCCTCTTCCGACAAACGAGAAAATTGAGAATCCGAGAGAGAAAAGAAAGGCCCTAAAAGTTGTGATGTTAATTGCTGTGTTTTCAGTAATCGCTATCTTGACAGCATTCTATTCAGATTTACCAGATGTCTTAGGTTTGTGACTTTCTTCAATCAACTCAGCAACATTACCGCTCGTAACCATACTACCCTTGGGCGCATCTGTAATTTCTTCGACTGAAACCCCGTCATCACTCAGAAGAGTCTCATCCAGTTCCGTTAGTCTTAGGCCGACCCTCCATCTTTTCAGTAGCTCGAAAAAGACGAAAGCACAAATCGCTAAAATCACTAAAGCTGAGCAAATCCAGGCAACTAAGTCCTGGGTCGCCATGAATTACCTCTCCAGCAAGGCACTCCATGAAGCCGAGGCATACTCTTTCGCTGAGGTCGCAGGATCTTCGGACCCGTAAATACCAGAGCCCACAATCACCGCGTCTGAGCCAGCGGTCACCGCGTCTACAGGGTTGCCGTATCTCTGCCCCAAACTACCCTCTGCAGCGTCCAAGCTCACTCCAGGGGTCCAAATCATCTTACCCTCTCCAACCTTACTCCTGAGAGCCCTCAGATCTGACTGTGAGCTTCCATTTCCAATATATCCCACAACATGTGGAGAGGCTGAGCCCATTCTAATTGTCTCGTCGGTATACCTCTCATCAAGAAGATTATTGGAACTCGACATTTGTGCAAGCAGCAGGACCCCCCCAATCCTTTCTACTGCATCCCAACCTTCAGCAATACCATCTATAATATCGGGACCACTAATACTGTGTGAAGTTACTAAGTCTGCCCACGACCGAATATCGTAGAGGCCGCCCATTTGAGTCTTAGCCACCTTACCAATATCTGCGAACTTCCTATCCTCAAACAGAAGCATACCCTTAGAGCGAGCAGAATCCTCTACCATGGACCAGTCTTCAATATTGAATCCTTCAATCATATCCACATGAGTCTTTAGTGCACACACACTGTCTCCAACAGATTCGATAAGCCTCAGAATCGCGTCTACACTAGGCAAATCTGCTGCTAGTACTACCAACGACTTTTTCTCCGTCGCCACACGCATGAATTCGTGGGAAAGTGGGTGAGCACAGTTAGCCCACCTCTTGCCCCAAGCATCCTCGGCAATCATTGTACCTCCTATGCTAGCCCATATGTCAACTCTTTCCCTTCTGAGAAATATCAAGCCCCTCCAGCTTCCGCCAGCATCATGCATCCAGTGGCCTTGGTCGGCATGGGGGGGGCCATCGGCTCGATATTTCGATGGGCGGTAGCCGAAGCCATGCCTGCTGGATCCGGTGAAGTACCATGGGCCACAATAGCTGTGAACCTTCTCGGGGCATTTCTCCTTGGAATACTCATGTCCGCCTCTCTTCAGACCGATACACTCCTCTTTTTTGGGACAGGCCTCCTGGGTGGTTTTACTACAATGTCTACTTTCGGGGTAGAAACAGTAAACCTTCTCAAAGATGACAGTACAATGGCAGCAGGGGTGTACTTAGCACTAAATCTAATGGCGCCAATTACTGCCTGGCTTGGTTGGCAATTGAGCGAGGCTTTCTTAGTTTAGGTGACACTATGCCTTCTGAAACGCATTCCAGACTTTTTGAAGTTACAACCAAGGATCTCGACGGACTTCCCGATGCACGTGGGGAGAGAGTGAGGTCTATGCTCAAAGCAGACCATGGGATAGAAGTATCCAAAGTTAGAGTGATACTGGGTTACCAAGTAATATCAAATATTTCAGATTCAGACGCACAGTCACTGATTTACGACTTATTTGCAGACCCTGTAATCGAAGTAGGATCTCTGAATTTTAGGTTGTTAGATGAATTTCCAAAACCACCCGATGCAGTCATTCAAGTTGGCTTCAAACCAGGAGTTACAGACAACCCTGCACAAGCGGGTCTGGACGGTCTGATGACCCTATTCCCAGAACAATCTGCTTTGAGAGTGGCCACCTTTACTACATACGCTTTCTGGGGAATTGAAGGCCGAACCTCATCATCCGAACTAGCATCTTTTCTTCATAATCCTATGATTGAGAGGGCAGCAGTGGCAGGTAGGCAGGACTGTGACGATGCTATTTGGCCACTCCTCGAGTTCCCAATTGTTCCAAGTACAATATTTCAAGAGCCAGCAACGATTGATTTAGAGGTCAGCGATGATCGGCTAATCGAAATTAGTGAGAAGGGGCTACTCGCACTAAATCTCGATGAGATGAGGGCTATTCAAGAACACTATAGAGAACCCCATACTAGGTCCATGAGGAAGGAGGCAGGCCTCCCCTCCAATAGGCCGACTGACGCAGAGTTAGAATGCCTAGCACAGACATGGTCAGAACACTGTTCGCACAAGATTTTCGCAGCACGAATCAGGCACGTTGACAAGGCGACAGGAGAAGACACCACAATCGACTCTCTGTTTAAGACCCACATAATGCAACCCACTCTTGAAATCCAAGAAGAAGTTGATTGGCTACTCAGTATATTTCACGATAACTCAGGTGTCATTTCATGGAATGAAGACTGGAGCGTCTGTATCAAGGCCGAGACTCACAATAGCCCAAGTGCACTAGATCCCTATGGAGGGGCAATTACTGGGATAGTTGGAGTGAATAGAGATATCCTCGGAACCGGCCTAGGTGCCAGACCGATTGCCAATACAGATGTTTTCTGCTTCGCGCCCCCAGACTATACAGGAAAAATTCCCCCCGGACTATTTCACCCTTCTAGGGTATTCAGGGGCGTTCATTCAGGAGTCAGGTCGGGTGGCAACGAGTCCGGGATTCCAACGGTGAATGGGGCAATAGTATTCGATGAGAGATATTTAGGTAAACCATTGGTCTTTTGTGGCACTGTTGGAATAATGCCTCGATCCCTTCCAGATGGGAGGGAGAGTCACGTGAAAACGCCCCAACCAGGCGATGTTGTTTACATGGTCGGAGGCAGAGTCGGTAGTGACGGCATTCATGGGGCTACATTCTCCAGCCTAGAGTTAACCGAGGAGAGTCCCAGCTCCGCAGTACAAATAGGAGACCCCATCACACAGAAGAAGATGCTCGATATGATTTTGGAGGCAAGAGACGCAGGGCTCATTCAAGTCATTACAGACAACGGGGCCGGAGGCCTCTCTAGCAGTGTTGGAGAGATGGCAGAGCTCACCGGTGGTGCAGAATTGGACCTAGAAAACGTCCCTCTTAAGCAGTCAGGCCTCTCATCTTGGGAGATACTGGTTTCCGAATCGCAAGAGAGAATGACAGTTGGCGTCAGACCAGAAGACTGCTCAGATTTTGAGAATCTAGCTACACTGCACGAGGTTGAGGCCACCGCAGTGGGTCTATTCACTGACTCCGGATACTTTGTTGTTCGTCATGGCGAAACCCCAGTTGCTAACCTTCCGATACAATTTCTTTTCAATGGATGTCCTCAACTCAAACTCGAGTCCGAGTGGAAACCCCCAGTTCATTTGCCAGTGGAGACTCCCGATCTAGATGATATAGAAATGGGTAGGGTACTTGGTAGAATACTAGCTAGACCTAACGTCGCTAGTAAAGAGTGGTGGGTCAGATCTTATGATCATGAAGTCATAGCTCAGAGTGTGATCAAGCCCTTTGTGGGTGTTAATCACGATGCACCTGGGGATGCGGCGGTAATCGCTCCATTGCATGGAGGTACTCAGGGACTAGTCGTTTCGAATGGAATAGCTCCTAGGTATTCCGACATAGACTCGTACGCCATGGCTGCTGCCTCAGTAGATGAAGCACTTCGAAATGCTGTGTGCGTTGGCGTAGATTTGGATCTAATCTCTGGACTAGACAATTTTTGCTGGCCCGATCCAATCGAGTCCTCCAAGACACCCGATGGAAAATACAAACTCGCTCAGCTTGTTAGGGCCAACCGTGCTCTTGACGACGTTTGTAGGGCATACCGCCTACCATGTATCAGCGGAAAGGACTCCATGAAGAATGACGCGATGCTCGGAGGAGAGAAAATCAGCGTCCCACCCACCCTTTTATTCAGCCTGCTAGGTAACCATCAAGACGTCCGTATGGCGGTAACATCTGACTTCAAAAATCCCGGTGATGCCATATTCTTAGTAGGTCAGACACACCAGGAAATTGGTGCCAGCGAACTCTCGTATATGCTCCGCGAGGAAGGCTCCGGAGGAATTGGTGGAGCAGTACCGGAGATTGACCCAGATAGGAATATGATCGCATATAGGGCCCTGACCTCAGCGATGAGGAACGAACTCGTAGCTAGCGCACACGACTGTAGCGACGGAGGACTGGCAGTGGCACTGGCCGAATGCTGCTTCGGATCGGACTCAGGAGCCAAAATGGATATTTCGCCATTGTGGTCCGATTGTGACCATCTAGACATTTGGGGGGCCCTCTTCGGTGAGAGTCTAGGTAGGATTCTAGTCAGTACGAGCCCTGAAAATAAGGAGGAATTTATGAATTCCATGATAGGCGTGACTTGCCACTATCTGGGTGAAGTATCGAATGACGATGCTATCTCTTTCTGTAGAGATGGAGAGCAAGTCTTGACTGCATCCATGCAAGGTTTGAGGAAATCGTGGAAGAGGACCCTACACGGAGGAGATGAACTGTGAAACCTAAGGTTGCAGTTCTTTCAGGGTTCGGAATCAACTGTGAGGCTGAGACTATGGCTGTCTTCGAAATGGCCGGCGGCTCCTCGGACAGAATACATGTCAACAGATTGGTTTCTGAGGAAGTTGAATTGGCCGACTATCAGATTATGGCGATACCAGGTGGATTCTCGTTCGGAGACCACCTAGGAAGTGGGAGGCTACTAGGTAATAGACTCAGATTCGGACTTAGGGAGCGTGTCCGAGAATTCGTGGTTTCCGGAAAACCTGTCGTAGGAATATGTAACGGTTTCCAAGTCCTTGTGAAGATGGGACTACTCCCCGGTGACGAACAAGTTAGCCTAACTCAGACGGCTTCACTCGCACTTAATGACAGCGGACGTTATGAAAACAGATGGACAACATTGGAGTTCGAACCAGAAAGTCCGTGTATTTGGACCAAGGGCCTCGAAAGAATCAGAGTACCTGTGAGACATGGTGAGGGCAAGTTTGTTACAGATGACTCCTCTTTGATGGACAAGTGGTCTGACTCAGGGCAGCTGGTTGCACGATATGTGGACCCCTCCACATCTTATCCCAATGCTTCAGAAGACATACTTCCATACCCGATTTCGCCTAATCAGAGCTGGAGGAATATTGCCGGAGTGTGCGATCCATCCGGACTCGTTTTCGGCTTAATGCCACATCCAGAGGCCAACCACTCAACATGGCTAGGGGCCACATGGACCAGAGAGCAAATCAAACATGGCGAAGGCGAGGGCATGGGGATTTTTCATAATGCAATCAGATACGTTCTCGATTCCTAAACCAGCAATTCGACCATTCTCTTGAAGGCTGCGATCATTAGTACCACGACCAGTAACTCCTTGACTCCCCTCTGTGACGACACTCGGGATCCAAACCTTGAGCCGAAAACACCTCCTATCATAACTACAGATGCGAAAGGAACTAGAAGAGCCACCTCAAACTCTATTCTACCAGCAACACTCGCTCCAGCCAAACTAGCAAGTGAGTTTAACCAGACGAAAAGAGAGGTTGTTGCGGCAGCCTCCTTCGCTGAAGCCCACCTTCCTAGCATCAGTGCAGGAAGAAGAAAAATCCCACCCCCTACACCAATCACCCCACTCGCCAAACCAATCGTTCCCCCAACTAGTACGGCAATACTATTGCTAGGACGGACAGTCTCACTTACCCCTACATCACTGGAAACCAGACGCCATGCTGCTACAATCAATGTGGTTGATAGTAACACATCGTATATCCGGCCTTCCACTAATATGAAACCGCCCAGAGCAGCCATGGGTACGCTTGCTGCGATGAAGGGTGCAGACACAATCTTCACATGATGCCCAGACTTCTGATAATGCCAGAAGGCCATTCCTGCGACAATAAGATTCAATGACCATGCATATTGCTTTAGCCAAATTGTATTTGACGATGCGAAGGAGGTCATAGATAGCACCGCAAGGTAGCCAGACCCTCCACCCAGGCCAACTGAAGAGTAGAGAAATGCCACTGCGAAGAGGGCCAATAGAACTAGTACCATCTCAGTGGAAACCACGAGGACCGCTTTGGGAAGGACACTTCAACTCCACCGGTCCCCGGTAGCTGTGGAAATCGGGGTTTCCCTCGAACGGGCGTTGCAAATTGCGAGCCAAATGACTATGAAAACTACGTCAGAAACAACCTCTTTGCAGGAAGCCGCAGGTAGAATACTCTCAGACGACATAGCTTCTAAAGTGGACGATCCAAGATTCGATAATTCAGCCATGGACGGCTGGGCAGTCAGAAAAGATGACTGTCCAGAAACCAGTACTAAGTTGAGGATCGTGGGAACAAGCCAGGCAGGATCCGATGTGACTCCAATCGTTGGAACTGGAGAGGCATGCAGTATAATGACAGGAGCCCCGATCCCAGAGGGCGCAGATTCTATTGTGATGATTGAGGACTCATCTTATCAAGATGATTTTGTAATAATTAACGGGCCAGCAAGACCCGGATTCATCCGTAGGAAGGGGGAGAATCTACGAGAGGGGGTGGTAGGCCTGAGGTCAGGAACCCTACTCACTCCGGCAGGAATCTCTCTAGCTGCAACAATGGGCCATGGTCAGCTAAGTGTGAAAATCCGACCGAAAATTGCCATAATTGGAGTGGGAGATGAGTTGACTTCTCCAGGGAAACCACTAGCTGAAGGTTCGATATACGAGTCAAATACTTTCGGACTATCTTCTTTGGTGGAGAAGATGGGTGCGACCCCCAAAAGGTTCGATCTTATTCGAGATAGTATCGATAGTCTTCGTAATGCACTCGATGAGGCTTCAGAGTCTTGCGACGCCATAATTACTAGCGGGGGGGTTAGTATGGGGAAATGGGATTTCGTCAGAAGAATCATGGAAGAAGAGGGGGTTATCGAATTCTGGAAGATTCTGATCAGGCCAGGAGGGCCACCGTTATTCGGATCATGGAGGGGCAAGCCAATTTTCGGTTTGCCCGGCAATCCTGTCAGTAGCCATATAGTTTTCACAGTACTCGTCGCACCTTGGATTTCTGAGAGTATGGGGTCCGACCAATCAATCGGCCCAAGATTGTCAAATAGAGTCAGAGTATTAATGGAAGAACCTCTCAAAGGGGCCCCAAGAAAATTGTGTATGAGAAGAATCTCAATTAGATTAGAAGGAGATAGTCTGGTAGCCTCTACTAAGACCCATCAGGGAAGTGGAAATATACACAGTTTGGTCGCTCACAACGGCCTTTCTCTTCTTCCTCCAGACACCGATTGTGATCAGGGGGAAATAATAGATGCACTATGGCTGCACTGAGTAATTGAAACCCATTTAGGCATGGATTCAAAGGAGCGAGCTACCTACTCACTACAGCCGAGGCTTCGCGATGTCCGACAGAGAGAATAACGGAAACCTCGACGAAGGATGGATTGAGGTAAAGGGTGCAAGAACTCACAACCTGAAAGATATAGATGTCAGCATTCCTAGGGGAAAGTTCGTAGTAATTTCAGGAGTTTCCGGCTCTGGCAAGTCGAGTTTGGCCTTCGACACCCTCTATGCCGAAGGTCAGCGAAGATATGTGGAAAGCCTCAGCTCTTATGCCCGACAGTTCCTAGGTCAAATGAAGAAGCCTGATTGCGACTCCATTGAAGGGCTTTCTCCCGCAATAAGTATCGACCAGAAGCAAGGAAGCCACAACCCTAGATCTACGGTCGCCACAGTAACTGAAATGATGGATTACATGCGATTGTTATGGGCTAGAGTAGGACTTCCCCATTGTCCTGAGTGTGGAAAAGAAGTTAGCAGAAGAACCATCCAAGAGATAGTGGATGATGTACTTTGGAGATTTGAGGGGCACGGAATCGCAATTTGGTCGCCTGCAATTAGAAATAGAAAAGGGACTCACGCGGATCTTTTCGGCGCACTAGTTGACCAGGGATTCTTGGCAGGAAAGGTAAACGGCAGAGAGGCTAGCTTCGAAGACCCTCCACGTCTTGAAAAAAATCTGAGGCACGATATTGATGTCAGAGTCGATAGAATGCTCCTAACTCCCTCCAATCGACTTAGGCTGACCGAGGCAATAGAATCCGGTCTAAGACTTGGTGCTGGATCAGTTGCAGTAGAGAGTCTGAGCGCCCCCAAGCCAGGCCAAGATAATTCTGAAGAGCAGAGATTCCGGACTGAAGAGGGAGAGACCATAGCATACTCAGAAGAGTTCGCATGCCCCACTCATGGATCCTTTCTCCCTGAAATGAGTCCTAGAGTTTTCTCTTTCAACAACCCCCTTGGAGCATGTCCTTCTTGTCAAGGACTAGGGGTTCAGAGAACATTCTCTCCTGATCTAGTAATCGATAGAACAGCCTCAGTAGGGGAAGGATGCATCAGGCCATTCCGCAGATCAATGATGTCTGGATGGTATCGTAGTCAAATGACACAAACCTGCGAACACTTTGGAATTCCTACGAATATTCCATTTGAAGATCTGGACGAAGATAGTAAGGATATCATGCTCAATGGATCAGGAGGCGAAGTTGTTAACTTCGAATTCAATTCAGAGAAAGGATCATCCTATACGATGTCAAGACCTTGGGAAGGGGTTTTCTCAAGACTCTCCAGAACTTACAAGGATACCAGTTCCGAGAGAACTAGATCCAGACTTTCTTCATTTATGACAGACGAGCCATGTACGAACTGCAATGGAGACAAGCTCAATGAATCCGTATGCAGAGTTACTGTCGGAGGAATTAATTTGCCCGGCATTTCAAAGTGCAGCGTTTTAGAGGCTCTTGCTGTAGTCCAAAATTGGCGTATTGGGAAACTAGATGAAACTTGGAAGAAACTAGACCGAGAACCCCCAAGCTCTCCTACCGTAAGCATGACTGAAAAGCTAGATGAGCGATCTATGTACATAGGAAAGGAGATCATCAAAGAGATTGAGTCTAGGTTACGTTTCCTAGCATTGGTTGGATTAGATTACCTAACACTAGACAGGAGGGCAAATACACTATCGGGAGGGGAGAGCCAGAGAATTAGACTAGCAACTCAGATTGGAACAAGACTTACTGGAGTAATGTATGTGCTTGACGAACCAAGTATCGGTTTGCACCCAAGAGATAATGATCGGCTTCTCGAGACCCTCAGAGAACTTACGGATTTAGGAAATACCCTGCTTGTAGTCGAGCACGATGAAGCCACAATGAAGCAGGCAGACTGGCTGGTAGATCTAGGTCCAGGTGCAGGTAAAGATGGTGGACAGCTGGTAGTGAACGGAACCTATGAGGACCTACTATCCAACAAAGAGAGCCTTACTGCTGCATACCTCTCAGGAAGACAAAGCATCCCTATCCCCGAAGATAGGGTGAAGCCGGATAAAGAAAGATGGATAACAATTTCAGGAGCTAGACAAAACAACCTACAGGACATAGATGTGAGAATCCCATTAGGATGCATGGTAGCAGTAACTGGAGTTTCCGGCTCTGGAAAATCTTCCTTAGTCACGGAAACCCTAGCACCTGCCCTTCTCAGGGAATTGCACGGTACAGACGCCACTCCAGGAGCGATGGATTCGATTAAGGGTCTTGAGCTGGTAGACAAGGCAATAGTAATCGACCAGTCCCCAATAGGTCGAACCCCAAGATCAAATCCTGCTACCTATACAGGGGCCTTCGGACCAATTCGAGAACTATTTTCCCAGACAAAGATGGCAAAGGAACGAGGGTATCTTCCAGGACAGTTCTCCTTTAATGTCAGAGGTGGCAGATGCGAAGCATGCAGCGGAGCAGGATCTACAAAGTTAGAAATGAACTTCTTACCAGATGTTTGGGTAACTTGCGATGTGTGCAAGGGAAAGAGGTACACTCGTGAAACTCTTGAGGTCAAGTGGAAAGGTAAGACAATTCATGAAGTCCTTCAAATGAGTATTGAAGAGGCATGCGTCTTCTTCAAAAATCAACCTAGGATACATAGAATAGTTCAGACAGTAAGCGATGTTGGCTTGGGCTACATTACATTAGGCCAACCAGCAACTACTCTGTCTGGAGGCGAGGCGCAGAGGGTCAAACTAGCTACAGAACTACATAAACCACCTCGCAAGCATACATTTTACATTCTTGATGAACCAACTACGGGACTAGCTCTCTCCGATGTCCACCAATTAATCGAAGTACTACTGCGCCTGAGAAGAAATGGACACACAGTTATCGTCATAGAGCATCATTTGGATGTCATAAAGTGTGCTGATTGGATCATCGATTTAGGTCCTGAAGGGGGAGAACTGGGAGGGGAAGTGGTGGTCTATGGAGCTCCAACTGATGTAGCAAAGGAGCCTGGAAGCTATACTGGGCAGCACCTAATCGGCATGATTTGAGAAAAGATGTGCCAACCCTTGAGAAGGGCGTCATATACCGGCACAACATGTACCGATCAGGCAACCCTGCCCTAAACGACTCGACTTTCCAAAAATCAGCGTACCAAGACTCTCCTTGGTGGGAAGACTTTGAATCCAATATGATGACCATTGAAGGCGTTTCGGAAAAGACAGGATTGCTTCTTCTGATTACTACAACTACCGCATTGGTAACCGCGTTCTCTATGCCTGAGGCTGCTCCTCTGATTTTCATAGGCTTCCTAGGTGGCTTCATTGTAGCAATGATTGTAATTTTTTCTGGTTCGATGAATCCTGTACTGATATGTACTTATGCGGCCTTTGAAGGCATAGCATTAGGGGGATTAACGTGGTTTTTCGAAGTCCCCATGGAGCTTCCAGGTATCGGGATTCTTGCTGCTCTTCTGACATTCATGATCCTGGGTGCGATGATCGCAATATACAGGGCGGGACTAATCAAATGGGACAGAAACCTCGCAATTGCCGTATACTCCTCGCTTTTTGCAATTGTTTTGATTTATTTATTCTCTTTTGTGGGTTCAATAACAGGCTGGTTCCATGTTCCATACATCCACGGTGCTGGGCCAGTAGGGATCGCCTTCTCTCTATTTGTAATAGGAATTGGAGCACTTTGTCTTGTTGCAGACTTTGATTTTATTGAAAGAGGAGTTCAGATGGGCGCTCCAAAGCAATTAGAGTGGAGAGCGGCATTTGGGTTGATGGTTACCTTGGTATGGTTGTACCTGGAAATACTCAAGTTACTTGCTAAGATCGCAATCTACTCGAGGCGCTAGTTGATGCAAATTGATCTTGTTTTGGCTCTGGCAGCAGCAGGGATCACACTCGGGCTAATAGAGGGAATTAGACCAGGCCCGCTACTTACTATGGTAATCCGAGAGACATTAGCTGGAGGGTGGTCAGCAGGCGCTAGAGCTGCGGCAGCACCTATATTTACAGACGGTCCACTAATCTTGATTAGTGTATTATTGTCTGGTTGGGTTGCAGAGCAACCTAAGATACTATTTTGCATATCCGTATTAGGAGCCGGCTTCCTAGTCTGGTTCGGAATCGACTGCTTCAGAATTGACCCTCCCGATTCTGATACAGCACAACAGGAGTTGAGCGGTTCCTTCAGAAGAGGAATAATCACAAATCTACTAAATCCCAATGTATACGTGTTTTGGTTCCTAATTGGTGGGCCGTTGATGGCTTCAGCTGCAGACGAGGAACCTCTTGCTCCAATTGCATACGCTGTTTCCTTCCTCATTTCGATAATCCTCGTAAAAATGATGATAGCTCTATTTTTCGATAGAACAAGAGGCGCACTTTCTTCACGCGGATATCGTTTGGCGCTGGGGATATGTGGCGTCGGTATGTTCGCTTTCGCAACTGGATTCATTTTCCAAGCGTACGAATTGACGCCTCAGATATTCTAACTAGAGGGTCATTGGTCCGCCCAAAGGTATCGACTCAAGAGGTGAATCCCTTAGTGAAGGCCCTATTGCCATAGTTCCAAAAATTCCAATCTCCCCTCCAACGTTGTGAGCATGCCCGAACCAAGCTCTTCCATGTTGATCAATGATGATGTCATTGAAATCACCGAATCCTCCACATCGGTTGTAACCACATCCAGCAGATGTGTCCAAGGGATCTCCCCAGCCGTTTACTTGAACCGTAGTTAGCAGAGGCTTTACGCTGAATGCATCGGTGATTACAGTTAGATATCCATTCCATGTGTCTCCTCCCGAATCCCCGAGATAGCCTAGTGCCACCTTCCCGGAGCTTCCAGCGGTAACCACCGGGAATCCAGTACCGTTCAGGCCTATTGGCGGGGCGATCATAATCGGGTCGCTCCAAGAGTCTCCTTCGTCCCTTGAGTACGAATAGTAAGGCATGTTGTCTATACCCATCCAGAAAGCATGAACATTATCCTCTGAGTCTGTAGCAACCTGTGCTTCCTCAAAGTTCCAGGTTTCTGCTGTACCTGTGGTCTCAGTAGGGAGGGGATGTTCAGTCCAGGTAATTCCGCCATTGGTACTTCTGTAGATAGAATATCCTTCTCCCCCATTACACCCCCTGTTACCTCTGTAGAAGTTCCCATTCTCACTTCCAGTGATATGCCCTGTAAGCCCCCCACTATCGCAACCTGATGGAGTCCCTGGAAGCTCAGGGCCCCATGTGAGGCCCCCATCATTACTTGCCGAACAGACGGGGTATGGATAATTTCCATTTACACAGAAGACCCATGTAGTTTGGTGGAACGCCGCAGGGTAAGGGGATGATGCGATAGTTTGGTGGTCTTGGACGGACCACCCGGTAGCGACAGACGGGCCAACCCAACTCTGACCTTCATTATCTGACCATTCAACTGTCATTCCCAAGAGTGCGTGCATATCGAATTTCATGATTCTGTCCGTCCAAGGGTCAACATATACGTACGGGTCATTGCTATTTGGAACAGGAAGAAGAGCGCTGTAGACGTCTTCACACACGTAGTCACTGATTTGAGACATCCCGATTAATCCCGAACATCTTACTATTGCCGTTGATCCAGCAGGACCGTTTCCCCAACTAGTCATGTACAGATTGTCCAAAGACGAAACACCAATAGTTGGCTCGAAAGTAGTCATACCAATCCCATAATAGGTTCCAACCGCACAAATAGGAGCATTTTCATCCGTCAGCACAGAGGTTCCGTTCAACAAATCGGAAACCTTGGTTGCATCAGTCGCATTATCATAGTGATACCAAGTTGTATTACTGATCGATCCCCCGCTTTCCGAACAAACGTAGCCGAACAAACCCTCTTCTTCCAAGACTTCTTCTTCGGAGCCAAAGCAACCGGTAAAAGGCATCATAATCAGGAGAGAAGCAATGCCCAACGCCACAACTCGCATGACCTATCGGCCCACCTTTTCCTACATCAGTTAAACGGATTGTAGATGACCACATTCTCATGATTATGAAAGAAGTAGAGTCGAGTTTCCACCTTCAGGCAATGGATCAAGATACTCGAGCTCACCATATAGGGAAGGCCCCTCCATCAATGTTCCAATGATTGCCTCTTCGAAGCCTGCAGCATTGTGAGCAAGAGCGATCCAAGGGCGACCCCGGTCATCAATCTCTACATCAATAAAATCTCCAAAACCACCACACCTAACATCACCACAGTCAGATGTTATGTCCAAGGGATCTTCTGGATGGTTCACGGCCACACTAGTTATCAATGGCCTTTCAGCGAAAGAATCAGTCATTATTGCCATGTACCCGCTCCAACCTACTCCACCGATAGTCGAGTTGTTCGAAGTCACATCATTAACCTCCCCAATATATCCAATCACAACCCTACCTGAGGATCCAGCAAAAATCGTAGGAAAACCAGTTTCACTGACTCCAGGCGCTGCCACCATAATTGGCTGGCTCCAAGTCTCTCCCTGATCTCTAGAATTTGCATACCAAGGCATCAAATCCTCCCCTATCCAAGTCGCGTGAACATTTCCTCCGTCATCCACTGCAGTAGCTACCTCGTGAGCATGCCAACCGTCTTGCATCCCAATCTCTGTTGTGATCGTGTGTTCTGTCCAGCTGTATCCCCCATCAAGAGATCGGTAAACAGCGGGCCCTTCACACGAGGGATTCCCTCTGTATACTGAACCGTCAATTCCCCCAGATACATGACCATGAAGACCAGAGCACTGAGGGAAGCTCTCTATTGGAAAACCAATTCTCTGGATATCCCAAGACATGCCTCCATTAAGAGATCTAGAACATTGTGCACCAGCGGCAGGAGATCCTGTATTGATGCAGTAGACGTAAATTACAGGATGAAATGCAGTAACTCCAGGTGGAGGGGGCATCGAGGCTATACTTTGATGATCCTGTGTAACATAGTAACCTTCTACCGGGTAAGGTATACTCCAACTATCCCCATCGTCGTCAGAGAACTCGACGAACATAGATGCCAGAACATGCATATCGAATTTGACGAGCCTATCTGTGAATTTATCTACGTAGATGTAAGGATCATTTGAGTTGGGGGTCTGTCCAGAGTCATCATCAATTTGTCCAAACGGCCCCACATCTTCCCAAGTCTGTCCCATGTCGGTCGACCTGATGATGTGGGTACCATCTCCAAGTCCGTTGTAGTTAGTAAAGAAAATTGCACCCGAAGAAGTGATCCCAAGTGTGGGCTCGAATGTATCGAAACCAGTCCCATAATATGTCCCACTAGAGTAGAACGGAGTACTATTTCCTGAGAAATCAAAAACTATACTCGAAGAAGCAACTGCCTCAGAGTCCGTCGCATCGATTGCCCATCTTTCATCTAGAGTACCAGGGAAGTGGTACCATGTATTGATGGGAATATCTCTTCCAAAATCGAAGGTGCCTTCCATCACAACCTCCTCTGCATCTTCTTCCCACAATGTGCATCCTGTAGTAGTCGATGTCAACATCAATAAACATAGGATTTGAGCCACTCTAATCAAAAAATCAACCTATCCAACTATTTTCTAGAATCGGAGGGATTGTATCCAACAGGGATTCTTCAGGACTCCTCCATTCCATTCCAAGATCTCTTTCAGCGGGAGAAGCATCCCAATACAATCTCTTTCCAAGATGCATCCTCGCCCATGAAAGGCTCACTCTCGGATGGAAAATAGAAACTATAAGTGACAAAAGGTAAGGAATCTGCTTGGTTGGGATTTTCATGCTTGGGTTGCCCTTCTTTATTGTCATTGCAACTTCCTTCCACCACATTTGACCAGAGACCACGAGATACCTTCCCCCTGATTCTCCTTTAGAAAGTGCCCTGACGTGCGCCTCAGCCACATCTCTTACATCTACAATGCTGATATGCATCGGAATCACAAACGGAACCTCTCTTTTCAGTAACATCATGACGAATGAAGGACTCCCCCTAAGATGCCTTTTACTTAGTGGAGGCCCAAGTACAACACAGGGGTTTATCGTGACCATTCGAGGGCCATTTTTTTTAGTAGAGTGCCAGTCTCTAACCAATCGCTCCGCACTAAACTTCGCGAGACCATATGGATTGTCTTCGATACTGGCGTCTTCTGCCCAAGTCTCAGTTGTAAGAGTCTGACCATCATCCCATCTTTGAGGCCTGATAGCTGCAGTAGAAGAAGTGTGGACAAGGCACTCCACAGATTCTGAAGAATCTATAGCATCAAGCACATTCTGAGTACCCACCACACTGGGATCTACAATCTTCTCTTGAGGGTTTTTTGATCTGAGAATAACTACTGCTGCAGTGTGTATGACCTCTTTACATCCAGAAACAGCTCTATGTACAGATTCAGAATCCAACAGATCCATTTCCACAATTTCTAAAGATCCCCCATCAGATATATCCATTCTACTTAGATGACCAACTCTTTCATTATCGGATGTATCCCTAACTGTGGCTCTCACGGCTCTTCCCTTAGAAAGTAGATTTGCTACTATATGGCTACCGATATAGCCGCTTGCTCCAGTAACTAGTACTACCACAAACACCCGAAACGTATCCTAGAATTGAGCTTTTGTCTCACTCACTCTTCGGAAAAGTTGGACTTCACTTCTACAGGAGAGCCACTTAGCCACTTAGGGGCCCACCAATTCAAATCACCCATCAACCTCATTGTCGAAGGTACAACCAACGCTCTAACTATTGTGGCATCGACTGCTACTCCCAGTGCTAGCATAAAGCCGAACTGCATCATTAGAGAGACGGATGAGAAACCAAAGGCCGAGAATACGGTAACCATCACTAAAGCAGCAGAGGTAATTATCCGGCCGCTCTTCTGTAGGCCGGTAGCTACAGCCACAGTATTATCTCCAGACCTTTCCCACTCCTCATGAATCCTAGATAGCATCAATACCTCATAATCCATACTCAATCCGAACAGAATCGCGAAAATCATCACAGGCGTGGTCGGATCAATAGGCTGTGGAGTGAAGTTTAGCAAATCCGCTCCGTTACCCTCTTGGAAAACCCAAACCAGTATTCCGAAAGAGGCGCTTACGGAGAGTATATTCATCACCAGAGCCTTTAGAGGAAGAATAACTGACCTTACCTGTAAGAAAATTAGTAGATAACTAGAAGCCAGAATAAACATCAAAGCAATTGGTAGATTTTCCTTGACCGCATCCAACACATCTTGGTTGTAAGCTGCAAAACCTGCGACATTAACGTCTGAGTTACCACCGAACTGTATTTCCTTATTTTCAAGACTCCTAATTTGCTGAACAACTTCTCTCGATGACTCGCTACTTTGGTCCCCTTCAATCGCTACTTGGATAATTACGACTCCATCACCGACATATGAATCCGAAAAGAAACTTCTTTCCATCTGAAGAGCGGCTGCCTCTTCCGGAGAAAGCTCCCCATCCTTAGAATCGTCCCAGAATTCGACAACTTCATCCTCAGTCCACGATGAATTAAAGTGAGCATAAGTGAAAACGTAGTTCGCACCCTCAATAGATAAAATTTCTCTTGAAAATGAGAAGAGATCTCTGATATTCTCTTCAGAGTATACGTCTGTATTCCCCTGGTCTACCTCCTGAATTTCATAAACAATTAGAGCGGTGTTAGACACTTCCTGTGGCCAGTTTTCATCTGTCAGTTCCATTCCGCTTCTGGCTTCATTATCCGGACTCAATGCCCTCCAAGACGTAATGCCCCATTCAGCCTGTAGGAAGGGAGCCCCTGCAGCTAAGAGAACAAGAACGCAGGGAATAAGGAATGATAGAGGCTGAGCCATCACCTTTCTAGCCAGATTAGACCAGAAACCATCATCTGATATCTCTGTACTGAGTCCGAAAGGAACCTTTCCGAAATTAATTCTGTCACCAAGTATGGATAATATCGAAGGGAGCAAGATAACCGAGGAAGTCAGCGCTACAAGCGTCGCACAAATTCCCCCCCATCCCAATGAGGGCAGCCCTGTGTTGTCGAAGAACAACATACCTGTTAGGCCAGCGACTACGGTAAGACCTGAAAACAGAATTGCCCTTCCAGCAGTTGCGCTGGTCATTGCAATTGCTGTCCTCTTATCATGACCTCTTCCTAACTCTTCTCTAAACCTGTTCACTATGAACAACGAGTAGTCAACGCTCAATCCAATACCCAGCAAGGATACAATATTTACAGCATATACCGTCAGATCATCGACAACGTAAGTAAGACCGTGTATAATGCCCACTGCGGCTATAACCGTGTAAACTCCTGATAATGCTGGGAGACTTGCTGAGACTACTGTACCGAAAACAAATAGGAGTATAATAATCGTCAAAGGAGCCGAGATTAATTCTGCTCTCAAAAGCTCTTCCTTTAGAACCAAGTCGAAGGTGATGTCAATCGCCAAATTATCTGTTAGATACTTCTCCATATCCTCTGGAGCATCGTCGGGCAGGGATATTTCTTCATAAATATCCTTTAGCAGAATCTTAGAATCCTCCCTATTCATATTCACCTTTACGTATACCCTAGACCACGATGAATCCACGTTACTTACCAGTGAAGAGCGATTCGCATCATTGGTTTCCCAAGGTACATCCAAATCGATATCCTCGTTAGCATAAAGCACCTCAATTGTTGCCTGAATTGCAGACACTACCTCTTCATCATGGTAAGAATATCCGGGGTGATGGAATAGAACGTGAAAAGACTCGAAAGCCGTCTCATTCGGGTCCGAGAAACCCTCTCCCGCTGCTTCCCATCCTTCGACCGACTCCAGATCGCCCTCTCCATATCCTTCGATATACTTTGGTTCTAGTGTGATCATATACCCTAGCCCTGCGCAGAGCAGAAGAGAGCACATAAGCACGACTTGAGCATAGTCATGAACAAAAATCCCTATCTTGTAGTACAACCGATCTTCCAATGCAGAAGGCTCAGTCGCACCTTCCATGAGGTCGCCGCATTAACTCAGGTTTATTTATTTCACTAGGATTTGATTTCACACCACTAGCAAGGAAACCGAGTCAATAACAAGCGACGGCTCTAGACCGCTAGATGCCAAGTCTTCTTCTGAAGCCTCGCCCGATAAAACAAGAATCCCATGAACTCCCGCCCTTTCGGCCATTTCCATATCTGTATACAGGCGATCCCCGACCATCGCGCAATTAGAAGGATCTAGGCCTAATTCGATTATTTTATGCATAATCATCCCCTTATTCGGCTTTCCGCATACATGGATTGGAATCTTTCCGGTAGTCGCCTCTAATAGGGCAATGTAGGCACCCGCATCAGGCAAACCTCCCTCTGGGGAGGGACAGACCATATCTGGATGGCTAGCCACCATCGGAACCCCCTTATGGAGAAACGAAGAAGCAGCAGCGAGCTTCTCGTAGGTTACTTCTGTATCATATCCCAAGACAACCAACTCGGGCTCACTAGACTTTGTACTGATACCAACTTCTTCAAGCATTGATCTCATACCTTCCGTTCCAACTAGGTAGGTGTCAACAACGTCCTTATTTCTGAGCCAATAAATCAAGTCATGTGTCGATAGAAGCACTTCATCATCACTAACGCTGATGCCTAGGCTCTGCAACTTTTCCTTATACTGTTGAACGGATTTACTAGAGTTGTTTGATAGAAAAAATCTCCTAATTCCCCTACTCTCCAATCTGCTTAGAAAATCCAAGGAACCATCAATTAACTTGTCCCCAAGATAAATCGTACCATCCAGGTCTAAGAAAACCGCTTCAATCCCAGCAAGGCCTTCATCAATCACACCCTCACTTCCAAATTCTGTTATGGCAGAACCAATGTCTTGAACAGGAACCATGGACTCCAGAGTGACTTCTGCGCCTCCTTGTCTGCAATCATTCCAGTAAGAATATCGCCTAATTCTTCTTTCTTCGAGGCCCTACCAACGAACCAATTCATAGTTCTCTTCCACTTCACCAATTTTTGTAGTCTGTATGAATTAGTCAGCTCTTTCCCTAGGGTACTCCAGAGATCTTCCATATACAATTCTGCTTGGTCTTCAGGAAAGCCGTCAGAATGAAGTTCTTTATCAAAATATTTTGAAGTCATTTTTGCAGAAACTAACCCATTCCCTATCCCTTCTCCTGTAAAGGGATCGACTAGACTGGCAGCGTCTCCCACGCACATAACGCCAGCACCAGCAGAACGTCTTGGTTGATGGGAGGGGGCTCGCTTTCTCGGAGAACCGAATGGAAGCTGCCAACCCTTCTGAGAGCCATCGATCAATCTAGCCTTAGTGAAGCGCTCCTTGAAAACAGGGTGTTCCTTAATCACCCATTCCTGCATCTTCTTCAAGGATTTCTTAATGCCCTTCTTCCTTCTGGCCTTCTCCTCCGAAATGACCATGCCGATACCTACGTTCACAATACCTTCCTGAACTGGAAAAATCCAGAAGTAACCCGGGATAACCTCATCGATAAAATGAATCTCGATAGGTCCGCTTCTTCCTTCAAATCCTCCAACATTTTCCCAGTACTCTCTGTAGGCTCCACAGTAGTGGGCATCATCCCTCATTTGCTCCTCATTAATTCCCTCAACTAGAGTCGTCGCAACGGGACACCTGTACCCACCTGCACCTATTGTGAGTGGTGCTCTGAACCTCATCAAAGGGAAATCTTCGCCTCTCTTCCCAAACTTCCCCACGACTCCCAATATAGATCCATCTTCTACCTCTACATCTGTTACTGAGAATCCTTGGATTACCGATCCTCCAGATTCAATGACCAACTCAGTGGCCCTTTTGAACATCATATAATCAAACTGAATCCTAGGGAGAGAATATCCAGCCATCTTCTTCTCAAACTCGTCTTGAGGAAGCATTACCTTGACAGTATTTCCATTTGTACTACCGAAAATTATGGAATCAACCATGAAGTGGGGGGTCTGCTCAATCATTTCTTTAACTCCTAGCTCCTTAACATGACTGAGTGACTTTCCACCTACTGCGTCTCCACAGATTTTGTCTCTAGGCCAGACTTCACGCTCAATCAGAAGAACCCTGCATCCATTCATGGCATTATACGCGGCCGCAGCCGAACCACTGGGACCCCCACCAACGACGATGACATCGAAGGACTCACCATCATCCGGGACTTCTCCGGTTTCAATGGGGCCCTTCCATGATTCCATACATTTAGAATGCGACAGGCCTCATCATACAAACTATGCCATTGGTTTAATCCGTAATGCATCACTCGATAAAACATGGAGAGAGTAGTTTGTATAGTTCAGACGACACTTCCTGAGGATTGGCTGGAACCCATTGCAGCAGAATGGGCGACCTCTTTTGTTAGAGACGAACTTGCATCTTGTGTACAGAGGAGCCTAGTCACATCAGTATATCACTGGGATGGCTCTATTGAGAGTTCAGACGAGTGGAGAATCCAACTAAAGACATCAATAAAGACCAAGGATAAACTTGTAAGCGAAATACAGAAAAGGCACCCCTTCGATACACCACAAATATTAGTTTGGTTGGCAGAATCTACAGCTGAATATGCCAGTTGGGTTGAAGGGTGAACCCCATTCGTAGCCATGGGCCTTTCCGACTATCTTCGACCGGCAAACAAGGTTCCAACAACTTGGTGGAGCTCTCCAAACCCCATGTCTCTGAAACCCAAACCTTCCACTATGGCCATTCTGATTCTTGGAGAGTTCCTATTCGGTCTGGGCGATGCAATGTTAATCGCAGCAGACATTGGAAATACGCCATGGACAGTACTAGCCCAAGGAATATCGCTTCAAGTAGATCTGACAGTAGGTCAGGCGACCCTCCTAGTCAGTGCCGCAGTCCTCCTCCTTTGGATTCCAATTAAGGAGATACCAGGGATGGGGACCATATTGAATGCAATAATTATTGCAGTTACAATCGATCTCACCGTTCCCCTCATCCCTCAATCTGAAAGTTATGCAGTTTCCCTTCTACAAGTATTCACCGGGATCCTCCTCATCGCAATAGGAAGCTCGATGTATCTTACCGCAAACCTCGGTCCCGGCCCTCGAGACGGATGGATGACTGGAATACAGCGAGTATCCGGAATACCTATCGGTCGAGTGAGAATCTCGATCGAGGTATCTGTGTTGATAATTGGAATATTTTTAGGGGGGAAGTTTGGAATCGGGACTATTCTGTTTGCTATTGCGATAGGCCCAGTGGTGGCCTCATGCCTGGCAATTGCAGGTAGGATAGGCTCACAGAATAGGGCCAAGCTCAATTCCAAGCAATAGAACCGCCGTCGCGAATATCGTAATCAGAATATTATCATCAATCGGTCCAAACTCGTATCGTTCAACAAAAGTAGCTACAGCGGCAGCAATTAGCCCCCAAACGGGAATAGCAGGATCACCCATACCCGCCACAATCCAACCCATTGGTGCACTAACAATGAACATGAACACATTTCCTATGGGGCTTTTGGAACGTTTCCTGATTACAGCGTTTCGAACTATCCCAGTTACTCCGTCACCAAATGCCATGAAAAGTGAAGGGATTATCGCAAGCCAGGGATCATCAACAATATACCAAATCAGAGTAATTGAGGTCCACCACATTAGTGTAAATTTCACATCATTTTGATTTTGGCTAGTTTGGAACCAGAACATTCGTGTACCACTAATATGTGCAGCGAATGTGAATGCTGTCAGTATTATTCCACATATCATTGGATACCAATAATCGTCGAATAAAATCGGGACACAGAATGATCCCACGCCTCCAGCCATCATGTGTACGATTTTTCTGTTATAGTAAACAGCACGGATTTCTTCCATCCCTCTTGCTACCATCATATCATATGGTATCTTAGTCGAAAACAGCACTATCATTACGTAAACACCCATTACCGCAGCATAGAAGATCTGTGAATCCATGGCTCTTCGGAGTGCACACCCAGCCTTAACGACACTCCTAACGTCGGGCAGGTTCATGCAGGAAAGCTCTCACGCCTATTCATGGGTGGCCACGGTGTGATTCAACGATATCGTGAGTTCCTTCCAGTTACCGAGAATACATGTATAATATCGCTTAACGAGGGAAACACCCCACTCATTGAATCTCATAATCTCGTCCAAATAATAGGGGGTGAATTCAGATTATTTGTGAAATATGAGGGATTGAATCCCACTGCATCCTTCAAGGATCGAGGCATGACTATGGCAGTTACCAAGGCAGTTGAGAATGGGGTTAGGGCCATAGTATGTGCAAGTACAGGCAATACTAGCGCTTCGGCAGCTGCCTACGCCTCTCGAGCAGGATTGACGTGTGTGGTCCTGATTCCGGAGGGAAAGATTTCGTACGGTAAAATGGCTCAAGCGCTGATTCATGGTGCTAGGACAGTTGAGGTGAGAGGAAACTTCGACGAGGCATTGGAGTTGGTAAGAGAGCTAGGGTTGAGGGACGATATCGAAATCGTGAACAGTATTAATCCATACAGGATCCAGGGGCAGAAGACAGCCGCCTTCGAGGTCTGCGATCTACTTGGAGATGCGCCAGATATGCACTTCTTACCTGTTGGTAACGCGGGCAACATCACTTCATACTGGATGGGCTACAACGAATACAAGGAAGCAGGAAAATGCCTCAAACTTCCTATGATGATGGGTTGGCAGGCAGAGGGATCCGCTCCCATTGTCAAGGGTGAGGTCATTAATGAACCGGAGACTATTGCAACTGCAATCAGAATCGGTAACCCTGCTAGCTGGGACCAAGCTATCAGAGCATCCGAAGAATCGGACGGATCAATCGACTCCATCTCCGATGAAGAGATTCTCGATGCCCATAGAATGCTTGCAAGGACTGAAGGAATCTTCGTCGAACCCGCATCAGCTGCTGGTATTGCTGGAATAGTCAAAAGTCATGCAAGAGGCCAAATAGCCCGTGATTCAACTGTAGTTGTAACTGTAACAGGCCACGGACTAAAGGATCCAGGCATTGCCATAGAGAACGCTAAGGCCCAATCTGTTGTAGTCGATCCCGACCTCCAATCGGTGCTTGAAGCCATTGGGTTGTAATGAGCATCGTTATTGCTTACCTGCCAATGCGGAATCATGCACGACAAGTTCTCGGAACGTAATTTCTCAACAAGGGCGGTTTGGTCCGGTACGAATCATACAGAGGGTTCCGCAGTGACCCCTATTTTCACTACTTCAACCTACCAACTTACCGATGATGCCTACCAGAAGTGGAAGGAAACAGGAGGTCAACATACACTGCTCTACAGCAGATATGCCAGCGTAAATTCTGAGGCAGTAGCCAGCAAGGTTGCGTCTCTTGAGCAAGCAGAAGACGGCGAGACCTTCAGCAGCGGGATGGCTGCAATATCATCCACGCTGCTCTCTCTCTTGTCTCAAGGTGATCATGTTGTGACTTCAGCTGACATCTATGGTGGGACATACGGTCTAATGACTTCTAATTTACCAAAATACGGAATCGAGGTAACTATGGCTGATATTAGAGATCCTAGCTCCTTCGAGGCAGCGATAAAGGAGAATACAAAGGTGCTGTATGTTGAAACAATCACCAATCCAGTTTTGAAGGTCTGCGATTTGGAGAAGATGGCTTCTATAGCACGAAAGCACGGTTTGGTCTCGATTGTCGATAATACATTCGCCACCCCATGGGCTTGTCGACCTATTTCAATGGGATTCGATCTAGTAATTCACTCGGGAACCAAATTCCTCAACGGCCATACTGACCTTACTGCTGGGATAGTCGTAGGAACCAAGGATCTAATTCGAGGGGTGTTCGAAGCAAAATCTAGATTTGGGGGCGCTGCAGACCCTCAAATGTGCTATCTATTGGAGCGAGGAATTAGGACGCTCCATGCTAGGATGCCAATTCACGCTTCAAACTCTTCTGCACTTGCTCGCAGATTAGAGCAACATCCTTCCATAATTAGCGTCAATCACCCTTCTCTTTCCAGCTTCGCTGATTATGAAGTAGCCCAGAGAATAGTGCCAAATGGGACTGGGATGCTGTCTTTCTCAGTCAAGGGGGGCGACAGTCGCGCGTTGCGATTCCTAAGGGCTCTCGATATTATTTTCGAAGCAACCAGCCTAGGCGGAATCGAGAGTTTAGTCAGTTGCCCGTTTAACACTAGTCACTCATTTGTACCAGAGGAAGTCAGACTTGAGGCTGGAATACTTCCAGGATTTGTTAGAATGAGCGTAGGAATTGAGGATGTCGAAGATCTCTGGTCCGATATAGACCAGGCCCTTGGAGCAAGTCAATTGTGAAGGATGAAATCATGGACGTCGAACTTCTGGTTGCAACTCTGGTGTTCATAATCCCAATGTGCTTCAGCCCTGGGCCCAATAACGTTCTATGCGCTGCTCATGGGTCACAGCATGGATTCAATGGGACCTTAACATTGATTTCAGGAATGGCAGTAGGATGGTCGATATTGGGCTTATTCGTCGGTGGTGCAACGGTCTTCATAGAGGACAATCAGACGTTCTTCAACACATTAGCATACATAGGAGCGGCATATATCGCATACCTCTCTTACAAAATCGCCACATCGACTCCGTTGGATGATGGTCCTCACGAAAATGAGCGTCTAGGGTTTAGTACTGGAGTGGCAATTCAATTCGTTAATGGAAAGGCCTGGATACACTTTCTAGTTCTCATGACAACCTTCGGAACGGTGTTCGGATCGGGATTTATGGGAAAGTCAATGCTAGTTCTACTCAATGTGATTTTCGGACTTCCAGCTGTAATGTCATGGACAGCATTTGGTACGGTTCTTAGAAGGGCATTCACTACTCCCAGTTCTGCCATTTTACTAAATAGAGCAATGGGGGCATCACTGTTTGCAGTGGCAGTTTGGATAGCCGTCCAGTAATGGTGCAGAGGGCAGGATTCGAACCTGCGAAGCACTACGCACTGGGACCTCATCCCAGCCCCTTTGACCGCTCGGGTACCTCTGCTCGTGA
>NHHW01000008.1 GCA_002172185.1 Euryarchaeota archaeon TMED173 | reverse complement strand
CGCCCGGGACCACGGAGCTATCGTGGAACCTAACGGGCATGCTCGAGGGCTACGAGTACGAGCTCTACTGGTATGGTTACATCGGCAATGAACACGACTCGCACTACGAGTACTTCACCGCCGACTCGACTGGAGCCGCGAGCTTCGACTTCGACCTGACGATCGACGTTTACGAGTGCAACGTCTACTTCTACGCCTACCTCAGGCCGATGTCAGAGTACACAGGAAACTACGAGGATGTTGCTAGCTTCTCCTTCCACCCCGAGGAGCCATGCAAGCCTCCGTTCGAGCTGATGACCCAAGATGACGAGGGCAACTTCACCGTAGACGCCCTAGGGTTCTCCGGCGAGGACTACTCACTAGGCGTCGGAACGACTGAGATGCTGTTCGACTTCAGCGGGATGGACAACGGGTCCTCCTACTACCTAGAGTGGTACTGGAGCACCGACAGCAGCTGGAACGGCTGGTTCTACGACCAAATCGACGTGAACCACACCAGCGATATTTCCGGACTGCTCTGGAACATCACGATGGAGTCAATGGACTGCAATGCGCACGTCTATGTCTCACTGCGAAACTACACAGACGGGATGAACGACCACATGGGCTCCTACAACCTGAACATCGACGGCCCATGCCTGCTACCTATCGATCTGGAGTCGGACGATGACCAAGAGGTCTACACCGGAACGAACGAGATGACATGGGTGCTCGATAACCTCGACGAGGGAAGCAACTACTCGCTGCAGTACTACTACTCGATGACGACCGGATGGTACGGATGGTTCTACCACGACTTTACCTTCAACGGTACGGAGTACGTCGACTTCTCCATGAACGTCACCGACTGGGACTGCAACGTGAACGTGAACGCCGACATCTACAACGTCACCGATGGCAATAACGATCGAGTCTACGGATTCTACGACAACTTCCACAACCCAGATTGCTACGAAGTCTGGATGGAACCTACGGATGACGATGGTGACTACATCGCATATGACGAAATAGACTCGGGAGTCACCGAGCTTCTATGGCAGATCGGGTTCAACGAGGATAACATACCCTCCGGACAAGAGTTCGAACTGGAGTGGTACTACCTGTTCGACTGGGACTGGAGCAGCCAGGTCATGAACTCCTTCACATGGACCCATGGTGACGAAGATACTATCGAGATCCCATGGGAAGTGACAGCTAACGACTTCGACTGCAACCTCTACTCCAACGCCAACCTGCGGGTCAACTCCTCGGACGGATGGATAAACGTCAGATCATACGGATTCAGCCTTTACCCGCCCTGCGAGGAGATGCCGGGAGGATGGTACGAAATCCAGATTGACCATGATGGAGATTGGATGGACCTCAACGAGGGCTGGAACCACATGATCGACGAGGGGGGCGTCTACGACATGAGGGTCAACGCAACCGACCTAACGGAGGGAGTAGCGTACACGATGGAGGTTGCTGCCTTTGCCTTCGGACACGAGATCATGCGCGAGATCGTATCAGCTAATGCTACGAGCGAGAATGCAACCATGGACTTCAGCATCGTAGTGCCACACTGGTTCTGCGACCTGCAGCTCGAGACTAGACTATCCTTCGAGCACGATGGCTCAGAATTCCAGTTGATGAACAGACACTATCACGAAGAGGGACCATGCCAAAACGACGCAGGCGGCGACTTCTCAGACGAGTTCAACGTCGGTTGGGAACTAGAGAGGATGGATGACAGGGACTACAAGCTGTTGATTCCAATCTCATGGGAACTCAACGATCAGTTCTGGCTGTTCGCGGACATGCAGTGGGGAGACGGAGACGGCATCCTGAACGAGAGCGAGGCTGCAATGGTCTCGGAGGCATACAACGAGAGCCCCAATGACGAAGGCGACATTGAACTGCCCCCGTTCGAGCTTAACAGCCAACTCGCCGACTCGGGATCGTTGGAAATCTTGGGCATCTCTGATATCGGCTCAGAGCCCGTGTTTCACGCGATTTGGGTTCTGGAGTTCCACGACGTCATTGGAGTGGACCTAGCGATACAGGCTCCAATCGAGTTCGATGAGGAAGAAGTCCCTTGGAACATGCACTTCGAAAGCAATTCGGAGATCCTGCTGGAGTCCGTGCACATCGAAGAGCAAGATGGGAGCACGACGAACTACACCGCGGATAACGGCACTGTGTCATTCCAGATGACGTACACGAACACCTCGATTGGAATGCTCATGCTGTTCACGCTGGCAGATGTGCCAAACCCAACACTAGTCATCGAGCAGTACGACATGGAGTCTGGAGAGTACCTTGAGCCATCACCAACCGTCGGAGAGGGTTACTACGAGTTCCAGGCCTCGCTAGGCGATCTAGCGGACCAGGAATACACCCTCACAGTCAACTACATGATCTGGGATGAGTCTCTCTACATGATTCAGACCATGTCAATTACTGACTCCGTCGATGCAGACCTTGCCGAGTGGCAGAGCAGCTTCGGCATCTACATCGACAGATTCGCCTGCTATGTGGACATTAACGCCACCGTGGAGGACAGGAACGGAGACATAGTCAACGTGTCCCTTGTTTGGATGGATGGTCTCTGCGCCCAGCCAGAGATGAGCCTCGAGCAGCTCTACCCAGGCTACCAGAGCCCAGAATACGTCTGTCACGAGGTGGCAGGAGACCCAACAAGCCCGGTGCAGTACATCAACTTCAGCCTAGTGAATGATGGCAACCAGGACTGCGGCGACGGCTCTGACGAGCCGTTCGACATGGACCTATCCACCGATACGGACGGAGACGGGAACTTCACCAACGACCACGACAGCTGGTTCGACTGCCATGACGGCGACACCGTGAACATGGACCTAGTCAATGACGGGAACACGGACTGCTCTGACGGCGAGGATGAGTATACCTACGTGATGTGGGAGTGGGGCGAACCTTCCGATGCCATCGGCTACTCCTACGGCATGTACGACTACTGGATCGACTTCCAGGCCATTGCGAGCAACCTGAGCTACATGAGAAACTGGTCAATCACGTACGAGTACTCATTCGATGGGGTTCCACAGAACTCTTCGGGAGAGCCAACCTCGTACAACTGGTGGGACAATGAAACCATTGCCGGATTCTACATACAAACGAACATCGAGGTTTGCAACATCACCGTCACGGCTACACTCTGGGAGCATGACTACAATGACCCATCCTCCGGATCAGGAAGCTCAGATGCGGACGTCTGGATGGAGGCAATGTCGGTCACCGCCGATCTGGCCGGAGAGTGCGTACAGGACACGGATCTCGACGGGGTGCTGGACTGGTTCGACAAGTTCCCTGACGACTCTAGCGAGTGGAACGACACCGATGACGATGGCGTGGGTGACAACTCAGACGCCTTCCCAATGGATCCGATGGACTGGAACGACTTCGATGGAGACGGCGTGGGCGACAACTCAGACGCCTTCCCCTGGAACGCGAACGAGTCAGTTGACAGCGACGGAGATGGCTATGGCGACAACTCAGACGCCTTCCCGACCGACGCTTCGGAGTGGAGTGACTATGACAACGACGGAATCGGAGACAACGCCGATACGGATTCGGATGGCGATGGTGTGGACGATGACTCCGACGACAGCGACGGAGACGGAGTGTCGGATGCGGATGATGCCTTCCCATTCGATCCGAGCGAGCAGTACGACTCAGACGGAGACGGCGTGGGAGACAACTCAGACGCCTTCCCCGATGATGCAAACGAGACCACGGACACNGACGGAGACGGAATCGGAGACAACTCCGACTCAGACGTCGACGGAGACGGGGTGGACAACGGACTGGACGCATTCCCACTTAACAGCGGGGAGTCTTCCGACTCCGATGGCGACGGCGTCGGAGATTCTGAGGACGCGTTCCCGAACAACCCCAACGAGCAACTGGACTCAGACGGAGACGGAACCGGTGACAATGCCGACACGGATGANGACAACGACGGGACCCTAGACGTCAACGACCCATTCCCGACAGACCCTTCGGAGGACGCGGATACCGATAGCGACGGCGTGGGAGACAACACTGACGTATTCGTCAACGACCCATCAGAGTGGTCCGACGCAGATGGTGACCAAGTTGGCGATAACTCAGACAAGTTCCCGACCGACCCACGCGAGCAATTCGACTCCGACAACGACGGCGTGGGAGACAACACTGACGCTTTCGTCAACGATCCGACGGAGATTTCGGACTCCGACGGGGACGGGGTTGGAGACAACGCTGACGTCTTCCCACTCAACTCCGACGAGTCCAAGGACTCAGACGGGGACGGAGTTGGTGACAACGAGGATGCCTTCCCTAACGACGAGACGGAGCAGAGCGACTCCGATGGGGACGGAATCGGAGACAACGCCGATATCGAGGATGCTGATGGAGGCGGAGGCGGTGGAATCCTGCCGGGATTCGGCGCGTTCGCTGGTATAGCATCAATACTCGGTGCTGCGATACTGTTCGCAGGACGACGCAAGGACTGAGCGGGCCTCGCCTAAGTGCGAGGTCCCTCAGGACCATCCGCGCCCTGCGGTTGAGCTTGCGAACTGCCATCAGGATCAGGTTCCATGAACCTCCTCCGCTGCTTAGCCCTGATGTACTTCAGAGGGTGGGTCAACCACTCTCTGTCGCATAGCGGGTCTTCACCGAGGCTCACGGGGCATCTAGCGTTCGTCTTCAGTGCCGCACAGCCATGAGGTGTGTACTCCCTCTCGTATATCTGGTTGACTTGGTATGCAGTAGTGTCTGCGTCATAGTCAGGGGCGTTCGCGAAGAAGTTACACGCCTGCTCACTGCTCAAACCGATAGACCTGGAGAATGCTGCTAGGAACACCCTTCCTACATGGTTAACGTTGACACCTTGGTTCAACTCGGATGCGGCCGACTCGAAACAGGGAGGCCAATCCTCCCTTATGGCAGCGCTCATAGGCATCTCGTCCTGAACCCTCTCGGATAGCAGACCAGTAATCCTCTCAACCGAATCTGAGAATCTCGCTGCGAATTCGTCATCCATCCTCTCCATTCGCTCTTGGCAGCTCTCGGTCAAAGTCTGCCTGATTCTCTCCTTGATCAGCCTTGATGATCTCTCTCTGCTAGTCTCGCCTGCCCCTGCGTCCATGCAAACCCAACCGTCCTTAACAGGCCTGTTTACCAATCTCCAGTACTTACCTGAGATTCTAGGACAGAGCTCAATGAAGTCCGTCATTGGGATCCAATAATCCTCCGAACCATCATCCCCCCTGCGGACATCCAGTCCTGACAGTATCGAAGAGCAAATGACCTCGAAGTTTTGGGCATCCATGCCCAAGAGCCGATCAGCCCTGCTACACTCTCCTTCTATCCACCTCGACAGAAGACGTTCATCGAAGGAAGCGCACACGACTAACATTGCATGGAGAAAGGAAAGAGCCTCGGTCATTCGACCCGCGTCAGTGGAAATGTCAATATTTGACGAAGAACCCACTCCCCCTTCTTGAAGGACGGAGTCGACCAACCGAACCCTTCCTCTTACCCTAACATCCTCCAACCATGGGGCCTCAATCAGATCCTCTACTGAAATTCCGTTTTCCTCTAGCAAACCCTTGATGTAAGCACTTCCTTGAGGAAGGAAAGGATAGCGTGCCAGAAGCCCCGAATCTTCAATTTCTGGCACTTTGAGTGGTACCGGCACGAGCATCATTGGGCCGCGAGGGTTCTTCAATACTCACCGAGCCCTTCCACTGGAACATGACACCATCTCGATACCCCGCAGAACTGGAACCAGTAGAGGCCTCTCTACGNGATCTCCAGGATGAGGTTAGGGATTACTTTGAATGGGGGGAGATCGAAGACCTAGAAAGCGCGGAGGACTTGCTAAAAACAGTAGAGCAATCTAGCGTGAGAGTTTGGGAAAGAAACCACAGGAGCGCCTCGATTTCAAACTTGTATCGCAGACTGGTGATCGGAGGCCCATTGGTAGCAATACTCGGGGCAGCAATTGAACCAGAAGAATTGATCGATACCCTCGAATCTACGACATTGCTCGTTATCGCAGACGGTGCAGCAGGGGTGATTTCGGAGATACCAAACCCTCTCTCAGAGAAGGCATGGTCGCGCGTGGCGTGTATGGTTAGTGACGCGGATGGTGGTGAGGGGACGTATAGGGCCGCTCGACGATCGATACCGATGGTGCTTCATGCGCACGGCGACAATCGCGAAGACTGGTTAGAATTGATCAGAGAATCCGGAGGTCAGAGCGAACCTCCTGAACTGATTCTCACTCATCAGACAAGTAGCATAATCCCTGGTATGCACAACCCCGGGGGGTTCACCGACGGTGATAGGGCTGCATGCTTCCTTGCTTCACTGGGAGTCAGAAATCACAACATCCGCTTGCTAGGGACCAACTCCGACTCAGTTGGAAGATGGTCAGGAGAAACTCACGAGCCAACAAAGTTGGAGAAACTAAAGTGGATGGAGAAGTCACTGCGGATCCTAGGTCTTTGGACAGACTAAATCTCGAAGCTTCCAGCTTCAATGCTGCTTCCGTCCGAACTAGCGCTGCCAGTGAAGGACTTCTCTTCGCCCTTATTATTCAGAGTGATGCTGAATTCTACGTCACCATCATCACCCTCCGTCTCAAACTGCCTGACAGAGATATTGTAAGCTCCCTTGGGCGGCTCAGAAGCCCAAAGTATAGACCTGACTGGTGACTTAGGATCGAATCCCCCGATATCGAAGGAAGCTCCATCTAGCCCATCAGGACTAAAGAAAGAGACTTCCTCTCCATCAGAGTTACTCACAGAGAGCCCTAGATCAGCATTTCCATCCCAATTCAGAGTCACTGAAACTCCATCCTGAACAGTTCCGACCCTTCTCCTTAGGGTATCAACCTCTCTAGCTTCTGAGAAGTCCTCCTGAACTTCCGGAATCTCCTCTCTAACCTCTTCTTGGGGAACCTCACCATCAGATCCGGCAATAGCGAACTTAGCTACGAATTGCAGCTCATTACTCTTCACAAGGGATCCTTCGTAGAAACGCTTTGAATCCCCAATGGTTATGCTGACTTTGAAATCAGTGTCATTCTTCCTGTGTATCCTAGATAGGAAGGGGACCCAGGCGAAGATCCCCTTTGTATGGATTTTGTAGTGTCTAACACCAACTCTGTAAACTCCCGGAGGGGGAGTTTTCGTCCAAACGATGTTTTCAACAGGAGTTTTTGAAGTAGGCTTGAAATTCATGTCTATATCTAATTCTCCACCACAACTCGAGTTCCTATTATCGTGGTAGACATGTTCTCCAGAGGGCGTTATTACATGTAGATCCAGATCGTTCCAGTTATCCCACAAAAGGCTGATTTGCACAGAACCTCTCTTTGCACCTTCCCTCTCCAGCCTCTGTTCCAGAGCCGACTCTTCTTCAGTCGAAACTTCCGCTTCTTGAACCCCCGCACCTATCGCCTGAGAACCCTGTCCAAGAGAACCGGATACGGTAGCGCTACCCGACCTATCTCTCCCAGACCTTCTAGACCTAGATCTTACGGAACCACCGTCTAAGAGCTCGTTAGGGACGTTTCTACGTGTCGAAGGGAGAATCGTCCTTCTAGTTCCCGAACGCAAGATTCGAAACAAGCCACTCATCATTGCAACGAGGATGAGAACGATTACTACTATGGATACAGCGTCCGCCACGTAACTGAACGTGAGCGGTGACTTTTCATTACATCGGTCACATAGAGGCCAAGGCAGTTACAAAACCATTTATCGCCGGTTGTTTCATAATCATGGTTAGTCTCCTCTACGAGGAGGGGAGCGCAAGCAATGGGAACATACGCCATCTCGAACAACTCTTCGGATAGAGGAAATGCCATACGAATGGCGTGCAAGGCCTCGATTCTGACTGCCATCCTCCTCTTGATGCCCCTTCTGGCAGGAGTCCCGACTTATCCGGAAGAAGAGTCTCCCATGATGACATCAGGAAAGTCAACAGATCCGGATGTGGCGGTAACAGATCTCAATGTGACCACTCCCTCATCCATGGTGTCCGGAGTCCCCGTACTCGCACCACAAAATCACATCATCAGAGTGAGCATTGTTAACATCGGGGGAGGAGTTGGGGAAGGCGACCTAATCCTCAGAGTAGGAGGAGTAGATGTAGACTCCAGAGAGGTTTCAATTAATCCCGGGCAACAGGAGGTCCACTTGTTACTCTGGGATGCAACTAACGTCAGCGGTGCACAAGCAACAGGGTTGAACATAGTTGCATTATGGGATACAACGGGATCAGACTCCGACTCTTCAAATGATCAGTCTACTCTAAGCAATGTGGATGTTGCCGCTGTAGAATCGGCTTCAGACATCGCCGACTCCCTGCCTGGTACTGGGGGCTCCCTTGCTAGGGCCCAATGGCAGGGCGCAATCACTGTGATAAATACGGGCAACCAACCAGTCAACGTTTCCGCGCAACTCACCCTAACTCCAACTCTAGGAGGCTCGGCCGTATCAATTACATCAAGTACAGAGCAGGCAGACCCAGGCAGCCTATCGAGCCCTCCAGAACCAGTCAACGTATCGATCAGCTTCGATGGTTCGAGTCTGGAAGGAGACTACACCTTGGGAGGCAGCCTCCTAGTTACTGGAGAAACTCAGTCAGTGGTAAACATCCCATCGAGACTAGTCAACTTCGTAGCACTAAGGGCTACCCTGATTCCTGCCAACAACCGCAATGTCGACCCCGGGTCATCCACCATTCTAAACTTCATACTACAGAACTCAGGAGATACCGACACATTCACAGTCACGCAATCAAACACCTCAGCAGTTGATGATTGGTGGGCAAATGTCTCACAAGGTGATGGTGAAAATCTGTACACTACAGCAGATCCTCTCACAGTTATAGAAGACCAGACACAATCCATCCAGGTTCCAATCGAGGTTCCCGCTGATGCCGCCAACGGCGATGCCGTTGTGGTCACAATCTCTGTCCAGAGCATAGGAGCAGGTTACGTTCTGGAGGCCAATACAATTGTAATGGCAGGAGGTACATACCAGTCAGAGATTTTCCAGAATCACAGTTATATCCAACCTGGAACAGGGCCAGGCACAACGCCCGCCGTTCCCGCAGTCTACTTAGAGGACTTCGCAAACATTACTCCCGGGACTCCAAAAACCCTAGACTACACTCTCAGAAACACAGGAACAGCCCCGGCGCAATTCCAAATCAGTGTAGGAGCAACGGAGGCTGTTCCTTATTGGACAATACACTGCCCAATCACCATCACCGATGTTCTACTTCCGGGCGAGAACAGAACGATTCCGGTCACAATAACCACCCCAGAGCTAGAAATGCCACTGAATCCTTCTTGGAAGGTGTCCTCAATCGAGGAAGTCGATATCATTATGCAAGCGATCCCCATGGAAGGTGGAATACCTTCTACAAATCAGACAACACTAGTCATTGACAGTGTGGTAGAACTAGACATCCAAATCACCGGGACTCCTAGTGATGTTTCAGTAGATGACGTATTGGGAGGTAATACGGACAGATGGGTGCCATTCGAGGTAACCATAGTCCACAATCTGGGTTCTGATGATACACTTGCTCAGGTAAGCTTGGTCCCATCAGGCGGAGAAGCCGATGGGAAAACCTTTGATGGCGACACCCCACAATCCGATGCCAGCACTTCAGAACACACCAGATGGATCGCATCAATTGGTCCGGGGAATATGGAACTCGAACCCGGAGAGATAGGATACGGATTCGTAGGCATCTCATTCAATGCAAACGAAGACTTCCCATATCCGGCAGCGGGAACTTTCAAGTTCGATTTCATTGCAACATCGAACTGGGCGTCGTTCACAGACACGATATCGAAAAATGCTACTGCAAACGTCACCTTCACGATCGAAGAACTCTGGTCTGCAGAACTAATCTCAGGACCAGTGGTCACTGGGGACCCATCCGTGCCGATGTCCGCCCAACTGACTCTGAAGAATACGGGTAATGACGTGGCCAACTACACCGTTGGTTTCGTACCGATCCCCGGGTGGGACATCTCCTTGGCAAGCAAGCAAGTCAATATGCTCAAATCTCGAACAAGCCTGTTCCCGAATGGTGTGGATAGAAATCCCGAAGGGGACATGTTCACCATAACCGTGAACATAGTGCCTCCATCTACAGCCAGTGCAGACGGATACCACGAAATCTGGGTTTACGTTAACGGAACAGATGATTCCAACAGGAACATAGGGTATCTCGCAAATGCCCCAGCCTACGTCAATCTCACAAAAGTAATTTCTGCAGAAATATCTCCAACTAAATCTATCGCTGTGATAGATAGCGGGGAAAGCAGAGTAGGCCAGAAAACCATAATCCTACAACTTAACAATACTGGTAACTCAAACGTCACCTATGACCTGACACTAACGAATTACGACAATACCAGAATTCAGGTTTCATTCGCAGATGACGGTACAGAGACTTACGAAAAACAGCAGACAGTAGCTCCAGGCGCACAGGCGATAGTCAGGATTTATGCCACTGCAGGCTCTTCAGCTAGAGCAGATGAGGACAGCAGATTCGATATGACAGTCCAACACGATGGAATGCTTCTTGCAACTAGCGAGATAACCGTTCAGGTCGCCCCGGATCACGCGATCATATTCATCGCTCCATCGTCCATACAGGTCGCTCCAGGAAATACTGTGCAAATCCCATACACATTGACCAATTTGGGTAATCTGGTAGAGACACTCAACCTGACTGCAGAGTTTCCCGAGGGGGCAGGCAACTGGAGCTATTCAGTAAACGACTCAAACTTCTCAATAGCACCCGAAGAGAGCTATTCGGTAATGCTAACAATTTCTCTCCCGGGACTCAATGAGGGGGGCTCAATCCTTGAGGCATATATGAATCACTCAGTAATCGTAAGAGCGGTAAACATCACAGACCCTTTCCCCACTTGGCCGACTTCCATCACAGTGAACGGTACAAGCCAACCAGTACCAGTCAATCAGAGAAAATCTCTCGGCGGGGGGGTTCCAGCCGGGACAAGTCTACTGACTGTAGAGATACTCCCCGTTTTCGATGTACAACTGACTCAATCTCCAGATCGCATAGCTCTCGTTCCGGGAGTAGACAGAATCATCCAATACGAATTGGAGAACAAGGGAAATGCCATGATGGACCTAACAATCTCGTGGGAGACCATGGACAGTGACCCAATAGAGGACAGGTTCGGAGTAGAAGCAATAGTCAGCTCAACCAGCCTCTCTCTGGCGGTGGGCGGAACTACTTCTCTGACATTTAGATTCAGCACTCTTGGCGATGATCATTACAAGGATGAGCCGGGGACCTTCCTTCTGACTCGGACACCCATAGGAGTGGACGTCGATCCACAACAGGATAGCACCCCAATAGTAGTCGTTAGAGCCCAGGCCGACGACGAGATCCTGCTTAATGCAGATACGCCCGGAATGTACCAGTGCGTAAATAATGATGATGACAGATGCAGGGAAATCAGGATTCCTTGGGTCAACATCAACCCTTCCGGGAGCACCAATGCCGCTGAGAGAGCATACTCCCTAGGCCTAAACGGCAAGATAGTCCCCCAACTAGGTGGCGGCTTCCAGTATGATGCATCAACAGACCTACCAGAGAGGCTTGTAACCTCGACCGCATACAAGAAAACCCACTGGAGCCTGAGTATCGACCACGACACTAACACCGGCTCCGGGCAGTGTGTCCTCCTCGATGACCAGGGTACGGGTCTGGCTGCTACTGAGGATACTGTGGCAAACTGCAATTCCCAGTGGGACATGGCACCCACTACGCCGTACGATCTGGAGCCGGGAGGAACCCATGGAGGAACAATCGTAATTCAGGTTCAAATCCCCCTTAGCTCTGAGCTTGCAGCGGGCGATGGATGGGATATTTACCTACAACTAAGGAATCCAGAGGAGGACCAAAGTACGGAGTTTTCTACTGATCTAGTCGTAAAGATCAGGATGAGTCAGTCAACAAATCCACAGATTAACAGCCTCGAGTTCAGGGGGGGTGGTGTTGAGGGAGACTCGACCTTCATAGATGTGAACATTATCAATGCAGGAAACGCAGTGATGCCTTCCGACGTCCAAATCAGTCTAAATTGCCCTACATCACCGTATTTATCTATCACAGGGATGTCCTCCAATAAAGCGGTACCCGCCCTTCCCGCAGCTGGAAATCACACTGTTTCATGGCCAGTAAAACTCAATCCAATACCATGGTACAGCTCCTCGGAGGAGGTTGAATGTACTGCTAGCATCATTATCCCAAGTGATGTTGTCCAGCAAGGCGGAATCTTCGGAAACGTCCTTTCTGATGACATCAAGCAAGTAGACATACCAATCGAGTCTTGGTCGACTCCTTCCGTGGATCTAGCAGGCGTTGGAATCCCATCCGCAGCTCTCGCCTTCTTGGTGATATTCTTTGGAGCTTTATCACTACTAAGGCGAGGTATGGATGATGACCAAGACCGACTCCATGCGTCGGCTTACGTAGCATCCATGGCTTTCGGAACCCTTTCCCTCTCTGCAATCTCTACTATCCTTACCATAATCTGCGCGATGGGCGCAATCTTCTTCGCAGGCCTTGTTGCTTGGCTATCATCTAGCGAGTTACAGGCAATTCACGACGATAGGAAGAAGTCACGCATCGGAACCCGTGCCCTGATTGAGGATCACGACAAGGAGCAAGCGAATACAAGAAATGAATTGAGGGCAATTATCTCATGTGCCCCCTTCGCGTTCCTACCATTCGTGCTGATCACTCCCGAACTTGCGATAGATTTGGGAGCAACGTCAATAGCCTCAGTCATAGGATTTATGTTGCTATCACCGGTTTTGGTAGATCTAATACTGAGATTCCTTGACAGCTCTTACAATACCCTCTATCGAGATTTGGCCGATATAGAGCTGAGAGCAATCAGAATCAAGAAGATCCTCGGCAGCGCCGGCAAGAAACCAGGCTCGGGAGGGAACTAGATTGGCAAAGAAACAAGCCGCAGCAGTCGGAGGTGCTGAGGCCACTCTGAAGAGGATTGACTACATCGAGGAAGAGGCCGAGAGCATTCAGTTCGCAATCTGGGCGAATAGACCGTTGAGCGCAAATAGGAAGCTGAAGAGCCTTTCCAAGGAGCTAGATGAGGCCGAAGGACAAATAATGGACCTCTACAGGGCCCTGTCCTCACTCGAAAGATCTCTTGAAGAGCTCGAGGTGATGTCAGATGGTGATCGAAATGCATGGGACATTACCATGCTCGGGCTCCAACACCTCAGAGAAGGAAACTGGGGGGCTGCAGCAGATTGCGTAGAGGGTGCTGTAGCATCAATGGGGAAAGAAGGCCTTGAGAGATCTCTTGGAACTCTAGGAAGGCATCTGAATGAGATGGGTGAACTAAGCGATGTTGAGGAGATTGCCCTGACACTTGTCAATCAAGGCAAGAACGCCATAGATTCGGATTTAGCATCTGCCTCCAAGGCCTTCGAGGATGCTATCAAGGCTCTTGGACCGGTAGCAGTCACAGAGGCGACGAGCCCCTTCCTAGTAAACAACTTCTTCTTGTCGGTAGGAACCACTTGGCCAGAGGGAAAGGATCACGGCTTAATGGTTATCACACTCGAGAACCTTGGTGAGAACAATGTCTCCACGATGAGGCTAGCCCCCCCAATCCCATATGGGTGGTCAGCAACTCCTAAGATGTGCGAGATACCAGAAATCCCTCCAGAGGGATTCATAGAAATCGGGGTAGAGATTAGGCCTTCTGGCTCATTCCCTCAGACGTCTCTTTTGGGTACCAGATTGAACGTTACCACAGGTTATCTTGCTGATTACGGCAATCTAAAGGTTCAGACTAGAATTGAAAACAGAACCCCTGCAACCATGGAGGGGGTATTGGTCGATCCTTGGATGCCAGACGGCTTCGAGACTCTACGACTACCACTCGTTGAGAACATAGGCCCCGGAGCAGTGGTCCACGTCCCGATAGAGGTGCTCAATCTCCAAGATGCCATGGGTATCGGAAGCTAGATTCAGGCCTCACCACCTAAAAACACCCAAATTCTCCATTAATATCATAAGTGATTAGTTTACCACGGGAACTACAGGTGAACGCTATGAGCGAAGATTACCAACTAGCACAAAGAGAAAGAGAAGAAGGTTCGATAGGTATCGGAGCGATGATTGTTTTCATCGCACTAATCCTTGTGGCCGCGGTAGCGTCGACAATAATCATCACGACCGCTGAGGAGCTACAGCAGAGAGCTGAGAAGACAGCCGATGATACCAGGGGCGAGATCTCCGGTAAAATCAACCTAGTGGACGCATTCGTGAAGACGACCACTGGAGCGGACCCAGATGCGCTCGCTAGCATCCTGGTAATCGCTCAGCTGGCAGCCGGTGCCGATGAGGTCACATCCAACCTTGTTACTTACTTCATCACCTGTGCCAACGCAGCCGGAGACGATCTGGTTATCGATACCAACACCATCGACGCTGCAGGCGCATCGATGCTCGACGGCTCAGACGGAGACGGAAACGCCGCTACTGCCTTTTCCAGCGACTCACTGGAATCTGGTGACACCTTCAAGATCCCAATCACCCTTGCAAACTGCCAACCAAATGTAGGAGGGAAGCTACAGCTTCTCGTCACCGTCGAGGGCGGTGGAGAGACCGAGGCTGAGCTAGAGGTCGTCTCGACCACAGTAGGGAAGTCCCTAGTCTGAGACTTATCTCATTACATGAGGAATTCCCATGGGGCTGCTCGACAAACTCCCATTCGGAGGATCCACCTTGGAGGGTGCCGATCCTGGAATGACTAGCCGACTTGACAAGGTCGCGAGGCTGTCTGTTGAGCATGTTGACATTCCGACCGAGTTCAGGCCCACCGACCTAGAAGCATGGCTATTCGCCCCTGCAGGAACACGTGTCGGTGTCCTAGGTGATCCTCAGGGAGGCGGACAGGGATCCGAGCAGATTCCAGAGCTCGTCGACTTGGTTAAGGAGAGATTCGAGAGATTGGAGACCGCTTTGGACATGATGGAGGCCAACCTGAAGCTTACACAGCAGCAAACAGCAAAACTCGCAGCAGAGTCAATCTCAGCCGCAGCTGCTCCAGCAGCTGGCGGAGGAGCTCAGGATGTAATCCACACAGTGGGAGACGATGGAGAGGTAACAAGCAAGCCTGTGGAAGGAGCTCCTCAGGTAGGAGCAGCACCCCTCGCGGGGGGAATGCCCGGTGGCCCAAATCTCCTCGATCTCTACGAGGCCCAGTCCCTAGCAGTCAACCCATTCCTCAAGAGTGGTGAGGCCGAAGCACTTCTACAGGGACCGCAGGTCGATCCTACCAAAATAGCCGCACTCCTACTAGATCATATGAATGGGGCAGATACTGTGAACTTCCTGAAGTCTGCTTCCAAATCAGGAGTCATTACGGCAGCAGAAGAGAAGTCATTGGGCTCGATAGCCGCACTAGCAGAGCCAGGGGAACCCTCAGAAGGAGCACCTGCAGTGAATAACAGGACTCTACTGACATTCGCTGCCATGATAGAGGCTTGGAGGGCCCAGGGGACTCCCTAGGGGGGAGATTAGATGGCTGGGTCGAGTGTAGGCACTATGGTGGTAGGAACCGTGTTCATCATGCTTTTCGGCATGGCTACGGTTTCAATGATAGAAAGTATTGACGATTCGATCAGGAACTCCGAGTACAATCTACCCAATCCCGAGGTCTCACTCACCTCAGTTACAGATCAGACCGAGTCAACGGGTCCGGCCGAAACCATCTCTCTTGGAGAAGGAGCCGGAGAAGACGGCTCAGACTACCCGGACACCGGCTCAGCTTGCTCTACTACGGCAATCGTGGGGACCGGTATTGGGCTGACTGTTGATGTGATCGCCTCTGCCGGAGCAGTCACATCGGTATCCATCTCCGATCCTGGAAGCGGATACGCTCAAACCGATAGAGTCGAAATAACAGGATGTGCAACCGGATCCGGCGCCATAGTCGACATCGATTCAATTCACGAGAAGATTACGATAACCATAGAGAACACAGGATCAGACACAGTCGAACTCTCTCACATCCTAATCACGCTATCTGACACAACTGGGGACAATACCCAGGGCAAACCGTTCTATTTCACGGATCACTACTCCTCTGGCAATCTATACCTGTTCCCGGGAGAGAGCCTTTCTTCAGATCCCTTCACTCTCAATTCAGACTCCCATGGATTCGCTGTCGGCGATGATCCAAACAGGGCGTGGCTAGCGATATACGATTATAACAGCGCGATTACAGTGAATGCATGAGAAGGTGAGAAAATGACAAATGGTCCCTCTGAAATGGTAATGCTAAGTGCGGGCCTAATAGTGGCAGCCCTTGTTTCGGGAGTACTTCTTGGAGCATGGGAAGACATGAGTGAGGCAATAGATGATAGGGGGGAGCAGAGCTCAGAACTGACTAGAACACGCGCATCAATGGTCAACGACCCGAGCAATATACAATGGGACAACACCGGTAAGACCACGACCATCTTCCTACAGAACTCGGGAGACACCTTCTTGGACGTAAACACTGTGGGAGTGTTCCTTGCGGGGCATTCTATGACGGTATCATCGGTGGGTAGTCCCACACAGTGGCTACCAGGAGAGATCATCGAATTCAATATCGAAGACCAAACATCATCTCCTCACGACTACACTGTAGACACGGACGCCTCACTATCTTTTACTGTGATTTCTGATGCAGAGCAATATGCAGGATCATACTCAAACACGGAGGGTGTCAGACTTGTCCCAGCCTAATGTAGACAACTTCGAATTTGGTGTAATACAGGATAGCCTGGGCCAGAGTATGGGGACTGCCATACCTAACAGGGCCCTAATGCTAGTCTGTGGCGGCATTGGATCTGGCAAGAGCATCATGGGCCAGAGAATGTCATTCGGCTTGACAGCAAACGACGTCAGAGTCGCACTCTACACCACGGAATTAACCACCAGAGGATGGTTGGAGCAGGTATCTAGTATCGGATACTACATGGACAAGAGGATCGACGAGGGAAACTTCCACCTAATCTCCAGCTTCGGTGTATTAGCGGAAGAAACAGACGAGAAGGTTGACCTGATGGATATACTAGATGCTCAGCCATCCAAGGACGCAGAGGTAATAGTCATCGATAGGGCCTCAGAGTTGATGCCCGATGAAATTGGAGGGAAAGCCCTCATTTCACAGCTAAGAAAATTCACTTCCGAGGGGAGAACTGTAATCCTCACCATAGATCCAGAAGAGATGGATGAGACTCTCCTCAGGGATATGAAGAACTCCGCGGAGGTGGTGTTGGACATGATGACATCAGTGGTGGGGGGACAGTTAGTCAGGACAGTTGGGGTCACAAGATTCCTCAGGGCAGCCGGGCCAATAACCGAGCGAATAGGGTGGAAAGTTATGCCAGAGATGGGTTTCATTGTCGACATTACGGCAGTTGCATGATAGGAGTTGGATTCAAATGGTTACCGAACAAGAAGCCGACGATAAGCCGAAAGAGCCCGAATTCAAGATCCAACCTGGGGATCTTGGTGGGCTTATGGCAGAATTCCCACACATCCGCGAATGGGTCGAGGACTTCGAAGCCAAGCATGGATCTAGGCCGATATACTATGGGCCACTGGACAGAGATGCAAAGAACGTATCCCCTAGAAACCTGATTTATTCAACCAAACCTCCTTGCTTCGCTCACGTTTACTCCCCTCCAGAAGGTGCAGATGGGGCAGGTAACACATTCTGGTACGGTCTTGAGCCAACAATCACCGGCGAAGAAGAGGAGATGAGGGACCTCATTGTTGAGAGGCTTCTCAGAGACGCACCCCAGAAAGAGAGATTCGAAAATGACGAGGAATTCATTGAGATGATTCACGAGATGATGGATGCGATGACTACCACCTCTTCTGTCTCTCTTCTGGCTAATCCGGTAGTCAATCAAGCTAGGGAGCTACTGGGTTTCGGAGAGTCCAAATTAAAGGTTACCGAAGACCAACTAACCAGACTGAAGTACGTAGTCGTAAGAGATCTAGTGAACAATGGACCATTGGAGACTCTACTCGCAGATGAGATGCTGGAGGATATCCACTCCATAGGAATGAGCCAGATTCACATGGATCACAAGGTATTCCCAATGCTTACATCAAACATCGCATTCAAAGATCAGGAGCTTCTTACCGGCTACCTAAGGTCAATGTCAGAGCGTATCGGTAGACCTGTTTCAGACAGCAAGCCTATTGTCGATGGGGCTCTTCTTGACGGTTCAAGAATTAACATAATCTACAGCGACGACGTTTCAATCCAAGGCTCATCTTTCACAATAAGAAAGTTCGCAGAGGAGACGATCTCAATCATCCAGCTAATCAAATGGAAGACGCTTTCTGCACAAATGGCAGCATATATTTGGCTGGGATTGGAAAGTGGAATGTCCATGCTGGTCTCTGGAGAGACCGCCTCTGGGAAAACCACTACTCTAAACGCTGTCCTACCCTTCATAGACCACAACGTCAAGATTTACACAGCCGAAGACACGCCTGAAGTGAAGGTAGCACACCCAATTTGGCAAAGACTGATCACACGAGACTCCAAGAACGAGGACTCTAGGGTAGAAATGTTTGATCTTCTCAAAGCCGCCCTTAGATCAAGGCCAAGATACATCATCATAGGAGAAATAAGGGGCGTAGAGGGCGCAATCGCATTCCAAGCCATGCAGACAGGACACCCTGTGGTTGGGACCTTCCACGCATCAAACATCGTCAAACTAATTCAGAGGTTCACAGGAGACCCAATCAACGTTCCAGCCAGGTTCTTTGATAACCTGAACTTCGCTATCTTCCAAGAGGTGGTCGAAGCTCCAGGTGGCGGAATAGCTCGAAGGATCACAGGTGTTAGCGAGGTTATTGGATTCGATAAGACGGCGGATGGTATTCTGACAAGGAACATGTTCGAGTGGGACCCTGTTGCTGATGTGGTCTACTTCAGGGGGATGTTCCAGTCGGATATGCTCGAAAACAAGATCGCTCCTAGGATGGGTTTCAGGAGTAAGCGAGACATCTATGACGAATTGGAACGAAGAACAGACGCTATCCAAATCATGTGTGATCGTGATCTCACTCACTACGACGACGTCTACGATCTTCTTGACATATACTACAAGGAAGGTTGGGACAGATTCGCCAGTTCAATAGAGACATGGACGGGAATAAATCACTAGGTGATAAAAATGGAGAACAAGTTTTCCACGTGGCAGATTGCTAAAATACGTCTTGGCATGCCCTTCTCACGATATCTACTACTTTTTTCTCTTCCAGCCACACTCATGGGCCTCGTGGCCGGATTAACGGTCTGGTTTCTAGTAAACGCAGAAGTCGGCACCCTGGGGGCACTATCGCTAATACTCGCATTCCCGATTTTGGGTCTTGTTGCTACCTTGGCATATCCCGTAACACAAGTTGCTGCAGAGGCGATTCAGATTGAGCAAGATATGCACATGTTCATGACTAGAATGGGAATTCTCTCTATGGGCGAGTCGGCTGAGAAGGGAATGTTCGACGTACTGAAGGAGATGGGCGACTATGGAGCCCTAGCCAAAGAGATCCAAGCAATAGAGACCCTGGTATCAAAATGGCACACAAATCTTCCAGACGCAGCTAGAATTGTCGGAAAACAGAGTCCCTCGGCGATCTGGAGTGATTTCCTAGACAGGATGGCCTTCTCGGTGGAGGTCGGACAGCCAATAGGTGAGTTTTTCGTGAGCGAGAACGAGACCTTCGAACAAGCTTTCACCACTATTTATGATGCTAGACTAGAGCAGCTGGATACACTTCGAGAGACGTTCGTTTCCCTCACAACTACCGGTCTACTTCTGATGGTGGTATCAGGGCTTCACCTTATCCTATTCCAAGTTGGAGGCGAGTCCGATGACTGGATAGATATCCTCATCAGGTCAAGGTGGGTCCTTCTAACCGGCGCACTATTCGCATTGCTTCAACTCGGTGCATGGTACTTGTTCACCCTTGTTATCCCTCACGAGGATCTGTTCGCTAAACACGGATACAATACCCAACAAGCCGTAGAAATCAGAAGGGCTTGGATCATATCTGCTATTCTAGGTGCGATAATGTTTCTTCTCTTCATAATCTTCATCGCTTGGTACGGAGTTGGCTTCCTCATAGACAATTGGAACTACATCGGACTACTGCTAATCGCAGTTATGATGTCACCACTCATGGCTCCAGCCCTGCTCACAGGGCAAGAGGAGACGAGAGTAAGGAGGAGGGACGAGGCTTTCCCCGAGTTCATTAGAGCCTTCGGTGGGACCGCCCAAGCAAGGGCTCAAGAGCCTAGCGCAATGGTCAAGGCTCTATCTGGAATCGACTTCGGAGCATTGGACGAATCAATTATGAATCTAGAAAAGAGGCTCTCAATGAGAATAAACAGCGATTACTCTTGGAACTGGTTTGCTGCAGACAATAACTCGATGATGGTATCTAGATTCACCAGGGTCTTCATCGAAGGCTCCTCCTCAACCGGTGAGGCTGGTCTGGTCGGAGATCAGGTTTCCCAGAGTACCACTACCCTACTAGGACTTAGGCAGAGGAGACAGATCTCTGCAAATGTGATGAGGAGTGTTTCATACGGTCTTCTTATCGCAATGATCATCGCTCTGAACATCACTACTTCGATTATCTCAGGTCTCGGTGAGACGATTGCCCAGGTCGCTGCTGGTCTCGTTGATAGTACTGGAGAAGCCGGAACAGCATCTGCAGGAGTTGACATCGCTCTACCAGTGCTCGGCGAGACCACGGGAGTAGACGAGAACATAGCTGTGTTCCAACTAATAGGGTCTTTCTTGATTGTAGTAACCATATTCGCACTTGGCTTGATTACTGCACGGATTCGTGGCGGTGGAACAACACTAGTTCTCGGCCAAATGATACAGATGATGTGGTTAGCGGGAATCGCCAATTTCGTTAGTTCGTGGATTCTCGAACAGTCCGTAGGACTGTTCCAATCCACCGCATAGCGTCACGAAGGCTTGATGTCAATTGCCCCTATCCTGAGTAATATATGTCTCCGGACCCATTCCTGTCCACACTTAGAATTTCCATGATTTTCTCTTGTATGTTCATAGCCGCTCGTTCTGACTTTCAGACTCTGTCAGTGAGGGACATGCATTGGAAGATATGGGCAATCCCAGCTACAATCATCCTAGCATTAGAGATGGTATCAAACAACTCTGGGCCCGCTAATTTGATGACGATATCAGCAATGATTGCAGTATTCTCAATATGCTTCTATAGAATTCCTGATCTTCGTAGATTCAGGGAATGGCAGATCGAACAACTTACTCTTTCAATGATATATCTAATTGGTATAGCTGGAATATTAATTGGTACCATAGAATTCTCTGATACGAATTTTGTCAATCTTGTATTAGGCGAAGAATCTAACCAGACAATGCTCTGGTGGAGCTCCTTAGGAGCAATACTGACTATGATGCTCTTTCTGTCTGCATGGAAAGCTAGGATAATTCCCGGTGGAGCAGATGTAAAGGCACTAGTCCTGGTCACTCTATTCTTCCCATCGTGGGCATTCATCCCAGAGCAGATGTATTTCTCAGTAGAAAATACATTCCGCATTCCTCCTTCGATGGCACTATTCCTTTGGGCAGGGGCATCCTTTATCCTAGCAGCCCCGATAATCTTCCTGAGTAATGTAGCTAGAGGAGACGTTTCAAAGGCACCCGACTTCAAGATGGCATGGCATGCAACAAAGAAGCCCCTTTCAGGAATCATAGCCGGTCCATCTTGGATTCTCACCGAAGTAGCAGGTACAGAAGATGAACCAAGAGTTGTAAATAGGATTCTGCCTTCGAAGCACTCATCTCTAAGTAATTTCGAGGAGAATCTTGAGAGACTGGAGTCTATGGGGGTGGAAGAAGCTTGGGTAGCGACAAAGCACCCATTCCTGGTGTACCTATTCTTTGCTTTGATCCCACTCATGTTATTTGGAGATCCCTTGGCATATCTTCTCAAATGAAATCTTCCAGAGTCATCACAGTGACTCTATCGTTTTTGAACAGAGAGTCAACACTTGCTGACATCCAATCAACTCTGTCTTTGGTGTAGCCATCCACTCCATACTCTTGAATCACTTCTTCTGTGATTTGGATATATTTCCTAACTGCACCCTCTGATACTGTCAGTACCACATTTCCGCCACAAGAGGAATCACCAGCTCCTCCGAAACCTCCCGAACTGCGTATAGTTCTCTTGATACACTTTCCTGCTAGCGGCAGTCTTCGATAGGACTCACCACACTTAACGCATCTAATCTTCTGTCTGGTGTATGCCATTAGATTCCCTCTCATATCAGGAAGAAAATGAGACTCAATTACCTGCTTTGCAACTCTCTCCACTGCAACAGATCGAAGCACACTACCTAGGTCCAATTGACTATCCAATTTGTCTTTCATTGTAACTAGGGTTTTGTAAGAAGAATTTCTTGGTCCTGCATCCAAGGGTCCCGAGTCATGAGTCCAACCATAACCTCGAATCTCTCCAATCATCCCAATCCGACCTTCGACAATGTCCACAATATCACCTATTTCTTTGGGATGTGGCTGAGAAAGAGTTGCTTCGTAGAAATCTCTGCTATAGTTCCATGAACAATCGACATTTAGAGCCTCTTTGTCAATTTCACTAGCATTTAGCCTAGTCGTCAGAACTAGTGGGGCATCCATCCTACCTCCCCTATTTGCAGGAAGAATAGTCTGAGTAAAGTTTAGCAGACCGTCCATTAGCATCATCACGCTATCTTCATCACCATCGCAATTCCTTCTCTTTGCTGCATGGAAGAGAGGATGCGCGTATCCTGCAGAGGCATCAGTCCAGCCAATTATTCTGCAGGCAACTCCTCCTGAGGTATGCGGTGCGAGCCCAATCGCTATATGTCCAACAATATCTTCACGGTTCTTGGCCTTGTAGAAAGGCTTCATTCCGTAGAATCTTTTCAATAAATCATCAACAAAAGAGCAAGTCGAGAGAAGATGTTTCTCAGCCAAGCTGGATAGGATAAAGTCTTGAGGCAACAACTCAACCATCTGTTTGTCAGTAGTTAGTGGAGAACCTCTAATGTCGTGCGTGTAGCCAAGCTCAACCAGCTTTTTCCATGAAGTTCCGATCTCGACAGGTCGGAAGTGTGTAACTGGAACGTCACTCATATCGAATCTAGAAGTCCCATCCCTGAAAACAGAGACTCCATGTAATGCTCTCAGGATTCCTTTCTCCAATGGTTCAGGAGACTGTTCTTCGGAGAAGAGGCCCTTCACGGCCTTAATCTTCTCCGGCAATCTATCAAGACCCAGCCTCCTTCTCTTCGCCTCTAGAACAGAACCTAGGTTTACTGCAGTCCTTTCGCCTTTCCTCCTGCCCCTCTTCTTTCTAGGAGCAAGGATTGTCCTACCTCCACACTCTATATGGCTGTCTTCTTCAATACGATGATGACAGGTAACATGTGGACTCTGTCTACCACATTCTTGGCATAACCTAGGTCCAACAACTACCATAATTGTGCCTTTTTTAGCAGCCTCAGACACAAGTCTCTGCGGTCCACCATATTCTCCAATAGGAAAAATTGAATGGACTAGGGGACTCATTTCTCTAGCACCTGATTTCTCAGGTCTCCCCATCCTGGATCCTATCCTACAGGGCACTGCATCCTCCCACCGGGGAAGGGAAGAAGATCTCCTAACTATCTGGAGTGCTCTTTCTACTTCGTAGTCTTCCAGTAACGACTTAGCTATTGAAACGTCTGAATGATCGACTCCATCAACTTCAATAGAATTAATTTTTACAAGACTTGATGAAATTCTATCTACGTATTCCGATACTAATGGCTTAACATCAACCCTAACTCTAATCTTTCCTTCTTGAAATTCCAGTCCGAGACCATCCAGCAAGCTCTCCCAGAAATGAGTTATCACGATATCGCCCCCATCATGAGAATGACAAAGACCTAAAGTCATCAGAGATGACTTCACTACCCCATGCCTACTCAATTCAGTCCAACGAGGCCATTTCCCCATTATTGGTGAGCCAATCCCGACATCGTCTTGATCTATTGAGAGTGGCCAATCATCTACGATACCAACAATCCTAAGGGAATCCGACTCAATTTTTCCGTAATTCAACAAATTTTCTACTAACTCTGGAATGAATTGGATTGGTAAATCGGACCACCAGAGATTCCAAGGAGGGGGTACTGCAGTTCCAAATGACTCACAAATTTTTTTCATCTGAGACCAATTCAAACTCAGGCCCTTCAGAAAAGAAACCCAATCCCTCTTCCTCCAAGATCTCTCCAGAGAGTCTTCCCCTCCTCGATTAATAGCTCCGTTGAATGGCATTCCGGGGGGGAGATCTTTTACTAGAATTTCAACAATATCAGAGAAAGCCCGAATCTTTTCTTGATTGTCTATTGAATCAGCAACATCTGCAGCCCACCAATCAATAGAGTATGAAGATGGAACCAAACTCTTGTTGTTTTCTAGAAATTCGCCATATCCAAGTAGGATTTCTCCAGAATCCCAAATCGAATCAAGCTCATCTTCTACTTCTTTCCAGTCCTTCTTTGTTCGAATTTTTATTAAATCACCATTCTTCAGTAGAACAGTTGGACCTTCGACTTCTATACAAGGAGTCACTGCGCAAGCCTTTCCCGGACCCTCGATTTTCATCTGTGTACCCACAGAAAGAAAACCACCCATTGCTTCCATAGTTATTGGATTTAATCCAGCAGCTGCAAGGCCGGTAGCTCTGCTTCTTCCATATCTGAGCCTAAATCCACCGGGTTCTCTAGGTTCACCAAAGACCGGCCTTCCTGCGATAACATCGCCCATATATCGTTCCTCTTTCGGGATTATCCTGCTTACTTTGTCCCCAGGTCCTTCTGAACCAGAACTCTTCTGTTTATCTGCGAATCTAGATATAAAATCCCAACCGGGTACATCCAGCCTTTCAGTATGGCTCCTAATCTTTGGAGCTTTTAGACAAAGACCCTCTCCGATAACTAACATCACGCCTCCTCTAACTCTGGTCCTAAACGTTCCATTCCCATTTACTATATTCCTGACTTCTTTATATCCAGCACATTCCATCCTTTCAGTCTCTTCTCCGTTAATCATAACCGGACATTCATTGACAATCAACTCAGTCTCTTCTGGAGGAGGTTTGTACTGTAGGTTTGCCCTGTATAGGCCAAACTCTTCCTTGACCCTCTCAACTTCTGGAACTGTTGGGATGTATCTACTAACTCCCATTTCACGTCTAAGTATATCTCCAATGAGAACGCCCATCGCCTGAGCAGTACCTCCAGCCGCTCTTATCGGTCCACAGAAGTCTATTGAGAGAAACTCTGAACCATCTTCATTATTCAGGAGTCTTACCTCTCCAATTCCATCTAAGGGTGCAACAAGTACCGCTTCTGTTAGTACTGCAAGGCCCACTCGAAGTCCTGAATCTATTGCGCGTCGCTTATCTCCAGTTTTGATGTGCATTTCCTTTGTTACCGATATTGCAATCATTATTGCTGCAGTCTCTCTATCATGTGTGAGTAAAAGCTCCCTTAGAGGAACCTCAATCCTTAATGCAGGCGTTTCCTTTCTTTCCGGATCAGGATATAGATAAGGATCCTCTAGAAGCTTCTCTGTCCTACTTGCTAAATCAGCTGCTCTGGGGATTTCAATAGTCTCAGAAAAGTCAAGACCCTTTGATTTTGCCCCGCTGGCTATTGTATAAGCCTCCTCTATTCTATTATCCAGCCAGACCTGATAGGAATCATTTTCTTTGGAAAGTCTGTCAATATCCATTTCTTCTATTCTGGTACTAATTTCCAATGCCCCACCTCCCTCAGTATCCCCACTACTGCTAGACCGTCCAAGAACATTCACTGTTTATTTTGTCAAAAAGTCGTTTTTCCAAGGTAATATTCATGCCACTTCCTCCAGTCCGTAAAAGATAGTATGACATCAACTTCTGTCGATGAAGCGAGATCGCGATTGATTGAGAAGATTAGACAACTAGCATATCTTTTCTCCGAAGAAGAACCTTTTACACTTGCAAGTGGAAAAGAAAGTAAGCATTTCTTTGACATGAAACCAGTAATGATGGATCCAGAATGCGCTCATTTGCTTGGAGTGTTGATACACTTCGAGTTAGATAATATTTCAGATGTAGATGCAGTTGGCGGCCTCGAACTCGGCGCAGTCCCCCTTACTGGAATTTCTATAGCCAAGGCTGGCAGAGGATCATCTCTCCGCGGATTTATTGTTAGGAAGGAGCCGAAGGGGAGAGGTGGCCGTAAGACTGGAAACCCGCCGGGAATAGAAGGCTCAAGCCTTAACAGGGGGGATAGAATTGTTCTATTGGAAGACGTTACCACTACAGGAGGATCCGCTCTAAAGGCTGCAGATATGCTTTCTGAAATGGGATGTATGGTTGTAGCTTGCATCACGATCCTAGATAGAGAAGAGGGGGGGACAGATGCTTTTGATAATTCAGGTATACCCCTAATTCCTCTAACACTGAAATCAGAAATTGCGGGATGAGATAATGGGTCAGCACGAAATTGACACTGAAAAACAACCTTATAATCCAAAAAAACTAGAGAAAAAGGAGTACATTGGCATAGGTGAATTCCTCTCGGTGGACATGCGATCGGGAATCATTGATGATGTTCAAGAGTTTCCTGAGATGAGAAAACCTTCGTATAAGATCAGAGTTGACTTTGGACCAGTAATTGGGAAGCTCTGGAGCTCAGCTCAGATAACCAACTACTCAAGGGCTAATCTAGTTGGTAGGACAGTTGTAGCTGCAATAAATCTGGGCGAAAAGACGCTCCCAACAGGTTTCGTATCACAGTTCCTAGTCCTCGGAGCGCTGGAACCAGATGGTACTGTGAGACTTTTGGAACTTCCAGAAGGCATACTTCCAGGGTCAACCATAGCTTAGGATGCATACCATATTGAACTTGCAACCACCCAATGCGAGTATGACATATGTTAGGATGACTACAAGCGCCGGAGAAATAGACATCAATCTTTACACTGAAGATTGCCCAGAAACCACAGAAAACTTCCTCAAATTAGTAGATGACGGATTTTACGATGGATTACATTTTCATAGAGTAATCAAGGATTTTATGATTCAAGGAGGCTGTCCGCATTCTAGCGATCCCCAAAATGGGAGGGCTGGAACTGGAGGCCCAGGATGGAAGATCCCTTGTGAAAAAGCTGCTTTAGCAAAAAAGCACGATAAACCAGGAATTTTCTCAATGGCAAATGCCGGCCCAAATACCGGAGGATCACAGTTTTTCCTTACTACAGTGCCTACTCCGTGGCTAGACGGTAGGCATGCAGTTTTCGGAGAGGTTGCCAAGGGAATGGAAGCCGTAAGAGAGATTGAGTCTACAGAAACTCTGCATGGTGATCGCCCCTCAACTCCTCAGAAAATCATCAAGGTTGAACGAGTATAACACGATTAGCAAAATTTATTAATAACTAATTAAAAAAATAAATATGGGCAAGCACCGTGTTGGTGATCGCAGAATAATTACAGTTAGTTTACCAGAGGACTTAGCAAGAAGATTAGATGCTAGAGTCGGTAAGGGCAGAAAATATGGAAGATCTGCAACTATCGCTGAGATGATAGAAAGCTCGATGTCAGGAGTCTCAAAAATTCAAGATTCAAGTCAGAAAAAGAAATCTAGGCACCCTAAGAGACCTTCTGGTAAGGTACGAGTAGAGATCGATACCATGGGAAATATTGAGGTACCTGCAGACAGATATTATGGTGCACAGACCGCTAGATCTCTGATTAATTTCGATATAGGAGAAGATAGAATGCCTAGGTCAGTGATTAGAGCATTTGGGATTTTGAAACAAGCTGCTGCAGAAACAAATGTGGAATTGAAGTCACTTGACAAAAAAATCGGCTCTCTAGTCTCCAAGGCATGCGATGAGGTAATTTCCGGAGAGCTCGATATCCATTTCCCTCTGAGAATATGGCAAACCGGATCAGGAACGCAGACAAATATGAATTCTAATGAAGTCATTGCTAATAGGGCAATCGAGATTGCAGGAGGTACACTAGGAAGCAAGTCGCCAGTTCATCCTAATGATCACGTTAATCGGGCACAGTCGAGCAATGACACCTTTCCAACTGCAATGCACATCGCAGCGGCGGAGGAGATACAGCATAGGTTAATTCCTTCAGTTGAAAAACTACGTATGGAGCTTTCAAGAAAGTCTGATGAATTCTCTGAAATCGTAAAAATTGGTAGGACACACCTGATGGATGCAGTCCCCCTTACTTTAGGTCAGGAATTCAGCGCTTATGTTTCAATGATTGAATCTAACCAGATTCGTATCCAATCCGCTATGTCAGATTTATTTGAGTTGGCATTGGGAGGTACTGCGGTTGGTACTGGATTAAACACTCATCCAGAATTTGCCAATCTAGTTGCCGATAAAATCGCCAAAAAGACAGATTTACCCTTTTCCAGCGCTGAAAATAAGTTTGCTCAATTAGCAGCGCATGATGCAGTAGTTGCAGCTTCTGGTTCTCTCAATACTCTAGCAGGATCACTGATGAAAATTGCAAATGATATACGGTGGCTGGGTTCAGGACCTAGATGCGGTTTTGGAGAATTATCTCTTCCGGCCAATGAGCCCGGATCCAGCATCATGCCAGGAAAGGTAAATCCTACCCAATCAGAGGCAATGACAATGGTTTGTTGTCAAGTAATGGGAAACCATATGGCAATTTCTATCGGAGGGAGCCAAGGAAACTTCGAACTAAATGTGTTCAAGCCAATGATGATTCACAATCTCCTTCATAGTATCAGACTTCTGTCAGACTCATGTATTTCCTTTTCGGAAAAGTGCATTTCAGGAATTGAGGCCAATCAGGCTAAAATTTCAGAACATCTTGAAAATTCTTTGATGCTTGTAACATCTCTTAATCCTCATATCGGATATGATAATGCAGCCAAAATTGCCAAGAATGCTCATGAAAAAGGACTCACTCTCCGCCAGAGTGCAATTCAGTTGGAGTTGCTTAACGACGAAGAGTTCGATCTTTGGGTAAGGCCAGAGGAGATGCTTGGCCCAAACTAATCCAAAAAATACAATCATTGCATAAGAGTCTTGAGCTAATACTCCTTCGGCCGAACGTGGCTACCCAAGTACCACTTTCAGAGGCAACTCGTTCTGAACTATTCTCTAAATGTGAAGGAATTAGAGGACTGACCTCTTGGCTAGATGGAATAGATAGAAGGCCGGGTTTAGATGAATTAGATTCCAGACTATCAAATCTAGAAATTAATGTCGAAGCCCTTGAGGACTGTATAGGATATTCTCAAGGACAGTATCAGAGGAACGTGATAAAGAAGACAGATCACTACGAGCTTGTAGCAATTTGTTGGAAACCCGGGCAAGATACCCCAATCCATGATCACGTTGGAAGCGACTGTGCCTTTCTTATCGTATCAGGAGTCTCAACAGAGACTGTTTATGAGGTGAATAAGGAAGGGTTAGCAACAGCCATCTCTCAAAGACGATATCTTCCAGGAGAGGTTTGTGCCGCGGAAGAGCCAGATATTCACAGAGTCTCAAATGACGAAGATTCCAACCTAATCAACTTGCATGTGTATACCCCACCGCTGAGTGATTTCAAGATATACTCGCCAGCAGAGTAACTCAATGTCCGCGTTCTGCAATTAGTTGCATTGCTTGCTGGGCCCACATCATCTTAGCAACTCTGCCGGGTGTAAACTCAAGTGCATCATTGACAACCTCTGCAGTAACTGGGTCCATCTTGGAAATTTGACCGAAAGTGTGTATTCCGAGAACATTTAGCTTTCTTTGGCTAAAATCATCTAATCCTTGAATTCTTGTAAGATCATCAGGCCTCTCATCTTCGGCTTCACCGATTTGAGCCCAATTTACTTGAACAGCCTTCAGACCAACCCTTTCGAGAATCAAATCTTCTCTATCCATAATATTCGCTTTCAGTTTCAAATCAGCCTCAGAAGCCAATCTTTCTGCCTTCATTGCCTCAGTCTCTACCCCTACCAAAGCCTCTTCCTTACCTTTCATCTCACTCTGAATCTTTTGGATATCCTTCTCTACTTCCTCTGCCTTCCTCGCAGTTTCTGACTTGAATTTGTGACTCTCCTCAATCTCCTGCTCAACCTTCAATTTCTGAGCTTCCGCCTTCTTAGCCTCGGCCTCAACATCAGCAATCTCTTTCTGCTTGGCTTTGACTTCCTTTTCAAGAGATTTAGCTGCCTTCATTTCGTCTTTCATCTGGGACTTCACATCATGAAGCGCTCCCTTTGCTTCTTCAGCCTCCGCTTTGGAAGCCTCCAGAGCCTCCTGCTTCTTTGCCATCGTACTTTCCATCTTTGCTTCTGCAGCTTCCCTCTTTGAGCGAAACTCCTCTAGTTGCTCTTCCGCTTTGGACTTCGCTTTTCCAGAGGCCTTAATTTGCTTCTCGGCAACTTTTCTTTCCATCTCTGCCTTCTTTAGTTCTGATTCGGCCTTGGCGGCCGCCTTACCTTCTTTTGCGACCTCTGCACCGAGCTTCTTAGCCTCAGCCATTGCTTCCTTTGCAGTCTTTCCTGCTTCCTTTGCAGCATCACCTTCTTCTCTCGCCTTCAGCTTTAGCTCAGCCTCTTTTTCCTTTAGTTCATCAGGAGATAATTTAGAAGATGACTTCACTTCTTCGAGTGCCTTTTTGGCCGCTTTCGCCTGCTTCTCAGCAGCTATCCTACCTGCTTCGGCTTTTTTCGCTTCGACTTCAGCCTTTGCGACTGCCTTCGCTTCCTTGGCAGCCGCCTTCCCCTTTGCTGCCTGCTCCTTCTTCGCAGCTTTCAATTCCGCCTGAGCAGCTGCAGCGGAAGCTTTCGCCTCAGCCTCCTTTGCCTTCGCCTCGGCTGGATCAACTGACTCGGATCCCTTTGACTTCTTCTTAGCCTTGGTCTTCGGTTTAGGCTCTTCTACCTGTTCTGGCTCTTCTACCTGTTCTGGCTCTTCTACCTGTTCTGGCTCTTCTACCTGTTCTGGCTCCGGCTCAGGTTCTGCTTTCTTAGAAGTAATCTTCCCATACTTCTTTTGAAGAGCCTTGATCATGGTTTCATAGTCGCCTTTGAACTTCTTTACTAGCTTAGGAATATTCTGAACCTGCTTAGAACGCTCGGGTTCTTCGAGAAATTGCATATAAGTTGCCTTGGCAAGCTTTGCCGCCTGCTCAGCAGTGATTTCAGTCCCCATGGGACATGGGAGTAAATCAAACATTTAAGGATTTGACAATTTGAGTATTTCTCTTCATATAGAAATGTCATGTTCTAAATCCGATTTGTACTCATCCAGAACCTCTGAAAATATTTGGATATCCGAATCAAAAGTCTCTGGTAACAAAGGACCGAATGAGAAACGGAAGAACCGAGAGTACGGAGTTACATATGACGGATCTTTCGAATGAGGTCTAGCCATATCACAATCAGAAGCACTTAGAATCGCGGCTCCTCTCTTGAATAAGCGCCTATTTAGCTCAGCGCTATTCATTCCAGGGGGAAGCTCTAGCCAGTGGTAGAATCCCCCATTTCCGGTATAAACTCCAAGACCCATATCCTCGAATGCCTTGCCATATCTCTCCCTCTGCCAGTTGTAGTGTCTTTCAATGGCTTTCCTAGCTCTTTTTACCCGTGCGGGCTCCAGAAGCTTCACGGCATATAGTTGGGAGGGATGACTCACTCCACCCATTCCGAAGCTTGAGTAGTTTGACATAGTCTCAATATTCTTCTTACTTGCTACAATCCAACCGATTCTGATTCCGGGACATTGAAGTCCTTTAGTACACGCCCCAGCAAGGAAAATATTGCTATTATCCAAATCTTGTACATACTCGATCCCACTGACTGAAGGAGAATGGAACATCTCGTAAGCCTCATCCAATAGAATACCATTCCCGGCACTTTCTGCCATCTCTATTAGTTCCCTAAGCTCCTCTCCTGAACGTGTCTGACCAGATGGATTCTGGGGATTTGAAATTACAGGCATCAAATGGGTCTTGGCATTGAGTCCCAATCTATCGAAGTACTCAGAATTACCAGGATGGAAATTATTTTCTCTAGTGAATGGAACGACTTGAAAACTCGTTTTTGTTTGTTCCATGATGTCTAGGTATGCCGGCCACTCAATATTCCCAATCCTTACTTGAACGTGTTCTTTCAGATATGCCAGAACAGTGTATATTCCAGGCCTTCCTCCAGCAAAAACCATTATATTTTCCGGAGAAATACTGGAGCCATATTGGGAGTTATAGTAATCAGAAATTGACTCACGTAATTGCGGATGTCCCCATGCTTTCGGATAGAACCTATCTTCCCAGGTTACCTCTATCTCGTCCGGAAGAGGGGGGCCATCGAACATCTCCAATTGTGTAGTAAGTGGAAATCCTTGAGACCAAGGATGAGTGCCTTCAGAGCCCATGAAACTCCCGAAGGCATCTCTGAATGCATACAGAGTTTCGTAAATCCCCATTGGAGGACAGTTGTCTGAAAGGAACGATTCTACCTTCGCAGACTCATTGTATTCGGCATCACCAGAATAACTTCTTGGCTCTGACATTGTCTCCCGGTAACATAACACACACATGAGTTTCACCGTCAAACCACTAGAGTAGAAACGAGTGCGAAAGCGAAAAACGGTTATTACTCTGAATGAATGTCAAGGGGCATGAAAGAAAACCGAGCCGGAAATATGGTAATTCCATTCATATTGGTAATATTGCTAGTCGGACTGTCATCCTCCAATTTAATACATGGAGATAATCAATCAGAATTGAATCACAATAATGCCCAATTCACTTTGGGATCTATGAATTATCCTGGTTCCACAATTGGTTCGATATATTCTCAATCAACAATTACTGCTTCATTCTCATACACCTGCGTAATCATATTTGACAATTCTATGAAGTGCTGGGGCCAGAGGGGAGTATCCCCTAGTACTGGTTACTTGGGAGATGGGCAGATAAATGGGAATTCCTTCATCCCCACTGAGGTATTGCTTGATGACGAGCAAGGAAACTCTAGCGCGATTGAGACTGCATCTTATGGGCATCACTCTTGCGCGGTAATGGATGACTATTCATTGAAGTGTTGGGGCAATGATTGGAATGGTCAGGTCGGTGACAATGTCTCCGGAGGATGGCACTCAACACCATTCCCTACAACAATGCCGAATGGACTTACTGCGATCCAATCAGCAGCCGGTTTGCATACCTCATGTGCAATAATGGATGATTTTTCCCTTTGGTGCTGGGGGGACAACGATCCCCAAGGGCAGGTAGGGATAGGTAATACCAGCCAAGGAAATATATCAATTCCTCATCAAATTGACCTACCCTCGAATCGATCTGCTATCTCTGTATCATATGGGCAGGACTATGGGTGTGCTATCCTGGATAATGGAGATGGAATGTGCTGGGGGGACAACCAAGGTGCACAGCTCGGTGATGGAACTACAGAAAATAAGTCATCACCTACTCTGATTTCATTGATTCCTCAGAATCGTAGTTTAGTCGCTGTAGATGTTGGATTTCAGACAACATGTGGGATACTGGATAACGGAAGCGTCCTTTGCTGGGGGAGAAATGATGGAGGACAATTTGGAGATGGTACACTTGTAAACCACTCTTCGACTGTTTCTAGATTCGCAATTTTACCTGAAGGGAGAGTAGCCGTATCTATCTCAGTAGGACAATCCCATGCATGTGCAATTTTGGATAACGGTGACGCATTCTGTTGGGGGGGTAATGAATTGGGCCAACTAGGGGACGATTCTACAACCAACAGAAGTACCCCAACGAGGGTTTCTATGCCAGAAGGATCAGTTGTTTCCACAATTTCCGCAGGTACCCAACATACTTGTGCAATTATGTCCAATGCATCTGTTTACTGTTGGGGAGACAACTCAGAGGGCCAACTTGGAATTGGCGAGGGACTCGTCAGCATCTCCCCTTCGTTTGTTGATCTAGGTCCGAATGAGTATGCAATGCTAGCTGAGCGTGATCACGATGGTGACGGAGTAATTTCCATATTCGACCCCTTTCCAAATGGGTGTCCATCAGGAACATACTCTACAAATGGAACCTGTCTGGAGACAAATCCTGGATATTTCAGTGATGGAAACCCACCATACGACCAGATTCCATGTGAAATTGGACAATTTCAGCCCCTCACAGGTCAAGATTCGTGCATCCTTGCTACCCCTGGTCACTTCGTTAGTGGTGAGTCTTGGACGGATCAGACAGAATGCTCACCTGGAACATTCCAACAAAACTATGGAGGGGCCTTTTGTTTGCCAGCATCAATTGGATATTTTGTAGCAGAATCGGGAGCTTCTAGGCAAGCAGCTTGCTCTCCGGGTAGCTATCAAAATCAGACTAACTCAACATTATGCCTAGAAGCCTCTCCAGGGCATTTCGTTTCAGGTGGAGCATCCGGAAATCAGACTGCATGCGATCCAGGAACCTACCAGAATCTCGCAGGACAAATAACATGTTTAGAGGTGGAAATAGGCTTCCAAGCACCTAACCAAGGCTCAACTTCACAAGAACAGTGCCATCCAGGCACATTCTCCTCGCAAACCGGACAATCCCAATGTACAGAAGCATCACCCGGATATTTCGTCAGCGGGGTACAGCAGCAAGCGCAATCTCCTTGTCAGCCGGGAGAATATCAACCCTCATCAGCTCAGGGGGAATGTCTACTGACATCACCTGGAAACTACACAGACTCAGAGGCGTCCGTAAACCAGAATCCATGTCCTCCAGGCAACTTTCAACCTCTGTCTGGCCAAGTCTCGTGCCTACAGACAGATCCCGGAAACTTCTCATTGGATGGTGCGACCTCACAGTCTCCCTGTTTACCAGGAACATTTCAGCCAGACCCAGGAAATGGTGAGTGCATTGACGCAGAACCAGGACACTACGTAGATTTGGATGGAGCCGCAGGACAGATGCCATGCCCCGAGGGCCAATTTCAGGGAGAAGCAGGAACTGAAGGTTGCTTAGACGCTCCAGCAGGGGAAGTCTCCAGTCCCGATGGAACCTCTACCATCCCATGCTCCCCAGGCACATACAAACCGGAAAATCAGAACTCTTGTATCCAGTCTTCTCCAGGAAATTTTGTCAATCAATCTGGAGCTACCTCACAAACTCCTTGCGATCCAGGTACCTTTTCCGATTCACCCGGAGGAACAGATTGTGAACTAGCGGCCCCGGGTAATTTTGTTCCTGAAAGTGGGGCCTCCTCAGAGACTCCGTGCTCGAAGGGTGAATTCCAATCTTACGGGGGACAGAGCTCTTGCAATCAGGCTATGCCCGGTCATCATGTTCCTCAGGAAGGCGCTCTTTCTCAGACAAGCTGCCGTCCAGGTAACTTTCAACCAGAAGAAGGCCAGGAAGAGTGCCTCCCCGCCGATCCTGGAAGTTTTGCTCCTTCCTCAGGATCGACTTCTCAGTCTCCATGTCAACCCGGTTCCTTCCAGCCTTCTTCATCTTCTACGGTTTGTCAACCATCGGATCCAGGTCATTTCGTTGAAGAGGCAGGTGCTGTTGAACAAATGAAGTGTCCATCTGGCTATGAACAGGAGTTGACCGGACAGACAGCTTGTGAGAAAATCGAGAGACCGTTATGGTTGACTATTCTAATGTTCGGCGTACCAGCAATAGTACTAGGTACAATGGCAGTGCTGTACATCGCAAACAAGAAGAAAAAAGGGTTAGGGGGCCGAGGAAAGGCCTACATGTACTCTGAAGACCTCAGAAGGAGATGACAGTCTCCTAATAGTACCAGTTATGTGAGAAATTCCTGCCGGGACTTCATGAGACACTACCCCGGAGACAGAGTAGACCTACGAAGCGACACTATCACACAACCCACTCCTGATATGAGGGAGGCGATGGCATCTGCTGTTGTAGGAGACGATGTTTTAGGAGACGATCCCACTGTGTTAGAGCTACAGAATAGGGTAGCAAGTATGCTGGACAAGCAAGCAGCCCTTTTCGTCCCGTCTGGAACCATGTCTAATGCGGTAGCAATCAAAGCTCAGACGAGACATGGCGATGAGATTGTTTCTCACAAAAAGAGCCACATATATTTGTACGAATCAGGAGGATATGCTGCACTCGCTGGATGCTCGATCTCCTTGGTAGAAGGACCATGGGGGCAAATGTCCGCTGAAGGAGTCCAAAATGCCATCAGGAAATCAGAAGGAAGTGATTCTCATTATCCTGATTGCAACTTGGTATGTGTTGAGAATACCGCAAATGTTGGAGGCGGAACAATCTATGACCAGCAAACTCTAGATGAAATTTGCGAAGTTGCACACCTAAATGACTGCCGCGTCCACTTAGATGGTGCACGTATTTTCAATGCGGCAGTTGGTAGCGACACAGATCCTGCTAGGATGGTGCGGGACTTCGATACTGTTTCCGTTTGTCTCTCGAAGGGTCTGGGTGCTCCTGTGGGATCAGTACTTGTTGGAGATCTTGCGACAATTACCGAATCCCATAGATGGAGGAAGATGTTAGGAGGCGGAATGAGACAATCGGGAATCCTAGCCGCAGCAGGTCTTTACGCCTTGGAGAACAATATTGAGCGATTATCCGAGGATCATTCAAGAGCGATAAGGCTAGCTGAGGCAATAAGTGAGATGAATAACTTCTCAGTGGATTTGGGAAGTGTCCAGTCTAACATGGTGTATGTCGATTGTAATGAAGCCGGAGCGAAGGAGATGATGAATAGGCTTGCCCAGAGAGGTATCGATGTTCTAGACGAAACGGACTCAATAATCAGGGCCGTGGTTCACTTACATATTACAGAAAATGATATTGACAGGGCAATAGAGGCATTCGAAGCCTCACAATAACCCGCAAGCGTTCAATAACCCACCCATCTCGAACAATCATGAGGAAGATTGCGGCAATAGTTCTAGCTCTAGTTATTTTTTTACCAATCCAAGTCTCCTCAGCAAGTGATACACTGTGGGACGATGCAAGATTTTCATCTGTTTCCGGGGGAACTATTGGTGGATTATCTATAGATTTAACAAATACTTCTACTCAAGATTCAGAAAACTCCCAGATCTCGGAACTATCAAATTTAGTAGAGGTATACACAGCAACTTGGTGTACAAACTGTGTCAAGACCGAGAAAGCTTTGGATGAGGCAATTGGGGGCTCCGAAGTTACTCGAATCCACTATCACAGATACTGGCATGAAACAATCGATCCATTCGGTAGCAATTCTACTGATGAAAGATGGGTTGAGGTGTATGGAAGAGGCTCAACTTTCTCCAGTGAGACTTCTTATTCTAGTGGAATGGAGAGAATTGCCCCATCAAATGTATTTGACGGGGAGAGGATGTATACTGGAATTAGCACTAATTCAAACAGTTTGGTAACGGACTACTCTACTGCGCTGTCATTGGGCTCATCGCACCCATTTTCACAAAACGGATCTCTCTCGCTAGAGGTAGAGAGAACGAGCTTAGCAAACGACTCTCCAGTGTATAATGTCTCTTGGGGATATGATCTTTGGTGGCCCGATGGAACTTACAATGTAGTGGGTTGGCTTTTGTTCGTTGAAAAGATTGCGTACTTCCCAGAAGGCAGTAATGGAAAGGACAACTATAGCCATGTCCTGCACCAAGCAGTGAAATTAAATCCTGATGCATATCAGAATTTTTCAGTAAGGGAATCGATAGAAGTCAAAGCCCCAACCCCTTGGGATGGAGATGACATGTCAGCAATTCTAATCCTGGATTGGTCCTCACTGCAAGAAGAAAAATCAAATTCATTACCAGCCCCAGCAGTATCTGCGCTATTGCTTATGCTAGCCGCTCTGGTGCCTAGAAGAAACACGTACTCGTTATAATTAGATGCTAGACCATCAATGAGTTGAATAACCATCGTCGAGCATACGGAACGCTCGGAGATGGTGAGTTGGCAACAGGAGACCATAATGTCACCAGTGAGGAGGTTCCGAGAGGACCAATGCCAGAATGGCTCAAAGAGCACATAAAGAAACAAACATTAGGTAATAATAATCTAGATATCAGTTTTTTTGGCCGCATTCTAGTGATATACCCTTCGGAGAAATCAAGGACCCAAGCACTATCTTCGATAGAGCTTAACGGGGCAATTGATAGGACTCTGCACCATACAGTCGAGTCTCTGATTTCGTCTCTTGTTGCCGACTTAAGACTCCCAAGGGTCCTCTCAAATGATGGCCCACTAATGGAAATAATACATAGCGAGTGTAAGAGTGAGGCATCTAAGCTTGGATTCCCTCTGATTAATCCACTTCCTGAAATGAAATGGGGCAAGGGGAAGACAGAAGCATTGGCCTTACTACATCGTCAACTATCAAGAGATTTGGTTGCTCAACGGTGGGATGGTCCCGGAATTCCAACATTTAGGAGAGTGATTAAACGCCTAGAAAAAAAGTTGCGCTTCACTCACCCCGATATGACGATTGAGAGGATAATCGATGCGTTAGAACTAGGATATACGCCATTCACAATATCAGACGTCGATGGGATAATCATGCTCGATCATTCACCAACAATGCCTCGTTCGCATATAGAGATATTACTCTCACTTTCCAAGCATCGACCAATTCACCAGCTTACGTACCCCGGAAACTATCGTATAGGCCATCATGGACTCCTTCTTATCGACCAGTACCCAATTAAGGAGTTGCAGAATCTTCCCTCATGGATTCCTCGAAAAAGAAAAACAGAAAAAAATGAATCAGTTGACATAAGAAGAATACTTATTACTAGAGAAAAGCACTCAATAGAAGCTGCAGTCAGATTAACATTAGAGAGGATAAATGAAGGAGATGCCGAAATTATCATTGTCGACCCAGCCATAGAAAAAAATAGACTCAAATGGGAGCAGATGCTTGGAGGAATTGGAGTTGGTTTGGAAAGAAAACGACAAATCATTTTGTCTCACCCCATATGTCACTGGATCCTGAGTCTGGTGAATCTAGCTCATGGATCCAACTCATTTTCTTTGGCCAATCTCAGAGCTCTGTCCCTTCAGAGATCGATTATTCCATTCGAGAACCCATCAATTCATCCCTCAGAGATTACAATCATTCCATCACCAGATCCGGAAATACTAACAAAATTAGCTAGAAATGAACATGTTCTAGGCGGTCCGGGGGCAGTTTCGAAGTGGATCGAGGCTCTCTCCAAACCTCCTCTCGATGAGAGTGATGGCACTAAAAAAGAATCAACTCAATGGTGGATACTCTGCCTGTTGAACTCTCTATGGCCTATACTGCGTGGTCCCGATAGAGATTTGATTCAAGAATTACGAAAACCCATCGGATGTCACACAGGCGAGATACTCCCAATTCATGATTTAGTTTCCGACGGAGATGAATGGCTCGAAAAGACAATCTCTCTGATAGATTTAGATTCTGAAATGCAAAATTATAGCGGAAGGGGACTTTCTCCTATAGCAGCAATTCAGGCATTAATGGGGGATAGAGAGAAACTTAGACAAATGCAACGAATATCAGGCTATAGAATTCCAATTATGGGCTCAGAATGGGTCGATGAGTTTACCACCCTAATTAGGCAATCTTCTGCTCCTTCAGGTGGTTCTAATTACTCTGGTAACGTCTCTCTACTAAGTCCAGAAGAAACTCTGGGATGTACTTCAGATCTGATAGTTCTGGCCAATGTTTCCAGCTCTTCTTGGGATCTTAGAGTACCTAAGATTCCATACATAGGGGACGAAGAAAGACATTCATTGGGGATTCTAAGACCCGATGGACCAATCAGGGATGCCAGACATCAGCTTCAATACATCTTACATGCATCTCCCGAGGTGATAATTCTGGATTCCAGTATTGATGAAACCTCACCTCCAGCAGCTCCAATTAGAGAATGGATTAGGAAAGAGGATGAAAAGGGAAATATTGGGTCTCCGTTCAACTATGATGAACTCAATTACTCTTCACGATCCTCAAGGCAAGATGATGGTTTACAAATTAGTGAAGGAAAAACTCCGAAAAGCGCTCCGATAAATCCCAGTGCGATATCGATTCCCATCGATACGTATCTCCAGAGAGATCGTGAGAGGAGGCAGCCCACCATTCCTGAGGGAGATGGCTATCTTCCCAATGACTCCAACACTCAACTCTTCTCAATAGAGAGTCTAAGATTTCATGGAAAGACTTCTGCGGGCATCAAACCTCCTAGAATAAACAATCGATGGCCAGTAATAGGGGCATCATTAGACGGAAGTAAGACTACTTCGATAGATCCAAGGCCACTATCTCCCACCTCAACGGGGAATCAAGTTAGCGATTCCAGACATGGTCATTCCGGGAAATCAGAGCAGAAAGTCTCCGTTTGGTCTCCAACCAGGCTACAAACGTGGTTGAAATGTCCAAGGATGGGTTGGCTATCTAGAGAATTGAGGGCAGACAGAGAAGAATTACAGGGAGACGACCTAGATAACAGGACATATGGCGACCTACTTCACAACATCCATCATGACGTCATTGCTCACATATTAGAATTCGAAATAGGAGCCGAGAGAAACCTTGAAGATGATTTAGGCCATATTAACATCTCACGATCAGGTCTAAATTCAGACGAGATCATGAAGATAGCCCTAGAAGCTCTTGATTCCAGAGCCCCATGGCTCGAGAGGACAGATGCTGTGTCAACTCAGAGGCTTAGGTCATTGACTGGGATGAATAGGGATGTCTGGAGTAGTTGGCTTGCAGATCCATATCCAATTCCTCCAGCCGGTAGAATTGGAGGAATAGTTTTGGCAGAACTCGAATTAAGAGATACTATTCCAGTTTCGATAGAATGGATGATTGGAAATGAAGGCCCTGGAAGTGTGGAAATCTCACTTCCTCCCGAGCTTTCCGGAGGAATAGCATATGATCCAATTAAGGTCAAGGGTTGGATAGACAGAGTCGATCTACTTCCTCATATTTTGAAAAATGATAAATGGGAGGATAAAGATGGTGACGACACCGTTGCTCCAATCAGAATTCACGACTCAGGATGGAGACCAAAGCGAATAGTGGCAATCAGGGATCTAAAGACTTCCGAGACTAACATCCCCAGGAATCGTCATTATGACGGCCTTCTAGAAGAGCTGCAACTAGCGATATATGCCAGAGCATGGGAGTTGACCCATCCAGGAGACTTAGTATTAGGAGCAGGCATTTCTGTCATTGGTCATAACTCTGAACACTTTATTGAGGTCTCTTCAGAGTACTCCAAATTTAATGATGAGAAAAAAATTGGAACAATTACGAATATCACTTCAGAGTCGCACCGGTTTTCGGATGAAAATGAAGAAACACAGAGCGATAATTTCAGAGCCTGGCTTGCTCAGAGACTCTCAGTAGCATTGCAGATCTCATCGAGCGCCGGTTCAGGGAGAGTACACCCTACGCCTTCTGCTAGAACTTGTGGATACTGTCCGGTAAGGGAGACATGTAATGTTAGAATGGAGGGGCACTTATGATCCGGCTAAACACTGCCCAGCGTCTCGCGCTCAATCTCGATTCACATATCGTCATTGATGCAGGTGCTGGAACAGGAAAGACTAGTACAATCGTTCATAGAGTGATTGAGCACTACTTATGTGCGGATCAAAGAGCAACTAGAATTCTTCCAAAACCTGCTAGACCATCTAGTATCGAAAGAGGAATGGTTTCTGCACCCTCATCAGATCGGGTCAAACTCGAAGATTGGGGCGGACTTTTGCCTGCTGAGGTGGTCCTACTCACATTTACAAATAGAGCAGCAGATGAAATGAAAGACAGACTTCGTAGGTCAATTTCTAGAATTAAACCAGGACCCATCGGATTCGATGCTACCCATCGCTACGATCCAAGAGTGAGGGGGGATGGTTTCGTTGAACAGCTTCTAACACTTCTAGAGGATGCACCCATAGGTACCATTGACTCATTCCTATCTCAGCTTGTTTCCCCCTATAGGGGAAAATTAGGAAATTCCTTCACTAAGGACAATGTATCAGATTCATCTAGGGTTTTATTGGTCGAGACTGCACTCAGAACCATTTGGAGGCTAGCAAGCGATAGATCTAGGATTGGTGATGCAGTAGATGCTGGAATTCCATCAAGAATCGCATCAGAAGTCCTCTCTGCAAGAGATAGGGTCGCAAGACACTATTCTGGAAGAACTTCTGCTGCCAGAGTTCTAAGAACACTGGTGGGGAAGTCTGTTTTCGTAGATGAGTCTTCTAGAAAAATATTTGACGATAGAGGCAAGGTAGACCGTGAAAAACTCCTAAATGTGATCCTATCCTCTATTGAGGAAGAACTAGTATCACAGCAGGCATATAGACTCCATAATGTGATTTCTAAGATTTGTGATTGCATTAAGGAATGCATCCAATCACCATCAGACATGGGTTGGATGCATGAGACGCGCATGGCTTCATTAGATGAACTTGAAAGAAAAGGACCACCCTCAGGAATCTGGGAGAAGCTATGCTGGATGGGACACGTTCTGACATGCATAGTAAGCCACTCAACCCTAATGGCAAAGAAAATGAACTTCTTTCCTAATATGAAGCTACCATCAGATAATTGGCCTTCTGGAATTAGGAGCTATGCCGAAATCAAAGATAAGGCACTGAAGTCAAGATACAAGTCTGTGATCAAGTCTCAGAAATCGGATCTAGAGCAAATTTGGTATGATGATGTGGGAAGTATGGTTCTTCATTATGTTAGAACTGCGATAATGCTGGACGACGCGACCCCTCCAGAGACTCCAGATATTTGGGAAAGTCCGATAGTAGTCCTGCCTATTGACATCCCAGAGAGGATGGGCTATCCTAAGAAGAAATATCATTTTTCTATAGACGCTGAGATTCAGAACCTTCGCGACCTCCATCTTCTTCATCTCGGTTTTCAAGGTGTGATGAAGAAACTGAAACTTCGTGAAGAAGTGCATGATTTCGATGATATTGAAAGACTTGCTGGAGATCTACTGTTGTCTAACTGTCCTGAGGTATGCAGGACATTCTACCATCATTCCGTGCAACTAGAACTTGACTCCATCAATATAAAAAGTCCATGGAAGGACGATCATATTAAGAGAGCACTCGAAGCGATTTCAGCTTTAGAAGACAATAGAGATATTGCGGGTGAATCAGCAAATATATTGAGCGCTATGCGGAGAGATCTAGAGAGTAGGTACCTACTTCTGAAGCAGATTAGACGAAGATTCAGGGCATTCATAATAGACGAGGCACAGGATAACTCGCCACTGCAATGGAGATTACTTTCGAGACTTTGGGGCTCCAGAGAGATTAGAGAAGATGACTCACATAACCCAGATACGCCTTGGGAGCCCACAATATGCTATGTTGGGGATATAAAGCAGAGTATTTATGCCTTCAGACAAGCAGAAGTTACCGGTTTTCTAGACTTCGCTAAATCGCTAAGAAGCATAAATCTTCATGAGTTTTCCAGCGTTCCAGAACTTACCAGAAAACCCCAACTCAGAAGAGCTAACCATAGCCGAGATCCACGTAACGACCACCAATTGACATTCGCCTCTGCCACTGAGTACTCTGAGAGAGGTGGTCGAGATCTTTCCCCTTGGATTCCATTCGACTCAACAGATTGGGATCTTCCAGCACTTTCTGGTAAGGAAGTAAATGAAAGAAAACAGGGGTTGGTTTCTTTGCAGGTCAACTACAGATCAGAAGGAGGACTTTTGGATATAATGAACGAGTGGTGGGAGGATATCTTTTCCGAAAGACACAGATTACTGTCCAAGGGTGATTTCTATGCTTCTCATCAGACGCTGCATTCGTTCCCCGAGAAGAGAAAAATGCCTGGATATGTTGAGTGGATCTGTCCTTCCGAATCACATAGTAAGGAAGACCCTCCGAAGGACCTATCGAAACATATCGATCCCTTCGGACCGGGGCCAATCGATAGACTAGAAAGACAGGCAATGCTCATTGCATTAAGGGTTAGAAGCCTCATTGAAGGGACTAAGGCTCGAGTCAAATCATCCGAAGGATCATGGAAAGAGACGACTCCCGCTGATCTAGTTAGTCCGGGTGATATTACTATTCTTCTCCCAACTAGGGTGAAACTTAGGGATGCCATCATTAGGAACTTGCATGATCATGGCATCTCTGCACAAGCAGATCACGATGGTGGCCTATTGGAAAGGCCCGCAGCCAGAGCGCTTGAGGCCCTAGTCCAGTTCGTTGCCAGACCGAAATCTCGACATAACGCCCTATGGGTAGTCACCTCGCCTCTAATAGGCTTCAATGATGAACAGATTCAGCAATTCCTGTCCTCCTGTGAGGAGGGAGAGGACCTTCTAGTCGGGCTCCTCCCTCATTGTATCGATAAAAGACAGAGGTCATTAGTCTCTAGATGGTATGACTTGGCATCTAGCTCGAGATTAGTGGAACTTCTAGAAGATACCATAGATCGTTCTGATCTCCTAGTTGCTTTCCCTGATCAAGTATCTAGACAAGATGCAGAGCAATTCGTCGAGATTTTCCGAAGTTTGTCAGAAGAGGTAGGAGGGGATGCAATAGTCCTTTCCGATAGACTTAGGGATTTGAGAGACAGCTATTCTGAAGCTCTAAAGGCATCACCAGTCCCTCCTAGTGATGCTGTCAAGGTAATGTCAATTCATAGTTCAAAGGGACTAGAGTCCAAGGTCGTAGTATTGGCTGACCTCTTTTCTTCTAGGCAGACCAATATGAAGAATGAAAATTATAGTAGGCTAATTGTTAGCCCTGAGATGTTCGCTGGCCACCCGAATCCATGGCCTACAGAATCTAATAAGCCGCCAAGGTCAGCTCTTTGGGACCATGTTTCTCTACTTCACAGAGCAAGAAAGAATGCTGAGGCAAGGCGCTTACTCTATGTTGCTGCAACTAGGGCCGAGGAGAGGCTGATAATTGCAGGATCCCCGAAGGGTACGCAATGGTTGGAAGGTGAAGGCATTTCGATCCCGTGGTCCTACGACAAAAATGCACCACAGTTAGGGCAAATGTGGCTCGAATCATTAAGAAATGGCTCTTGGAGAAGGGGGGAAAAACAATCTCCATGGCTACTTTCGTCAAATTTCGATAGTGAATCGAGATTAGAAAATACTGGTATCATTTCTATTAATCCAGCAGAATTGATTGAAGACGCTTCGATTGGAGGTAGAGAGAAATCTGGAATGACCGTAATTCACCATCCAGATTGCTTTTCAGATTCCGAGAAAGAAGAAAAACAGATAATTACGCCACTCCAAAGAATCGAGATAATTGACAGAGCCTCGCGAAGTAAGCCAATATCTAGTCCACAAAATGAACATTCTCCTCTCAGGGATCTCTCAACCAGAGTAAGAGTTAATCCTAGCAAGCTACCCTCATTCTTCGATTGTCCAAGATGTCATTGGCTAGAAGTAAGAGCAGGCGTCGAGCCAGGAATAGTTTCGAAGAANAACGAAAAAACAGAGGAATCCAAATCGTCATCACTATTGGACCCGACAATGATTGGAGANATTTTTCACAGAATTATAGAGATTGGAATTGGAAATCCAGGCCCGGGGATAGAAGGACCCAGCACTCCCCTTCCATCCTCATGGACTACCAAAACAGAAGATAGAATCACTAGTGATGAAATTCACAGAATAGTGTTCAATGAGCTTCTACCTCCGGGAGAGGACCAGAAAAAGATCTCCGAGATTACTTCAATCATGGCCAAAAGAGTATCTAACGGGAAATTGGGTGATATGATAAGAGGGGAAACAATTGACGATCTTAGAATTGAGGGTCTAAGAACTGAGATGCCATTCCACATATCCATACCTACGACTTTTGAAACTGTAACAAAAAAGAAGTGGACACCCGATGGAGATCATGTCCTAGTGAATATTGGCTCCACTACTATCGATATGAGTGGAGTAATTGATTTGGTCCTCTGTACCGTAGATAAGAACGGAGCGCCTTCAATAAGAGCTGTAGATCTAAAAACGTCTGAGGCAAACTATCTGAAAAGCGAGCCTGATCAAGGTTTATTGAAGGCTATGGGGGAACATTCAGTTGNCCCATCTTGCGAATCTGAGTATCAGCTACTCAACAAGCACAGACTTCAGATGGTACTTTACAACATCGCTCTTAAAACATCAGAATCTGACAGAAAAAATGCAGGATTGCCATATAGAAAGGTACTATCTCCGGCTATACTTGTGGGTGTTACTGGCAGATTGATCGAATACCCGGAGGAACTTCTGGAGAGTGCCGAGATCGATTTATTCGATACACTAAATAGAACTGCTAGAATGTCCATCGCTTCCGATTTCCCGCTTTCTGAATTAGGAGAATACAATAAAGGTACTAATTCCAAATGTCAATTTTGCTCTTTTTCAGAGGGAATCATGTCGAAGAGTCCATGAGTGAATACTCCGAGTAAGGGGTATGGAGCTGAACTTGGGAACTTTGATGGAGAGGAGTGATNAGATTTGGGAGGAATCAATTCTTCCTAGTCTTTCCGAATTTATTGGAATAAAGGCACTCTCCCCTCTTTTCGAGCCAAATTGGTCTGAACTAGGAGAACTAGATGCCTCACTCAATCTCTTTAGAGATTGGTTGGACGATCAACAAATCGAGGGAATGGCTCATCAGGTACATAAAATCGAAAATCTCTCTCCTGTTCTAATTGTGACCATAGAAGGAACCGGATCAGGCGAGGTAATATTCTACTCCCATCTGGACAAGCAGCCATCAAGACCAGAGTTATGGTCAGATGGCCTCCATCCTCTCAAAGCAGTCAGAAGAGGGCCCTGGATCTATGGGAGAGGTTCCGTCGATGATGGTTATGGCGGATATCTTTGTGCTACTTCAATTCGTCTTCTTCAAGAGGCAGGAGTGCCACACCCACGGTGTACTATGATTATCGAGACCTGCGAAGAGTCCGGATCATTCGATTTGCCTCCTTATCTGGATGCACTTACCGAGCATCTTCGAAATCCCGATATGATCGTAGTAATGGATAGTGGAGGCCCAGATTATGAACATATTTGGATGACTGAGGCACTTAGAGGACTTGTTTCTGGGACCCTATCAGTAAAGGTCTCTCACGAGGGAATTCATTCTGGAAATTCTGGGGGCTCCATCCCCTCATCATTTAGGATTCAGAGAATTCTTCTTGATAGAGTGGAAGACTCTGCTACTGGTCGAATTCTAATCCCTGAGATGCATGTGGACATCTCTGAAGAAGTTAGACAGAAAGCCGTATCACTCAGGAAAATAGTCGGTGACAGTATTTGGGAACAATTCCCAACTGTAGAAAATCTCAGACAAGCATCAGAATCCACTGAAGACATGCTTGTCGCTATGAATTGGGAACCCACTCTATCTATTATCGGGGCTGATGGGATTCCCTCAGTTCAGGATGCAGGAAACGTTCTCAGAACTAACACAGACCTAAAACTAAGTTTCAGAATACCCCCTGGCGTAGACTCTCAGACCGCTATGTCTTCAGTCAAGTCCGTTCTGGAGCAAAATCCCCCATATGGTTCTGAAGTATCATTCACTCCAGACTCTTCAGCGGATGGATTTCATGCACCACCACTCAGTGAGGCCATCTCAGACGCAATTTACGGTGCTTCCAATGAATTGACTGGATTGCCCCCATTAGCCACTTGGACTGGGGGAACAATACCATTCATGGCCATGATGCAGTGCAAATATCCAGAAGCCATGTTCTTGTGTACCGGAACTTCCGGACCCGGAAATAATGCGCACGGTCCAGATGAGAAATTACACATCCCTTCATCCAAGAGGTTGACAGTGGCACTCTCAGCAACAATTGCGGCAATTTCGATAAACCCCTGATTTGTGATTTATTCAAGCCTCAAGTTCCGCCGGGGTTATATCGGGGTTACCTGCGCACAATGTAAGATGATGGGCCCAGACGACACTCAGGAACCAGACCCACAGCAGACAATACTTCAGTTGGAGCAGCAGGCATCTAAGGATAAAGAGGCCCTGGATAAATTACTGGTTGCATATCAGGCCCAAGAGGCTGACATCAATGAGATGAAGGCTCAGGTAGAGACCCTTAACAGAGAGTTAATAGACAAGGAAACCGAGAAGGAAGGAATCAACAATCTTCTCTCAAATTTGAGAAGGCAGAAGGATGAGATGGAATTAGATCTCGCTAAAGCAAATACAAAGATTCCGTTTCTTGAGACCAAACTTGAGAAGACAGAGGAGATGCTAGAAAGAGAGAAAGCAAGATTGGGAACCGCCATCACCCTAGCCGAGGAGATTGACGAGTCCAATCAGGCCGCACAGTCAGAATTAGCGGCTAGAGATGATTGGTATATTCAACATATGCAAATTTTTGAGGAACTCAATGATGCAATTAAGACTAGACACGACATGATAGATAGAGCAATCGCAACAGCGAAGGAGATTCAGTCCAAGCAGGAGACGTTCCAAGAACAGAAGAAGGCTGTAATTGAGGATATTAAGAACATGGAAAGTGAGACTTCTGTAGAACCAGAAGACTCAGTTGAAAATGAGTCAGAAAAAGAACAGTCTTAATTCACACCTTCTTGATGAATTTTGCAGGAACCCCTCCCCAAACTTCTCCTTCTGGTACTTCTGTCCACTTGGGAACCACCGCTCTTGAGGCAATCACTGCTCCTGATCCAATGGTGCATCCTGGCTGGATGATACTGCCTCCGCCAATCAGTACCCCATCGCCAATCCTCACAGGAGCCAATACTATCTCGCCACTTTCTACCAGATGCCCATTTATGATGGCATCACCTCCAACTACTACTCCATCCCCAATAAATATCATTGAGGCATCATTAATATTCATTGAATTGAGTTGAACTCTTTTCCCAATTTTCGCTCCCATCATCCTGTAGTACAATGTGCCAACAAATGAAGGAACAATTAGTCCTAGAAAGATTCTTGCAACTCTGTGTGCAACCAATGAGAAGGCCCATTGAATGGTTATGAAAGATCTCAATGGATACCTCCCCTCATCCTTCCTTATTCTGAATATCCCTCCGAATAATCCGCAGATAACTAGAAGGCAAACTCCCCAAAGAATGTAACCTAAACCAATTCCTACGCAGATTCCAGCGGCCTCGATAAGCTCTCCATGCCCATTAGATAGATTCCTCAGCTCTTCAAAAAGAAAGTATGATGGAATAATGGCTAGACCAAATACAACTCCGAAGAGAATCATTACCAATCCCGTGAGTATATTCTGGACTGTTTCGAAAGACCTCATCCTGTTACTCCTCGGGATATAGTCCGGCTTCGACATCTGCCTGTCTTGCCACTCTCTTCCCTTCCTCTACATCAATGAAAGGAAAAAGAAACAATCCCAAGACGAGTATCACCAGTAGAATCATTATACCAAATCTGGTATCATATGCGGCGGAGAAAAAGGCGAATATAAACGGACCAATTACGGCTGCAGCCTTTCCCATGAAACCAAAGAATCCAAAGAACTCAGTAGTTCTAGACTTCGGAACCAAATATGCGAACAGACTTCTTGCCTGTGCTCCAGCAGATCCTTGGACGAAGCCAACCATAGTTCCAAGGAGAAGCCACTGGATAGTTACTCCAATGTTTAGTGGGCTCCATACATTATCTCTCAAAAAATTAGGCCACCAGTCTATAGGTCCCCCTTCGATTATGGTAATGTGATGATCACCGACCGAGCTCATGTTATCTAACTCGCCTCCCTTGAAAGAAAATGACCATCTGTGATCAGTCATTTGCCCCATCTCAGTAGCAAGAAGAGAAGCCTCCTGCTTCGATATCACAGTTTTCTCAATATCAGAATCTGACCATACTTCTCCATCTAAGTTACCTTCGATCATATATTCAAGGAACGACTCTCTGAAATCTGCATCTCCTGGTCCAGATTTACTTACCCACCCCTTTACTCCTCTGTCATGCAGAGTACTCAGCTCGTATTCTTCTGACTCTGCGATATACTCATATCGAAAGTCAAATCTCTCATGATCATTGTTTAGATCTAGGGGCGCGAATCCAGTAGCAATAATGAGGACCATCATGTATACTCCTATAGAGCCCCCAAGAACTGCCTTAGCCCCAAATCTTGCTGCCAACATTCCTCCAACTACTGACATGGGGATGGCAATAATATTAGCCAGTAGTATTAGAGCGAAATTCATCAAGACAGGAAGACGAAGATCATTTTCAGCGAATGAACTCGCAACTCCTCCTACAGTGTGAAGAACATCATAGAAGAGTAAGTATGAAAGAAGATAAATCACCAGAATTCTATACTTCTTAACCTCTCTGAATGTACTTCTGACCTCATTAAATCCATCGCTAACTGCTTCCATTATGGAACTATATGTTCGCTCTTTGGCAATTTCAGGTTCGGGAGTATTTCGGAAAAACGGCAATCCAAATCCTAGCCACCACAGTGAAGTTGTGACGAATGCAAAACTCAGGGTCCAAGGGCCGTAAGCGCTAGTTAGCCCCAACCCTCCGGTAGCCAAGACAACCAGATGAACAATAAGAATTAGTGTTCCACCTGCAAATCCATATGCGAAACCCCAACTCGAGACTTTTTCCATTTGATCCTGATCTGCAAGATATGGCATGAATGCATAGTATATCGTGTTCCCTCCAGCCATCCCTATTTGTCCCATTAGAAAACAGAAGGCGAGAAGTCTGTATGCCGAATCTTCATTTAGATGAGGGGCTATTCCCATGAATGCAGTAAAAACAACTCCAATTATCGTATAAATCCAGACTATCTTTTTCTTGATTCTAATTCTATCTGCTATTGCTCCCAATATCGGACTAGAAATGGCTACAAAAACCATCGATAATCCGAGTACTGCAGCATAGAAAGAAGTGCCAGTAACATTGAATCCAGCAATCTCAGAAGAGCCTCCTGTTGCTAAATTAAAGTATCTAGTAATTAGTTGCCCACCTAAGACAGTTCCAACGGTAAGTGCAAATGCTTGATTCGCCCAATCATACCAATACCAGCTCTTCAAAGCTTTATTGTCTGCATCACTCATCCCTTCTATTGTTCCAAATGACATCCGATAACCGAATTTATGCAGCAATGGTAGGCGTTTAGTGTATTCTGATACATCTAGTGTTTTTATGGCTCGTTACACGCGTCAATATCAAGAACAAAAAACCGAACGAGAATCATGGTCAGTGCATGCGGAATACTTGGCAACGGGTCAAAGCCAGTAAAGATCCACCATCTTATCAAGGCCCCAGAGAATACACCAGAATCGGTGTCCTTCAGAGAATCATGGGATGCAAATAAGCCCGTAACTGTATATAAGACCCCAGAGAATCTCCCTGATGGGACTCCCTGTACAGCAGCTACGGTTATTCTCAGGTCAAAGGGTTGTGCTTGGTGGTGGAAGTCTGGTTGTACTTTTTGCGGCTACTTCAATGATGTTAGGGATGATGTATCCGCAGAAGAAATGTTTTCGCAATGGGACTTTGCAAAGAAATCAACTAATCAATTTGAAGGTTGTAAAATGGTAAAGGTTTACACATCTGGAACATTTTTTGAAGATAGAGAAAATCCTCCTGAGTGGCAAGAGACAGTTCTCAGAGAAACTTCTGCAATGGGGTTGCACTTAGTTATTGAGGCTCAGGCCCAAATGTGTACTCCAGGAAAAATAAAATGGGTATCGGAAAGACATCCAGGTTGTACGGTTGCAATAGGTCTGGAGGCATATGACGACCGTGTTCTTAGATTCCATGTAAACAAGGGATTTACAATAAAACAATGGCATAAAGCGGTTGAAATGCTTAGAGAAAACAATCTCAGAGTAAAGACATACTTACTTTTCAAGCCACCATTCATGTCAGAGGGGGATGCTCTAACCCATACCACAGATTGGTTATTGGGGGTGGCTCCATATTCAGATGAGGTTTCTGTCAATCCAATGAATATTCAGAAAAATACAGTAGTTGATAGAATATTCAGAAATCGCGAATACCGACCACCTTGGCTCTGGTCATTGGTGGAAATGATACAGCGTTCCAGTGTCAAACTTGAGACATTAGATTGTAGGGTGATCGTACATCCAACGGCAGGGGGTAAAATTAGGGGTGCCCATAACTGTGGCAAATGTGACTCAGACGTAGTCTCAGCAATTGAAAGATACTCTGTTTCAGGAGATGTGATGGAATTTTCCAATCTTGATTGTTCCTGCAAATCTCATTGGAAAGCAGAAATAGAAAATGATACTTTCCTTCCACTTCCATTGGGATTTGGGACATTTAGGAGAGGGTCTGTATTAGATATTGTACGTGCTCCTTGACACATTTGTCAAGTTTAATGCGCCCAACGCTTAAGGGCAAATCTCCGGTGGTCGATTCGGAATCGTAGGATTCTTGGGTGATGATATGGACAACGAAGAGACCTCTTTGGTTGGTGAGTTTCTCCAAGGAGAAGCCGAGCCATCTTCCTCATGGGTTATGCTAGCAATAGGCTTCGTTTCAACTATAATTTTCCTAATACTGTATGGGATATTATTTCCCGACAGCGACCTCCCTGTTATTTCCAGTGTCCTACCAGTTTTCGATGGAGTATTTGACTCGGGAATTTGGTTCTTTATTCTTGGAGCAATGATTGGAGTTTTCGCTATTCTAGGAACTATGCTGACCGAGGCAACAAGCGAGTGAGGTGATACTTTGAGTCTAATGTCCTCAGTACTTGTTTTCTGGGTTGCAATGATTGCAGTTTTTGTTATGATCAATAGGGGTTTCTGGGTATTTACAGATGTAAGCAAGAGCTTGAGTATGTTCATGTTAGAGAAGGCTCTAGGCCCTCCTATAGACTTCGTTGAGGGAAAAAAGGGATCTGCAGCCACGACATGGATTTTGCATGGGGCTCTTTGGCTAATACCATCTTCAACAGTAACATTCTGTGGCCTTTGGCTGGCTCATGATTCTGATGCTCTTCATGCCCTTTCTTCTTGGGGATTGAACCCCTCATCATCTTCATTGATTGTCTCAGGCCTTCTAATCACAGTTTATGGATCCATGGGAATGCTGCTAATTGGTTCAGCTATGCATATTATTCCAGAATTAGGCGGAACAAACCTTGCCACAGAGAAAAACGCTACGTTGATGTCCCTAATCTGGACTCTTTCAGTCTTCGTAATGTTCGTTGCTGTAAATAGACCTGAGATTCTTGGTTTCAAGATTATGCCAGTCTCTACAGTGCTAATTAACCTCGCACTTCTGGCAATAATCGTAAATTTACTCATTACCGCTGCCTCTAGGAGCAAGAAGCTACCACTACCGGGATGGATGATGATCATTGGTTTGATTTCTGCTCCAATGTCAGTTGTCTCACTGGTGATTTCAGGTTCGATAGATACAGGAATCGGACAATGGTTAGCGACTAGAATGGCCGGCACGACCTTCTTCCTGATGCTATCAGGTGCCCTTCTTTATGGAGCATCCAGAGGAAGCGGCAATCCCCTTTGGTCCCGATCTCTTGCAGCAGTAACGCTTTCAGGAGCGATCCTAACAATTAGCCCTTCAGGTTTAATCGAGGGAGATGTAGCAGCAGACTTCCTAGCATTGGACAAATCAATTTTCGATCCTTCAAGAAATGATGTCATAGCTGGCTCATTCTTGCTGGCTCTTTCATTAATTCCGGCAATAGCCCTTTCCGCTAACGTCCTGGCTACGCTCAGAGGGGATGATGTATTCATGGAGAATCCAGACTCTCCAGGAATGCCCGAGATTAATCTCGCAGCCTTCATGATTGTTCCAATCACAATAGGCGCTCTTTTCGTCAGCACTGATTATCTGACTGGAACAAATGAACTTACTGGAATCCATATGTCTCTAGCATTGACGGGAATTTGGTTGGTTTCTGTACCTGCTTCTCTAGGATCTGCATTATCGATATTTCCTGAGGTATCAGGAAGAAACGTCCTCTCGATCAATCGCTCAAGATGGGCGTTCTGGTTGATGGCCGGAGGGGCCTTCTCGGGCCTAGCGTTCACAATGATGGCTGACTTCTCAGATATGGCCCTTGCAGAAGCAGCTGTAGAAGATGAAATTAATATTGCACATAGACTCCGAGTTCTTGGTTCAATTCTATTCTATGGAACTGTTCTAGGTGCGATTTATCACTCATTGAATATGATAAGTGGTACGTTTCGGGGATCTATAGTTGGAGGAGACTCTTCTGAATCATCATCATCAATCTCAAGTCCATACAAGCTAACCAAGGAGACTACAATAAGGAAAATTCTGGCACAAAGAGAAGGCAAACTCGATACAGTTGTCATCCCGGAGACAACAACCGAGGATCAAGGAAGGGCTACAGAACTCTAATCATGTAAAATAGTCCATGTACTGATGGTCATCTCAAAGGGATGTCTAGTATGCGAATAGGTCTAGTCGGAAAACCAAATGTTGGCAAGTCTACTGCCTTTTCCGCGCTAACTGAGATTCCAGTAGATATTGCTAACTATCCATTCACCACCATCGATCCAAATGTTGGAGTAACTTGGCTACCCCTTCCTTCTGACTGTGTCTGCTCAATATTAAGACAAAAAAGAGAATCTACAGGGAGACTTGATTCGATCAGTCTAGAAGATGCTAGAAGTGGTAGTATCTGCTTACCAAATTCAGGCTCATGCATCGGATTCAGAAGAATGGTTCCAGTTACACTGGTCGATGTTGCTGGGCTAGTTCCCGGTGCGCACGAAGGGAGGGGAAGGGGCAACCAGTTCCTGTCCGATCTTTCAAGATGTGACGCTTTGATTCAGATTGTTGATGTATCAGGGTCAACAGATTTAGAAGGAAACCCTGTAGGTTCTGGGGGCTCAAAACCAATTGAAGAACATAAGTTTCTACTAAGGGAATTAGATTCATGGATTTCCGGAATAATTCATAATGGCTGGGATAGAGTATCTAGAAGGGCTCAAGCAGAAGGTGAAAGCGCAATCCGCGATCATCTGATCGGCAGACTTACCGGAATAGGAGCCAATGAGTCCCACATCGCTTCAGGATTATTAGCTATTGAAAGAAAATTACCCAATCCAACCGATTTCAGCAATTGGGGTTCAGAGGAAATAATGACAATCTCGTCTTCTATCAGGAAGTCATTGTTCCCTATTTCAGTTGTAGCAAATAAGGCAGACATTATTGTTGGGAGCGGAGAGCAACTTCGATCGGAAGTAGAATCAAATGGGGGCAAATTGGTTTACACCAGCGCGGAGGCAGAACTCGCACTCCGTCGAGCTTCTTCATCAGGATTGATTGCATATAGTCCAGGAAAATCCGAGTTTCAATTAACAGATATGGGTCAAGAAAAACTCTCAGATCAACAAAGACTTGCTCTGGATTCTATTTCAGAATCACTTTCCTCTTGGGAAGGTGGGGGTTTGGTCGGACTAATCACGGAAGTTGTCTTCAGTCAGCTTTCTAGGATTGTTACATACCCAGTCCAAGACGATACAAGATGGGTCGATGGAGATGGAAAAATCCTTCCAGACGCAATTCTTGTTCCCAGAGGAACAACAGCTAAGGGTTTAGCATATATTGTTCACTCAGATTTAGGAGAAGGATTTGTTAGAGCCATAGATGGAAAATCTGGGATGGTAATAGGAGCAGACCACGTACTAGAAGATAGAGATATTGTTAGTATTCAGGCTAAATCATAGTCATGTTTGATCAGTAATTGAAACGGTAAAAAGCACTGCAGTCCATGTTATATCGTATTCTTCATCGTTGTCGATAAGTCCTCCAGCAATCGGCGCGGTATCGATACTAGCAGTTACTTCTACTATCCATGAACCTCTCCCCTTCCCCCCATCATCCCACATTTCTAGAATTTCACTTTCACTCATTTCTTCTTCAGTATATTCTGAACCAGTATAATTCTCTGTTATATCCCACCTCATACTGAATCCTCCACCGCCACCGCCCGAGCAATCTCCCTCAGCAATCTTATCTTCTACTCCTTCTACACCACTAAGATCACTTTGACCTTCAGCACTATCAGTGAATCCTGGACCAGGATCGTCATTATCGTTACAGCTTACTTGTATCTCAACAAAACCTATGTTAAGCTGATCCTCAAGAACTACATCAAAAAACGAATCATAAGTTTCTCCATCTGAAAGTACGACACTTTCACTCAGAGTATTCTCACTTTCTTCGAAAATCACCTGTAGTGATCCAGTCTGACCAGAGCTCCCCCCACTCGAAATTTCATCTTCAATCAAAGATGGTAGGGCCTCAAAATATATTGGGAATGCAACTAGGAAAACGACCGTCCCAGCTAGAGTCTTTACTTTCTGCGGAGAGTCAACTAGGTCTTGGAAGTCCATGGGCGATCGCTCTTCGATTTCCGACCCACCTATCAAATAAACTCACTCAATAGTCTGAGTTCGCTGTAATCAATCATCCATTGTGCTTTCCCATTTCGATATTCCAACGCCCTCTCTTGAGAAGGCAACTCTAGATTTTTTGAATTCTGGCAGTAGATATCCAATCGTCGATCTTTCCCAAAATGACCATTTCCAAGGACATCTGGGTAGATAGCTACTCCATTCTTTCAAGAATGAAGTCCATTTTTCTCCTTCAAACAATTCCGGAATCCTAAATGATACGAAAGAAATCCTTCCTGCTGAACCAGGGACATAACTCCATGTACGAATGGATAGACCCTCTGCCTCGCCATCTTCAACTTTGAGACCAAAAACTCTGGCTCTTTTTGCAAGAGGAATAATAATCGCCCACCTCTGGACAAAAGTGGTTTCTTCGAACCTACTCATCCTCCATCCTTTTTTCTCACCGAAAACTCTCATCGATCTGATTGCTTCAGTTGGCACTATACTCACAGGAATCTCAAGCATCCGCTCCATCAGTATCACCCCATCCTCGAGGCCCTCGCCCATAGCGGCTTCGCGTCATTCATTTCATTTGTTGATTCAGCCGAACAGAGATCCTAGACCTTCGAAGCCACCCGCTTCTTCTTCGGGCTCCTCTGCAGACTCTTCCGCTGGAGCAGCCTCACTGGCAGCTCCTCCGGAAGATGCAGAAGGAGCAGCCGATGCCACTGGGGCAGCGACTGCGGTCGCCATGGCCTCATCGATGTCTACAGAGCCTAGAGAGGCAACCAGGGACTTCACTCGAGCCCCATCAGCCTCGACTCCGGCAGCCTTCAGCACTGAGCTGACGGCCTTGTCATCGATGTCCTGTCCTGCGGAATGCAACAACATTGCAGCATACACATATTCCATTTCATTCACCTTTTTTTATCCGAAGAGATCGCCGAGTCCACCGAACCCTGCGTCTTCCTCCTCTTCCTCATTTTCCGGCTCCTCTTCGGAACCTTCCTTTTCCGTCACCTCGGATTGGGCGACTTCCTTACTCTCTGAAACTGCTCCTAAAGCAGTAATCAGCTCTTCATCGAGAGCTGAGGAATCTAATTGTCCAGCAATGGACATTGCTTGCATACGAGCCTTGGAGATAATGATTTTTGCCGTTTCATCATTGAAAATTCCCGCCTCAATTGCTACAGAAAATGCCTCTGATGATGCCTTTGAAATCAAAGTAGGAGTAGTCACTTCTGAGAACCACTTAACGTTACATGCCAGGTTAAATGCTCCGGATGTGGCGGAGATAATATCATTTCTTAGTCCATCAATGTCTAGATTCAAATCCGATGAGTCGAAGATATGACCCTCTTCGATTGCACCGGTTAGAATTAGGCCTATTTCGATTGGATTTATTCCTAACTTCGCAAGCATTATTCCCAAATCTGCGGATATCTCATCTCCCTTTGAGAAAGTAGTCTCTCTCTGAATCGCTACCTTGCCCTTATCTATTTTTGCTGGAATTCCAACCGCATTGAACTCTCCAACAATTGGGCCTGGGCCGAACTCTGTTGGACCGGCAGGAATTGTGACGTCTTCTGGAAAGTTCTCTCCAGCCTTTGCTGCGCGCCCCTGCCTTGTTTTTTCCAACTCACCAAATATCTCGAATGCATTCATTGAGTCACTGTGAACTACACAAGGTTGATGCGCCCCCTCAAGTAACTTCTCGATTTCTTCGGTCGGCCTTCCTGCCTCTGACCATGCAATACGCATCAACGATTTCTTCGCCATCGTGATGGACATTCTTTTTCTGAGACTATTCCTCATGTCAATCATATTGCTTGCAGGTACTCCAGAAACATCCACAATAGCTACCACTCCCTCGCTACTGAAGACCTCTTTGAGGTCGGAAACACTTTCTTTCTTCCATCCAGCAACCTTTGGGATCAAAGAATCACCTCAACTCTAATCGAAGGTCCCATTGATGTTTTCACATAGCAAGAGCGAATGTTACCTGCACCCCTTTCCAATTTACCAGTTACCCTATCCCATATTGCAATTGCGTTGGAAGTCAGATCGTCAATCCCCTGTTCCCTAGATCCTAATGCAGTATGGAATGTTACTTTGTCTCTCGACCTAACTACTGCCGTATCCTTTAGTCCTGAAGCCAGAGTGGAAGGGTCTAGAGTTGGAGGAACTGGTCGAGGCATCTTTCCCCTAGGTCCCAAAACTCCTCCAAGGAATCTTCCCACCGTACCCATATGTGGTATCTCTGACAAGAAGAAATCATACTGCTTGGCGACCTTTCTTGCCTTCTGTTTGTTTCCGCCTAGATCTTCAATGGTTGATGGATCAATTACATCTAATCCTCCAGCCTTCGCCTTTGTTGCCATTTCTCCACCTGCAAACATGGCAATCTTGACTGGTTTGCCCCTTCCCGAAGGAAGCCTCACTTCTTCCTGAATTCTATTTGTCGGGATCTTTAGATCAACGTCCTTTATACTGAAAGAAATCTCAATTGACTCGACAAAGCTCCTCTCTGGAGCTTCCTCGATTGCCTGTTGAATCGCTGTCTGTAATTTTTCCTTCATTTTTCCCACCTCTGCGGTTAACGAGGATCACCTCTCCCGCAATTCGTGAAGTTCTAACTGAAATACTCGTTGAACGCTCCCTCACTCATATCCTTTAGAGCGACTTTTGGCTCCCTGCCTTCTACTCGTACCCTCATAGCTACGCAGGTGCCCATAACTTCTCTACAACGGGCATACAGGGTTTTACCAGTTAGACGGTCCTTTTGACCCTCTGCAATACTTTTCACCTGATCCATTGTTAGATTCTCAGTAGAAGCTTCCCATGACCCATTACACTTCTTCTTCCCAAGGGTTTGTATTACCTTGTGAGGCGTTTCATTACGTGCAGACATGGAAAAACTCACCTTTCGCGGAACCCGCCGACTTACTCTCCCTATATGAATAATGATGCAAGCAAAAAACAGCCTTTGATGAATCACTCTACTCTCTGAGTAACTCTAACTTGATCCGCTCGAACCGTCAAAGCTACGGGTACTGCTGCTTCGAAGAGCTCCACTGTGACCTCTTCTTTGGATTCAGCTACTACTGTAACTCTAGCGGCTTGTCCTCTGAACGCGCCTCCAGAAATTTCCACGATACAACCTTCTTCTATTCCCGTAGTAGCAGCCTTCGGCTCAAGGTAAGGAAGCACATCTTCAAGGGGGGCCTCTCCATCCAGAACCTTACTACAATTTTTGAGTGGAGTTACTCCTACTCCCACTCTCCCAATCAATTTCTGAACATGATGCATTGCACTAGCCTCAACAAAAATGAATCCCTTCATGTAGTGAGGACTCAAAACTCCAAAAATCTTGTCTTGAATGTCCTTCAATGAACCTGTCCCCGAAAGTCTAGCCCTAATCTCTGCAGCTACATTCTGCTCCTGTCCGATTGAGGTTTTCAGTATGTATAGATAAGATGCAACGTCCCCGTACATTTCTCTCAGTTGGGGAGTCGAGTAGTCTTTCTTCTGAATTCCTCCCGGATCAACCCACTCGAAATTCTTGTAAATTGCTCCAGGACTAACCTCCACTTCTTCCGTAATGAAGAGAATTGGGGTCACATCGTTCAGACGATTTCCATAAGCCAATCCCCTCGCCATGTCTGAACGCACAATCTGCAATTTTTCAGAAATAATTCCAGTACACTCTGTTATTCTAGCCACAAGAGATTCATAGTCACTCGGATCGCCTACACCATAAATTCCATCCCAAGCTCCAGGGAAATCTGCAACCTCGTCCGCACGCTGCATCAGAAGGACTTTTTCCCCACTTCGAATATATATTGTAAATGCCTCAGACAGGATCTCACCTCACCCTACTAACCAACTAAAGAAAGGAGGAAAAACGTTAACCATCAGAGCTAGAACAACGAAACCAATCGCACCGAGAATAAACATCCCAATCCCACAAACGATCACTGTCTGTCGAAACTCCTGTTTAGATGGCTTCTTTGCCATCTTCAGAATCCTTGCATAGGAACCCGTCTGAAGGCCCTTGACTCTACCTTCAATTTCATCCTGCCAGGTCTGCGCCATCTCTTCAATAGGACTAACCTTTGAGTTCTCAACAGCCATGCAAACACCTAGAAGCAACCCGGCGACCTACAGATTCCATTTAAGGGCGACGGGAAGTATGCCGACGCGAATATCAATAAAAAATCAAAACTAACTTACGAATTCTACAGTTCTATTCCTTAGATTCCTCATCTGTGTGTGGAGAGAAGCTCCGTGAATCTGCTCGCTCTTTACGCCAGTAAGTACTAGGAGAACTCTGATGTCATTGCCCATGGAATCATCTGTCGTTACACCCCAAATCATTCTCGCATATGGGTTGATACTCTCTCGTATAATTTTCGCACACTGCTCAGCTTCACCCAGTGTGAGCCCAGGACCTCCTACAACATTTACCAGCGCGCCTCTGGCATCTGAAATGTCTATGTCTAGCAGGGGTGACTGTAANGCCTCCAAGGTCGCCTTATCTGCTCCCTCTTCGGCGGTTGCCTCACCAAGTCCAATCATTGCAACCCCTCCACCATTCTCCATTACTGAACGTAGATCTTGGAAGTCCAGATTAACAACTCCCTCTTTAGCAATCATTTCGGAAACTCCCGAAATACTCCTCATCAATAGCTCATCGGCTACTCTGAAAGCAGCGTCAAGAGGGAGATCTCTAACTCCTTCTACTTCGAGAAGCCTCTCATTTGGAAGAACTATTACAGTNTCACATACTTCCCTTAGACGTTCTAGGCCCCACTCCGCATTTTGCCTCCTAACAGCCCCTTCCGAAACAAAAGGATAGCTTACTACAGCAATAGTAAGTGCCTCAGAGGCTTTAGCGAGCCTGGCGACGACGTGGGCACTCCCAGTCCCAGTTCCGCCGCCTAGGCCCGCGGTGATGAAAGCGAGATCGCACTTCTCCACCTCGTTCTTTAGCACACGTTCAGACTCATATGCCGCTTGTTCTCCTTTCTCTGGGTCACCCCCCGCCCCCCTGCCTCGGGCGGACCGACCAATCAGAACCTTGTTCTCCACGTTAACTCTCAACAGATGTTGAGCATCGGTGTTCACTGCCATCCCCTTGACATACTCGCCGTCGAACAAGCCCTCATGCTCCAATCGGGCGACCGTATTGGATCCACACCCACCGCATCCGAAAACTCTAATCTTCGGTTGAAGTGACTTCAGAAGGTTTTCTAGATCAGGCGCTTCTTCCAATTCAGTATGTGTAGATGCTTGATCCCCCTCTTCTTGAAGTTCCAGAACTCTTTCAATAAGATGCTTCACGAACCTTAGGCGTGTTGAATAGAGCATAACCATTGCCCCACAGAATACGTCTCAGACATCGGTTTCTATGCTCTTTATTGATTTCCATCATGCCAAGAGTCCATTTCTTGTTTTTACGAATCTGACTAGGAACGTGTATAATCCGCCCCATGCTGAAATTGCTAAAGCTGCAGTCATCCCGTTCAAGTGACTGTTTCCAAGCAGAAACCACTCACCTATCTCATTAGTCTGAATGCTAGAAAGTCCGGCATGTGCCTGCCATGAAACTGAGATAAGTGCGACCAAAGTGAGAACCATCCTATCTGCTCTGGAAAAACCTCCATAGATCCTATTCAGCCCTACTGATTGCGCTTGTGTCCCCATGTAGGAGCCGAAGAGGGTCAGTAGTCCAGCCAAATACCCAGAACTCGGAGAATCCACGAAGTTAGTATTCAGCCCTATAGCAACGAGAATACCAACATCGACTACCCTATCGATTGTATGGTCAAGAAAGTCCCCATATGGCCCATCTGTACCTTGATGTCTTGCAAGAGCTCCGTCCAACCCATCCAATACTCCCGCAATCAATATTAGAATAACTCCACCTACTATTCCTAATGCTCCCTTGCTATCATTTCCTGCATTCATTAATAGGTAGAATGCAACAAGAGAAATTACTAAACTAGTCCATGTAAGAAAACTAGGATCAACACCTTCCATTCTCAGTACAAGTGGATTGATAATTTTGGTCCACCTGTCCCGCATTTTCTCGAACACGTTATCCCTCCCCCTTACTTATCCAATCGATTGGATTGAGCGGTCTATTAGGCTTGCATCCATCTTCAATCCAATTTAGGATGGACTTTGCTACAGACTCACTCGACTGACTCGAACTATCAAACTCAATCAGAGGAATTTCATCATTGACCTCATTCCAGGCACTTCCGATAATCTCCCAATCAACGTTTTCCGAGATCTTACTATCAGAATATCCTCTAGAAGACAGTCTTTGTTTGAGAATTTCAGGAGCACATCTCAGAACAATTAGACAATCTACTGGAAGAAAGTGAGATAGATGACCATCAATAACTAATTTAGATTTAGGTCTATCAGACCATTCCGAATCTAGATATGAAGCAAGCTCTTCAATATCGACCGCTCTGGCTCCATCCTTAGGGTCAACATCCTCGATACATTCGTATTTCTCCGCAATCATTTCGACTGATTCAACAGAGAAACCACACTCAACAAGAAGAGATGAGACAGTAGTCTTACCCACACCGGGTGATCCAGTCAATCCTACTCTGATACGCTCTTTCACAAGGCCTCCAAACCGAATGTTGACAAGAATTCTCCGCGAAATGGCGCAACATTGACCTAGAAAACAGGATTCGCATAGAACATGAGCGAAAATATTAGTTGGATTAGGGCAATGCATCCTCGTGACAGTACTCTGAATATTTTACTAATTGCAGTCCCATTAACGCTTTATTTCAGATATATCGATGAAAACTCGACTTTCGCATTCTTCTCTTCTTTAGTAGCCATAATGCCACTAGCATTTCTAATGGGAAGGGCAACCGAAGAAATTGCACTTAGAACCTCAGAATCATTAGGAGGTCTACTGAATGCTACATTTGGCAATGCTGCTGAAATGATAATTGCTATTCTATTGATTTTCAAAGCGTATCAAGAGACAGATCCTGAGATTGAGATGTTCTACATTCATTTGGTTCAAGCAAGTTTGATAGGTAGTATTCTCGGTAACCTCCTACTAGTAATGGGATTGGCATTTGTCTGGGGGGGTATTCATCATGCCGAGCAGAGATACTCAGAAACTCAAGTCAGCTCAAACGGCTCACTTTTGCTTCTTTCGATGATCGTTCTAGTAATACCCACTGTGTTTCACTCAACCGTTGGAGGAGAGGATGGAGATATTGGAGTGAAGCACCTGAGTCATATCGCAGCCGTAATACTGCTGTTGATTTACGGACTTTTCTTGCTTTTCCAATTTAGAACGCACGTTCATCTTTTTGCAACCGAGGGTAGCCATCATGAGAATCCAGAGATGACTCAAAGGGATGCAGGCATTCTCCTTTTAGTCGCAACCATATTGGTCTCATGGATGGCTGAGATTCTAGTGCACTCCGTTGAGTCAGCAGCTGAAGATGTTGGCCTACCACACTTATTCATCGGTATTATCCTATTGCCCCTATTTGGAAACGCGGCAGAACACTTCACTGCGGTTACAGTAGCTGGGAAAAATAAGATGGATCTCTCCTTCGCAATATCGATGGGCTCCTCAACTCAGATTGCGGTTTTCGTAGCGCCTATCATGGTCATTATTTCTTGGATACTCGACGTCCCCCTAACATTTGAATTTGGGATGCTGGAGACCGTCTCCGCTTTTCTCGCAGTGCTTATTGTAAACTCGATTGCTTCGGATGGTAAGTCAAATTGGCTTGAAGGGGCAATGCTCCTAGCGTCATACTCCGTTCTTGGAGCTGCGTTTCTTTTCTATCCCTAGGCAGAGTCTGTTTGCTCACTTTCTAGATTTCTTCATAGTATCTTCGAACAGCTTCTTCAAGTTCATGTGAAACTATTTCCTCGTTCAGAGAAAGGGTAACTCCATCCATCCGAATAGCTTCGCCTTCAACAAACACATCTAGTACACTAGATCCGGAATAAATTAGGTTAGAAAGAACTCTCCTTCCATCTCTTCCCAAAGGCCTCATCCTAATATCGCTTAGGTCCCAAGTAATCCAATCTTGAGAATCCTTTGTAGCTAGATTCCATGTTTCCTCAGGACCTAGAATTCTAGCATCCCAATGATCATGCCTTTGGACAATACTCGCGGCTTTTGCCTCACTTCGCATATCAAGAGAATTATTNCTGGCCGAACCATCAGTCCCCAGTCTTACATCAACACCTGCATCCTTCATTGCAGGATAGGACATCGTTCCTCCACAGGCTAACTTCTGGTTACTTGTAGGGCAGTGTACTGCATGTGCTCCACGCTCAGATAGAATCCTCATTTCTTTCTTAGTCACCCAACCGCAATGAGCACAAACAGTCCCTTCAGTGAAATAATCGATACTGTCGAGGTACTCTATTGGATACATGCCATGCTCTTTATGGCAATCAGCGACTTCCTTTCTAGTCTCAGAAGTATGAATACTAAGGGTACATCCTGTTTTTCTTGAGAGTTCTGAAGCTTTCATTAGAGTCTCTTCTGAGCATGTATATACCGAATGGGTTCCAATTCCATATTCTACCCTTTTCGACTTTTGAGAATCTTCTGATAGTAGTTTTTCAATCCTCTTTAGTGCCTGTCCAGCTCCCTTCGGATATGATGGAGTTGGAAAATCTGTAATCGGGCCACATACCTTGGCCCTAATTCCACTTTCTTCTATTACGTTCCCAACAATCTCAGGATGATAGTACATATCACAAGCAAATGTTGTTCCTGTAGCGATCATTTCTGCTGCTGCAGCCCGCGTCCCAATCTCTACGAACTCTTCTGTCAGTCCTTTCTCGACAGGGAAGATTGAGGTATTCAGCCATTCCATCAGTGGAAGTCCTTCTCCCATTGACTTGTTCAGAATCATTGCCATATGTGTATGCCAGTTCTGTAGGGATCTAGTAACTACTCTTGAAGATCCATCAATCACTTCAACTACGTCCTCATCACCCTTACTTTCTGAGAAAGAACCATCAGAATGCAAGATGAAATCTCCAGACTGAATCAATCCTGAGTCATCAATTAACCTTGACTTCTCGATTCTTCTATCTCCGGAAGGCATAATTAATTTCACCCCGACTATTTGCAATTTGCTCTTAGTCTGCTAATCCTCTCTCCATCCATATTATCCATCCATGCCTCTACTATATCCCCGGGATTCATTGGACTGACTCCCTTTGGCGTACCCGTCCAAACAAGATCACCCGATTCAAGACCATACCAACCTTTGAGATGATTCAGAAGATCAACAACATTGTGTACCATTAGTTCAGTCGATGCTTCCTGTTTCAATTGACCATTTATCGAAAGACCAATGTTAACTGGTCTTTCGTCCCACTTTGTCCAAGTGCCTAGAACTCCGGATCCTCTGAAACCCTTCCCCTCCAGCCAGGGCCACCCTTCTTTTTTTGCCATGGTCTGGCGGGTCCTATTCGTTGTGTCAATCCCCACACACATCTGTACTGGTGTAAGATCCTCTCCCAATCTGAATACCATCTCTACTTCATGATCAATGTGCTCGTCCGGCTCAAGAAGAGTCACCGTATTCTCTCCATCTTCGGTTGCTTCTACCATCGCTGAAGGGGGCATAAGGAAGAACCTCGGATATTCAGTCACGTCACCTAGTATCTCCTTCGCATGTCCAGCATAGTTTCTGAAAACTGCCCAGCCAACTCCCATGGTTGTCCTAGTCAGGCACCAATGATTAGCACATCGGTGCGTTCTCCTCACTCATCAGGTTGAAGGATGATGCCCTCCGGACAACTGCCGTGACGAGAGATCCATACCAAACACTCGATGTATCCAAGGATGCTTCTGATGCAGAGATAAAGAGATCATACAGGAAGTTAGCGAGACAGTATCACCCCGATAGAAATCCGGGAGATGCGGCTGCAGAAGAGAGGTTCAAGTCTATTCAGTCTGCATACGAAAAGATTGGGACTGCAGAAGGAAGAAACGAGTATGACCAGCAGGGGAGGATGGAAGAGATGTTCCAAGGAGGGAGAACGCGCTCACCATTCGGAGGAGGTATGGATATTGGTGATATTTTTTCGCAATTCATGGGAGGTAGGGGAGTCCAACAGCCTAGCTCAGGCTTCAGGTTCAATAACTCTGACCAGGCTGCTAGGGAACCGAAGAAGCCCACCAAGGGAGCAGACATCGAGGCTGGTTTGGACATCTCATTGGAGCAGGCATTGAATGGGGCCAAGGTTAAATTCAGCCATAGGAGGATGAGGCGGTGCTCAGATTGCGATGGTCACAGCTTCGGAACTTCCAGAAGATGCTCAACGTGTGGAGGATCAGGGGTCCAGACAAAGGGGAGCACGATTACAGTCAGAGTTCCGAAGGGTGCTGAGCATGGACACCTCCTCCGTCTCAAGGGAATGGGGCACGAGCATCCGGAGGGGGAGTCTGGTGACCTTCTGATTACAGTGCGCCTAGATGCTGAGGAGGGCAGACGCTGGGAGGAAGGACGTTTGATCCAAGAAGTGAGAATTCCATACTCTATGCTGTCACTGGGGGGAATAGTCAGGATAACCACGCCTTCGGGCAAAAGGCTCCAGATCGAGATTCCCAAGGGAACTAGGATAGGGGATAGGAGGCGTTTGCAAGGACATGGTCATGCCGGTGGAGCACTCGACGTCGAATTCACTCTCTCTGAGCCAGAGGAGCTATCCGAGTCACAGGTCGAGGCACTCAACAGCCTCAGAGATGCCGGACTATAGCGATACAATCAGTCAAATAATGAGATTCTCAGGGTGACCTGTGAGAAGTTTCGAAGGTCTGGCAGATTATCTTATTCCTAGAAGGAAGAAGGTACACTTCCTAGTTTTGATAGTCTCGGTACTCATGATTCCCGGTATCATTGCCTCTTTCGAACCCATCGACATAGAGTCATACGACATGGAATCACCCGAATTGGACGCGAATCAGGTTCTCCGTGATGAGTTCACTGCCGCCGGCAATATCTGGGGTTTCGGGATCTTTGTCCGGGACCCGTCTTACGTCGGCGATTCGGACTCGGATGTCTATATGATCGCCGAGTATCCCGGAGTTGGCGGTGGCATCACAAATCCTGAGGGGGGGATTCTTAATCTCTCTGTCCTGAAAGAAATAGATACAGACGCCGACACTCTGAGGTCCAGTGAGATTTCCCAATTCTACCTCCCCCTGGCCTCAGAGATATCAGGTGACCCTGTCTTCGGGATCTTAGATCTAGCAACAGAGTTTAGGACATTTATGTCTAACGAGTCCTCCCTGACTAAACCCAGGATAGATCCTTACAAATTATCTACAACCCTTGACATCGAAGCATCCACAGACCCAGCCCCGACTAATTGGAGCAATTGCGGCGTGTTGGATTGCCTGACCTTCGATGATCCAAACCTAACCCAGGACCACATCGATCTGGCCGCGCACAGAATGGCCAACAACAGTAACGGAGCATTTCTGCGATTCCTTTCGAATGATAGAGCTTTCCTACCGGATGGGGATGGCTTGGTGATCGGGCCAGTGGACCATGGTATTTCCGAGAACGGCTCGCTGGTTTCGGACAACTGGGAGAGGGGGCGATGGTCGGCATCGGCCGCATGGCTGATAGTGAACTTTGATCGCGATGAGATGCAGAGAAATGGCTGGACATTCACTTGGAAGAATGCAACCTCACAGTTCGGCTATGAGAGGAATGGGCTCGAGCTCGAAACCAACCCCGTTAGGAACTCAGTAGACTCCTGCAGGGAGAGGGAGGAGCAAGGACAGAAGCTGTGCTCTGTCGAGTGGCTATACCTGTCCCTAGAGGAGGATCTCCGTGAGTCCGATGATTCAATCGTCTCTCTGATGTTTGCGGAGGCTATCAACGTCGAAATCAATCGCGAGCTCCTCTCCAGCGCTCACCTATTACTCCTGATGGCAGTATCGATCATGGTCTTGCTATGGGTCAGCCTAAGAAGAGTCTCTGACGTCGCAATCGTGAGCACCAGTCTAGCTCTATCATTAGTATGGATGTACGGACTCATTGGATGGGCAATAGTCCTGGGCAAGGCCACTGGATACGAGTTCATCTTCAGGTCCCAGTTCTCCAACCTTCTTCCGATACTAATCCTGGCCTTGGAAATCGATGACAGCCTCCACAGCCTGCACAGGTACAAGGAGGAGCGTAGGTCTGGGGCGTCCTCGGAACAGGCAGTGCACAAGGCGATTAGCAAGGTCGGACTGGCTATAATGCTGACTTCGATCACAACGATAGTGGCATTCATGGCTAACATGACCTCCAGCATAGCAGCCCTCAGATCATTCGGGATTGAGGCTGGAATCGGAGTATTCTGTGCATTCTTCCTAACGGGGCTCTGGGTCCCTCTATCTAGACTAGATTTCGACAACTGGTTAGAGTCCAAAGGGAGGCTGGAGGAAGAGCCAATGGATGTAATTCACATGATACCTAGCTCCTGGCTATCCTCTATAGCATCCCAGTCGGCTAGATACGCACCAGTGGTCCTTCTTGTCTCACTGATACTCACTGCACTGGCTACTCCGATAATGCTCTCTCTGGAGGGGGACTTCCAAGTGGAGGACTTTGTAGAGGAGGATTCCGACCTCGCAGTGGGGGTCGGCATGATCAATGACCGCTTCAGCGATGAGGGAGAGCCTGCTTACGTCCTTGTAGAGGGGAATATAACCAATCCTCTGGTGATACAAGCTATAGAGGACGTCAGGAGGAACATGAACTCTCATGGGCCAGAAGATCCTGACCAGATATCCAGAATGCCAAACGGAGACGTTGAGCTGCTGGGAATAGATCTGCTACTTTGGTACACTAGAGCGGCCATGGCCTGGAACCAGACTCATTTTGAGGAGGCAGGTTGGGACTTCGGTTCCGCAGACGGAGGAATCGGCTGCGAGACAGTAAATATCCCTAACAGGGATATGGACTTCATCTACGTCCCGATCATAGAGGACAGCAGGTGCCTTTCCTTCCTGTACGGCTTCATGCTTACGAGGGGCGTTCCGGCTAGCGGAGGATATCCTTCCCTTTCGCCCAGCATAGTGGGAGAGTTCCTACAGGTAGAGGGTGATCTAGATTTTGAAAATCCATGGCTGACAGAATCGGGTGAAGTGCCCAGATACCCAAGGACGGCGATCAGATACGGAATTTCCAGCCCGGAGCAGTTCTCCCTGGTGGAGCCTGCACTGGAGCAGTTGGAGGACGACCTGTCTCCTCTTCAGAACCTATCTACGACCCATAATCGCGTTAGGGGCGACCTAGAGATGGCTTTCATGGATGCAGAGCACCCGGTGACATGGGCCATCCCAACAGGAGAGCCGGTGATCCGATTCGTTGCTGCGGACTCGATGCAGGACGATCTGCAGGACACCCTGCTGCTGGGACTGGTCTTCTGCATAGTAGCCCTCTGGTGGGGCTTCCGCGAGGAGTCCCCAATCTCCGAGAGGTTCGGAGAGCTTTCCCAGAATACGGGGGCGATCGTATCAAAAATCGCACTCAACGCTACTTTGATGACAATAATCACCTACGTCCTGGCAGGGCCGAATTATGCTGCCGTGTTCGGACTCATCGCAGTGGGATGCTCGTTGGCTTGGGGAACAAGACCCCTCCTGCTTGCTACCATCCCCTCCGCACCGATTTTCCTAATGATTGTGTGGCTGTACGCTATCGTGGGTCTTACCGGCTATGGGCTCAACATGGTCACCGTGTCAATAGCAGCGATCTCCCTTGGCGTGGGCATCGACTACGTAATCCATGTCATCGAGCGGTTCAGGGAGGAGATGGAAAAGGGCGTTGGGACGATGAAGTCGATAGATGCGGTAGGCGGGGCCTCTGGAATCGCCCTTTTCGGATCGGCAGTGTCGGATACAACCGGGTTCATGATAATCAACCAGTCAGAGATGGGTTTCTTCTCAACGTTCGGACTTTTCTGTGCAGTGATGATAGGACTGTCCTTGATTGCTAGTTTGATCTTAGCTCCAGCAGCTCTTAGGCTCGCATACCCAGAAAAACCGACTAATACGTGAGGAATGGGGAATGACAGCAACTCGGAGTAACTGCAAGGCTCTGACTGACAAGGATTCAATATCCCCGGCCCTCCCAAGTAGTATCATGACATACAGGGCCTGCGGTAGCTGCTTCAGCCTGGATGTCTACCCATACTTGGGATTCGAGACAGGTCGAAAGTACCAGTGTAAGTCTTGCGGCACGATATCCCCTCTCGTCGTGGAGTTCGAAACAATTGAGGCACTGAAGGCGTTCAAGGAAGCAGCAAAGTAGACTTAGGTTAAGATTAATTTGCCAGTCTTCTAGCACATTCTTCTAGGCTTTCGTCTTCATTTCTAAGACTTCTAATATATCTAGGAATTGACAATTTGGAAAATTCTAAATCTCGTAAATCTCCGATCCACTCTAATTCTGTTTCGGACTTCTCAGAGTCTTCTTGAAACTCGTGCGCACTCCATACTGAACATCCTGAATCATCATCACTCTGAACTTGCTTGAACCATGGAATTACTACTGACTCTCTAGACAAATCATGTCTTTCGGCAAATCTTACGATACAGTCATTCTTGACGTAATTCCACCCTGCATCATCAAGCCAGCTCTCGGTAATATTGTCTTCAGATCCGTGCTGGAACCAAACCAGTGGAGGCGAGTAATAGTTAGTGACTAGGAGGCCCTTTACAGCCTCACGTACTCTTTCTGGTGCCAGAAACAGAACAACAATCTCTGTGAGAGCCCCGTCTTCGATACTCCGTCTTATTGGATAGCCAGCAATGCTAGCTCCTGCATCCTTAGGATGGATGGGAATCGGATTCCATCCTCTTTCGGATAGATCCCAAACCGCTGAATTAGCTGGTTTTTCGGAATTAATCCCTGCCCCGAGAATATACACGAATTTGGTTTGTAAAATCAAGTCTTTCAGTTGCTCAGAATCACTCATTCTCATACTCAACAACCAGCCCTTTGAGTCACCAGAGACCCAAAGTATCCTGCAGTGCTGGCTCCAGCTCTGGATGAAGGAATTCGTACCCTTCCTCCAACAACCTGTTAGGGATTACTTTCTGACTTTCCAGGGTAAGCTTCACTCCCATCTCTCCGAATAAGATCCTGATCATGAATCCAGGCAAAGGAGCGAATGCTGGCCTTCTAAGGACTCTTCCAAGCTTTTTGGCAAAGCCTTTCTGTCTTACAGGATTGGGTGCAGTTAGATTGTACACCCCTTTGGAACCGGTTTCCATCAACAGGTGATGGATGGCATATATCTCATCGTCAAGAGATATCCACGACATCCACTGCTTTCCACTACCCATTGGTCCTCCTACTCCCATCTTGAAAGGTAGCAGCATCTTACCCAGAGCTCCACCCGTTCCAGATAGGACTATGCCTGATCTGAGGTATACATGCCTGACTTCAGAAGTGAGATTTGCAGAAGCACTCTCCCAATCTGAACAGACCTCCGGGAGGAAACCCTCCCCAGCTGAGCTTTCCTCGGTCAGCTCCTCATCGCCACGGTCTCCGTACCAACCGATTGCACTGGCTACTATGAACACCTCCGGCTTCCTGTTCATGTTGGATATGGCTTCGGAAAGAAGGGCGGTACTATCCACCCTGGAGCTCCTGATATCTCCCTTCCTCTTCTTGCTCCATCGCTTGTCTCCGATACCCTCTCCCCCGAGGTGAATGATAGAGTCGAAACCCTCTAGAATTCCTGCATCCAGTTCTCCCGCGTCTGGGTTCCAGAAGAGCTCCTTTTTACCTTCCTTGGGGCTCCTTCTGACCAGCCTCCATACCTCATGCCCTCCAGTATCCAGAAAGGCAACCAATTGTGTGCCTATCATTCCCGAAGAACCGGCTACTAGGATTTTCCTTCTGGGCGAATCACCGAACTTAGAATGATGGGACATGTCTCTCTTGAGACGCAGCTCCCTTGCAGTGAACATCTGAGAAAGGCGATTTCTGACTAGCCTCCCACCCAGAACTCTGTCAGCCAAGTTTCCCAGAGGTCCGAAGGGGACCTGGTAGCTGACTTCATCCACGACTTTGGTCGCACCGCCCTCTTCAATTAGGTGATGATCGTGGTTCCATGACCAGAACGGGCCCTTGACCATGGTGTCGGAGAAGAAATGGGGCGGCCTATATCCAGTATGCTCCGCTACCCAAGTCATCTTGATCGGGCCCATAGGGAATCTGAACACTCTCTGAGAACCTACTTCCAATGAGTCATCGGCTCTGACTTCCTCAGCAACCTCCCATGGGGGCATGAGTCTACGGAATGAACCTTCATGCTCAAACCAAGCGAAAGTAGATTCAGCATCAGCATCTACTACAGTTTCATGCTTGTATTCGTACACTTAACTTCCTCCATCTTGATTTTTATAAAGGCGTGTTCCATTTATGGATATTTTTGACCTCTAAAGTTCGAAATCTCCTCGCCCTTCAACAGAACTCTTCCACTTTTTCAACGCTCGTTCTTCATAGTCAGTAGCATTCAATCTGTATGCCCAATGCTGTAGAGACTGTCTTATCACAGGACTAATTCCTTCATCCTCAAAGGTAGAATTAGCTGCAATTACTTTGTTGATTAATTGAATTCTGAATCTCCCCATAGGTCCTGCAAATGCCAACCATCTTCTAACCTGCCTATCATCATCTGGGCTTCTTCTTCCTGCAAAAAATCTGCAGTACCATTGAACCCATCCATAGGGATCTTGATCCCGAATCCACCCCTTAGTCTCCCACATTTCAAGTCCGGTGCCGCAAGAAACTCCGTATTTGTTGACTCGCTTGTTGTAACTTTCTCCAATCAGAAAACTATCATCGATATCTTTCCACCATTTCTTGAATTCTAAGTGTTGGTTATTCAGATTCTCTGAAATAACTTTTGAAAAAATCGGCTTCCAGTAAGTCCCCCCAAAACTTCCTTCCATGAAAATCTCTCTTGGAGTGAGATTCGGTCTAAAGTCGGGCCAATCTTGGAATGAAATTACATCCCCAACCACTCTATCCATAATTTTTCCAACTAATGCAAGCTCAAATTTATTGTCCTTTGATGCTGATAAAATGATATGATTGGTACTATTGCATAACATTAGGGCGGGTCAAATGTCAAGGGAAGTACTTACTGTTTTGGAGAGAGGTGATGAAGATTGCATAATGCGATTCGCTGATGGAGCATCATTCAGGCTGAGTTACTTGACGATCCGGTCAAATTGTCAATGTGCGAATTGCAAACCTCGGCAAGTTAACGATCAGAGAAGAATTGAGTTCGAAGAAGAGATAATGAGGCTAAGAGTTGAGAAACCAAAAGTTACTCCAGTGGGGAAATACGGAATTCAACTGGAATGGCCCACTGGATGCTCTAGTGGTATCCATTCTTTCTCCCATCTAAGAGATGTTTGCGATTCTAATGGTGCTAAACTCGACTAACTATTCCTACGAAGAAGTCAAATCACTAGTTACTTCCGGCAAGATATCGAAGTAACGGGTATGCCCCTTGCTGCGGTGGCGAAATTATGGTAAACGCAGAATCGAAGGATGATTTGAAATCTATCGATGAGGAAGATGAGTGGCAACTCTATGCTTCGGCAGGGTATGCAACTTCCGAAGTCACCTCTGAAGATGAGGCCGAGGAAGAAAGTACCTCGGAGGAAATTTGGTTCGATGGTGATGATTTTGATTTTGAAGGAAATACAGTGAATTGGGACTCCCCTCCTTGTCCAGCTCCCCTAGGAATAGCGCATATAATCAAGATTGGAGCCTGTGATTTTTGCCTTAATAGAATCTCTGGAAAAAGAATCCAAGGATCCGACACTACACCAGGTTCGACTATCAGGAAGGAAGCCTTCGAAAGAGATGAAAAACTTGAATCCAGCATCGCTCAAGATTATTGCCCTCTTTGCGAGGAACTCTTTGAAGACATCGATAATATCGTCGAAAGAGTTTTTCAGACTCTTTCGGAAACACAATTCTCCACAATGCAATTTGGTATCCATCTTCCTAAGGATCTTATCCAGGAAGAAGACAGAATCAGAAGTAAGTTCGGAGCGCAAGGATCATACCCTTTGAAAGGCGCAATTGTTGAGGCTATTCACAAAAGGATTAGAGAATTAGGTCAGCAAGTTGACTTCGTAAAGGAGAAGCCAGATGTCATGGTTCTGGTGGACGGTCTTACTCTTAGGGTAGATGTTGATGTGAGACCGGTTTTTCTTTATGGAAGATATAGGAAGATTTCCAGGGGAATACCTCAGACTAGATGGCCATGTAGAGCATGTCGAGGCCGATCTCTGGGTTGCGAATCCTGTGAGGGTACGGGACTCCAATATCCAAACTCCGTTCAGGATTTGATCGGTGAACCAGTCAGAGAGGCACTAGATGGCGAAGACACCTCATTTCATGGGATGGGGAGAGAAGATATTGATGTAAGGTGCCTTGGATCAGGAAGGCCATTTGTATTGGAAATCAAAAGACCGACTAGGAGAGACTTCGATCTAAAGGAACTTATTTCCTTGATCAATAATAATGCCGAAGGTAATGTTGAGATCGAAAATCTGGAATGGTGCTCGAAAAAGAAAATCAATGAAGTAAAACAGTCGAGATCGGAGAAAACTTATACTATCAGATTCAGACTTCAGAGTATAGATTTGGAAGACATAGAGGGATCCTTACTCTCTTTATCAGGGAAGTTAATTGATCAAGAAACTCCAAAGAGGGTATCGCACAGAAGAGCTGCGAAGATCAGGAGAAGAAGGATAATCTCGGTCAGTAAAGTTTCGGTGGATGGAGATGAAGTAGAATTGACCTTGAGATGCGAAGCTGGAACCTATGTGAAGGAATTGATTCACTCGGACGAAGGAAGAACAAAACCTTCGGTTCAAGGCGTTCTGGGCGTAGAATGCGAGGTCATCTGGCTCGATGTGGAGGAAATTCATGATTAAAGAGAATTTTTTTTACATCCGAGTCCTTAAGAATGCTGCACAGGTCGCCCGAATTCGCGAAATGGGGGTATGATACGTTGGTCACAAGGACAAAGGGCACTCGGCAGGGTACTCGAAGTATCCTGAGAAAGGGCAAGAGAGAACGCAGGAGGCTATTCATTAGCAGATCGATGCATCCCTATGAGGAAGGAGATAAGGTGGCTATTGTTCTTGATGGAGCCCAGCAGAAAGGAATGCCACACAGAAGGTTCCAGGGAAGAACCGGAGTAATTGAGAGTTCCCAAGGAAGGGCCTATGTCGTGAAAGTTGCCGATGGAAATATGATGAAGACCGTCATAGCACGACCTGAGCATCTCAAATCAATAGAGTAAGTGATATTATGGGGAAAAAAGAATTTGTTGACTTCGCTACGGTGAGAGATAGACTGCTAGAAGCAATAGAGAGAAGAGGAGACATATCTTACGAACAGACAATGGCTCTTCAGCATGCAGAATGGAAGGCAAGTGCTAGTGGACACCCAACTGGTGACATTAAGACTGATCCTGCGGTTTATGGAGCCTTACTCAAAGCCCTAATGGAGAATGAAAAGCTTGGGCAACACCCAGAGGTTTGTTCTAAAATTGCAGAATTATCTCCACTTGACGTAGCTGATCTTAGAGTAATTATTGCCAGCAAGAGAATTGCTATGGATACCTCTGAGATAGAAGAAATCATTACTGTAATCAGACAAAATGTACTCTAGGAGCAATTTGTCCTTCAAATACAACCCAATTCATGAGGTAGAGCATTTCTGAAAGAGTGATACAATGACTTCAGACAACACTCAGGAATCCGATGGTGACAAATTTGAGCCATTTGAAACAGAGACTAGGATTAGGATTCTGGACATAAAGGAGAGGAGGCCTATTGGTCATGAGATACAGTGTATTAGCGAACCCTCTCTGTACATTCTCCGGTCAAGATTGGGAAGCTCTGATGCACTCTCAGTAGGGGAGACACTAGAACTTCCTTCAGAGAACTTAGGATCCTTCTCTGAACTTAGGCTGAAAGATCTTAGCGGGTCCTCTCAACAGGAGTTGATTTCAGCAATTTCCGCCTCAATTATATCAGATCCAGAAAGGCACCTATCATTTTACAACAGTGCTGGACCGATGTCCTTGAAGTTCCACGCCTTCCAACTGTTGCCGGGAATCGGTAACTCAAAGGCTATTCAAATGGTCCAGAAGAGAGGCCAATTAGGGTGGAGCACCTTCGAAGAAGTTGACGAAGCATGTGGAATAGAATCAGTTAGGCTTCTTTCAGAGAGATATCTCAAGGAGATGGAAGATGTCGCTCAAACTCCCCGCTTACTTGATTTGCTAGTCCGTAAAGAGAAGTGATATGGATAATCTATCAGATCTTGACACTCGCCTCTTGGTAGACCTGCTATGGGACAAGGCAAAGCCAAACAAGACACTGGGACAGAATTTTTTGATTGATGATGATGTAATCTCACGTTCAGTAGAGATTCCAGGGGAGTTCGATAGTCCACTTTCTGAGGCGTCGCACGTCCTAGAGATTGGACCTGGCCCCGGATCTCTTACCCTGTCTCTTCTTCGAAAGGGCGCAAGAGTTTCTGCAATAGAGATAGATAAGAATTCAATCGAACATCTTGAGAGGGTATTTGGAGATAGAGGATGCGAGCTATCCATAAAAGAATCTGATGCGGTGTCCGTTAATTGGCCAGAGGGAATCACTCATGTGATTTCCAATCTTCCCTATCAGGCTTCAAGTCCAATAATTGACAGAATAACGAGATACCACTCTACTTCCCCAATTTCACTCTCTGTTCTTCTTGTCCAAGAGGAGTTCGCACATAGGATGGCTATGTCATCCGCACCCTATGACTTAGGGCCTTTGGGACTTAATCTCTGGCTAGACTTCGAGATTTTTGTTGACAGGAAGGTCCATCCGAACTCATTCAGCCCTTCTCCAAAAGTTAAATCTAGACTGGTAGTATTGAAACCGATCTCAAGGCCAGAAGTACAAGGAATCAACAAGAGACTATTCAGGATTATTACAAGACATTGTTTTTCCAATAGGAGAAAGAAAATGCGAACTCTTTTGTCAAAACCGCCAAACAGGATTTCCAGAGTTTCAGGATGGCATAGAGATAGATGGTCATCAGCAGTATCTAGACTAATCGAATCATTATCTGAAAATATCAAGGAAGACTGGTTAAATCTTAGGCCAGAAAATTTCGAGCCTTCAGATTGGCTTTCTATAACTAGGGAAATAGAACGAGAATAGCTATTCAATAGCATTTTGACATCGACTTGATAGAGGCTAACCTCCTCCGAGGTACCAAGCCGGGGCGCTATGAGACCTCGGATATAGGGAGGGATGTAATGGCAAAGAAGGATACTTATCTCGCTCTACTTAGGAGGGGGATAGACGAGACTACTGCTCAGATTCTAGCCGATGGTGGAATCAAGATTGGGGATCTAAAGAAGTTAGATTCTGAAACTCTGATCAATAACTATGGCATCAAGAAAGAAGTAGCAAAATCCGTGCTTGACGCCGTAAAGTCAGGACCCAGGTCATCGAGTAGGCAGAGGTTCCTAGCTGATGTACTATCGGACGATAAGAAGAAGGTAGACAAAATTGAGGAGACTAGGTTCAAGAGGGAGCAGAAGGACATTCACGCTGAATTACAAGAGAAGAAAGAGCAACTCAGACTAGCAAGAGTGGAGTCATTCAGAAACAAGAAATTAGTCATGAATCGTCTCGGCAAAACAATTGAGTTGATCGTCAAACTAGAAAATAATTTGGATGACGAGGCTAAGGACGAACAGCGTTCAAAGATCAGGGATCAGCTAGAGACAAGAGGTCTAGAAGCTGCAAGAGACCATGAAATGTTGGAACTGTCAGGGACTCCCCAAGATATTGTAGATTTCAGAAGGAAGATAGCACCTATACTGTGTCTTCATGCCTGTCCTCACTGTGGAGAAGAGATGGACCCTAGAGGTAGTAATATTATGGATAATACTTCAGATTTTTCATTCATCTGTTGGGATTGTGAAGAAGAGTTTCATGCCCAAATGGCCCAAGCAGTGATAAAAAAGCTACAAAATGGATCTAGAATAAAAATTGACCCGAAGAAGAAACCCATGCTTCCAGTAATAAAACCACCACTGAAAGAAAAGGTAGGATCAATCACTGACTTGATGATGAGGGATCTAGAATCTGCAGGAGCCTCTGCGGAAGAATTGGAGGCAGCACTTGAAGCAAGCTCCTTGTCTGGCGTACTAATGAGTATAGACGAATGGATTGATCAGACAATAGCAGCCAAAGGCTACATCCAGGCCCAAGAAGACCGTGAAGAATTCATCATTGCAACCGGAGCAGGTGCTACTAAGTTCAACAAGTGGATGAAGAAGGCAGGTCTGAGGTTCAACAAGCAGACTGGACGTTGGACAAGGTGGGAGGACCGGTGAATTCCGGATGTCCGACTTCCTAATCTCATTGTCAGTTTCTATAATTGGAATTTCAGTTATGACATGGTGGCTTTTCACAAGAATTTCTGAGAAACTACGTGAAGTGGAAGAAAGGAAAAAATAGATCAGAAAATAGGATTGACTGGCAAGATCACTCATTTATGGCAGCAGTCCATCTTTCCGACTGAGGCACTCCCACTACTTCGATATGACATGCCAGCACCCCCTTCAAACTATTTACCTCGGATTTAAGGCTAATCAAATCGTCTAAGCAGCACGGACAATGAGGGTGAATCGGACTGATCCATAGCTCGACAATTCCTGAATTATCGATTTCAACACCTTTGAGGATTGATGAATCAACAATTTTCTTTCCATGAGGGGTGCTTCTCTTTCTTAGTAGCCTCGCAACTCCCCTTTGTGCCACTGAGACGTTTGCCATACAATCACCATTCGGCCAAAATAGGAAGCTCATCTCCTGCTGTCAGACATTCCATACCATCTGAAGTTCTTACCCATGTATCTTCTACACCAATAGAGCCATCTGAGTAAATTACCTTCGGCTCAATAGCCATAGTTACTCCACGATTTAGTGGCCGATCAAATCCTTTAGCCACAACAGGGGTTTCATCCAACTCCAGTCCTACGGAATGCCCCAGGAAACTTGCTTGATCCACGCCCATTCCCATTAGATTGCCCCTGTATCCCATCTCTAAAGAAGATTCAAAACCCATTTGCCAAGCTTTAGAGCAATCCTCTCCCCTGCCAAGGCAACTTCTGACAATCCCTCCAATCTCTACCATATCTTCCATCCTATCTACCCATTTTTTTGGTAAACTACCAGAACAAAACATCCTAGTGCAGTCAGAAACATACCCCCTATGGACATGGACAATATCAACGAGAACTGGCTCATTTTGCTTTATTTTTGAGAACCCAGCTCCCAACGATGAGATCGGACTCCCTCCTGTTCCTCCAAGTGCCGCGTCAAAATAAGAAGGAACTCCTCCGGATCTTCCAGATGCAATAACCACTCTGTCACAATCCATTGGCCATTTCCTCATTCTTATTCTTCCACCAAAACCTGCAGACCTACTGGCTTCTTCTGCAATTCCTGCAAGTTCTAATTCACTTTTCCCTAATCCTCCTTTATCATAAATTAGCTGGAACATATTTCGATTAATCCTGCCACTCTCACGAATCATTTCTAGCTCCCAATCTGATTTTTCCTCTCTTGCTGTGTAGAGAATTTCAGTACAGTCAGAAGGTACTCCATCTAGGTATTCACTCATTTTATTTTGTATAAATCTCCATCTAGATGTTGGAACCTTACCTTCCTGCATTGATGGAACAAGACTGCATCCTGCTTTAGCTAGACTAGAACTCAGGTCCCCCATTCTAGGATGACTTTCAGTATGATGGGGGCAGTCACTTCCTCCTGATTCAAACATGGCTCTTCTAACCGACCTTCTAACCCAATGCTTTGTTTCGATACCCGATCCTTCTGATCCAAGAATTAGTGCTGAATTCTGACGTCCTCCTGTCAACCAGTACAACTCCACTGGATCTTCTATGAAAATAGACTCAATTCCCTCTTTAGCAAGAATTCTAGATACTCTCCTCTGCCTCTCTTCAATTTCTGAGACAGGGACCCTCCAATCCTGATTATCAGGACCCAGTAGCGTACTCGGATCCCATTCCATGGATTTTCTTAGATTGCCATAGCAGAAAGGAGTTTTGGATAAGACAATCTCCCGAAATTATCCAAAACGGCCAAAACCATTCCCTTAGTGGAGTGTATGTGGAAGGGGTACTATCCCTCGACGACCTAGAACTTGATGGACGAACAGTTTTGTTTAGGGTGGATGTAAATTCTCCTATTGAGCCATCTACCGGATTACTTCTAGATGATGGGAGGCTGAAAGCAATTATTCCTACTCTGAAACGCCTTTCTTCATCCAAGGTAGTTCTATTGGCTCATCAGTCCCGACCAGGAAAGTCTGATTTTACGAGTATGGAGATTCATTGTGTCAGACTTTCAGAGATTCTGGGGAGGGAAATCAGATTTATTCCAGATGTATTTGGTAAAGAAGCATTAAACGAAATAGAGAGAATGTCAAATGGAGATATTATTTTTCTTGACAATGTTAGAGGCATAGATGAAGAATATGGGGTGAAATATGATAACAACGAACAAACAGAATCTTCACAGATTGTAATCAAATTATCATCTGTAGTAGATGCTTACGTAACGGATGCATTTGCTGCAGCCCATCGAAGATCACCCTCACTTACTGGCTTCACAAATCTCATTCCTTGTATAGCAGGAACTCTAATGGAGAAAGAAATTATCAGCCTTAGAATCGCATTGAAAAATCCACCTAGTCCCTATTTGGCTATTTTGGGAGGGGCAAAATGCGACGACTCATTGATCGTGGCGAAGAATCTTCTAACAAAGGGTCAAGTAGATATCATTGCATTCGTAGGATTGACTGGAAACTTGATGCTATGGCTAGCAGGTCATGATATCGGAGAGAGGAATAAAAAANTCATTAAATCCTCATTGGGAAAAGACTTCGAAAAGGCATGGAAACTAGGAATTGAGATTTCAAACGAGTATACAGAAAAAATATTCCTTCCAAAGGATTTAGCCGTAGAAGATAATGGTAACAGGACCCCTCTTTCATTGAGTGATTTACCCACTGAAAATCCCATCTATGACGTTGGAATAGAGACTCTAAGGGAGCTGAGACCATTGGTTCAGAAATCAAATTGTATTCTCTGGAACGGCCCAGCTTCTTACTTTGAAATTCCAGAATTCGCGTTTGGAACAATAGAGATCCTGAACATGTGTACAGAGGCTGAAGCTATTACCATCATAGGCGGAGGGCACACTAGCGCATTAGTCAATAGCAGAGGTGCTTCTAGTAAAGTTACTCATAACAGTACCGGGGGTGGATCTACCATGTGCTTTCTGTCCGGAGAACCAATGCCAGTAATTGCATCTCTCAAGGAGTCTTTCAGCAGATTCCATGACAAACTTGGCGATATGGGATATGACAACTAGTGGAGCCACTGGGGAGATTCGAACTCCCGGCCTTCTGATTACGAATCAGACGCTCTACCAAGCTAAGCTACAGTGGCAGCGAAGCGCCCACCTTTGCTTCCTCCATAAGAGAATCGGTAATCTTTCAGAAATCACATATTGGCTCAGATAAGCTTCTCAATATCTGCCAAATGGCCAATCCTTAATCTAACATCAGAGATTATAGATTCCAAAGAAAACTGATCCTTTCCTTCAGCTCTCATAACTAATATCGGTTCTGTATTACTTGGTCTACATAGAAACCATCCACCTTGGTACCGAACTCTGATTCCGTCAACATCAGAATAATCCATATCGGAGAAGGCACTCATTACTGCTGACATAACTTCTTCTCTTTCCCCAACTAATGGGATCTTTCCTTCATTTGTAGAAGGATATTCGGGCATAAACTTGAACCTATCCGAGAATTTCGGTCCTCCCTGCTCAGGAGATGGATCACTACCTACAATTTTCATAAGTCTCGAAGCATTGTATATTGCATCATCGAATCCATCCCAGTGATCATTCATGAAGAAGTGTCCTGACATCTCTCCTGCCATAGGGGATTGAGGGGAATTCCGTAATTCCAATTTCATGAACGTGTGTCCGGTCCTCACCATCTTGGGGACTCCTCCAAAATCGACTATAGCATCTTCTAGAGCCATGCTACACTTGACATCATAGAAAATTGTCCTACTCTCTTCTGAGGCATCTTCTGGGAGCTTTTCCAGAACATCTTTGACAAAAATACCCATCAATCTATCAGGATGGATAAAATTTCCCTTTTCATCAACAACTCCTAATCTATCTCCATCTCCATCCATTCCAATTCCGAATTCTGCCCCGTGTTCGACAACTGCTTTGCCCAAATCAACCATGTTCTTCGGCCTTGTAGGATCTGGAGGATGATTTGGGAATGAGTTGTCCCAATCGCAGTATAGTGGAATCACATCTATTCCCAACTTTTCAAGAGTCTTTACGGCCAGAGGCCCGGGAACTGCATTTCCACAGTCCAGTACAATCCTGATATCTCTATCTGGTTTACCTACAGTATCCAAAATGGAATCTACATATTCTTTTTCATAATCGTCTCTTGTATTGTAGATGCCTTCACCTTCTCTGAACTCTCCTGATTCAAAAGTTATCCGAATATCTTGAAGATCCTCCCCACCTAGGGGTAACTTACCCTTACAAATCTTGAAACCATTGTATTCGGGAGGGTTGTGACTTGCTGTAATTGCTACAGCAACATCGACTGGCAGGTCTACCGTGGACCTATACAGAACACCTGTAGAAGAAATACCCAGATCGAGAACATTTGCCCCAGCAGCAATTAATCCCTTAACAAAAGCTTCATGATAACTCGGACTAGAGTCCCTAATATCCCTCACTACAGACACACATTCCGCATCAAGATGCGTTGCAATCGCTTTTCCGAGCCTCTCACTGAAATCTTCGTTTAATTCATCACCTGCGATTCCTCGAATATCATAAGCTTTGAACACGCTCATAATACTGACCACACATAATTCGCTAATCATGTTTGGCAATTAGTCTATGGGAATAATGAAAAAGAGTCAATTATACCAAAGCCTCTTCTAATTCTGGAGGCAAATCAGTCCTGTAGTCTCCAGAATTTCTGAATGCTTCGCATATTATTTCAATTAGCGCGCCAAGTGGTAGTTTACAGACTTGGTAAGCTGCCCTGGCAGGGGGTATTGAGTCTCCAAGCCAATCTCCATAGATTTGATTGATAGTTGCGTAGTCATTGATATCAGTCATTAGAATTGTTACCTTTACCAAATCTTCTTTGGAGCTATTTGAAGCTGCGAGCAAATCGTCAATCTTTGCTAATGTTCCAATAGTCTGCGACTCAATATCGTCTCCGGATTCAACATCAACTTGTCCAGATAGCCAAATGTGATTCTCTACAGTTATTCCCGGGCTGTAGGGGCCGAACTTTGCGTCTCCTGTATCAACCTTTAATTTTCTACTCATGTGTGTCCCAAGAGGTAGCATGTATAGGATTACTTGCGAAGTTGCTCAATAATATCGAAGTGATCTCCAGAAATATCATCTGCTACCAATTCCTCAATATTGATCCATTCTGCTTCAGCAGCGTCATCTCCAGCTATGGGAATAGCCCCTTTGTCAACCTGAACCAAATAGAATATGGAGACAATATGCTTTCTTGGATCCCTTTTTGGGCTCCCCTTAACGGCATAAAACTCCGGATTAGAGCCTTCAACTCCAGCCTCCTCGAAAAGCTCCCTGAGTACTGCGTCCACAGGGTCCTCATCGTAATCAACAAAACCCCCCGGGAATGCTAACTTTCCTTGCCATGGAGGATACTTTCTTCTAATCAGAAGAACCTCAGTCATCCCCCCAATATCTCTCAATACAACTGCGTCAACTGCCAAGGAAGGACTTCTATACCTTTTATCTTCCATACCGTCGCCTCCTCATCTGGAACGTCTCTATCGCATCATACAGGTCCCCCTTGGAGAAAGAAGGCCAATGAACATCGGTGAAGTAGAGCTCTGAGTATGCGATTTGCCATAGAAGGAAATTGGACACTCGCTCTTCTCCACTTGTCCTTATCACTAAATCCGGATCTGGGATGTCTGCGTCGTAAAGGCGCTTCGAAATTTCCTCAGTATCTATATTTTCTAGCGCCAACTCTCCAGAGGCATAGTCAGAAGCTACTGCCTTAACTGCATCTACAATCTCTTCTCTGCCCCCATAAGCAAGACAGACGGTGAACGTGAAATTTGAGTATTGACTAGTCTTCTGTTCTGCGTTTTCTATGGCGTCCTTAACCCTCTTGGGTAACTTTTCGGTTCTTCCAGCTGCCCTTACTTTTACTTCCTTTGAGTGAATTCTCGGATCTTCAGAAATCTCATTTAATCCAGTTACGTAGAGATCGTACAAAGAATCGAGCTCCTCAGACTCTCGACTTGAGATGTTCTCTGTAGAAAGGGCATAAACCGTTAGATATGGAATCCCCAATTCTAATACCCAGTCCATCACCTGCTTCAGCTTCTCTTTTCCATGCTTGTGACCAACTTCAGTTGCTACACTAAGGTTCCAGGCAAATCTCCTGTTACCATCCATGATTATTGAGATATGTTTTGGCAGATCCCATTTCATTAGCCTATCCTTCTGCCTCCTGACTCGGACCCGATCTAATCGCGAAACAAAGCTCCAAGCAAACCTTGAGTTCGAAATCAATCTTGCCGGAAAATTGAAGATTCTGAATTTTAGAAGCCACTTTGCAAGCCTATCCACCTTGCTACCCATGCCGGTTCTGCGACTGCTCATAATCTGAGGCGAGACCTTCCTCGGTTAATACTACTGACCAGAAATGACTATTCGAAAATTACATCAGCAGAATCGCCCACTTTTTCCAATAGTCCCCTTTCTGGATTCACCACTATTACCTCCAGTGAGTGTTTCCAAACTGGCAGATCATGTTTACTATTGCCAGCGTATGCGAAACCCTTCTCACCATACCTAGAAATGAGTGCCTCCGCCTTTTTCTTTCCTCTTAGGTTGAATGATCCTTCAGAGGCCATCACATCAGAGAACAATCCAACATGTCCAGCGACCTTCTCTGCAATCAATCTATCCGAAGCAGTTGCCAGAATCAGTTCTCTGCCCTTAGCTCTCTCTCCGGTCAACCAGTCTAGAAAACCCTCATGAAAAGTTAGCTCTGCAGGATCGAAGACCAGTATTTTTCCTAGTTCCTGCTTCCAAAGCGCTCTTCTACCAGTAAGCTCCCAGAATAACGTCTTTGGTATCATCCAAGGTCTTCTGAGGAAAACTCTTCTAATACTAATCCAACTCATGTCTGTCAATATCAGTGTCCCATCCATATCTACCGCAATAGGAACTCCTGACATGTCTTTACTCATACTGTTCGCTGGGGCTGCTACGATTCAAGCCTTCGCAGACCGATTCAATGAAGACATGGACCCTTTCCTAGTTACGAGGGAATGAGCCGATGTGGGACAGAAGTTGGAGACCTCAGGCACTACGAAAAATGGAACGCATTGATGAATCCCCGAGAGGATTCGAAAGTCTTTCATTGTCCGGCACAGGTCCTTTGTCCACATTTTCATGCGAAATTATTGAGCCGATGAAATTGGCCGAGGTTTCTGATTGGTTAGACATAATTTCAGATCTTAAATCATGGGGGGAAGTACCAGATCCGGATAAACTGGAAAGAGTGACAATTTCTGAGAATAATAGGGGCCCAATTGGAATTCTAAGTGGAGAGGAAGATTGGATTGCAGAATTTCTCCCATGGGGTGCAGATAGCTTGATGAGGAAGAGGATCGAGTTGTCACAGAGAATCTGTGATGTTCCTTGCGGTGGGTTTTCATGGAGGGATTCCGATGTAATCTTGATACGTAGGAAGAGCACTCAATATCCAAACTTCCATGACTTGCTATTCGACGCACTCACTTCAAACGATAAGGGCGGTGCAATCGCTATCTTAAGCGAGTCAGGAAAGAAGCTCGGCTCGTTCCACAGTACTGTTGAGTCAGTAAGAGTAACCCCTTATGATCCAAAGAGATGGAATTCAAGAATGGCCAAAATGGAGGAGAATCTGAGGGCTCGCTCTATTTGGAGAGCACCATACTCGAGATTTTCGGATTGTATGCTATCATTAGGAGATATTCGATTCGATCACATCTCAGAGAATTCTATCAAAATTTGTAGGCCAAGGCTCTCAGATGCACTGATGCATCCCGATTGTGAGTTTCCCGCCATCAGGGATCTAGCATCACTAGTTCATGATCTATCTAGGCTCCATTATTCTTCAGGATCTAAACTGGATATAATAGATCTTAGGAGTTCTCTAATAGAATCTTGGAGGGAATCAGCCCCTGAAAGATGGTCTTCTGACAATGTATTCTACACTCATCGAGGAGGGCTAGCTATTTGGGAATATGAGCAGTGTTTGATGGATGTTCTCGAGGCCTCGTCCAACCAATCAGGACCTCCACAGCCTGCATTGGGGCTAATAGAGTACGTTCCAAGTTTCCAGAAGAAGATGTTCAACAACAGGACCATAGGGGCACTATCGATTATGTCAGCCTTCTTCGGTTTGACCACCATTTACGCTTCGTTCCCACCCTCACTGGATGAAATCATCATCCCGGGTTTTTGTCTTGTAGCAAGCATAGCACTGATGGTAGTCTACCGTAGGATGTCCCCATCCCCTAAGGTTCCTTTCAATCGATTAGATTGATCTCTCCTTCGATATACTCGTAATATCTTGGAATTCCTGTTGGTATCTCAAATGAGACTATGTCACGTGGGGAAACTCGCTCAATATACATGACTATTGACCTAAGCGAGTTTCCATGGGCCGAAACAAGAACATTCATGCCTGCCTCTAGATCTGGAAATATTTCTTCTTGGAAGTAGGGTATCGTCCTCTTAGCAGTCATTTCCAGACTTTCTCCGTCTGGAGGAGCTACATCGAAGGATCTTCTCCAAATATGTACCTGCTCTGATCCATGCTTCTCCGCCGTCTCCTCTTTGTTAAGTCCTTGCAGAGACCCATAATTCCTCTCATTCAACCGCCAGTCGGTTTTTGTCTCGACATTAACTGAAGCAGAATTAGCCAAAAGTACAATCTCTGCAGTCCTCTTAGCCCGGATCAGATCGCTTGTATGGATCACATCAATTTTCAAATCTTTAAGTTCAGAACCAGCATCTTCCGCTTCTTTAATTCCTTTTTCAGATAGCTCAATATCAGTCCATCCTGTGAACCTGTTCTCTGCATTCCAAATGGATTGTCCATGACGGATTAAAATCAACTTAGTCAATTAAAACACCTAGAGTTTCGCTCTTCGCCTCGGTTCGTGAAAACTCAGATTACACTCCAATCCTCTAGCTCTACCCATCAGGAGGATGTCCTCAGTGAATTCTCTTTGAATCTTGGCACTAGACTCACAGTAGAAATTGCACGAAATAGCAATCTTGGGAGGAAGACTATTCGTTATCTTGACCCAAGAATCCTCGATCTTTGTCGCTCTTGGATCTTCTAGAACCTGCTCACAGAGGACCTCACAGAACCTCTTCAAGGACCCCTCATCACTGTCCTCCTCAAATTCGAAGGTAGGCCTAATTCTTCTAAACCTCCTCATTGTAAAATTCTCAACTGGGGAATTAGTGATATTAGAATTGGGCATTGTAACGATGGTGTCGTTCCCCGTCCTAATCATCGTGGTCCTAAGTCCGATAGTAATCACTTCACCCTCGACATCATCTACAATTATCCAATCTCCCACGTTAAACGGCTGATCAATGATTATAGAAATTGCTCCGAAGATATTAGCCACTGAATCCCTAGCGGCAAGTGCTAGAGCTAGCCCAGTAATACCAAGCCCAGCAATTAGCCCATTGAGGTTCAAACCTATTAAACCGGCAACAACAAAGACACCTAAAACGACAACTGCTAGCCTACCAATTGCCTCTGCCACACTAGCTAGAGAACGACGAGCGGCCAAATTCTCCCCTTCTACTATTATGAAAGCATCGAGGTAATCCACTAGCCTGTATGCTGCCACGAGCATGAGAATTACGAAACCGGCTCTGGAGGCCTCTGCCACACCATCCATCCACTCACGATTCCAGATGAAATCTCCATCCGAGACAGATACGTTCCCCAATATCCAATCTACTGACTGCCACATTAACAGAAGTCCAACCATCCACCCCAGCGATCTTGGAGCGAAAAGAGTCCTACCGTCGATTCTTTCACTCTTGGAAAAAAGATCCATTAGCATCGGAAACAAAACTCTCCTGGAGGTAAGACCTGCCAAGACACTGACTCCCAGTAGAACCATCAGAAAGAACAGTCCATTTGTGGAGAAATCCCATGCAAACTCCTCCCCAGAGAGAAACTCTCCTATCTCATCTGCTATTATCACAAACAACCCAGCCATATCGTACTGAAAAAGTATCCCGGTCTTGTACACCTTTCTCCGTGCGTTTCAATACATAGGGTTCATCCGGTAAATATACCATGAACAGCAGGCAAGCACCGGAAAATGGTAAATTACGTTCTTCCAATCGTGGAGCGCCGCTTTCTGCAATGGTCCTCCCTCTGCTCCTAAGCCTCTTTTCACCAATAGCTATCGCCCCTAACTCATCTGCTCAGGAAACTCAATCTGAAATGCTTCCAGAAGAAATCTGGTCCACAGAATACATCAACCAACAATACCCATGGGGAGGAGATGACAGAGCGCAGTTCAGGGAGTATCACGACTACTTCTCATTGAAGAACAGGATGCAGTTCTTAGCGGATAGGAACCCAGAGATCATGACCTTCCACGAAGGGCTGATGGGTGGCTTGAACAAGCGCGGGGATCAGATGTCCGCAACCGACTATGAGGGTTGGTACTACAATCACAGGAGCCCATGGATAAAAATCACTCAAGACCCCTCAGGAGGAGACTGCAATGTATTCGTAGGAGACTGTGGGAACTACGAGGATAGAGCAGATGTCATGCTCGTAGGAAATCACCACGCTCGGGAGTGGATGTCTTTTGAGGTGCCGATGTTTTTCTTAGAAATGGTTGCTCACTACTATGGCCAAGCTGGAGTTGACAACGACGGTGACGGAAGCATAGACGAAGACCCTTGGAATGGAATCGACGATGACGGTGATTGTACCAGTCTGAACATTACCAACCAGGACAGTAACGGAGATGGAAACCCCTGTGGCCCTGGAGATCTTGGAGTAGACGAGGACTTCTCGGAGCAATTCATCACCGATCTAGTAAATACGAGAGAAATCTACCTAATCCCAATGCTGAATGTAGACGGTGTCAGATATGACATGGAGGAGTTCTGCGGGCCCACTGCATGGGAAAACTGCTATCGTAGCGGTTGGAGGAAGAATCTCAGGGACAACACCCATACTGGCATTACCCCGATTCCCGACATAGACGAGACTGTTGATGAGGGCTGTGATGGAGTAGATCTCAATCGTAACTACCAGTTTGAATGGGGGGCTCCGCTCGGAGCCACAGGACCTCTTTTCCCAGGATTTTGCTATGCTGACGGCCCGAATAACGATGTTTACAACGGTCCTGTGAACTACGAGGACAACGACGGAGACGGGTTGGTCAATGAGGATCATGTCGATGGAAAGGACGACGATGCAGACGGGCAGGTAGATGAGGATTGGCTTGGAGGCAACTCCGAACCAGAGACCAAGTTCATCCAGGATATGACTGAGATGAACGATGATGACGGTGATGGTGCTTCAGAATTCAAGACCACTCTGACATGGCACTCATACTCAGAATTAGTCCTATGGCCATGGGGCCACTGTACGAATTGCTACTCTACGGATGATGAGTTTCTCGTGTATCATGGCCAAGTCATGGGAGAGATGACAGCTTACGCGCCGATGCAGTCTTCAGAGCTTTATCCCACCACTGGAGACTTCTGCGACTGGCACTATGGTGTCCACAACTCCTACTGCTACACTATCGAGATCGGTAATGCGTTTCATGAGCTGCCTGAGGACATAGCTCATATCGCAGTAAGGAACGTTGGAATAGCATTCTACATGGCTGAGATAGCTGATGATCCACGATACAGGGCGATTGTCGGAATCGAGAACACTACTTCCAACCAGTGGCTGGCTGATCCCGACAGAGTTTCCGTACCCTCGAAAGGTGAGATACCAATAGGATTCTGCTTAGAGGCCACATTTCCATACTCAACGGACATCAATATGACCCATCTGATGTGGAGGTTTGTCGAGCCCACCAGACAGCAAGACGATTTCGGTCCCACAGAGTGGTCATCAGTACCATGGTCAATGGCTCCATTCCAAGAACCAGATATCACGGTTCAATGCGCATTGATTGATGGTTCGAATGGGACTAGGATTGAGGCCCACATCCCCCTGCCCGACACATCGGTCGGTAAGCTACAATACAAGGCTATGTTAGGTACCACTAATGGTGCCTTCCCATTCTCCTATCCAACATTGGAACAAGGGGGTAATTACTACGAGTTGTCGATACCCTACAGAGCAGGATTTGGAGATGCGATACTGAGCATCCTCATGTTCCTGGTGATAGCATCTTTCGTCTGGGGCGGACTTGGATTCACCCTCAGGGAAATGTTCTCAGAGGACGAGACTGTATTGGGAATGCCCACCGATGACGATACTGAACCCTGGTACAAAATCCGTTCATAGGGAGAAGTGAGGAGATTCGATGACAGACGAATATAGGAAGAACAGCTCCGAGACAAAATCGTCAAGCGACCAGTTCAGCGGTCGACTGGGTCTCATCTTTGCTACAATCGGAGCTGCAATCGGAACTGGAAACATCTGGAGATTCCCTAGGATGGTGGGTGCGAACGGAGGAGGCTCATTCCTAGTGCCATGGATAATATTCCTCTTCCTGTGGTCTGTACCCCTAATCATCGCAGAGTTTGCCTTGGGGAAAAGAAGCAGAGTCGGAACAGTTGGCACATTCAGGATTTTCGCTGGTAAGAGATTTGCATGGATGGGGCTCTGGACCGCCTGGATCAATTGTGCGATAGGATTCTACTACGCAGTGGTCACTGGATGGTGCCTAAATTACTTCCAAATCGCAATCAGAGGCGGACTAACCCAAGAAGTGGACACCATCGAAGTTTGGAACTCTTTCTTGGAGTCCCCAATGCAAGTCATCTTCTTTCAATTCCTGACCATACTAATAACACTCGCAGCAATTTGGGGAGGTGCAAAGGCTATCGAGAAGGCGAACGTAACGCTGATGACTTCCTTGTTCGTACTTCTGTTCACCGCACTATTCCTCTCTTTCGTTATGGATGTTAAGGATGGCTCTCTTGATGGTTTCATCTACATGTTCAGCATCCAACCTGAGTATCTGGTTCAACCAGAGACATGGATAAACGGACTTTCACAGTCAGCTTGGTCATGCTCCGCTGGAATGGGCATGGCCATCACTTACTCTGTATACATGAGAAAGGACGAGGACACAACGCTGAATGCCGCCACAATGTGCCTCGCCAACAACAGCATCAGTATTATCGCTGGCCTAACTGTGATGATGGCCGTATTCTCGGTATCTGATGATCCCCTCGGCGCAGTGAGCGGAGGTAGCTCAGCAATCACATTCCTGGTTCTCCCAGAAGTCTTCGCACAGGCTCCCGGTGGGCCGATCGTCCAGCTTGTCATGGTCTCCATCTTCTTCCTCGCTCTCTCATTCGCAGCGCTGACATCGATGATATCCACTGTGGAGCTTTGCGTGAGGAACTTCGTAGATCACGGATTCGACCGCTCGAAGTCAGTTGCACTCACAGGACTAGCCATATTCCTGTTCGGAATACCCAGTGCGGTCCTCTGGATCAAGATGGACCCAACTACAGGGGTGCGATTCCCCCAATTCTTGGAAGTTCAAGACCATATTTGGGGGTACGGACTGATGTTCAGTGGCCTCTTCATGGCCTATACCATCTGGAAGTATGGCTGGTCGAGATATAGGTTCTGGCAGGAAGAAAACGGAATCGAAGGATTCAGCATAAGAGACTACTTGGATCATGGAGTATCCTCATTCAGAGATGACTACATCAACACAGGGGATAACGATTGGTGGATTGGAAAGTGGTGGGACTACATCATGTACCTAGGATTCCCATTGATGTTCACAGTCCTGATGATGTCCTACTTCGTGGACCTGCTTGCTAACGTCGATGATCCGTGGAATCCAACCAACCCTCACGGAATATCCATTATTCTGCTATTCTGGGGTGTAACAGCCTCTTTGTTCATCGGATTCAACAGACTGCTTGTCTCAAGACCCCTCTTCAGAAACGTCCCCGAGGGAGCTCAGGTCCCGATCGACATGCTCCCTGGCGGCGAAGACCCTCACATCTTCACCTTGGGGGACGAGTTGCCCGACCACGTCAAAGAGGAACTAGGTTTAGCATGAGGCTCGATAATGAGAGCATCATCAGAGCGCGAACCATGGGAATTGCACTGGAGAGAAGTAGAGGTATTCGATAGAAATGCATCCAGTTTGGGCATAGATGAATTCGAACTAATGTTCTCTGCATCCGAGTTCTTGGCCAGAGAGGTTGCTGCGATGTCAGGAGGCGGACCTATCCTATTCCTCTGCGGTCCAGGGAACAACGGAGGAGATGGCTTCCTAGCATCATGCTCTGAGGCTCTATCTGACTTTGAGGTCTCAGTAGTTGCGAGCCATGCAGAATCCAAGACAAGCGACTCTTCACGAGCAAGAGAGGTGGCATCCTCCAGATCTACCATACATGTCTGGCCCGAGGTTCCTATCAGAGATTGGTCATTGATTGTCGACTGTCTCTTGGGTGCTGGTTTTTCAGGCCCAGGAACTGAGCCAAGGGAGCAGATAGGGGAAATTACATCTTGGGTCGCATCAAGCGAATTGTCAGTTCTATCTTGCGACATCCCCACGGGGTTGGGATCTCAGGGGGCTATAGTGGCTGACCGGACTGTAACCTTCCACTCCAGGAAGATGTGGATGTCTGAATCGGAGTGTGGCGAAGTAGTAGTTTCGAAGCTTCCTTGGCCAGATTCAGTTGTGGACTGCGGTATCGGAGATGCAGCTAGGTATCCAGTAATTTCCAAAGACGCTAGGAAGGGGGATAGAGGGAGGCTTCTAGTCATTGGAGGCGGCCCATACCATGGTGCACCCATACTATCAGGGTTGGCGGCTGCCAGAAGTGGCTGCGACTTGGTTCACGTTGCAATGCCATCATCGGCTTCTGGCAGGACTAAGTGGCCTAACAGCCTAATCCCGGAAATACTACCCGATGAAGACTATCTGACCTCTGAATCTATCGGCTATATTGCTGAATTCTTGGACTCTCCAAGAAAACCTCAAGCTATGTTGATAGGTCCCGGAATAGGGAGAGAGGAAAGCACAATGGAGGCCGTAAAAGAGGTAATCTCCATGGCGTCCTCAAAGGAAATCCCAGTAGTTGTGGATGCAGATGCAATTAGCTCCCTACCTATTGGGAAATGGCCCGAAGGACTCCAAGGAGTAGCAACTCCTCATCATGGGGAGGCAGAGAGGTGGTTATCCGGCACTACTCCAAGAAAGGCACTTCAGGGATGCAATGGCGAGATTGCTGCAATAGTGGTAACCGGCCAGAGAGACGAGATCACGGGCCCAGAAGGGAGGTTTTGCTATGCTACAGGCGGTCATCCTAGAATGGCTGTAGGTGGGACAGGGGACCTTCTTGCTGGTCTAATTGGGGGCCTTCTTGCTCAGGGGATGGCTGCATGGCCAGCATCCAGGCTTGGTTGTGCCGTCCTCAGGGAGGCCGGTAACAGGGCCACGCGAAAAAAAGGTCCTGGACTACTGGCAGAGGACGTCCCAGTTCATATTGCCCACACCCTCTCCGACTGGACGAGGTCTGCGTGATGATGTTCAGCGATGACTATCCATGGACGAAGATGATCAGGGAGTATGCGATGTACTGCACGGTAGGCTGCTTCAATGTTGCAGTCTTCGCGGCCCTGTACCTCTTCTTCTACAACTACAACACTTGGACTCCGTACGCCGAGACCGTATCATGGGCCGCCTCCTTCCTGATCAGCTCGGTGCAGGCCTATGCTCTGCACAGGTGGATAACCTTCGAGTCAGNCTCGGAAGTGCGGTCCAGCTTCACCAAGCTGATGGTGGTCTACGGGACTCTCTGGGCGGTCTCGACGGTGACATTCCACATCATGATAGAGATAATGGGTATGACCCAGCTCGTGTCGTGGGTGATCAACACCTCTGCCTTCGGCTTCCTCACCTTCCTCGCACTGAGGTACTACGCGTTCCCGCTCGCGGACGGTAGGATTACCCGCAAAGAAAGGCTCGATGCATTCAGAGAACGACGTAGGGCTTGAAGTGGTCCCGTTCTTGGCGGGGCCGTGGCAAAGGGCGTTCGAGGCACCCGGGACTTCTACCCCGAGGACATGAGAGTCAGGAACTGGCTTTTCGAAAAATTCCACAGCGCTGCACTCTCCCATGGGTTTGAGGAATACGACTCTCCGGTGCTTGAAACAGAGGAGCTCTACACTAGGAAGTCCGGAGAAGATATTACCCAGCAGCTCTACAATTTCAAGGACAAGGGCGACAGAAGAGTCTCCCTGAGGCCAGAAATGACACCATCTCTCGCAAGGATGGTAATGGCTAGATCTGGAACCTTGCCTCTCCCAATCAAGTGGTACTCAATTCCACAGTGTTGGCGCTATGAGAGGACGCAGAGGGGGAGAGGTAGGGAGCACTACCAGTGGAACATCGATATCTGGGGGGCAGAGGGAGTCGAGGCTGATGCAGAGCTCATATCCGTCCTTGCCCATTTCTTCGACAGCGTCGGACTATCCAAGGAAGATCTGGTAATCAGAGTTAGTAGTAGGAAGGTGCTGGAAGAGGTGCTCGGAAAGTTGGGAATATCGGGGGATGACTTCTCCAAGACATGTGTAATTATGGACAAGATGGATAAGCTCCCAGCAGAAGCTATCCAGACTCAGTTGGCAGAAATCGGACTCGATGAAGAGGCCGTTTCGATAATTCAGGATGTTCTTGCGATAGACGAACTAGACGGACTTTCGGAAAAACTGGGAGAAGATAGCAAAGCTGCCTCTGAACTACTATCGTTATTCTCTTTGGTGGAATCATATGGCCTCGGAGACTGGATCTCTTTCGATGCATCAGTCGTCAGAGGCCTTTCATACTACACTGGGCCAGTGTTCGAGGCTAATGATAGATCGGGGGAGCTGAGGGCTATCTGCGGAGGTGGTAGGTATGACCGACTCATAGGGACGCTGGGAGGCAAGGATCTCCCTGCAACGGGCTTCGGCTTCGGTGATATGGTAATAATGGAGCTACTCGAATCTAAGGGGCTTTTACCAGAGCTGAGTCAAGGAGTATCCGATGTCGTCTACGGGATGGGTCCAGAACTAAGAGGTGCTGCTATGAAAGTGGCAAATGAGCTCCGCTCTAGAGGGAGGAGAGTAGACTTGGTTCTCGAGGAAAAACGAATGAAGTGGGTCTTCAAGCACGCCGATAGAGTTGCAGCTGACAGGCTAGTCATGGTGATGCCAGATGAGTGGGAAAGAGGAATAGTCAAGATCAAGCAATTATCTACTGGGGAGGAGATCGAGATACCCTTCGGGGAGCTATGACTGCCATTGCCATAGCTGACAGGCCAGCTAGAATACCGAATCCAGGAAGACCACCTGCAGAACTTTCTCCAGAACCCCCCTCTTCCTCCGGGTCTACTTGATCTGTCACATTGATTATTGGCCAATTTACTACCACGTCCATTCCTTCTTGATTATCCGAATAGTATAATCTAAACTCACCAGTGCAGTCAATCAACAAACCACACCCGACCCCATTGTATCCAGGTGCTGAGTATTCGATATCAAGCGTCGGCTCCTCTTGGCTCTTGTTCCACTCCGTCATGTTCGCGTCAACGGGGATCTCCCATCTGATCTGCTCGTCATTGAAGTTAGTGTCAGTGGCGGGGAATACCTCTGAAGCTACTACTANGTTCCCCTTTCTAAGTGAGAGAGTCAAGCAGCTTTTTTCTATTTCTTGATCACATTCATCAGAGTAAATAGCAACTCCAATCTCGATGAGAATGGTCCCATTCGGATTCAAATGCATGTTCTCCTTGTAGTTCTCTTGATTTCTACACGACATGGCAATCTCCACTTGGCCGCTTCCATAGGTTCTCGCTCCGTAACCCTCCTCTGCAGAACCGGTGGAGTCGTTACCGTCGAAGTGTGACCAGCACGATGAGAGGTCGGATGTACCCCAGAAGTGCATATGGGGGTTATCTATCGATGGCTGCTTTGGGTCCTCAGCAGTTTGAGAAGACGCAGGGGCCGCGATAACGGAAGATACCACAAAAAACGCCACACTGAGTACCATGAGTCTTCTTACCATATTTATCCACTCCTGTAGGTCATGTTTGAGGCTTATCCACTCCTGATCACTAGTCGAACCTCTGAAATCCACTCCCTGCCGTTTCCCTGGTTCTTCTTGCAATATTGAGCGCATCTCCAAGCATATCCGCACTCATCATCTCTCTATCCAGACGCTCATGAGCAACGCCGGTAATGATCGACATGACCTTGATTGTATCTCCGAAGGCTGGATCCTGCCTTGCTCCGAAGATTACATTCGCATCAGGAGATAGTCTTGCTGTCATGAGGTCACAGACCTGATTCGCTTGTTCAAGAGTCATGTATGGTCCACCAGTAACATGAATCAAAGCTCCAGTCGCTCCATCTATCTCTATATCCAGAAGAGGGTGATTCAATGACTCATGAACAACTTCTTCTGGCCCCTGATCACTCTCTCCGTATAGCATCATTGTGACACCTCCCCCCTTCATGATAGAGCGAACATCTGCGAAGTCCAAGTTAATCAGACTCGGTAGGGTAATAGTCTCCACAACTCCCTTGACGATTTCTGCAATTAGTTGATCCATTATACTGAATGCCTCATCAAGAGGCAGGTTAGGAACGAAGTGTAGTAGCCTGTTGTTATCGAGGACTAATACGGCATCAGCTGCCTTCCTGACTAGGTCCAAGCCCTCCAGCGCACGTTCCATTCGCTGGCGCCTCTCCACAGTGAAGGGGGTGGTAACAATCGCAACAACTAGTGCCCCAGATCGCTTTGCCTCTTCTGCCACAATTGGAGCGATACCAGTACCTGTCCCACCTCCCAATCCAGCTGTGACGAATACCAGGTCCGCTCCATCGACGATCTTGGTAATCACGTCCCTTCCTGCCTCTGCGCATCTTCTGCCCATCACTGGATCCCCCCCTGCACCGAGACCTTTCGTGATGTGTCGTCCAACCAGTAGCTTCTGCATTGCCCTTGTATTATCCAAATGCTGCTTGTCTGTATTGATTGCGACAGTTATCGCTCCCTCTACGCCTATGTGCGTGATACGATTCATTGTATTGTTACCTGATCCCCCGCATCCGCATACAAGGATCCTGGGGTCAGGCGGACCAAAACTCTCTAATTCCCTATCAGTAAGTGCAGTTGGCACTCTTGTAGGAGCGCCTTTCCCCCCATCTGGAGAAACTGTGTTGCTAGGTACCTCTACCACTAAACCGCCTCGTGCATCCCAGGCATTCCTGCCTATTACGCCCCCCGAGTCACCTCTTTGCCTTCTTAATAGTTGAGGATATGGGAAGCAACAATAGTGCGATTATCGGACCTATGGTAATCAGCCGAATCATAGTACTCTCTAATCTCTGAATTTGCTACCTCTCACTGGAAAGCGACATAAAGCTCCGTTCCTCCCCCAGAACACGCCGCGCTTAGCTCAGTTGGCTAGAGCACCTGACTGTAGACTGNAAACACNNGGTTGTAGGCAGCCATCAGGGGGTCCCCGGTTCAAGTCCGGGAGCGCGGACCAAACCATTACAGAAAACCCTCTTGGACGTGTACAAACTCCAATTATTTATTGGAATGGAGCAAAGCACTAGTTTGATTCAAAACGAGAGAATGTTTGCCGAAGGGTGTGCTAGAAGGTGAGAACACCAAGTTCGCCGAGGTGGTTAGAAACAGACCATTCACGTTTCTAGCCGCAGTTCTGATCCTTCCTATGATAGTCACAGCCCCTCATGTCTTGCTGGACTCAGAAAACCCAACCGGGAGTCTTGTACAACCCCCAGAGCTCCATGAACCTCTCAGTGAGGGCTTTCTCCTGATAATTTTGGACGGTGTTGGTGAGGATTGGATGCTAGACAACGAGAGCATGCCATTGCTGAACTCCAGAAGGGATAGGGGGGCCACTCTACATCTCAAGACTGGCCCTCTGACCTTGTCAGCGACATGCGTCTCAGAAATCATGAATGGAGTCCCTAATTCCCCCAGCGACGGATTGAGGAACTTCAATTTGGAACATCCTGGAGGAGATGACCCTTGGACACTGGCATCAGGAATAGGGGAATGGAACTCACAATCCCGATACAAAGTGGGGATGATCGGGAGCTACGTGTTTGGGAACATGTACGGGGATATGGAAGAACTGGAGTTTGTGGACACCTTCGAGGGGCACTCGGACTTCTACGAAGGGGACATAGCAACCTCCGAGCTACTGAGCGATTGGTTGGAGAATGGGACATACAACGTGATAGGTGCGCACTTCTCAGGACCCGACAAGGTCGGGCATCGATGGGGCACCATCGGCGACAAGTACTCGGAGAAGATTAGCGACATCGACAGGGTTGTAGACGACGTCCTAGATCTAGTCCCAGAAAACTGGACCATCGTGGTTACCGCCGACCACGGCATGACAAAACTGGGAACACATGGGTCCTCGCAAGAGGTCACGAGGGAGGTGGCAGCACTCGTCTGGGGCCCGGGCATCAAATCAGGAATCCACGCATCGGGCCACCAGAGGGATATTCCAGCACTGACCGTAGCTGTTCTGGATATTCCGTTCCCAGTTCAACTTCATGGTAGAATACCTCTGGATATCTTGGACTTGTCCGTGTCTGAGAAGCGAGAACTCGAACAATGGAACTGGGAGGCCGCATACGAAAGACAGATTTTCCTCCAGAGCTCAGGCAGACCCGCTACCTCGAGCATTTCCCCTGAAATCATCGAGTGGGAGAAAATACCTATTGACGCAGAGTTCACCAGGCTGGTAGACCTCTTGATTTCCGTTAGCGTTTGGATGGTTCTGGCATCGACTGCGATACTACTTGTGGGCGGAACAAGACTGAGCAGCATAGAGGAAAGAAGAGTCGTTGCGTTGTTCATTTGCGCACTGGTGGTGATGATACTCAGCCAAGTCATGATTGGCTATGTCACGGGAATCCCTAGGATAATTGGAGCAGCGTCGTGTATCTGGGTTGTCTGGTGGTCTCTTGGCAGGACGGAGGCACAAAAGCGGCAAGCCAGCAACTCAGCAAATACACCTGACTGGTGGCCTTGGTTGGCATCCTCACTGGCCCTGAGCTTCAGCGGCCTGAGATTCTGGTTCTCGCTAGCACCGCTGGCAATCATTATGCTGCGGGAAAACCTCCACTCCGGCGGCAATAGGGCGAGTAGGTTGGAGAAGATATCTTCAGGGACCCTTGGCATTCTAGCGGTCTTCGGGTTGATAGGAGTCCATGAGCGACTGGTGGGGTCCCATTGGGTCCTCAGTATCGTCCAGTACGGTTGGCCAGATACACCCTCCAAGTTGCTGTTCAGCGTGCTAATACTCCCCTTATCGGGAATGCTGTATTGCTACCTTAGCCGTCCCCGCGACTTCCTCCTGAGTGGGGTGCTTTCCTCGCTATGGCTCATATCCCTGCTAGTGGTGAGCTGGGTAGGGGACTCCCTCCTCGACATTGTCGCACTCTTGGCAATATCAGCCCTAGGGATCCTTGGACTCGCAGTGAGAGCCGGGAGGGCAGATGCAATCTCGCGGCTCAATTCTCTTCCCAAGGAACTGGATACGATCGCTCTCGGCGGGCTATTGGTGCTTACATGGGGGGCATGGTCCGCAGCCGTGACCCTACTCGTCATTTCCTCCGTCGATGGACTTTTGAGGACAAAGCTTGCATGGGTCACAAAGGGTGAGCACTCACTCGGAAATGCGAGACCTTTCATAGCGGCCGCAGTCCTCCCGATAGCGATCTGGACACTGTGGTGGACGATGCTAGGACAGGTCAACGGTTTGGAAGCTTGGGGCCTCCCACATCCCAGAGAGCTCGACCCGGGCAGGATAATCGTCAGAGGAGGCTACTTGGGATTCAGGGATGACCCACCGACGCTGTGGATGGCCTCGCTTATCTTCATCCCTCTGCTCCTCTCCTCTACCCTCACGTCGATGAAGATGCTCGAGAGGGGGTTGTCTCTCCACCCGTACTCCATCGCGCTCTCTCTACAACTAGTGGGGTGCTTCGCGACGCTGGCCTACGCACCTCCCTACCCAAGGCTGGTCTTCAGCCTGACATGGAATATCGTCTTCTGCATTTTCCAACTCTGTGCCTTGGTTCTCGCCTTCGAGACAAGTTCTGTTCTCGGGAGGCTAAGGTCAAGGCGGCAGAGGCAGCACACCTTAGAAGCCTGATCAGGTCATCCGATATCGGACTTCGGTTCAAGTCCGGGAGCGCGGACCAAAACCTCGAATTTCACACTAGTTAATTCATCTTACGCGGTTTTATAACTACGAGAGTTTCCGTACAGAATATGTCGTTGGCTCCAACAGAATATGATTATGGGAATGAAACAAACTATGCATTTGCCGCATCGGTAACGTGCTCAAACGAGGAAACTAGTAAGAAATTCGTTGAAGGATACGGCCATATGCTGAATTATAACCACGAACAAGCTATTGGCTGCTTCACAAAGTGCACTGAACTGGATCCAAACTGCGCCATGGCTTGGTGGGGCATTGCATACTGCGTATCATCCAACTACAACTGGGAGCCTGGACTTGGATCGGGCCACGACGCTATTCAACAGGGCCTGTCCGTAATGGGCCACTGCACCGAGTTGGAGCAGGACCTGATCAAGGCACTCTCTACTCGTCACTCAGCCGAGGCTCGAGATGCGGCAGACCCCGCAGTCCTGAATATGGGCAATAGCCCCGAATTGAACGTCGCATTCGCTGAAGCAATGGCACCGCTTTACGAAAAGTACGCAGGCAATCTGGACGTCACCGCCATATACGTCGAGGCCCTGATGAACCTGAAGGCATGGCAGCTCTGGGACAAGAATCCATCAACTGGAGAAATTACTCCTGCGGACGACAATACATTGCTTCTTGTCCAGATACTAGAAGAAGCATTCCAGTCCAGTGACGAGGCTAAGGTCCATCCTGCTCTATGCCACCTCTATTGCCACGCTCTGGAACTTTCCCCGTTCCCTGACAAGGCCCTTCCTGCGGCAGACGTATTGCGTACTCGCATGCCGGGCTTGGGACACCTCGTCCACATGCCCTCCCACATTGACGCATGGGTGGGCCAGTGGAAGGAAGCCATTGACTGCAATATCGCTGCAGTAGAAGCGGATGATCACTATGTTGAAATCACAGGGAATGAGTCGCAATTCTACAAATTCTATCGAATGCACAACCATCACTTCGTTGTCTGGTGCGCAATGTTCGATGGGCAGTATGAAACTGCGCTGAAATACGCCCGGAAGGCTGTCGATACTCTTCCAGCTGGTGATGAGAATGGAGGAGCCCAATTCATGTTGGCAGGAATAATCCCGATGGGTGCAATATTCTTGGAATCCTACGTGACGATGCCTTGGCATGTAATGATACGATTCGGTAAGTGGGATGAGATACTAGCTGAGGAGATGTACACGGACGGGGAAGTATTTCCAGCAACAATCGCCACACAGCATTATGCCCGTGGCGTAGCTTACNCCTCCAAGGGAATGGTGCCAGAAGCGGAGGCCGAGCAAGAGCTGTTCAAGGCAGCCTTGGGGAACCCAGCTCTAGCCGGGCGAATGATGCATAACAATTTCATGTATCAGGACCCATCAGAGGGTCCCTCGATACTGAATGTCAATGCTGCCATACTGGAAGGGGAGATAGAGTACAGAAGGCAATTCCTTGCTAAGGAAAAAGGGGAAGCTCACGATTTTTCCGCAGCCTTCGACGAGCTTCGACGAGGCGTGGATTTGTCATTGAACCTGGCATATAACGAACCATGGGGACAAATGCAACCAGTTCGTCACATCCTGGGTGCACTTCTTTTGGAGCAGGGCCATGTTGGGGAAGCGGAAGAGGTTTACAGGGCTGATATCGAGTTGTGGAAGGATAACATGTGGGGCCTTCTAGGCCTCAAACTATGTCTGGAAGCTAGGGGAGATTCAGACGAGGAACTTGCAGAGGTTACTGCTTTATTCAATGAAAGGAGCTCTCGTGCAGACATCGTTCCGGCGAAGACATGCTTCTGTGCCCAAGATGCCATAGATGACAAGTGTTGTTGATTAATTAGCTTAGGTCCAAGTCAAGGATAGGCTACTAATCTAGTAAATCGTCCAGAGGAATTTGAATCTGAGGAATCTCGAATGGAAAAAAATGTCTACTAGTCTTCGGAGGAAATAACTCCTCTGAGAGGCCCATGGACAAGACCTCCTTTTTGGAAACATTATCTCTGCCACATCCTGGCCAGACCCCTACAGTAACGGACTCGTCCTCAATATATTCAATCAAAATCACTGGAACCCTCTTCAGTCCCAGAATTCCAGCAGCTGTCCATTTGTGATGTCCATCTAGTATCACCATTGACGACTTATCNGCAATTATAGGCTTGTAGAATCCCTTTCTCTCCAATTTAGAAATTCTCGTATCTAGATTAGTTTTAATNACTTCCTCGTGTCCACGCAGTAAACCAATTTCCACTATCTCAAAGTCTACCTTTTCCTTCATCTATGTTCTATGACTGTGCAAGCAGGCTCATAAATGAGCTCTAGGTCGGCGGGCCGCTGAGGTTTATCTATGGGACTGCACAAGCACGTAAGAGGCGTCTGGAAACAGCCCAAGGATAGGATCCCATCGAGATACAGAATTGACAGGATGGCAGGTTGGAGAAAAGAACCAGTATTCTCAAGAATNGAGAAGCCNACCAGACTGGATGCTGCTCGAAGAGTAGGATACAAGGCTAAGCAAGGCATTGTTGTGATTCGAACTAGAGTTAGACGCGGTGGTCTTAGGAAGGGTAAGATTCACATGAAGAGGAAACCATCTAAGGCTGGAATAAAGAAGATCACAATGGCAAAATCAATTCAAAGGATTGCAGAAGAGAGAACCGCAAGGCGTTATCCCAACATGGAGGTACTGAACTCATACTGGGTAGGGGAGGATGGAAAGAATAAATTCTACGAGGTCATTATGATTGACCCCTCACATCCCGCAATCAAGTCAGATAAGGATCTCGGGTGGGTTGCTTCAGGAACCAGCCATCGTGGAAGGGCATTCAGAGGGAAGACAGGAGCAGGAAAGAAGGGCCGTGGACTCCTCAATAAGGGCAAGGGGGCTGAGAAGCTCCGACCAAGTCTAAAGGCGAACAAGAATAGAGGAAAGTAATCGTTCTCTCCGTCATATTGATGCCACATGGGGAGTGGCGGCTATACATGGCGGATCGCCAAGCATCTGAGATACGGGGACTACCTGTTATCATACCCGATGGTAGGCTACTAGGAACGGTACACGACTCTGTAATAGATGTCAACAATTGGTCATGTACTCACATCTTTGTTTCAGACCCGCCAGAATCTCTTGTGGAGGGGAGGACTCATGTTGCAGTACCTTGGAATTGGGTAAGATCGGTGGGTGATGTTATTCTTCTGAGATGGTTTCCACAGACTCCAGTTCCGAGAAACCCTTAGGATAATCCACCGAACTTTATTGCGATACCGTTCAAAAGGTAATGGCGAACGGACACCCATGCGATTGGCCCCTATTCTCGTAATCACGATCATCCTGGCATCGACTACTCAGGTGGGGGCAATTACTACTAAGGGCATTATTACATGCTCTAACGCTTCTATAGACTCACTTCCTGGGGACTGGAGCATTTCTGACCAATCTTGTCTGAGGGTAGATTTGGGAGAAAGAGAACCCGGAAGTACGATGTTCTTCGAAATTTCTTCTGATAACCAAATCGACATCCTTCTCTTTCCAGCTTCAAATATAGAAGTTTACCAGAGCGAGAGCTCTTACAGATCCGACTCAGTTTGGATTAGTGAATCAGTCTTCGAAGCTTTCAGCGGCTCGGGAGAGTGGCACTGGGAGGTCCCAACTGATAGGGCCAAAACACGATGGTATCTTGTAATCGATAATCTGGCCCACCCCCAGGATTCCGGGCAAGGATCCCAAGGAGGGTTTGACTCAGATATATCTCTTAATGCTGGAGAGATTATCACGGACCAGTTCACCCTATCAGACTCAATACACAGAGTGGATCCAGATGACTACTCAATAGTCCACGGCCCCTTCTACGTAGACGAAGGTACGTTCGTAAATATCTATGCGAGAACAATGGCAGGGAATCCTGATATTTTCGTTATGACCGAGACCGCATTTTCTTACTATTCTCCAAGTTCGAACTGGTCTTCTTCTCTGAGGATAGCTTCTGCAGATATGCTTTTCGTGAATGATGAGAGATACTTTCCATGGATGGTTAATGATGAATACGAAGATCCTCTATACATCATCGTAGATAATAGACTTGGACCTGGTAATGGGGGAGCAGGAACCCAAGATGCAGCAGTCACAGTTACCGTCACACTAACTCCAATACTAGATCCAAGAATATCTAGCGTGACAAATCTAGATTCCGTAGACGTAGGGGAACTAGTAACCTTTTCAGCCTTAGAGACGCCTAACAGATCTGGGCAATTCTCGGAGAACTCGTTCACTTGGGATATGGACGGAGATGGGAATCCCGATGGATCAGAACAGACCATTGAGTACGTTTGGAACGAACCCGGAAGCTTCCCAGTAACCCTATATGGGATCTCAACTGATTCTAGAGGCGAAGACTCGAGCAGAACTATCACAGTCTCAGACCTCTCAGCTCCTGAGATTTCAATGGAAACCTCCAATGAAATCACCAAGGGATTCGGAGATACCCTCGAGGTCAGGGCGTCATTCTCTGATAATTGGGGGGTAAGTAGACTAGATTGGATGCTTGATGGAGAGATTATTGACTCAAACTACGAGGTGTCTGAGACTAACTCCACCCTAACCTTGGAGATCACTAATGAGCTCTCAGCTGGTCAGCACATAGTATCTTTAGTTGTTACAGATAAGTCCGACCAATCATCGCAGAAGGACGTTTTAGTGAACTTCATTGATGTCACAGCTCCGGAGATCGATATTCCGGACACCTCAATCATTGAGGCAATAGTTGGTGAAACGATATTCCTGCAAAATTTCGCCCAGGATAACGAATCTGCAGATCTAGAATACACATGGATAATCGATCAGGGGTCAGAGAACGAGATTCAGTTACTTGATAGTGAGCCCCAGGTTTTCTACGAATTCCAATCGGAAGGCACCAAGAATGTTGTACTCATCGTGGAAAACGATGCTGGTCTGACTTCATATCTCGAGATACTGGTGATAGTTTCAGAGGAAGAAGACGAAAGCGGCTTAGGAATTATCGCAATAGGAGGAATTATTGTACTCCTGATCACAATACTCTCAATCGTTTCATTCATGGCCTACAGCTATGCTGTGAGTAGGAAGATGTCGGAGTTTGATGTTACTGAAGAGGAAGTAGAGTCAGTAGCACCCACACCCCCCCCTACCTCGGAGATGCAGAAGCAGATGTGGGGAGCTGATTCGGGTTATTCTCCCTTCCAACAGTCATTTCAGGATGAACCGCAACCGTCTGCCGATCCCAATCTGTTCGATATGCTGGGAGTAGAGAAGCCACAACCAGAGCCTGAAAAGGATGAATTCGAGCAGAATCTGTTGGGGGATCTGCAAGATTCGCCAAAGCGTGATGATTACATCGACCATAGAACAGTTAGGAAGTCTTGCGAGAGTTGCTCAAGGGAATTCCAGATTTCACTTCCTGAAGGAGTAGATGAGGCCTATACTAACTGTCCCTATTGCGATTATGAACAAAGAATCAGCCATAAGTAGAATACTCCATAATTGTATATTCCCAGTATCCTGTAGGGCAATACCCTATAGCGCACCTCTATGAGGTGAGTTTCAACTATGGCCCGAGAACAAGGCGACCCCGGTGTTCGGAAAGCCCCTTCAAAAATCTCAGTATTTCTGGCAATAGTCGTTGCCTTGCCGATTCTCCTTCCTTTCACGAACGTACATGGTGAGCCTAGAATAGAGTCTAGTGACTTCGGAGTTCTTGAAGAACTAAGCGAGATGCTAAGTGAGAGGGATTCCTTCGTTACTTCGAACTCTGTTTCACCTCTAGCGGAAAATCAAATCCAATCTATCCAGGATTCACTAATCTCCTCTGATCAATCTAGTCCAATTTCAGTAGCTGGACCTGCTATTGAAGGACTCTCAATGGTGACCACTTTTCCTCCTGAAACCATACACCCTGCACCATACGATCTCCTGGTTAACGGTGGAACCAACCCTGGAATGGTTGACAATATCTGGCAGACTCTCTTCAATATTACAGACTACGTAATTTGGACGCAGTATGAGAATCAGAATGGAGAAATGATAGATAGCTTCGAGGTGGTTTCATTCAGCGCATCCCTGTTCTCAATACTGAATACCAATACTGACGCTCTTCTTCACTCCATGGATGTGGATGGAGATGGAGATGACGATATTCAGGTAGGGCTCAAAGTAGATCTCCAATTTATCGGTGGCTGGGGTATTGAGGATGGCACACTATGGTTAGAGCCAGGAGTAGAGTTCACAGTAAAAGAAGTCGGTAATAGCGCCTCGGACCCGGATTGGCTCGAGATGGAGTCTCTACATGTTTCATTGATCAAGGCATTCTCTTACTCAGATTCGGGCACACTCCTGAATCTCGGCGGAGGAGAGTCGTATGTCTGGGTGATCGACTCTAGATTCACCATGCCTCCCAACGACTTCAAATTCGAGGTCGGAATAGAAAGGCTTTATTTCGACCTCGCATCAACAGGACAGGATTTCATCAGTACCCTAATTTCGGCAATCGCCGATCCATTCGGCATCATTGATCCTCCTGATGAATCAGGCATAACCTTCGCATCTATCTCTTCGCCATACTCACTAAGATTTGATAATGGGGGCCAGGATCAGTGTAGTCTTGGTTACGATCCAGCTGAACTTTTCAACAAAACATCTCTGGAAATATCCTGTGGAGTCTCAGCCGGCTTTGGCTACATCCACTATTCACCGCCAGATGGGGATAATGACAGAGAAATGTGGGAACTGGCCTACATTGAAGCCCGATTCCATCCTCATGGAGACTCTACACTGCTGCCCTCTTTTGCCGAACTGGTGGTTCGGACAGATAGTGTCCTTCCCACTGCTACAGGCCTAGAAGGAGAGAGAAGCCTCACTTCTTTAGAATATTGGGCGGACAGAAGATCCGACCTACATCTCCACTTCCACGAAGACAGGTCAAATCTACCTGAGTCCGAGTCAGATGGGGACTTCGGCAACTCAACCAATTCTCTGGGATTCCTGAGAGGGATGCCTGAGGGATCGCTTTCACAGGATGAGATTCAGAGGATTTTCAGGATGATGGGCTCCGCCGATCAGCCCGAACTGCCGGGATCAATTCCGGATAGGCTAGGGATGATTATTGGGATCAAGAACTTCACCAGAGACTCAAGTGAGAATGTAAACGACCCAACTCTACCAATCAATCCCGCTGATCCTCCCGAGAGTCTGGTAATTCTCAGATCTGTACAACCGCTCCAAGCCATAGACTATACCTCTTGGTTCTCCAGAGCTGGAAACTCTGAAGATCACCGACGGATTCACGTTTACGCAGATTCAATCCCGACTTCGGTAGCAGTATTCGGGTCCTTCGGACTAGGTGGCTCTCCAGAATCCAATGATACGCTAGATTCCGGTGTAAACCTAGACTTCGTCTCCAAGATAGTGGACTCGGTAATTCTAAATCTGGTCGACGTTTTCCTGGATGTGGGAAACATCCTCAATGAAATCCCTTCAACTGTAGTTGATCTCATTAGCGGCAGCAGCTCGACCGGAGAACTCAATTCTAGAGAGCTACATGTCCTGATGACAGATAATTGGCTTACCTCTCGCTCTAAGATGCCAGTACCACTCCTAAGAATGCAAATAGGCTCATCGACCCATCCAGTATATTCAGGAGACCACGTACTGCTATCATTGGATAGGGGCCTTGGAAAAATCCAAACCAATCAAGGTCTGATGGATCCGTTGGTTCCTGTTGCAGCAAGTATTGACTTCTCTGGACTACAGTCGTTTTCTCTTATGGGCTCAAACTCCTCCGACTCTCAGGATTTATCCTTGAGTACGATTTCAGAAGAGCAACTTTTACTCGCCTTCGTAGGTCATCAACCAGGTACTCTGGAGGGTATGGATTACCAATCGGCAATGTTCTCAGATCTACCTGATGAGATCAGTATTACTGTTTCTCCCAGTGGGGTGGACTACTCAGCATCTTCAGAGATTGGATCCATAGTCTACACAGGATTTGATGACTCACATCGACAGGCTGTGCGGATATCAGGATTCCCTCAATCATTCTCAACCACTTCGGGATCGATGACTTCATGGAGTTCGGACTCGGCTATCGGACTTATTGAGGCCCAAATTAGCGATTCTGAATCTCCACTATCTATGGATGGCGATCACTTCCTTTTCCATCATGATCCAGTAAACAATAGCTCATCGCTTTCGACTACCGTCACTGGGGTGAGCGAGCTGGGATGGATTCCTCCACTGGAGGAAGGAGCATCAGGAAATGCGGGAATGGGAACGGCATTTGCCACAATTGAGGGACGTAATCCACTTAGAATAAATGTAGACAATGCCCCATCTAACCAACATCTCCCCTTTTCTGTTCTGGCCGAGGTTAATCCACTCCCCTCGAGCTTATCAGTACAGATTCCGACTGGCTCCCAGGATGGCACCTCCTTGGAAATTCCCGATTTCAACTCATCACTCGGGGTCTCTGGTGTGGCATACTTCATCGATGGATTCTCTGACTTAGGCAGGTCTGTAAACGGAATAATGTCGGGAATAACCTCTGATATTTCAACGGGTTCCTCTTCAGGTGATGGAAACTTTTCGTTCTCATTGGGTCTGGAGGCTGATTCTGGTTTCGATCTGATTGCCGAATCTCAAATGGGCAATAGCTCAGTCGAAGAGCCCGAGTGGGTCCACGGAATAGTTATGAATTCCGCACCATCTGGAATTACTGAGGGATTCCACCTCAAGACTTGGATCCCTAACCTCCCTCCAATGGTCGATATTTCAGTATCCAGAAGCTCGATCTCTAATGGAGAGTCATGGGATTTAACCCTTGGAATGGAAGGATGGGAACCACTCAATTCAGAGTTCGTCATTGCATCCAAGGGAGTTAATGGGCAAGATGTATTCTTTACAATTGAAGGGCTACAAATCGGACAAGCAACCTCCGTTCTGATCGACTCGGAATTCCGAACACAGGAGATCGGAGGTATAACCGAGACTTCTACAACAACGCTTTACTCGATGTCAAATAGACTTGATTGGTTCCATGCACTACTATTGGACAGGCAGGCCGGAAGTAGGACAGAGATGATGGTCCAGGATATACCAGAGTCAGTGGAGATTCAGGCCAGCCTAGGAAACGCCATCTCCATGGATGTGACTGTACCCGACCAGTTCAGGAATGGACAGATTGGTGTCGGATCCATCATGATCCAGCAGATGCAGTGGATGGAGGGGCCAGAGGGCTATGCATGGTGGCCAGCTACAATGTTCCTTACAGATATCCCCGGATCAATGAATCTAACTACCGAGCCCGATCTGAACTTCGATATCACTCAGAACCTGGCTTTCCAGGGCCTGCCGATTCTGGACTTCTCGGCATCGACCGATGGGATGTCACTGTATATCGAGGCCAAAGGAAGGGCTGTAAACAGCAAGGGGGACGTTGTCCTAATGGCCGAGGGACTGGCTGATAGACTATCGATTAAGCCCACAGACTCGTATGGTCTGAATATCAGATCCAGCGGCGACGGTGTGGAGAGGCTTTATTTCCGATCATCAAATATCCCAACACTTCCTCCTGTTACTCTGGAAGAAATGGAAGCCCTGGGAGTAGGGCTCAAGAGCGCCAACATCCACATCCATGAGATAGGTAGAATCAACGTGCTTCTTCCCGGTTATACGATTGTCGAAGTCTCTGATGTTCAAGGAGGACGAATCATTATCTCAGCCAGAGCAACTGCGCAGATCAATGGAATTGACGTGGATATCCGTGGTGTGATGCTTGACGCGCAGATAACAGGAGGGATACCGTCAGGAACTACATTGGGAGTAAATGGATTTGCATCCGACCTATCACTTCTGAATAAAATCCCAGGCTTCTCTGGCTCAACTAGTCATTGGATGGCACCTGAGCCAGTATCATCAGGTATACTGACAGTGGCAGCTACATTGGGGGTGATTTCCTAGTGTCACGATCGGGTGGTCTTCTTGGAAAGGTAACAGAGCGAGACTCTGATACTGCCCATGTGATCCTAGAAAAGCTTGGTGATGCGTCCCAAGTAGTGACTCCTCGGAGAGTAGTGTTCGCATCTATCTCAGCGCTACTGATAGCTCTCGTTTCTTTGTTCACCCTCATCTGGGTGATACCGTATGACAATGTCGATGTTGAAGTAGTATACATGCAGTCAGGTTCTGGACACATTGTTCTGGCAGAGCTGGACAATAAAGGTAGCAGGACGATAGAAGACGTAAGTCTGACTATCAGGTTCCTAGACTCAGAGGGATTGGAGATAGATAGACTAGACTTTTATCTAGAGAAACTGTCAGCTCATAGCTCCATCTCCAATACCCCTGGTGAGGATCTCGAGATGGTGGTTTTGGGTCAGTCTGTTTGGGAACAGTACACTATCGAGGTAACCATCGAGTACACTTACTACGACGGTCAGAAGGGTCCTAGAACTTGGAACCACGATGTTGGAGATTGGACTAGAGAGGCATTCGTTGATCAGACTACATTCGAGGTATTCTGACACAATTTAATCATCTCAAAAATGAATGACCCATAGTATCAAAGCAAGCAGTAAGGGGGAGATAGTAATGAGAAAACAGATCTCTACACTAGTTCTGATCATTCTGCTTTCTTCCACACTCAACTTTCAGCATCATACCGATAACGATTCGGCAAATGTCGAGGAAACTCTAACTCTTGAGACAAATAGGATTGAGATTTCTCCCGATCCTAACAGCATAAGAGATCTCGGACGTCCACTGATCTCTGAAGGCGAGGAGGGGACTAGGGATCCCAGAGCGGACTCTTCAATCGGCATCTTCTCAGATGACGGTCTTCTTCTGTCCAAGAGCGTACCACGACAACTCTTGGAACCAAGACAGGATCTCATAGTAGTCGTGATAGAGTCCAATACAGGGCTTTGGGATGCTAGGATGCAGATTATTGAAGCATCCGAAGTGGCCATAAGAAGTACAATTCCGCCTTCAGGATTCATTGTCCAAGGCCCCATGTATGAACTCCAAAAGACTAGAGAACTGCCGTTCATCCAATCCAGCCATTCCGTTCCAATTGCTATGATTATTGATGATCTTCTCTGGGAGAGAGAAAATCACCAATTTATCGAGATGATAGGCTGGAAGGATGATGAGCTACTAAGGCTCGATTCACCCGGAATGGACCTACAGGGATCACTATCGTCCACGGCAGAGGAATTCTTGGAAGATCTGTGGTCCCCATCGGAGGGGATTAATTTCGGAACCGTCGACCATACTCTGATCTCAGAGATAGCTCATAGGCCAGAAGTCGCATTTCTGGCCCCAGTACCTGAGCTAACCACTTGGAACAATCTTGCAGGATCCCACATGGAACTCGGCTCTGTGGAGGACTACTTCTTCACAGGTCTCAATGGAAGTGATCAGAGGGTAGCAGTGGCAGATACAGGTATTGATCATGATCATGGTGACTTTGGGACGAGGATTGTTGGTAGGGTAGATGTGGCTAACGACCAATCTACAGCCGACACAAACGACGGCCATGGTACACATGTTGCCTGCACAGTCCTCGGGTCTGGAAGCAGAAGTAGCGGGACCTACCAGGGAATAGCTCCTGAGGCCGAGCTGTACATGCAGGCAATGGAGGATGATGACTCTGGGGCTCTCTCCGGGCCCGGTGTGTACACACTCCTCAACTCCGCATACAGTAGCGGCGGCGCAAGGATACATACAAACAGCTGGGGTAGCTATAACTCGGGTGGCCAATACTCGACTCAGTCCGAAGATGCCGATGACAGGACCTCCACCTGGGACCAGTACTGGACATACGATGGTATGACTGTCCTCTTCGCGGCTGGAAACGAGAGGGACGACGGAGTCTCACCACCAGGGACTGCCAAGAATGTAATTACCGTGGGTGCTCACGTGAATAGATACAGCAGCAACCCCGCTGATGAGATGTACTACTGGAGCAGTCGTGGCCCTACCGATGACGGTAGGATAAAGCCTGATATTGTCGCAGCTGGAGACTACGTCAGATCATGTAAAGCGCAAGAGGCATCTGAGGCTCCAGACAACCTAAACGATCAATGGTACGTTGAGTACAGTGGTACCTCAATGGCGACCCCCGCGGCTGCAGGCGCATCAGCCATTGTGAGGGAGTATCTAATGGAGATAGCCGAGAGGCCCGAACCCCAAGGGGCTCTGGTGAAGGCAATGCTGATTCTGGGGGCGGAAGACATGGGTACAAGGGATATCCCAAACAACAATGAGGGCTGGGGCAGGCTTAACCTGGTGAACTCGCTACTCCCAGATAGCCAAGTCGGAGATGTGGGGATCTTCGTGGATGATAGATCCCGACTTTCGAGCGGACAAGAGGCTTCATACAACTTCGACGTAACCAGATCTGGCGAGCCTCTGAAGATAGTCCTAGCATGGTCCGACTATCCAGGATCGGCATTCTCTAACACCCAACTTAGGAACGACCTCAACCTGGAGGTATCTTCTCCAGACGGGAGCATAACTTACATCGGGAACGACTTCTCCAATGGGAGATCCACGACAGGAGGGGCAGCGGACAGTAAAAATAATGTCGAGGTCGTCCTAATCGACTCGGCATCGACAGGGATATGGAACGTCAAAGTCAAGGACTACTCACATGGTGGTAGCAGGTCCAACCAACCCTTCGCGATCGCAGTCAGAGGTGTTAATGTGAATGACCTAACACCAGATCCAAGCTTTGTACCGGAATCATTCGCAATCTCTACACTAATACCACAAGTCGGGGAGCAGACAAGCTTCTCAGCATCGGTCATTAATCAGGGCTCTGGGTCATTATCGGACCTGTTCGTCAGTGCGCACATCAACAGCAACCTATTGGAAACAAAGTCAATATCGATGACTCCTGGTCAGGAGATCCTGTTAGAGTGGTACTGGACTCCAGAAACCTCAGATAAAGGACCCACAGAGATCAGGATAGAGATAGATCCCAGTGATCAATTCGACGAGCTGTACGAGGATAACAATCTCCTGATACAGACAATCGAGGTCAGTGCTCCCGGAATACAGCCATCCACCGATACGCAGTGGGTCACGCTAGAGGATGCCACGGGCACGACCGCTAGCTGGGCGGTCTTGATGACTAACCTAGCGCTATTCGACACCAATGCGAGCATCCAGATTTCGTATCCAACTAGAATTGCCGATGGGGAAGAGCAGAACTGGTTCAGGAGCTTTGACAGAATCTACGTCGAGCTTGGACCAGCAGAATCTACCACAGTCAACCTGACACTAGTCCACCCTCCTTCTCCTCAACCTGGTACTTACTCAATGACAATAACAGCCATTGACGAGGATTTCGACGTCGAGTCTCAGTTGGAGATTTTCTTCGACGTCCCTGTACTTGGACAACCAGATCTGATCCTCCCTTCCGAGACTATCTGGGTCGACTCATTCGAGAGCATGAATACCTCGGTGGATCTCTTTAACAGGGGTAATGGAGCCCAAACATACGATATCGAGATATTTCCGCCAGCTGGATGGGATGTAGGGCTTTTAGAACTAGGTCCATTCCTTGGGTCCAGACAGGGATCCTCTGGGACCTTGGAGAAGGATGGATCTATCTCAGTTGGGATTGCTGTGTCCCCTCCGGGGGTATTGCTCCAAGCCGGGACCATTTTCGAAGCCTCAATTCACCTTACCTCCAGGGTCGGATCTGAAATCTGGACGTTCCCGCTACCCCTCGAGATTAAGCCAATCGACTCCGCAGAATTCTCCCCTAGCTCAGGAGATAGTCTAGGTGATGTTGCCGCAGACTCCCAAAAGAAGATAGACATCCAAATCTCAAATCAAGGAAACAGAGAGCTTAATCTCACTCCAATTGCTAGATCCCTGCCCGGAGGCTGGTCCATAATCGGGGGACTGGACAAGATAGTAGTTCCAATGGGATCCTCAGTCACTTGGTCGTTCAACATTCAGGGAAACGGACTGGCAGTCAGCGGCCCCGTGGAAATAAGGTTCCTCGTAGAGGGCGGCGCCTTCTTCGATTGGAACGCAACCTTAGATGCAGTATCGGGGGCTAAACCAAGCGTTTCCTTCTCGGAGGTAGTAATCTTCGATGGCGAATCCATCGAATCGTCCGACTCCCCTCTAGGACTAGGGCCACACCCAGTCGGGAGGTCGTTCGATATGGGTTGGGAAGTCGGGAACGATGGCTCATCAATATGGGAGCCAAGCGTCACTATGGAGGTCCCGAGCCAAGACTGGCTCACTGACTGTAGCATAAACCCCGCAAGGATATCCCCTGGTGCCCTTTCCAAAGTCTGGTGTACTATCACCATACCTATCAGCGAACCTGCTGGATCGGAGCCAACCGTCACGCTCACGATGGAGGGTGACGGACTGGAGATCAGGACACCGATCTCCCTTCTGGTGGATACAGTCATGGAAGTCGAATGGACGCTGGCCAACTATAACGAGGCATTTGAGGACCTACCCTCAGTCCTATACTTCGAACTAACAAATTCTGGGAATACGCCGATATCAAACAGAATAGTTACGGACGGTCCGAATGGGTGGATAATCAGGGTTCTGGATGGATTCATGGTGACCCTACAGCCAGGGGAGGTTAGGTCAGTTCAGGTGGAATTCACTCCAAACTCGGGATCAGATGGGCTGTTAACTGTAATGCTGGGGGACGCAGAATATATCTCCGGCCATTCCAAATCAGTAGAAATAGAGGTCGAGTCCACATCCAGTGGATCTGGAATCTGGACACTTATTTTCGTTATTGGCGGGGTAGTTTTGTTACTGAGTTCTGTGACTGCAGCATTGGCATTTTCCCGTTCAGGTAGGAATATTAGCACCGTCTTAGGATCTCTCCGAGGCGATCGTTCAGAACCCTCAAAGGGATCCATGGTTACCCCACAGGCGACATATAATCAATCAATCCAATCAGAAGTAAAATCGCAACTAGAAAGCGCGAGTACCCAGCTACAGAAATTCTCAGAATACCCCGGATGGCTCTGGGACCCGGTTAATGAGGAGTGGGTCGCAGATCCCAACGTTCACAATGAAGAGGATTCCGAAGAGCGCCAAACACACCAATAACCAAGGTTTTTGACGCACTTGGAGCCCGAAGCCCTTAGAGGGGCGGTTGTCTCGGTCATTCGATGAGAACCACCAACACAGCAGTTTTGCTCACTGCTCTTTTACTGGCCTCCTTCGTCTCCCTGCCCGTTTCTGCAGCAGCCTCAATCTCGCTCTCTTCCGACTCCATGGCCAAGTCTGCAACTACCGACGACCCTGCAGAATACACGATCACGATACTAAACGATGGAGACGAGGACCTCACAGTAACTCTCAGCACCTCCCAAGCAGCTGATTGCAACGGATTCACCTCCAATCTGGATAGCTCAGTGGCTAACGTTGGACAGGGGGAGAGCGAGTCAGTAACTCTTACTGTAAGCATCAACGACCAGGCTTCCGGTGAGTGCGAGACGACTGTCAACGCCAACGGAGTCGGCACAAACCCGTCCGATAACGCGCAGGACGATATCACGGTGACAACTACTGCCGAGGGAGGGGGACAGTACTCAGTAAAACTGTCTTACAAGGTACCAAACAATGGGCAAGTCACCTACGATGGCGATGGTGACGAGGTCGAGTGGACAGTGGACGTTGAGAACACCGGAGAGAACCAGGCCACGGTCCAACTATCGATAGCATCATCCTCCCAGTGCGACTCGAATGGCTTGGACGCGACTGTCGACCCACAACAAATGAACCTGGACTCCGAGGATTCTGAGGAAGCAACAATATCGGTGACGCTCGAGGACGGTAGCAGCACCGAGTCTGGCGATCACTGCTTCGTTCTCGAGGCCAGTGTATCGAATGACCCCAACACAATAGACCAAGCCAACGACAGCATCGAGCTGGACCTCAGAATCCCAGAAGTGAAGACTTGCGATTCTGAGCTTCAGAAGCCATCCCACACATTAGATCCGGGTGAGTCAGAATCAAATTCCTTCACCACCACTAACACAGGAAACACCGGTTGGACGGTACAGGTCATGGCTATGGCTGATGGAGTAGATGTTTCTGACTGGTTTTCCTTCTCTCCTAATAACGCACTACTCCAGAAGCCCAACGAACAGGGTGATACCGCCTCTTTCAATTTCGATATCAATCCCGACGACACCGTTGAGCCGGGAACTGTGGATGTATACATCCAGGGTAGAGCTGGTAGCAGTATTGGCTGTCAAACACTCTTGAGAATTAATCTGGGACAGGTCCACGATGCTGCAATCACTCTTTCTAGCTCCACCCTCAACAATGTCGACCCCGGATCCTCAGCAACCACCTCCTTAATGGTGACAAATACTGGGAATGGACAGGATAACTTTGCCATTGGCAATAGACAACTTTCCCCGGGTTGGCAGGTTGAGTTCTCAGAGACATACATCACCATAGATGGAAAGCATTGCACCACCTCCTCTAACTGCGACAGGAGGAGTGTCGAAATGCAGGTTTCCGCACCTGAGAATGCAAGAGCTGGAGTGGAGTATCCTATCATATTCTACGTCAACTCCCAGGGCTCAACCTTGGACGAGATTACTCTAAAGGTCACCGTTTCACCTATCCATGGCGGTAAAATATCCGTTCCTTCAGACTCCCAGACGGGCAGGTTCGGACAATGGGTCTCATTCCCACTGTCAATAACGAACACAGGAAATATTCAGGATAGCTTCGCCCTTGCGTCCTGCGATCCAGACATCTCTGACTCTTGCGAGGAGACTAAGTGGGATTCCAGGTTCAAAGACTCCGAGGGCAATGAGATTGCTCAGCTAATAATCCAACCTGAGGAAACTGCAACAGTATCCATGGAGGTTCTTGTTTCGGATAATATCAATAACAACTCAGAGGATTTCGAGGGCAGGGTAGGGATAATTGGAACAGACACCATTCTCACTAGGATGGTCACAGTCACCGTTTCTAATTTCAACTACAGTATCGCTGTAGCCTTCGAGAGCCCTGAAGAAGACCCATCTCAGATGATCGTCGCCTTGCCTCCCGGAGGATCCTCATCTCTATCATTCATACTCTCTAACACCGGAGACGGAGGTGCAGACGAAGCAGTCGTCTCGGTCTCAGGCATGGATTCGTCAGTAGTCAGGATCATCAGTGTTGACGGGCAGGTAGTAGATGGGAGTGCGATACCAATCCCGGCAAATGGACAGATAAACGTACAGATAGACTTCGATGTCCTAGAGGTTGACAGTGGTACTTCCGGGATCATCAAGGTCGGGGTTACTTCAAAGAAGAATACTGGTCAAGCGGCCTCTTTCCTTGATCTAGTCGTAGACATCCGAGCCATCCACGATCTGGGCGTTACAATTGAATCCGAAACTTCGAAGAAGACAGCATATCCCGAAAATACGGAGTTCCAGATTTTCGTAACCAATAACGGGAATATAGAGGAGGAAATCGAGGTATTGACCAGTGACTCTCTCAGAGGCTGGTCAGTAGACGTAATATCGGATGAGTTCAAGCTGCAGCCAGGGAATACTAGAGAGGTAACCGTCCGAGTAACCCCTCCGAGCGACATGATCTCCGACGACGAGTACTCTTTTACCGTAATTGTCCAGCCAAAGGGACTCCCGGTTGCGGGCGAGCCACTGGACCTATCAGTGGAGTCTACACTTGCTTCAGGCTCTCTTTCAACCGAATCTCAGCAGATGATTGCCATAGGAATCATCATACTAGGAGCTCTCTCAATCCTCCTCCTCTTCATGAGAAACAGAACTCAGAATCGGATTATGTCTGAGGACGTGTATCTGGAGCTTGATGACTAGGGTTGCAAGGCTCCGTTCGGATACGCTTATGTCCGGAATTTTCGTGGAGGTACCTAGCGGTCCCTACGGGACCGGGGGTGATTCCATCAGTACAGTGTCAGAGATGTATCTTCCAGTAGCCGTAATGACCCTAGTTGGAATAGGCTTCCCGGTATTCAGCTTCTTCGCCACGAGGTTCCTCAGGCCGACCACAAAGGGGTCGGATCCCAACAAGACGAGATCGATACTTCTTCCTGGATATGAGGTGGACCACAGCCTATATGTCAGGAGGGACTCTACATACGAGTGTGGATCAGATCCATTGGGGGATGCTGACATCAACTTCCACTTCCAGTACTACTGGTATGCGATTGTATTCCTAGTGTTCGATATAGCGTTCATGTTCCTAGCTTTTGGTGGAGTCATGGCTATTCAGAAGGGTAGAGATACCAATCTGGCTGACGGTGCAATTATCAACGCACTACTTACGATGACGGTCTTCATCATTCTAATGAGTCTCGGAGTCTGGCACGTCTTCAGAAAGAGAGGAAGAATATACATCTGAGGGATTTCATTGCAGGAAGACGGCCAGAACTACTCTGTATTCAACAGCAGGATGCTAGTGGATACTGTCGGCGACATTACCGATGACGCACTCAAGGCTAGTAAGATCAAGGACGTCATAGGCGTTCTCGTCGGCCGAGTTTTCAACTGGAGCCAGAGAAAGTCATTGTTCCCTCTCCACCTTGGAATCAAGTGCTGCGCCTTGGAGATGGCAGCTGCAGGGGCAAGCAGATTCGATGCGGAAAGATTTGGAGTCTTCTTCAGATCCAGTCCGCGACAGTGCGATGTCCTTTTGGTTAATGGTCCGATTAGCAAGAAGTTCGCAGACCCGATAGTCAGACTTTGGGAGCAGATGCCAGAGCCAAAGTGGTGCATAGCGATGGGCGAGTGCGCAATCTCGGGAGGACCATACTTCCAGTCTTACAACATCCTTGAGGGAGTAGACACAGTCATCCCAGTTGACGTTTACATCCCTGGCTGCCCCCCCCGTCCCGAAGCATTGATAGACGGATTCGACAAACTCAGGCAGAAGATAATCAGGATAGGCGCACTTCCTAACGACGGCGCGTCAGAATCGAAGAATCCGATTATAATTGGTGACGATTGAGGGGGTAATTAGTTGGGGAAGACAGTTTCTACATCGGTTCAAAAGCAGGCAGCTGAAGATATGTGTGGACACATATCTGCTATCGACGGAGTATCCGCCGAGGTTTCTGAGAGAAACAGCGGAACAAGCTCCAGGAGCGTAGTATCGGTAGACTGCCCCCCAGTGAGCTGGAGGGAGCTAGCTGAGTCACTAAGAGATGACCACGGGGTTGACTACTGCTCGATGATTACGGGAATTCACTGGCCAGAGGGAGGATTGGACAAGAACTGGGAGGTCATCTACCATTTCCTCAGAATGGGAGTTATCGACCCCCCCGTAGTTGATGGGATGATTGAGCCAATCATCACTGACCCCATGAAAGTTACAGGCAAATCCGTGCCTCTTGAGATTGAAGTAAGGATAGCCATTACCGAAACAAGGCAGCCTACCGTACCTTCCGTCCAAGATATCTGGGTAGGCGCAGACTGGAACGAGAAGGAGACATGGGACCTAGTGGGAATTGACTTCGAGGGACATGTCGGAATGAGGAGAGTTCTCCAGCCTCACGAGACCCCTGTCGGGTTCCATCCTCTACAGAAGCAGCACAAACTCAGGTACCATGACTTCCAGGAAATGTATGATGACGCTCAAGGCTTTCTGAGGAAGCCATCAGACGCTGGCAAGGTCAAGTGAGGTTAAGAAAATGGCAGAGATGTGGATTTCAATGGGCCCCCAACACCCCATGACACACGGATTGTGGACTCTCAAGGTCAAGGTCGATGGCGAGACGGTGGTTGACACTGAGCCCGATCTGGGATACATCCACAGGGGGGTGGAAAAGATCTGCGAGTCTAGGGACTTCACCCAGATAACAACATATTGCGACAGGCTCTGCTACGCTAGCGCCAATACATGGTCCCACTCATACATCTATGCAGTGGAAGACCTCCTAGAAGTCGAGGTCCCAGAGAGAGCCGAATACATCAGACTCATTGCCGTGGAGCTACAGAGGATAGCCTCTCATCTGATGTGGCTTGGTGCTTATGGTCCGGACATAGGAAATCTCTCGATCATGGTATGGTGTCTCAGGGAGCGAGAGATGATGATGGACCTACTCCAAGAGCTGGGTGGATCCAGGATGCACTACAATTTTCCAAGAGTAGGCGGGGTGAAGAGAGATCTCCCACATGGGTTTGCCCAGAGGGCTAGGGCGAAGGTCAGCCTCTTCCTCAACAGGATACAGGAGTACGAGGCCTTGTTCGACGAGAGCACCATCTTCCTCATCAGAACGCAAGGTGTTGGGTACTCGAAGGCGGAGGAGATGGTCAATCACGGAGTGTCTGGTCCCAACTTGAGAGCTGGAGGCGTGAACTATGACGTCAGGACCGCCCACCCATACTCAGTCTACAGTGAGCTAGACTGGGAGCCACCGGTAGAAAGACCATCGATAAAGGGAGCAGACTGCTACGACAGATACAGAGTCAGAGTTGAGGAAATGCGAATAAGCGCAATGATGGTCCTCGAATCTCTCGATAAGATACCAGGAGGCGCTGATACCTACCACGAGCCCGGAGACCCGGCCATCTTAGCCAAGGCCCCAAGTAGATCAAAAGAGGGAACTTCCGGCTTCCATCACTTCGAGGATAGTCGTGGCGAGTCTATGTTCTACTTAGCCGGTGGTGGCGAGGGGAGGGGTAAATATCCTTACAGGGTATCAATCCGTTCTCCTATGTTCATCACTATCCCATACGCATCAAAGTGCATGATAGGCTACAAGGTTGCTGATATCCCGGCAATAATGGGTTCGTTCGACCCTTGTATTGGAGAAACAGACAGGTGAGATGATGGCTACGAGCGACTGGCTGAACCTCAGGGGTTGGATAGAGGGACTTGTCGGGTGGTCGATGGACAATGTGCATGACACATTACCCTCGGATGATCTTGACCTGAGTGTAACAATCTCACTTCCAAGAGGTATCTGGCCCGAGGACATAGTACTAGGCCCTGTCGTGAACCTACAATCAGGATTTGCTGAAATGCAACCCTCTTTGGAGGCATTCTTTTCTTCAACCATGATTTGTACTGTAGTATTCACAACTCTGATGCTTACCATCCTCCCCATCCCGTATATCGAGAGGAAGTTCATCGGTCGTCTGATGGACAGGATAGGAGCCACAACTACCCTCAGGAGCCTCTGGATAGGGGAGAGCGGGGCCACAGCTGGCGAGTGGTGGAAACAACTACCCTTCGGAATGGGTGCTCCGATAGGCTGGCTCAACAGGACGCTAAACTCGATCTGGGGCAACGACCACGAGCTCGAGACTGTCTCCAGAGTCAATAATAGGGGCTATCACGGCTACTGGTTCCTTCTGCCAGGTTTCTTCCAGGCATTCGCAGATTTCACGAAGTTTGCTGGAAAAGAGCATATTGTACCCAAGGAGGCGGATAAGACCGTGTACGAAGTGGCTCCGGTAATCATCATCTCGACCACTATCCTAGTTTTCGCATTCATCCCATTCGGTCCACACTTTTATGTCTCCAACGCCGAACTATCGGCCGTGTTCATGATGGCCATCTTCGGCGTAGCTCCGCTGGGAGTGTTCTTCGCAGGTTGGGCCTCCAACAACAAGTACACTCTTATCGGCGGAATGAGGTCAGCGGCCCAGCTGACTGCCTACGAGATCCCACTTCTCATCACTGTACTCGGAGTCTGCGTGATTAGCGGATCATTCAACGTGATTGAGATAGTAGACTTCCAAATAGAGGAGTCTAACGTCTGGAACCTCTTCATGATGCCACTGGGAGCAGCCCTCTTCTTCATCACGATGATCGCTGAGGTCGAGAGGATACCGTTCGACATGCCTGAGGCTGAGGCAGAGCTAGTGGAAGGATGGTGGACAGAGTATGGAGGCCTCAGATGGGGCTTCATGTTTATGGCTGAGTACATGAGATGTTACGCCGCCTGCCTCCTCTTCGCTCTATTCTTCCTAGGGGGGTGGGAGGTCCCTTTCCAGGGAACACTAGAGTCACTTCCTGTCCTCGGTGGACCTCTGGAGTTCCTCCTTTCTCTAGTTCCAGGAATCGCACTCATTCTGCTTAAGGCATGGGCGCTATTCTTCGTTTTCGTATGGATCAGAGCGTCCCTCCATAGAGTTAGGACCGATCAAATCCTCGAGTTCGGATGGCAGTGGCTACTCCCACTATCGATAGTTAACCTGGCGATAGCAATGTTCCTCAGGGTCTGGGTCTGGGACGATGGCTGGGGCTTGATCGCCCCTGTGATCATGATTCTGACTGGAGTCCTAGGATTGGTGATCCTAGTCGTCGATGAGGACAAGGAGGCGCTAGAGACCATGAGGAGGCCTTACAGCACCTACGCTCTGTCCAAGGCTTACCCCGGCAGCCACAGGGATGAAAAGATCGAGGAACTACAGAGCCAGTTCTCATCCTACTCGGCAGCCAAGGCTGCTTCTAATCCTCCGGGATCAGAGAAGGAGGCGGGATCATGAGCTACCACCCACATGGTACTCCTAGCTTCCGTAATCTGGTCGTAAGGCCGATGTGGATCACACTCAAGACTGCTCTCAGGACAGTACCTTTCCTAGGTAAGCTGAAATTCCTCAAGAATGGCTACCACGCTCAGTCTGCAGACATGATAGATTCCGAAACGGCAAGGAGGGTGGGCAATGATCACCCAAGCGCTCAGCAGCACTTCTCAGCTGACAGGGAGACTAGCCAGATCATGCCCTTCGTAGAGCGACCTGTGACTGTAATGTACCCCTATGAGAGGCTAGAGGACCTCGAACCATGGCTATTCGTACCCGGGAACTACAATGGTAGGATAGGAGTAATCTGGGAGACCTGCACTGCCTGCAAGGCCTGCGTCAGGGCATGCCCAAATGACTGTCTGCACATGGAGTCGGAAGTCCGGGTGAATGTCCTCGACACAGCGGAGGAGGATCATCAGTGGCATGGCTATGGTAGCGAGATAGAGGTGGGCGGTCTAGCGGCGAAACCCCGTGAAGACTTCATCGAAATAGAGCAGTCTCACGACCTAGTCAACCACCATGAGGATGCTCCACAGCAGTACGATTTCGCCGAGGTGATAGACATCACGGGCGATATTGCCACGGTCAAGTGGATGAACGGTTCTGGAATGGAGGACATAGACATCAATTCGATCAGACCAGCGGAGCAGGACATCGTCTCAGGCAGAATTGATCTCGGAAGATGTATGTTCTGCGGCCTGTGCATGGAATCATGCCCCTTCGAGTCATTCTTCATGACCAATGAGTACGACGGAATGTCCGGCTTCTCCAGGGAGGAACTCTGGATGGATGCCAGCAGAACTAGGGTTCTCCCTTCAGTCCACAAGGAGAGGGTTGACATGGAACTGGCCAAAAGGGCTCAGAAAGAGAAGGACAAGAGGGCTAGAAAGGCAGCTAAGGCGGAGGCATGATTCTTTGGCCCTAGACCTGGAGACAGTGCTATTCGTCATCGTCTCGGGAGCCGCAGTCGCCGGAGCCATCGGGTGCGTCTTCTCGGGAAGGGTTGCACACTCGCTGCTATGGCTGATGTTCACCTTCTTCGCAGTTGCGGGAGCCTTCCTCATGGCTGCCGCTGAGATGCTCGCCGCGATCCAGATATTGGTTTACCTCGGTTCCGTGATGTTAGTCGTACAGTTTGGGGTCATGCTGACAAGAAGACGTATCCAGGACGTAGAGTCACTGCCGACACTTAACGCCCTTTCGGCAGTATCCGGCATCGGCGTCTTCGCACTCATACTAGTCTTGGTCAGGAGCCTAATGGAGCACTCCATGTGGCAGGATGAGACTTCTGGATCACCCACCACTATTGAATTCGCTGATGCGATCTTCAATGACTGGACGATGGCCACGGTGATCCTTGGAGCACTGCTAGCGATGGCTATGGTCGGGTCATCCTACTTGGTAAGGGACGAGAGACTGATTAACCTACTCTGGGACATGGGGGCAGAGGAATGATTGAGCCAAGCTGGGTAGCAGCACTTGGTGCGATACTTTTCGGTGTGGGACTACTAGGGACCTTCTACCACAAGAATGCGATCGTTGTGCTAATGTGCATCGAGCTGATGCTAAACGCTGCGAACCTTAACTTCGTGGCAGCCGCATTACATTACGGTGACGTCAATGGTTGGGTGTTCACTGCCATTGCCATAGCGATAGCAGCTGCCGAGGTCGCCATCGGACTGGCGATTCTACTATCCCTGTATAGTACCCAGGGAACCATCTCCCTGGATGCAGCCAGGGAGCTGAGGAACTAGGTGATTAGATGGGCGGGTCCGAAAATGAGTACAGACTGCTAATGCCGTTGATTCCAGCCCTACTGATAGTACCGGCTCTAGCCCTAGCTGGAATCGAATCTGTAGACGCCGCATTCCTAATTGTACTCGCCCCGCTCATCGCTTTCCCTATTATCCTAATCTCGGGACAGGTCTACAACGGGAACAAGACCTGGAAGAATAGTCTCAAGGAGGGCGGGTTGATCGGCCTGTCTGCTCTACTAGTATCACTAACGACGTCTCTGTGGATAGTCGTCGACTACATCAGGGGTGCTAGGGATATCACGAAGGACGCCAGCGGGAGGACTGCTGCCTCTTGGGGGGATTGGATATCATTCGACGTTCTGTTATCAGACTACACCCTGAGCTCTGAAAGGGTGATCGGAGTCGGCATCTGGATCGACTCGGTAACACTGATGCTCTTATTCGTTGCCACCTTCCTATGCTTCCTGATCTGTTGGTTCAGCTTAGGATACATGAACACCGACCCCATAAACGAGAATCGTAACCACCGATTCTACGCCGAATTCGTACTTTTCGCAATGGGGATGTTCGGAATGGTCCTCGCTGACAACTTCCTCTGGCTATTCATATTCTGGGAGATAATGGGCCTGTGTTCTTACCTGCTAATCGGATTCTACTTCTGGAAGGAAAGCGCCGCCTACGCGGCCAAGAAGGCCTTCCTCACCACCAGAATTGGCGACGTGTTCCTTATGATCGGCCTCTTCATACTATACGATATCTACGGATCGCTCGAGTTCTCAATAATTTTCGATGACCCTTCAATAGGGGGGACAGTAGACTCTGACAAGCTATTTTGGGCCCTGATCATGCTATTCATCGGTGCAGTGGGCAAGTCGGCACAGTTCCCCCTACATGTATGGCTTCCTGATGCGATGGAGGGCCCTACTCCTGTTTCCGCTCTGATTCATGCTGCCACGATGGTCAATGCCGGACTGTACCTAGTAGCAAGAATGGTACCATTCGTGGACTTAGGAGGCAACGGGGTAGCAGGTCTCGATGACCTCGGCCTGGTCGTTGCTTACATTGGAGGGATCACTGCATTTATGGCAGCCTCCATAGCATTCGTCCAGAACGACATCAAGAAGGTCTTGGCATACTCGACTATGAGCCAGCTAGCATATATTTTCACTGGACTCGGAGTATCTCTATGGTTCTACAATCATGGCAAAACCGATGCTGCGACCCTAGTTTTCGGAGGTTCAATGTTTCATCTCTTCAACCATGCAATGGCCAAGGGCATGCTCTTCATGGCCAGCGGATCCGTGATTCATGAGGTTCACCATGCCCATGACCATCTACACGAGGACGATGATGGGCACGACGATCACGACTTCGATCCGCAGGATATGCGCAACATGGGAGGGCTGGCATCCAAGATGCCTGTCACCTCGACTGCGATGTTGATCGGATCGATGTCTATAATCGGAATACCCCTAATCGGAGGCTTCTGGTCTAAGGAGGCTATTGTAGCCAAGACCTGGAAGGCCTCACTGGACTACGAGCCTCTAATGATGGGTCCTGCTATCCTGGTCCTCCTAACAGCTGGCATGACAGGCTTCTATATGTCCAGGATGTGGCTAATGACGTTTGCAGGGGAGCCTAAGCACCAGGTCGTCGAGCATGTACACGAGTCTACCCCATGGATCAAGGAGCCCCTAGTGATACTCTCTGTGGTAAGCGCGCTGGGTGGGTTCGCTCTTTCAGTGCTCGGGATAGTAAAGTGGCTTGCCAAGCCGTATAGTTACGACCTAGGAATTAACGAGCAATCTGTAATCGAGCAGGTAGTTTACGAACTCGAGCACGCCTTCCTTCCGGATGATCCTAATCTCAGGATAGTAGGATGGACCACAATCCTCCTATCCCTCGTGATCGGACCAATTTTCGCGGCCAGGGTACATGGAGGAGGTCTTGCCGAAGGCCAGCGAGCAAACCCACTAATCTCCTGGTTAGTCACCCTGTCAGGAAAGTTCGGCTCTCAGGACGTCAAGGAGATGTCCGAGTCCAGCCTATCAGAGGCTTTGCAGAATCGCCTATACTTCGACCACTACTACGAACTGGCTCTCTCCAAGACGGTGATACCATTAGCCGCACTGGCTGCATGGTTCGACAAGCGGGTTATCGACGGCATCATCAGGAGGGTCGAGTCGAACTCGGTCTTGGGATCCGTCCAGATCAGGAGAATCACCACTGGGAGGGCAAGCGATTACATACTCATGGCGGCTATAGGTGCCCTCTCCATATTCGCTCTGGCTTGGGGGGTGAGCGGTTGATACTCACCATTATCACACTCAGCCCCATTGCAGTTGGACTACTGCTGATGGCACTACCCCACATGCTACCGGGACCTGCCTCTGAGCAGGTGAAGAGCATATCAAGGAACATCTGTATGGGAGTCTCCCTTGCACTACTTGCAATTTCAACTTGGGCTGCCACTACATCCTTCAGCGATCTTGACTGGTTGTCCCTCGACTTAGGAGATTTCGAGTTGATGAACTCACCTGTATCTCTAATCCCACAGATAGGTGTATCATGGCACGTCGGGGCGGATGCCTTGTCACTACCGATGATCTGGCTCACCGCCTTGGTAGTTCCACTTTCGATGCTTGTCGAATGGGATGCCAAGAAGGGGCACTACTTCCACCCGCTTCTACTGGTCATGGAAGGAGCCATGATCGGAGTCTTCGTCTCTTTGGATCTATTCGTGTTCTATGTTTTCTGGGAGATGACGCTGATACCGATGTTCTTCCTGATTCTCGTCTGGGGAGGGGATGACAGGCGATATGCGGCGATGAAGTTCTTCATCTACACCTTCACAGCTAGCGTCCTAATGCTGATCGGAATCCTGGTGATGTACTTCAACACCGGATCTTCTCTCTCCGAGAGGACGTTCGACATGCTTGTCATGCTCGAGTCTGGGGACTCTATGACCGAGGGTCTAAGACATCTAGTCTGGTTCCTGCTGCTTATAGGATTCGCTACCAAGATGCCTAGTGTACCGGTCCACACCTGGCTGCCTGACGCGCATGTTCAGGCTCCCACCGCCGGATCGATGATCCTAGCTGGCGTGATGCTGAAAATGGGAGCGTACGGATTCCTCAGGGTAGCCGTTACCACCTTCCCGGGCTCAACCGTCGTTTTCACGCCTCTCCTAGTTGCCTTGGGTATGGCCAGTCTAGCGTACGGCGCTTGGGTCTGTATGGGCCAGTCCAACCTCAAGAGAATGGTAGCATACTCATCCGTCTCCCACATGGGGCTGATCTTCCTGGGAATCGCCACTATGCAACCGCTCGGCATCGCAGGAGCGCTGTTCATGATGTTCGCACACGGTATAATCAGCCCCCTGCTTTTCGCCGTCGCTGGAGCTTTCAAGCATCACTACCACACACTGGAAATAGGTTCGATGAGGGGGATAGCCCATCACAGTCCATGGCTGGCAGGACACATGATGCTAGGATGGATGGCCAGCCTAGGTCTTCCCCTGATGGCTGGTTTCGTAGCTGAGGTGGCAATCCTCATAGCCTTCTGGATGACTTTCGGATGGTGGGTAATGATACCTTCACTAACTCTGATTATCACCGCAGTTTACTACCTCACATCCATGCAGAGAACCATCTTCGAGTCCAATGACCCACACGAGGGTCAGATGCCCGACACACTGCATCACGAACCCAGGGACATTACATGGCACGAAAACGCCGGCATGATCATACTCGGGGCACTAACGATACTGTTTGGAATACTGCCCTTCTTCTTCTGGGACATGATGTCTCATTGGAGCACTGAGGTGATGGTCGACCTCCTCATCGAGGCGATGCAGTCAGAGGGGGTAAGGCCATGACTTCGGAATTGGATGGCATAGACGTCCAGCTGCTTCTCCCTGAGCTAATCATGACCATCGGATTATTGGCAATAATTATCTTCCCAAACCTAGGTGACGCAAGGTTCAGGATCCCTCTTACTAGTTTCCGTGTCCCGGTACTGATTGGCGGTACCAGATTCGCCGCAACCAGGGATCCGCGGGTTCCCAATAGGATCGCCCTAGCCACCCTTGGAACCTCGCTTCTAGCCTCCCTTCTGGCCCTTTTCGACCCTCCGCAGTCCGGATCGATTGGGAGCTCCCTTGAGGTCAATCAGTTCAGTATTCTGCTCACGAACGTTTTCCTTGCCGTACTGATCCTTTGCACCATTTCAGCCGCTCAGAGGCTACCTGCCGACAATAGTGCCCCGATACCCACCGAGGAAGACGATGAAGAGTCTGAGTCGGAGAAGACCACTGCTCTTTACGACAACAGGAGGCAGGCAGATTTCCATATCCTGCTACTGACGCTAGGTCTGGGAATGTCCCTTATGGCCAAGTCTACACACCTGTTCATGCTCTTCGTTTGCCTCGAGCTCGCCTCTCTCTCCTCCTACGTTCTGGTCGGATTCCACAAGGAGACAGGTGCAGGAGGGGAAGCTGGAATGAAGTACTTTATCGTAGGATCGGTCGCATCCGCAGCGGGGATTTACGGCATGTCATTGCTATACCTATGGAACGGTAGCCTTGCTATCGAGGATCTTTCCGAATCTTGGAAGTCAATGGAAACACTCGACCCAATCGCAGCTTCAGGCGTGGGGCTGATGCTGGTCGCTTTCGGCTTCAAGGTCGGCGCCGCACCATTCCACCTGGCCATACCGGACGCCTATTCAGGAGCTTCCTCGATGGTGGCGGGAGTTCTCGCCACCGCCTCGAAAGCCATGGGATTCGCAGCACTGATAAGGCTACTAGTGACAATAGCCATGCCAGTTTCGGGCGAGGCCTTCTGGTTCGTAACACTCGGAGGGATATCGGTGATAACAATGACATGGGGAAACCTCGCTGCCCTCTCCAGTGACAATCCGAAGAGGGTACTTGCATACTCGAGCGTCGCCCATGCGGGCTACATGCTTGCCGCTATCTCGGCGATAGGATCAGGCCTCGCTGGACAGGCTGGCACTGAAATGATCCTTACCGCAGTCCTGTTCCACCTATGCGTGCTGGTCCTGTTCAAGATGGGGCCATTCATGGTGCTCTCCTCAATAGAGAGGGAGGGAGGCAGTCACAACGTCTCCGGTCTGAATGGCCTCTCCAGCAGAGACCCTCTCCTAGCGGCTTCCATGTTCGTCTTCATGCTCTCACTAGCAGGGGTCCCGCCCTTCTCCGGGTTCCTGTCAAAGCTTCTCATGATCAACGGGATCGTTAGCGTCTCCGCAGGAACCGGGGGGGCTTCCACTGTACTTTCCTGGGCAACCAGCGTCGAACCAGTCTTCTGGCTAGCTGTCGCGGTCGTGCTTAACAGCGCCCTCTCGATGTTCTACTACCTTAGAATCGGGATGGTGATGTTCTTCGAGCCAGACGAAGGGGACTCGGGCTCACCGGTAAGCCCGATGGTGCGGGGAGTCGTGGTGACGATGGCTATCCTTTCTCTAGCCTTCGGGATCGGCCCCTCTAGCGAGCTCCTAATCGGTCTCGCAGAAGATGCCGCAGTGGCCCTGATGTCCTGATTATAGGCTCAACTTCACATATGCAGCCCATGCCCGACGACCAATGGCACGCAGAGAGGAAGCAGTCGACACCGAGCTCCTTGCCCAGATGGAATCAGGGAGTGGGAACAGGATCAGGGTACCGCTACCTAAGCGGAAGGTGAACGAAATGTTCGCCATTGCGGACCAGATACTCGGTGGTAGGAGGGTCCGCTCAATATGCGAGGACGGAGAGACCAGACTTGCCAGGATTCCCGGGAAGATGAGAAGGAGGCAGTGGGTGAGGGAGGGTGACCTAATTGTAATCCAGCCATGGGAGTTCCAGGACGAGAAGGCAAACGTCTGCATGAGGTATACCAAGACCCAGTCTCTGTACCTATCCAGAAAGGGTGTCCTACCAGAGATAGTCGATTTGTTCGGGATGAAAAGAGACAGCGAGGTCGAGGATCGGGAGGAGTCAGAATCCAGAACTGAGGAGGATCCGGAGATTATTGAACAAGAAGCAGAAGAGGAGCCCCCTGAGGAGGCCCCTACTCCAGTCGATGATCAGGAAGACGACATAGACTCCTTCTTCGGGTGAAAAGATGCCTTCTGAAGAGGACTGGGAGGAGCCAGACCTAGACATGATGATGAGGTCTGAGCGTAAGCACGAGTGGATATCCGAGCCCAAGTACAAGCGAATGTTCGAGGATATCGAGTACTCCCTGCAGGGAGTCATGGGCAAGGGGCGATTCGAATGGGTAGATAGGAGGGTTTTCGATCAGGTATTCGATCGATCCACGCTTCTCGCCCTACACAAGATCATGCAGCAGGGCGAAATAGAGACAATCGACTATCCCATTGCTAGGGGAAAGGAAGCTCATGTATTCCGTGCTACTTCTAGTGCAGGAGGTCCGCTGGCTGTCAAGATCTTTCACACTACAAACGCAGTATTCAAAGGGCTCTCGAAATATATCGACGGAGACCCGAGATTCTCCGGTCTTTCCAGGAGACACAGAGAGTTGGTTAACATATGGGTCAGGAAGGAGTTCAGGAATCTAAAGAGGATGAGGAAGAGCGGCCTGAGGGTCCCGGAACCAATGATGAACCTGAAGAACGTACTCGTCATGCAGTTCATTGGAGACGAGCAGTCGGCTAGTCCTAGGCTGAAGGACGTGAGAGTGGACAATCCCTCTGAAGTCTTCCAGGATCTTCTAGAGATAGCCGCGGTAATCTGGCAAGATTGCGACTTGGTGCATGCCGACTTCAGCGAGTACAACGTCCTGTGGCACGAGGGTTCTCCATGGGTAATCGATGCGGGACAGGCTGTAACAACTAGGCACCCCAGTGCCAAGGAGTTCCTAGTCAGGGACGTGACGAGGCTGACGGAGTGGTACGGGCGCCAGGGTGGCGATGCCCAGGTCGCTGATAGCCTAGTACGAGTTCTCGACGGACCCGTGCCAGACCTCACAAGCGTGGATTAAAGCGACACTACCGCTTGGTATGGCCATGGAGCACCTCAGTAGGGTTCCCAAGGACCGTATAGCAGTGCTCATCGGGAAGTCCGGCAAGACCAAGAAGAAGATGGAGAAGGCGTTAGGGGGAAAGCTGAGTATAGACTCGCAAACTGGCGATGTGTCAATTTATTGGGAGGATAAACCAGACCCTGTCAGGAGGATGAAAGCCCCTGACGTAATCACTGCAATAGCTAGAGGTTTCTCCCCCGAGCGTGCGATTCAGCTTGTAGACGACGAGGTATTCCTGAGAATGTATGACATCAGGGAGTGGGTGGGACGCCAGCCAAACCAGACTAGGAGGATGAGGAGTAGGCTAATCGGCACCAACGGGAGGATAAGGACACTGCTAGAGGAGATGTCGTCTTGTCAGATCGCAGTCTACGGATCTACCGTTTCGGTTATCGGGGATAATGAAGGGCTGTCATTGGCCACTCCAGCAATAGAGGGGATTCTTGGGGGTTCGGAGCACAGCACTGTCCTGTTCGGAATAGAGCAGGACAAGAGGAGGCAGAGGCTGCGTTCAAAGAACCTAGAGACATTCAGAGACAAGAGCTCCTCCCAATCGGACTCCTTCGAGAATATGGTTCCCGGGTTCTCAGAGGCCAGAATGAAGGCTTCTGTCGAACTAGAAGAGGGCGAGAGTATCGCTTTCGAGGAGGAGTGAGAGACCGTCACGCATAAGCGGGGCACTCTTCTCGTTTGTCCGTGAACAACCCCCTGGACGAGCCTCACGACTACGAGAGATGGGCCACTAACGGACTCGTCGCGATTTTCCTACTGATCCTGCTGGGCCTTGGCCTGGAGTGGGCTGAGGTTCAGAATCCTCTATCAGACGGTCTTTTCGAGTACTTCATCGACCCGATCAGGGGGGAGTCCACGGGTGACTCCGGATACAACCCTGTCAATACGATGACCTACGCGGTTGTTCTGGGGCTGTTCGTCCTGTCCCTTTCTGCATGGCTCAGGGGAATCGGCGTAGACCCCAGTGATTCCAGCATCCTCGCCCTCCTCCCATTCATCACATGGGCAGCGTTTGGGGAAGTGGCCGAGGATGCTGAGATGTTCGGTGCAGGACTCGCTCCTTACTTCGTGAGTCCCGGGATACACTTCCAGGCCGCGGCTTGGGTGATTCTTGCGGGAGCCTTGGGCTTATCTCTGGACCGAGCACAGAGAGAGGGATCTCAGAAGAAAGCCGACCTGGAGATAGTTGCTACCGGACTCATCATCATGCAGTTCGTATTCTACGCCTCCTCCATCTCAGGGAAGTCCGGATCCGAGATCCCTCTGTGGCCGATGGCAGTATCCCTAATAGTCGCAGTAGCATTCGCTTGGGGGTCAGGCTGGATGGAAGGTGCATTTTCAAATGTTCAGAGGATGGTTTACCTGTCTGGCGTGGGGGGGTCGCTGATCTTCTTCGGGGCCCTCGCATCCTATGCAATTCATGATCCACCAGATGCTGATCGAGTCTGGCCTCTAGTGATAGTGATCGGAGTCCCTATTGGGATTTCATACTGGATGTACTCTTACGGAAAGGAAGCGGCGCAGGAGCTCGCATCAAGGGGAATTGTAGCCGGAGTACTATCGCCTGGATTCTCAGACGATGACTACAGGAACTCGAAATACCCTGACAGAGATATAATCGAGCCACTAAGAGCCAGAGCTGTGATGGCGCAACCGATCGTCTTCCTAGCTGTAGCGGGGCAGGTTATGGACGGCCTCGCTACCTGGATAGGAATCGACGGCTTCCCCGGCCTGGGAGAGAAGCATGTGGTCTCCCAGAGGGTCATCGACGCTGGAGTTTGGGTCAACGAGAAGTTAGGCATCACCCACGGACTTCTCGATGAAGGGGTTTGGCTCTTCGCGATAGTGAAGGTAGCCCTTGCCGGAATGATATACTACGTATTCTACAATCTGAACTTCGAGAGCAGGGAGAGGCACCTCAGGCTACTTATCGGTCTCGCTATGCTTGTGGTTGGAATGGCTCCAGGACTCAGGGATGTGGGCAGACTCACCCTCGGAGTATAACCCTGCTATCAGAGGTCCCGCCCCATCATTGAAGTCTCGCCTGCTCTCTCGAAGAGCGAGGAACATGGAGAGACTGCCAAGCGGGGTCGAAACGGGGAGCTCTGAATTCTCGGAAAGGAGTGAGAGGAACCTCTCACTAGCAGAGGGCCTGAAGTCGAAACTCGACTCGGTCAGAATCGCCGGCGACCAGCAGCACTTCCAGAGGCACAGGGACAGAGGAAAGCTACTCCCTAGAGAGAGAATTGCGGAAGTCTGCGATCCCGGATCACCATTCCTGGAGACTTCCGCTCTAGCTGCCGACGGACTCTATGACGGCCGAGCCCGGTCCGCGGGAATTGTCACAGGCATAGGCGTCGTTCACGGTAAGGAATGTATGTTCGTGGCCAACGACGCTACGGTAAAGGGCGGCTCATACTACCCAATGACGGTAAAGAAGCACATCAGAGCGCAGGAGATAGCCGAGGAGAACAACCTCCCATGCATTTACCTGGTCGATTCTGGGGGAGCATTCCTGCCAATGCAGGATGAGGTATTCCCAGACAAGCTTCACTTCGGCAGGATATTCCGCAATCAGGCCATCCTCTCCAGCAAGGGAATCCCTCAGGTAGCAGCAGTGTTGGGCTCCTGTACGGCAGGCGGAGCCTACATCCCAGCCATGTCAGACGAGTCGATCATCGTGAAGGGTAATGGTACCATCTTCCTGGCAGGACCTCCTCTGGTCAAGGCAGCGACGGGCGAAGAGGTATCAGCCCAGGACCTCGGAGGAGCAGAAGTCCATACAGCAAAGTCTGGTGTCGCAGACCACTATGCTGAGGACGAGGAAGAGGCACTTAGAACGGTCAGAAACGTTATTGAGAACCTCAATGTGCCTCCGAAGCATAGACTAGACTCGACTCAGCCGGAGCCACCGGCATACGAAGTAGATGAGCTGATGGGCATAATACCCACAGACAACAGGACGCCCTACGACGTTAGGGAGGTAATCTCCAGGGTGGTGGACAGTTCCAAGTTCCACGAGTTCAAGAGTCGGTATGGAAACACACTCGTTTGTGGATTCGCGCGGATTCATGGTTACCCCGTTGGCTTAGTAGCCAACAATGGGATTCTCTTCTCCGAGTCTTCCATGAAGGGAGCCCACTTCGTAGAGCTGTGCGGCCAGAGGGGAATCCCGCTGGTCTTCCTGCAGAACATCACAGGCTTCATGGTCGGTAGGGAGGCCGAGTCCGGCGGCATAGCCAAGGATGGGGCAAAGCTCGTCACTGCAGTTTCCTGCGTCCCAGTTCCTAAGTTCACCGTAATCATAGGTGGCTCCCATGGAGCAGGGAACTACGGGATGTGCGGAAGGGCGTATGATCCGAGGTTCCTATTCATGTGGCCAAATGCCAGGATCAGCGTCATGGGAGGTGAACAGGCAGCTAGCGTCCTCTCTACCGTCGGAAACGAAGACCCCCAGGAGATTCGCGCCAAGTACGAGCGAGAGAGCAGCCCCTACTACTCATCGGCCAGGCTATGGGACGATGGGGTCATAGATCCAAGGGACACCAGAGACGTGCTTGGGCTATCTATTTCCGCCAGCCTCAACGCCCCGATGCCGGAAACGCGCTATGGCGTGTTCAGGATGTGACCAGATGACAACGGATAACATGCCTAATACCGAACTTTGCAGACTCGATGTTAAGGGGGCTGTCGCCAATATCACACTTCAGAGGACTGAGGTCTTCAATGCTCTAAACGAGCAGATTATCTCGGAGATGACGGAGATTCTTGAATGGACCACCGCGAGGTCAGTCGGCTCCACCGGAGAACTACTATCAGAGGGAGGGAAACCAAACTTCCGAGTCTTGGTAATAAGATCGGATGGCAAGCACTTCTGCGCTGGGGCCGACATCAACATGATGCGAGATGGGGGGAGCAAGACTCCAGAAGAGAACAGAGAGGACTCAGAGCTTCTAGACAGGTTTTTCCACGGACTCTGGTCTCACCCATGCTTCACAATTGCCAAAGTGCAGGGCGTGGCTCTAGGCGGCGGGGCTGGAATCGTAGCATGCTCAGACCACGTAATCGCAGAGCCCCTGACTAAGATCGCCCTCTCTGAGGCAAAGCTAGGGATTTCCGCCGCGGTTATCGGTCCGTACGTTCACAGGAGACTGGGAAGCGCCGACTTCAGGAGACTTGCTATGCTGGCCTCCAGAATCGATGCCGAAGAGGCTCTAAGAGTCGGATTCGTAGACGAATTAGCGAAGTCTGCGGATGCCATGGAGGGGGCCATCTCCAAAGTTACCTCAGAGGCCTTGTCTTCTGGACCGCTTGCTGTAACCTCTGCCAAAAGGATGGTAGCAGATCTGGACATGTGGCAGGGAGACGACGAGTCTCTAAGGTCATGGACTCTGGACCTAACTAGCAAGATGAGAGGCTCGCGCGAGGGACAGGAGGGCCTCTCGTCCTTCCTTGAAGGTCGGGATCCCGATTGGCTGGACCGGGAAAAGGACGAATGAAAATGCCACCGAGCTGGATAGCGGAGGCTACAAGCCCTTTCTCGAAGGTTCTCGTGGCGAACAGGGGGGAGATCGCCGTTAGGGTAATCCAGGCTGCAAGAGAGGCAGGATTATCCTCAGTAGCCGTGTTCTCCTCGTCAGACTCGAGCTCACTCCACGTGGAGATGTCCGATGAGGCCTTCTTTCTAGAGGGTGACAGCCTAGAGGAGACATACCTCAACGGAGCAGCGATAATAGAGGCAGCGAGATCAACCGGGGCCGATGCTATTCATCCTGGTTATGGGTTCCTATCTGAGAGGGCAGACTTCGCCAGGGAAGTCGAATCATCGGGAATTCGCTGGATCGGGCCTCCTGCCGATGCAATCGAGACTATGGGCGACAAGATCTCGGCCAGATCGCTGATGATACAATCTGGGGTGCCAGTAATCCCTGGAGAGCAGATCCCAGTTGAGGACGGAGCTGATCACCTTGGTGCCCTCGCAAGCGCTGCGGCCAAGATCGGATATCCGCTACTGATCAAGGCTAGTGCCGGGGGAGGAGGGAAGGGAATGAGATCTGTCTCTGTCCCTAAGAATCTCCGTACGGAGTTCGAGGCCGCTGCAAGGGAGGCATCAGCCGCATTCGGGGATGGAACAGTTTACATTGAGCGTCTCCTGAAGCGAGCAAGGCATGTCGAAATCCAGATACTTTGCGACTCGATGGGCACATCAATCCATCTGAACGAGAGAGACTGCTCACTTCAGAGGAGGTACCAGAAGGTGATAGAGGAGGCACCATCCCCTGCGGTGGACAGCAGGACAAGGGATGAGATGGGAAAGGCTGCACTAACCGCCGCCGAGTCTGTGGGATACGTCGGTGCCGGGACAGTGGAGTTCCTCCTGGCCAGCAATGGAGAGTTCTATTTCCTCGAGATGAATACCAGGATACAGGTCGAGCATCCGGTGACGGAGATGACTACTGGGATCGACCTTGTGCAGAAGCAGTTTGAGGTCGCTGCCGGACTTCCCCTTGGAATTTCGCAAGATGATGTGTTGCAGAACGGGCACTCCATCGAGGCTAGGATTTACGCTGAGGACCCTAAAAGTGGCTTCCTCCCCTCCACGGGTACCCTAGCAGTTTGGCGACCTCCCTCCGGACCGGGCATTAGGGTCGACTCAGGGTCCAGAGAAGGTGACTCTGTGAGTATAGAGTTTGACCCAATGCTGGCGAAGCTGGTAGTCCACGCTCCTGATAGGGAGTCGGCGATAAGGAGGATGGACAACGCACTGTCCTCCTTCGTGGTGCTCGGAGTAAGGACGAACATTGGCTTCCTGCGGAACGCCCTCGCTCACCACTCGTTCATCAGGGGGATCATTGACACGGACTTCCTCGACTCAACCGATCCCAGCGAGCTCTTCGGTCCCGAGCCGAACCACACTATACTCGTGGCCGTGGCAGCCTCGGCAAAGAGGCTAGGAATCGACAGATTGCAGGGTGAAATCTCAGATTTCTCTGATAGCCACACGGGTCATCAAGGGGACCCCTTCAGAACACTAGGGAGGATATTCCCCTGAGGTGATGCTATGGAGTGGAGCTTCCCTAATGAGAACGAGAGGTACCGAATCTCCTTGCAGGAAGGAGATGGCTCGGTAACCCTGACCTCTGTAACGAGGGATGGAACGCCGATCGACGTTCCCGAGACACTTGTCCAAGCTGCTGGGAAGCCCGGGAGGGTCACTATCAGCGTCGGGGGAGAGGAAAAGCAGGCCCATGTGACCAGGACTGGGGACACTTGGTGGGTCCACCTAGACGGAAGGACCCATGAGTTGGTCTTCCACGAGCAGGGAAGCAAGGCATCGGCCAACGAGGGCAGTCTGAAGGCTCCAATGCCCGGTACAGTCCTACAAGTCATGGCCAAGGAGGGTCAGAGGGTACGTGAGGGACAGCACCTGATGACACTGGAGGCAATGAAGATGGAGCACAAGATACTAGCTACAAAATCCGGGGAGATAACCAAGGTTCACTTCTCAGAGGGAGATAGGGTCGACATGGGTTCCTCACTCGCGGAGATAGATGACTGAAAGACTTCTACTGTTCCGGGGACAAGTTCATTCGTGGACGTAATTCTCCAATGATGAATACATGACTCAAGAGGCCGAGAACTGGTGGCAAGTCACTCCTGAAGATACTAATCAGGGCGACCCCGTTTCTCCTCTGTCCATTCAGATAACAGGTCATGAGGTATCCGCAGAACCACGGAAGCATGAGGTTGAACAGCAAGGAGGTGCAGTATCCGAGTCAGGACCAATTGAATGGTCCTCTTATTCCAAGCAGAAGGCACAAGCCATTGGGATCTTCCTATTCGCTTTCCTTGTTGGCGACTGGTGGTGGGATGGCTCGAATGGGTTCGCCGCAATGTTCTGGAGCATCCACGCAATCCTAGAATGGCCCAATACATACATCTGGCTGGGGGAGATGAGTTTAATGACTCCCGAGCCTATAAATTCCCCTCTATTGATGTTATCTTGGGCTCTTTGGGACGTCACCCCCTTGATTTTCTTCGCCTCCTTCCTTTACGGAAGCAACCTCTTGGAGTCTAGGAACTTGAAGGAGGATTCCTTCGAGATTAGGCAGAGAGGGAAGAAAGCCCATAGGAACCTTCGATATTTCGTGTTAGCCCTAATCCTGATGGACTTACTAATTTTTACTATTTCTGGAAACTATCCGATTTGGGAATACCCTTTGAGATTCTTTGAAATGCGTCCGGGAATCTATTGGATGCTCATTGCCTTTGGAGCCTCCTACGGTTTGAATCCAAGAATAAAAATGCAATCTAATGAGTAGGCATTTGCGACAATCGATAAACATCAATTCATAAGTAGACCGACGAGCCTTATAATATGACCATGCATGTTAAATTGCCAAAAGAACCCACAAATGTCGACGCCGATGCATTCCTTCCAACGGAAAGCGGCAACTTCAGGATTCGAGTCACAGTAGACGACGATGGACTCGAGCACTGCCTAGTGTATGTCGGGGACTTAGCGTGTGAGGAATCACCTCTAATCAGAATTCACTCAGAGTGTTTGACGGGAGATGCATTCGGGTCGATGAAGTGCGACTGCGGCCCCCAGCTGCAAGCTTCATTGAAGATGATCCAAGAGGAAGGATGCGGAGCCGTAGTTTATCTCAGGCAGGAGGGGAGGGGCATAGGTCTTCACTCCAAAATTCAAGCTTACGCACTTCAGGACAAGGGTTTCGATACCCTGGATGCAAACCTTGCTCTCGGACTACCAGCTGATGCGAGGACTTACGGAATTGCTGCCAGAATGCTAAAGGATGCTGGAGTAGAATCTGTAAGGATGATGACTAACAACCCACTCAAAGTGAAGGGTTTGGAGGAGCATGGCATCAAGGTCAACTTCCGCCTTCCTCATATCAGCGGAATATCTGCAGAAAATATCGAGTATCTTAGAACCAAGAACGAAAGAATGGGCCATATCCTCAATATAGGATAGTTAGTGTAAGATTCAAAACTATAAGTAACGGGAGAGAAAATTAGATGACGCTTCAACTAGGGGAAAAAGCCAAGGATTTCGAATTACAGACCAGCGAGGGTGAGAAATTTAAACTCAGTGATCTCGACGGACAGTGGAAGATAGTATTCTTCTATGCCAAGAGCGGATCACCGACTTGCAAAAGGGGGTGTCTAAACTTCAAGGAACAGTACGAGCTGTTCAGATCACTATCCCCTCCTGTAGAAGTAATCGGAGTCAGTCAGGACTCGGTGGAACAGCATAATGAATTCAAGAATGAACTTGGCCTGCCCTTCTCACTACTATCAGACCCAGATAGGGAGGTAGCGAATCAGTTTGGGGTCCCGGTTCACCTCGGAATCTTCCCAGCGAAGTCTTCTTTCGTACTGGGCCCAGAAAATACTGTCAGACACGTGTACGATTGGCTATTCAGACCTAGGAAGCATGTCGCTCAGATAATTTCAGCTCTCTCGGAGTCGGGGGTGAATTGAACATGGATTGGAACCAGATTCTCAGCGATTCCGGACTGGCAGAGAGGGAAATAGCAGTTATTGGTGCACTGTCAGGAAAGTCCAACATGAGGGCTAGTGAGGTGGCGAAGGAACTAGGGACAACAAGACTGGAGGCTTACAAGTCGCTAGAAGAGCTTCAGGATATAGGCCTAGTATCGGTGATTGCTGATAGGCCTATGAGGTTCTCCTGTCCTAGAATAGACAAAGCCGTGGAGCATCTGATAGATATTCGTCGAGGCCAACTCTCCAGAATAGAGAGGAGCTTCAACGAGATTCAGTCATCTATTGAGAAGTCTAACTTCGTTCCAGAGGATACACCTGATCTCGAGAATCCTAAGTTCACCATACTCAAGGAGAGGGTCAGAATCCTCAACAGACTTGAGAAAATGGCCCAGAATACCGAGGAGGATATGGTTCTAATACTCGGCAAGTTCGGTATATTGCCAATATTCAGAGGCAATACGATCCAATCGATAAACGATGCTGCGGAGAGGGGCGCCCGAGTCAGGATTCTAGCTCAGCTGGATCGGAGAACAATCAGGTTCTACAGGGACATTCACCAGTCAATCGAGGTGAGACATTCTGATGACCTGGACGCTCAGGGCGTCGTCAAAGACAATAGCGAGGTAATACAATATCTTAGCTCAGACGAGAACCCAGTAGGAAAGGGAAAGAACGATGCGGCTTTGGTGATAGAGTCCAGCCAGTTCGCGGAAAGTCAGCGGAATCTGATAGAGGCTATTTGGGAGGAAGCGATACCGTTCGAGACCGCCTCAAAGAGGTATACAGAAGAGAAGATAACCGATCCACTGAGGTTGACACTCAATGAGGGATCATTCCTTGAGAAAATAAGGGACGTACTAATGATCGAGGCAGAGCTACCTGAGGATGATACCCCCTTCAATCTAGAGGCCTTCATGGCATCCGGTCTGGAGATAAGCGATGCAAGAAAGAAACTCAACCAAGGGGGGATTGGCAGTCTAGAGGCCTTCGGAATAGATTTGACTTCGCTAATGAGGCAGGTTGGGAACAGGGTGGGTCAGGAGTTAGCATTCAGTCTAAGGGGGGTAGAGCAGGAAATCGACTTCCTTAACGAGATGATGGACTGGTGGGAGCATGCTGGAATGGGTACACTCAGCTACGACTTTGAACCAGAATTCCACATCAAAGTGCAGTTTGCAGATCTTCCCGAAGGAGAAGGACTTCCGATATGGTCACTAGATGACGGAATCATAGAAGGTGCCCTTCAGGCTCGCTATCCTGAGGGTAGCGAGATAAAAGTCGCCAGGGAAGTAGTATCTAGGGAGCCAGAAGGGCTGCATAAGTACAATCTGATAATGGCTTAATTCACAATCTTCGTACTCCTCGATTCGGCACACACAAGTATATACGTGAAAATCGGTTTTTGATACACCCTTTCATTAGTCGATGGACGAGCGGGAGACTATGATGAACACAAAAATGATCATGCCACTGATCGTTGGAGTTTACGTGTCATTCGCTATCGCAGCGATGTCCATAACCCCAATTGTCGCGGCCGATGATTCTGAAAATATACCAACGAACGCTCAGGCTACGGACATGCATGATTCCCTGGTCGCCGCATTAGAACATGCAGACCTAGTCGTTGCCCTGCAGGCCGACGGCCCGTTCACGGTCTTCGCACCCACAGACGAGGCCTTCGCAGCTGCTGGGATCGACCTGACCACCTTCGACACGGACGAGGAGAACGCCACTCTGGTTGACATCCTCACCTACCACGTTTACTCGGGGTCCGTCCAGTCGTCTGCAGTCACCGATGGCATGACCGTCACAATGCTGAACGGCGATGAGGCGACCTTCACCGTCGCAGCAGATGGCACTGTCAAGATAGGCGAGGCGAATGTTACTCTAGCAGACGTAATGGCTTCAAACGGGGTCATACACGTTATCGACAAGGTCCTGTTTCCTCCAGTCGATCAGCCACCTGCAGGAGATATTTGCTACAACATAGCAACACATACCATCGTGGCAGGAGCAGACTATGCGACCTGCATGGCTTTCGTTTACGTAGTCGACTACGAAGTTGCTGGACAGAATGTTACGGGTTGCTACAACACGATTACTCACCAGCTGACTGACGTAACGGAGCAGATCTGTGGCTCGTACATGTGG
>NHHW01000007.1 GCA_002172185.1 Euryarchaeota archaeon TMED173 | reverse complement strand
CCCAATGCAACCCTGTGTTGAACCACTGGGGGCTGTTAGGTGCAGATCTCTGACTTGCAATCAGGTAGCACATCTCATCGAAGTACGCGCGAGCATCAGCCTCGCTTGCGAAGTATCCGTACTTCCAGCCCCAGTAGGTCCAGGTCCCTGCAAGTCGACGAAAGAGTTGTCTTCCATCGGTCTCACCACCCATTCTAACGTCAGCTTCAGCTTTCTGAAGCCTTTCATGATCCGGCTCACTTCGCTGTAGCCAGACAGGTACCCCCTCCTCAGGAACGCTCCGAAGATACTTCGGAACGCCAGCCTTACGCAAATATTTCTGCGCGCAGACTTTTCCAGGAATTCCGGAGAATCCTGATGGCAACCTAACCCCATTAATGGAGTCAGCAATCGAACCATCCGGATTTCTAATCTCAACGTCCATGTCAATCCATTCAAAGGCCTCAAACGGATCCTGGCCGGCGGAAGTGAATCTCCGCTCTATGACCAGGCCACTCTCAGACCCAGATTTGTCTTTGGACGTCTTGATTTTTGTCTGCATTGTTCAGTCTCTCCCAGTATTTGTGGTCAGGATTGGTCCCGCCTGTGCAAGGGAGTTGCGCTTCCGAATGGGGGGTGTTTAATGATTAGGATAAAACCAGACATCATGAAGAGTATTTTTCTAAAAAAAATTCTAATTCCAATATCTAAAACTCAGAAGTTAACCAATCATCTCCAGAGACCAATCTAGACTCGCTCCTGAACGAGTAATCATGATACCTACACTGCAATATTTCTGATGACTACTCTCAATAAGTCTTCTAACCAGTGATTCTGGGACCTCCCCCTTGACGATATACCTCATCATCACAGATGTGAAAACTTTAGGTGATTCATCCGCTCTTTCGGCATCAATCTCAACTTTAATGAATTCCAGGTCCTTCTTTCGATGCTTAAGTCCGTCGATGAGATCGATCAGTGAACATGCTGCGTGTCCATGAGCTACCATTTCCATAGGACTTGGTGAATCTGATCCATAGATTTCAAATTGTTTTCCTCCACCTGTGGTACCCACATATCCCCCTTCACCAGTCCAAGTAACTTCTCCTTTCACAGACCTTCGTGGTAAGCAACCCCCTTCAAGGGTTGGCTTCATCTACGTCAATCTAGTCGGAGCAATGAGAATCATGTCTGAAGGCGAAATGATAACTATCTCTGAAGGAAAGTTGGAAGTACCAAATCACCCTGTAATTCACTACATAGAAGGGGATGGAATCGGAATCGATATCACTCCCGTGATGAAGAAAGTAGTCGATGGTTCTGTCGAAGTGGCTTATGGAGGCAATAGGCAGATAAAATGGGTAGAAACATTGGCCGGCCAGAAAGCATTCGATGCTACAGGTGAATGGCTCCCAGAGGAGACGAAAAAGGCCATGAGAGACGGCCTAGTTTCAATCAAGGGGCCCTTAACGACTCCAGTTGGAGGGGGAATAAGGAGTCTGAACGTCGCATTAAGACAGCAATTGGATCTTTTCGCTTGTGTTAGGCCAGTAAGATGGTATGAAGGAACTCCAAGCCCAGTAAAACAACCCGAGGCAGTTGACATGATAATCTTCAGAGAGAATAGTGAAGATGTCTATGCAGGTATAGAATGGGAAGCAGGTAGTGATGAAGTAGCCAAGGTAATCAACTTTCTAAGAAATGAGATGGGAGTCGAAAAAATTAGGTTTCCAGAAACTTCGGGGATAGGAATCAAGCCCGTAAGTAGAGAGGGAACAGAAAGAATAGTCAGGGCAGCAATAAACTACTCCATAGAAAATGACAAGCGAAGCATCACATTAGTTCACAAAGGCAATATTATGAAGTTCACGGAAGGAGGGTTTAGAGACTGGGGATATGAACTAGCCAAGTCGGAATTCGGAGCTAAAGAATTGGACGGCGGACCTTGGTGCACTTTCGAAAATCCAATCACTGGCAATATTATCACAGTTAAGGACGTGATAGCCGATGCAATGCTTCAACAGGTTCTGACACGCCCCAGTGAATATGATGTTCTCGCAACAATGAACTTGAACGGAGATTACATTTCAGATGCTTTGGCAGCACAAGTAGGCGGGATAGGGATCGCACCAGGTGCGAACATAAACTATGACACTGGAGTAGCGATTTTCGAGGCAACTCACGGCACAGCCCCCAAGTATACAGGACAGGACAAAGTAAACCCAGGAAGCCTAATCCTGTCCGCTGAAATGATGCTCAGACATATGGGTTGGGAAGAGGCTGCAGATCTAATTGTCAAGGGTATGGAAGGAGCAATTTCTGCTAGAACTGTGACCTACGACTTCGAGCGCTTAATGGATGATGCAACTCTGCTTTCTTGTTCCGATTTCGGAAATGCAATAATTTCGTACATGAATTAGAATATTCAAATTAGAAGAGATCTGAAAACACTAAGAAAACTACACTAAGTATCTAAATAAACATGTATAGCAAACTTACACACTTGTTGGTTTAATTAAATCTAAATTACGGAAATAGTATGGGGTCGGTGATCGCGGGATACTATCGGTCTCCTTTCACCAGAGCAATGAAGGGAGATCTAGCCAAAATTAGACCAGACGACATCGCAGCAAAGGTAGTGAACTCACTAATTTTGAATCTCAAGCTGGATCCTAATCTAGTTGAAGACATAATCGTAGGAACCGCCTTCCCTGAAGGAGAACAGGGCTTCAATCTAGCTAGAATGATCTCATTTCTATCAGATCTTCCGGAAAGTGTCCCTGGTGTCACCATTAACAGATTCTGTGGCTCGAGCATGCAAGCCATTCACGATGCTGCTGGCCGAGTAGCGATGGGTGCTGGTGAAGCATTCATCGCAGGGGGGGTGGAGTCAATGTCTCGGATCCCTATGACTGGCTTCAACCCAATGCCAAATCCGAAGCTTAGCGATACTTCACCTGAGGTGTTCACATCGATGGGTATCACTGCAGAGAATGTCGCAGAGAAGTATGATATTAACCGTAAAATGCAAGAAGAATTTGCTGTAGAGAGTCACTCCAAGGCTTCTAAAGCAGAGAAAAAAGGAATCTTCTCCAGCGAAATAATTTCTATAGAAACCGCAAAGGGAACAGTCCAAGAAGATGGATGTATCAGACCAGGGACAAACTTGGAATCTCTCTCTAAGCTCAGGCCTTCCTTCGATTCTGAAGGGTCAGTAACTGCTGGAACTTCTTCTCCTCTCACAGATGGGGCGGCATTCGTTTTGGTTTGTTCAGAGTCGTTTGCATTAGAAAACGGGATCAAACCACTTGCCAAGATAATTTCAACTGCAGTAAGTGGATGTGCTCCCGAATTAATGGGCATAGGTCCAGTAGAAGCTTCAAGAAAGGCCCTCGATAGAGCTGGCCTAAAAATGGAAGACATTGACATCATAGAACTCAATGAGGCATTTGCAGCCCAATCTTTGGCCGTAATTCAAGAGTTGGGACTGGATAGATCTAGAGTAAACTTGGATGGAGGGGCTATAGCGCTCGGTCACCCATTGGGAGCCAGCGGGGCACGAATCACAGGTAAAGCTGCAAACCTACTCCAAACTAACGATGCAAGGCTAGCACTTGCTACTATGTGCGCAGCAGGTGGCCAAGGAATCGCCACCATACTAGAGAAATTTTGAGGAAGTTTTCGATGTCTGAGTCAGTTCTGGAACTAGAGGACAGAATAGACAGGGTGGCAGTGATTGGTAGCGGAGTAATGGGGGCTGGGGTCGCTGCCCATTGCGCGAATGCAGGTTGCGAAGTAATCCTCCTCGACATTGTTCCTGATGGTGAGGATGATAGAAATCTATTTTCAAGAAAAGCGATACAGGCTATGGTTCAGTCAGACCCCGAGATGTTGATGCACAAATCATTTGCAAAGCGAATAATACCAGGAAATTTAGAAGATGATCTTGAAAAACTGAAGGACTGTGATTGGGTAGTAGAAGTCATCGTCGAGCGACTAGATATCAAGAGGTCTCTTTACCAAAAGATTTCACAGCATATTGGCCCTAAGACAATCGTTTCATCAAACACATCAACTCTTCCTAGGTCCTCACTAATCGAAGGCATGTCCACTGATATGGCAAGCAGATTCCTAATCACTCACTTCTTCAATCCTCCAAGATACCTCCCCCTTCTAGAGGTGGTTTCAGATACACAGGTCGATCAAAATACCACTTCAAGACTAGCAGAATTCGCAGATAAAAGACTAGGGAAGCGCGTGATCCATTGCAACGACACTCCGGGATTCATAGGCAATCGGCTAGGTGTCTTTTTCATCCAAAGAGCACTAAGTGCCGCGATTGAACATGACCTAACTGTAGAGCAAGCCGATGCAATGCTAGGGATGCCGATAGGCGTTCCAAAAACAGCAGTTTTCGGATTGATGGACCTAGTAGGAATCGACTTAGTTCCCCACGTAATGGCAAGTATGCTACAGCATCTTCCTGATGATGATTCTTTCCATAATTTCGCTGGATTCGGCAAAGAGATCATACAACAAATGATCTCAGAAGGGTATACTGGTCGCAAGAGCAAAGGTGGTTTCTATCGACTAAACAAGGAAGGTGGAAAAAGGGTAAAAGAGGCTAGAAACCTGAAAACTGGCGAATATGCCCCTGCGGATAGGAAAGCTGGATTTCCTTCTGCTAAGATGGGAAAACAGGGCTTAGCTCGAATTATGGACAGTCCAGATGAAGGAGCCGCCTTCGTTGAAGATGTATTACTCGACACTCTTTCCTATGCTGCATCCATAGTCCCAGAGGTAAGCGATGATATCTATTCCATCGATGGAGCAATGAAAGTCGGATACAATTGGAAGAAAGGACCGTTCGAGATGATTGACTCCATCGGTGTGAAAGACTTTGTTAAAAGACTGGAATCCTCAGGTAGAGAAATCCCCTCTCTGATAAAAAAAGCAGCCTCTATAGGCTCATTCTATTCTATTGTTGATGGAGAAATAATGCGTTTGACACCCGACGGAACAAAGGTGGCAGTTCAAAGACCCAAAGAAACAATTACGATTTCTGATTTGAAGAGGAAAAGTAGCCCATTAAGGCGTAATCCATCTGCAAGCATCTGGGATATGGGAGATGACATCCTTCTTGTTGAGTATCACTCAAAGATGAATGCAGTCGACCCTATGACAATTGAAATGCTGAAAGAAGCAGTTATCATGGCGGAGAAGGAGCCATGGAAAGGCATAGTAATTGGAAACGATGGTAAGAACTTCTCAGCAGGAGCAAATCTGGGACTTGTACTATTTGCGGTTAATCTTTCTGCTTGGAATGAAGTAGAGGGATTCATTACATCAGGTCAGGAGGCATATCAGGCGCTCAAGTACTGTAGTGTTCCGGTGGTAGGCGCATCTGCAGGCTTGTGTCTGGGTGGAGGGGCAGAGGTACTATTACACTGTGACTCTATCCAAGCGCACTCAGAGTCATACATCGGCCTTGTAGAAGTCGGGGTAGGGATAATTCCTGCATGGGGGGGGTGTAAAGAGATGCTAGCCCGAATCAGAGACTTTAATCTAGCTCCAGGAGGTCCGATGGGGCCGATTATGAAAGCATTTGAGATAATCGGAACTGCACAGGTTGCCAAGTCAGCCGATCAGGCAAGATCAATGGGATTCATAGGTCCCGATGACAGCATTTCGATGAACAGAGACCGTTTACTCGCAGATTCAAAGATGAAAGCTCTGTCAATGTCACAAGGGTATACGCCGCCTAAACCACATACGTTCAATCTACCCGGACAAACAGCGAGAATAGCTCTAGAAATGGCAGTTTCCGATTTAGAAAAATCAGGAAACGCCACACCTCATGATATAATCGTCACCTCTGAGCTAGCGAAGGTCCTTTCAGGGGGGGAAGCAGACCTAACGGATAGCACAGGTGAAGAGCAGATATTGACCTTGGAAAGAGATTCTATAGGTAGACTAGGAAGACAGGAAAAAACGATCCAAAGAATGGAGCACATGCTTCAAACAGGAAAGCCGCTAAGAAACTGAGGAGATAATCATGGTAGTTTGGAACCCACCGGATAGAGATTATGAATTTCTATTCAACGAGGTTTTCGATGCGATTCATTCAATAGAAGGTCTAGGTTTTGACGACTTCGACAAAGAGTCCCTTTCAATGATGATTGAAGGATGGGGAACCCATACTAGGGAAGTTTGGCTTCCAATAAACAAAATTGGAGATAGCGAGGGCCTAAGTTTTGAAGATGGAAAGATAACTATGCCTCTTGAATTCAAGGATGCATATCAGAGAGGGGTTGAGGAAGGTTGGTTCGCCACAGCCTGTAAGCCAGAGCACGGTGGAATGGGAGCCCCGTTATTTTTCCAATCTGTCACTTGGTCCGAATACGGAACATCTTCTTGTATGGCGCTAAGCGTTTTCCCAGCTCTGTCAACAGGAGTTTACGAGGTTCTGAGTGAGCATGGGAGCAAAGATCTCGTCGATTACTATGCAAACAATCTTGCTTCCGGTAAATGGAGCGGAACCATGTGCCTGACCGAGCCTCATGCTGGAACTGATTTGGGAATGATCACCTCGAGAGCAGAGCCAGAAAAGGACGGATCTTACAGGATTTCTGGAACTAAGATATTCATTACAGCAGGAGAGCATGATATGACGGAAAATATCCTGCATCTAGTATTAGCAAAGGCACCCGGGGGCCCCGATGGAACCAAAGGAATATCACTATACTTGGTTCCAAAGCACCTTCCATCAGAGTGGAAAGAGGGCGACTTGGCTGGTCTAAGCGAAGATCTAGCTTCCACTGAAAATGGAGTGACATGTTCCGGTTCAGAGGAAAAGATGGGCATACATGCAAGTCCAACATGCGTAATGAATTTCGACCAAAGTGTGGGTTGGCTGGTAGGACCTCTTCACGGGGGAATGCCGCTGATGTTCGAGATGATGAATAGAGAGAGATTAGCCACTGCGATGATGGGTCTAGGCTTGGGCGAAATATCCTATCAAAACGCTCTTTCTTGGGTTAAGGATAGGAGACAGGGTAGAGATCTGCGCGGTGTTCGTGATCCTAACGAAGCCGCCGACAATATACTTGTTCACCCAGATGTGCGGAGAATGCTCCTTGAAGCCAAAGTAAACAATGAGGGCTGTCGTGCTCTAGCAGCGTGGTCAGGAATTCTGCTGGATCAGATGCATAGCGATGATCCAGAGATATCAGAACCAGCAAAGGCACTAGTAGCGCTTTTCACACCTATTGCTAAGGCTCATTTTACTGATCTGGGCTGTGAGACAGCAGATACTTGTATGCAGGTGATGGGGGGGGCAGGATACTGTTCCGAATATGGTGTTGAACAATTCTATCGTGACGTCAGAATTTCCAAAATATGGGAGGGAACAAATGGAATTCAAGCACTAGATTTAGCAGGTAGGAAAATCACCCAAGATTTTGGAAAGAACCTTCGTTACCTTATGTGGCCACTAACCGAATTTATCGAGAAGAACAGGGAAGTCCCTGAAATGGCAGAATTCAACAGACCACTACATCAGGGAGTTAAGGGTTTACAACAACTTACTTTGTTAATGGTTTCTCAAGGTGCTGCAAACCCACTATTCCTAGCTTCTGGGGCAACAGATTACTGTAGATATTTCGGGAATGTACTTCTTGCATATATGTGGGCAAAGATGGCTAAAGTTTCCCTAGAGAGAAAGGGAGAAACATTCTACGATGCTAAACTGGCTAGTGCCCGCTTCTTCTTTTCGAAGATATTTCCAGAGACGATCAGTCTGGCGGCTAAGATCCAATCTGGACAAGCGCCTCTAATGGAATTCACAGAGGCGATGCTTTGATTTCTGAGAAGAATATGGAAAATTCAAATCTGATTAAGGGAAACTCTTCATCCTACCAATCGACTCCATCGAATTTCACTCCTTCTATCCCCGGATTCCTTCTTGCAGTCATTTTTTGTGAGATTCTAGCATACTTTTTCATCCCAGAGGCTTCTTCGTATGGTTTATTCTGGCTTTCTATCGGAATTACAGCTCCATTCCTTGCTTGGTTCTTGGTTTATTGGAGGGTATATCTTTCTGTATTCGTAACCAAGAAGCCAGATCCTGTGCCCCAGCTTGATGCTCGATGGTCACCCTTCAAGTTCAATGGTTGGGGAAATGAAACACTCAGGGCACACATCATGGAATCCGAAGAGGAAAGTGAGGACCTGATTCTATATCTTCATGGTTACAACTCCAGTATGTTCAAGGGGGAATCAAGAGCTACACATCTGCAAAATATGAGAATAAACATCGTCAGCCTCGATCAGCGAGGATTCGGGAACCAAGGAAAAAGGAAAGATTGGACAATGCTGAAGGTCCTGACTGATATTGAGGGACTCCTCTTGTCGGTTCCCGAGGTTCTCGGGTTTACTCCAAGGAGACTTTGGATTTACGGTCATTCCATGGGGGGCCTTCTAGCCATACGTCTTTCCTCTCACCCTTCTGGCTGGTGGGCCCAATCACTTAGAGGGATTATTCTGGAATCGCCGGTGGCATCATTCCCCAAGATAATCGATAATTTACTACCCGGCAGAGCCGTTATGGCTAAGCCTTGGGTAAGGCACATCCTAAGGAGAGAACACGAGCGAATTCATCCTGATCTAAGTATTAGGTATGCCAATGCTCAGCTTCCTTATTGTGGAATCCCTAAAGTACCTACTCTGGTCATTCAGTCTGAAAATGATGAGGTCCTTGGAAAAGACCACTTTGAATTGATAAAATTACACTTACTGGAAAACTCCGATATTCATGTAATTGACATGCCTCATTCGTCACAATACGATTTCGATGAGAGGAAAGGTGTGGTCGAAAAATGGATGAAAAAACAACTTCTCGAATCCTGATATAAACGAGGTGATAGAATAGAAGAGGCCAGAGAGAATATGATGAAAATTTTCAATCGAGCATTACAATCCGAAGAGCCGCTATCATGGTTCGAGGAGCTTTACAGAGATTCAGAAAGAGACAGGGGTTTGATTCCATGGGACTGGACGGAGCCACACCCGTTCGTCGTAGAATGGGCTAGAGAGAACAGGCCAGAAGGAAAAGCACTAGTCGTAGGGTGTGGATTAGGAGAAGATGCAGCATTTCTGAGCTCTTTGGGCTTGGAAGTAACTGCATTTGATATTTCTGAAACGGCCGTTGCTTGGGCCAAGCAGATCCATAATGATTCTAACATAGACTGGGTAGTCGCTAATCTTCTCGAACTAAGTGATTCATGGATAGGCGCTTACGACCTGGTTCTCGAAGTTCACATCATCCAAGCAATTCCAAAGCAAATTGGCGAATTAGCTTCCAATAGACTAGCACCACTAGTTTCCGATTCTGGCTTTCTAGTTTGTATTGGCAAGCTTGCCGAAACCAAAGAAGACCCAGAAGGACCTCCATGGCCCCTCTCAATGGAAGAGATCGAAAACATAGGAAAGGAAATGGATAAAGTTGAAATTCATACTTCGATAATCCCTGGTAAGGAATCAACTAGATACAGGGCAGTTTGGAAAAAATCTTCAGATTCAAGGTGAGAAAAAAACCTCAGATTAAGTTTGAGACAATACAAGTATTCTTTGGACTATATTGGTAATATCAAATATCTATCTCTTCGACCACATTTTCTGCCAAACTTCGATGTTCCTTTGGATATCGTCTCCAGATACTTGCCTATTCTCTAAACCATTCTGACCAATGGGTTTTATTCTACATCCACAAGCGTTTGCATGGCCCCCTCCATCCGGATCTAACAGAGTTGCCATTAGAGTTAGGTCGAAAATTCCACCACTTCTATGGAGAAAAGAATTGGTATAGAACGAGGCTGATACGGGATATTTCTCCTTATCATCGAACGAAGCACCCACATCCCCATGAATTACAATACAAGCGTCACATCTATCTCCGGCCATTGCAGTAATCTGATATCCATTAGATCGTAATCCTAAATTTTCCAGTCTAACTATTGCTAGACGATCTTCAACCCTAAGACTCTCATCTATTTTCCTCTTTAGCGCTTCTATCCTAATTCTCTTTTTCTTCACCAAGGAATTGAATTTTGGTTGTCCTAGAATATCTTCCACTGAGATACCTCTCTGCAGACTCTTCAGAATTGTATTTGCAACATCCTCTCCCTCATCAATCAACCTACTTAGCCATAATACGGGGGAATCTGAAAGATACTCTTCTCTAGTAATCCCTCCACTATCTAGCTTGTCTACCCACTCTATAAGATCCCTCATATCTGAGAGATCAATATGTTCAGAAAATAACTCAAAAGCAATCCTTGCCGCAGATGGGTAGTCCTTCCAAATTACAACCGCGCCATCACCCGACAAATTGGATTTATTTGACTGATGGTGGTCAATACTCAATCCACAATTGGGATGGCCGGGCAAATCACATATTGCCGTATACCTATCAATTAGATCGTCATAGACACCCGCTCTAAGCTGTCCGGGGTGCCCAAAAAAGACCTCAGCCTCGACCCACCATCTTCGTAGGATTGCCCCGGTAACAACTCCATCTAAATCTGAGTCAGTGACAATCCTACGTATTTCCAAATCAATTGGTCGGACTGTCATATGTTTCCGACACACATCACCTCAATGGTGATTTCCATAGTCAAACAATTTCTCGGAAGGTTTTCATTGATTACTGTAGCATGAACGGTTATGCAGAGCAAACCGGACACCATGGAGACATCATGTGGATTCATATTACTAAATTTCGATAGCATTCTTCTCCTACAATATCCACAAGGTCACTGGAGCTTCCCGAAGGGCCACGTAGAAGAAGGAGACTCCGACCATCACTCTACTGCAAAAAGGGAATTGAAAGAGGAGACAGGTATTTCGGACGTCACAATTGACAACGGATGGAGCGAAAGGACCGAGTATACATTTACCAGGAAGGGAAGAAAAGTCCCTAAGCAGGTTTTCTGGTATCTTGCCAAGACAGGAGAGATCGACGTCTCACTCTCACATGAGCATACGAATTACCTCTGGCTTGAGATTGAGGATGCAGAGGAACAAATTACTTTCGAACAGGAAAGGGAACTACTGATGTCCGCTAGAAAATATCTGCAATCAAAGGGGCAAATCCCCTAATTACTTCCTCTCTTTCCCAACGGAGTCCACAAGGACTCTTCCTCTCCAGTATTCATCGATATCCATCTACCTAAGACAAATAACCAATCTGAAATTCTGTTTAGGTAGCAAATCACCTCTTTCCTTACAGATTCGTCACCTTCTAAGCTCCTTAGCAGACAAGCCTCTCTTTCAGCCCTCCTAGCAACGGTTCTTGCGACATGAAGGAAGGCTACGGGAGCAGATCCCGTAGGTAGAATAAATGACTCTAGTGGATCCAACTCTTCCAGCCAGCTATCCATCTCTTCCACTAGTCTATCACATTCATCAATCCCAATCAGAGCCATCTGCTTCGGAAGCTTCCCAGGGGTGCAAGCACACTCACCACCCAGATCGAAGAGCTCTTGCTGCACCCTCGTTAAAGCCTCCTCGGCATCACCCGGATTGTGGAAACGAGTAATTCCCGGCATCCTTCCAAACTCCATTCTTACTACTCCAATTTGCGAATTCAACTCATCTACAGTTCCGAAGAGCTCAACTCTTGGATTCTCCTTTCCAACCTTCATTCCATCTAGCAGAGAAGTTTCTCCGCCATCACCTGTACCAGTGTGGACTCTACTTATCCGGACCATGTTAAGGCGAGAAGGTCCGCGTTTTCAAAAGTACTCAGCATCAACTAGAATTCTGGAGGCCCTTCTCTATGGCTTCTATCCATGAATCATCTACTGTCCCCCAACCCCCGAGACTCTCAAGTTCAGTCAAGTTTTCCTCCTCTTCTTTTGAGTTCCCCAGACTTCTGTGAATGAGAACTAAAGCGGCATAGCTCATCGAATTTATCCATTGATCCTCCATATCCCAAGATCTTTCAAAATGAGATATTGCTCCATTTTGACCTAAAATAAGACCTCTGTGAATTTGCCTGATTCCTGATTTCGACCATGCAATACCAGGAACTCCAATTACAAGTCCCCTAAATGCCAAGTACATTTCAACCGAAACCATCGTGCTTGCCAAAACAAAAGACCCAATCTGTTCTGACTGTCCTGCAAATTCCCACCTAGAAGAAAGAAGACTAATCCCACCAAGACAGAATAAGACTCCTGCCAGAGGGGCGACAATCACATCTGTCTTGTTCGTACTCATATCCCTAATTCCAGCTATAGTAAAAACACCTCCAAGGAATACTGAAATTGAGGCAGGCAAATCCTGACCCGATCCCTGCGGACTGGTACTTGAAATCCACAATATAAGACTAGAAATAAGTACAGCCCAACCAAAGCGTGCACCTTTCTCTGGGAATGGCTGAAGCCTACTGAGATAAATGCTATATGTGCCAAGACCAAGGAATAGAATCAACCAGAACACCATCTCAATCCTCCACCTTACTTCCCCATCCAACCTTCCAAAAATCTTCATTATCCAATAGAAGTAGCCACTCAGAATCATTTGCTGATAGAAGTAATGTGGCCCTTCTTTCTAGACCTTCAAATAGAGAGTCTTCCACCTCTCCTAAGGAATACGATTTTTTCCATTCTTCTCTCATACTATCGACTTCTGCTTGCCCAGCTTCCCTATCATTGAACCCTTTCTCGCATGCCTCTCTGAGATCCTGAATCCACATCTTTGAACCCCTAATGTGGGGTTCATTGTGCGCGAACCCTCTCCCTTTCCGGAACGGCCACCACCTCATAGCAACGAAGCTACGTGTGAGGAATGCGTCTTGATGCTTTGTGAACCCATAAGTGCCAAAACCCCTTCGGATTATCATGGGTAGGCTGGTGGTTCACTTGGATGAATCGCCTAAAGATAAATCCATGGCAAAAATTTTGCAAGATTTCCAGAAGAGATTGATTTCCAGAGGAATAACTTTGCAGGTGCATAATTGTAAAAATGGCATAACCGGTTATGAGAATACAATCGCATCTCTTTCAGGTAGAATCAACCTATTGGATGAAACTGGGATCCAAATGTCCAGCCAAGAATTTGCAGATTGGTTGAAGTCTACTCAAGTAGAACGAGAAAATACTCATTTGGCTGTAGGCCCACATAACGGTTTCAGCGAGAACTTGAAAGAATCAGCAGACAAAATCATTTCACTATCAAGTTTGACCCTCACCCATGAGATGTCAGCAATATTGCTTATGGAGCAACTATACAGAGGGACAGAGATAATCCGCGGTACTTCCTACCATAGAAAGTAGAAAACTCCCTATGATACGATAGCCTAGTTGTGATACCCAATCAGGCATTAGGAACAATCCTTTCATAAACACTTGAAACAGCGTCATTACTCCACCCTCGGGTATACGGTGATTTCAAATGAACATAAATGACGAGAAAAGTACGAAAAAGACAGCGTTAGTTGCAATCTCACTAGTTGCAATAATGGTTCTAAGCACTCAACTAAGTATTTTACAAGATGAAAAAGAAGAAACCGAGAGTCAAAAGCAGGTCGAAATCATCAAGAGAACAGCATTTCAGCAAATTGAACAGATTTCTGGAGCCAATCAAGTAGAAAATCAACTTCAATCTGTACAATCCATTCCATTCTTCCATTCTCCATTCCTAGATCCATTCTACAATGATCCCGCAGCAATTTATGGTAAGGTCTCGGATACCTCAGCTCTGACTCTGGACCCAAGCTATGGCTTCTTTCTCGAAGAGACTAATACCGATGATCACGACAATGACGGAATAGATGATTTGAATGATCTTGATGATGATAATGATGGAATAAACGACCTCATTGAAAGGTTTGATGGCTGCTATGGCACCGATCCATATGATCACGACAACGATGGAATACAGGATGAGTTTGACTGGGATGATGACAACGATGGCATTCTCGAAGGTCCAATCGACTACTCTCAAGGCCAAGACCCCTGGAACGTCTCTTCGGACAGACACGTTCTCCCTAACGTCACCCATCCTTGGACAGGACAACTAGTAGGGATAGATTATCTTGTAGATCAAAATCCAATGGACCACGATAACGACGGTATCCCCGATGAGGATATCGATGGATCGGGCAGAGGATCTTATGACGAGGACGATGACAATGACGGACGTATCGACCAGTTCGTTTGGCCATGCGATTTCGATGCAGACGGAATTCAGGATTACTTCGACTTAGATGACGATGGAGACGGAATCTTGGATATCAACGATATCCATCCTTGGGATCCAGAACAGACGTCGAACATCTCACAATCTCCAGACATTCTGTGGGACGATTGGGTTCGTTGGGATGCAGTAGATTACGCACAGTACGTGGATGGAGTTGATTACGTAGCAATGCACGCTCTGCAGCATCCTCGTGACCAGGCATTCACAAACATACTAGACGGGGACCTTGATGGCGACGGAATTCCAAATTTTCTTGACCCAGATAATGACAATGACGGCTCTCCGGACTCTTCCGATACAGACGACGATAACGACGGTCTAGCTGACATGTACGATGTCGATGATGACAACGATGGTATTCCCGATGAGTGTAGACAACTCGACACCAACGGGGACGGTCAGGGAGACTACCCAACTCAATCATTTAACAATGCAGTACCCCCGATTGAGATCCCTGGAGAAGACTGCGAAATAGACTATGATGGAGATCTAGACGACGATCGCTTCAGAGCGATCGATAAGGACTATGATTTGGTCTGGGACTGGTTGGATCCAGATTTGGGAGGAACTACAACTCCTGACAATCCAACCCCACTAGGAGATGGAACCAATCCATGGGACTTAGACAACGACGGACTAAGGAATGAGGTTGATCCATACCCTCTGAACGATTCTGCAGAGGTAGTTACATGGGATTGCGCTAGTGTGGCAAACCCAAACCCACAGCAGCCAAGTGACAATTGTGTACTCTGGAGAACATCATATACAGGGTTCAATGATTGGGATGGGGACGGTGTGAACAATTGGGTTGATGTCGATGATGACAACGATGGTATCCTAGACTGGCTAGATATAGACGAAGACTGTGATTTGGATAATGATGCAGATTTACACGAGCTCAACGGATCTATGTTTAGAGACGATGGACCGAACGATATTGATACAGATATTGATGGGGACGGGCTTCAAAACGATGAGGATTGGGACGATGATAACGATGGTATCAACGATTTCTTTGACCCTGATGATGGAAACTGTGGAGTCGTAGATATCGACAACACTGACAATTTCTTTGGCAACAGTTGGCCCCAAGGAGATGGTGATGCTATCGATGGTTCTACTGACAGCCAACTGTATGCAAATCTAGATTCTACTTATTGGAATATAACTTGGGGTTTTAATCCATTCAACATTGATAACAGCTTCATGCTTGATTACAATGGGTACGATGAAAGCTCGTTCCCACCAACCCCGGGTAAAATACCCGAAATGTATTGGTTCCTTCTGATGAAGTGGAGTCCATACAATGGTGGTAATTTCTTCGATATAGACATTGATGGGGACTCGCTAATTAACGGTATTGACATAGATCAAGATGCAGACGGTTTGCCAGACTGGTGGGACCAGGACGAGGGTAATGATGGCGTTTTAGATGTAGACGATGTCAAGATGGGAGGGTCTCTTGATGGGAACTCTTGTGGTCCAACCTTCGCTGCACTAGTGGTGCAGACACCAGTACCTGGAGAAATCCAATGTGGACACTACTATGCATACTTGTACAAATTCCCCCTGCTGACCCCCACTCAATCAAGCGGCCAGATATTTACTGTTCCGTACAGCTCTAGACCAGATTCCGATTGGGATGACGGTGCATACAATGGGGACAATCACCCAACTGGGGATGGAAAATGTGACAATAACTGCTTCTACTTCACATTCGATCCACAAAGCAATCCAACCCCTTCGGTAGCGTATACCTACAACCAAATTAAGAACAACAGAGACCTATGGATTGCCTATCTCGGAGTTACTGAATTCCAATTCTTCCAATGGACTTCCGATGTAAATAACAACTTCTTTCCGGACGAAATAGCAGACGAACTAGATGACTATGAAGATCCGGACATAGATTGTGGCCAACCCATGCCTACCGTTTCTTGGGTCCCCAATTGTATGTACAACAATACCAACGATCTAGATGATGATTGGGATATCGTATACGATCACTTCGATGTTGATGACGATAACGACGGGACATTGGATTTCTTGGAATTAGATTTTAATGACGATCTCGACGACGATTCTTCTATTGAGGAACCATACTACTTCACTGGTAGCAACTGTGAGGATAACGACGATGACGGCTTAGATACCGATCCAGACGAAGACGGAATCTATCAGGCCGTCTGGGATCGAGGAGTTTTAGGTCAGGGACTACTATTTCCAACATACTACGACGTGGACAATGACAACGACGGAGTTCCAGATGGCGAGGACCCAGACGATGACAACAACGGTATTCCCGATGAAGTTCAGGAGGCTCCTCCTTTCGGGTCCGACGCAACTCCATCTTGTTTTTCCGGAGAGGAGCAGAGTCCATGGGACCACGACAACGATGGAATCCTAAACTGGGCAGATAATGACTGGGACGGAGACGGAATCCCAAACTCAATTGAACTATTGAATCTTATTGATCAGCGAGGAACAGCAGATGTTTTTGACGATACATGCTGTTTGAATTTCCCGATAGCTCCATGGGACCATGACAATGACGGCATCAGAGACGATTTCGACGATGACGATGACTACGACGGGATGAAGGACGAGGACGAAGTGATGCTTTGGCCTTCTAGATTCGGATTGGAATCTACAAATCCTTGGGATCACGACGACTTCGGCGGAGGAGTAGGTATCGCTAATCCAGCAAACAACTCCACTGGTCCTGACTACTTCGATGTCGATGACGATGGCGACGGAAGGGTTGACCTCAATTGGAACAATCCCTCTGATGGTAATTGGGCTAACCCATCAAATAAGTCCGAAGACGGGGCCTTGAGCTCTGACTGGGATGCAGACAATGATGGAATTCTGGATGACGATGATAAGATTCCGACAAGGATTACTCTATATTCCAAACCTGTTCTATGGCTGGACGAAAATCGACCTGCAATATTCAATGGATCTGTTTTCTGGCTAGATGATACCGGATTCGTTCCTGCACCCGATTTACCAGTACAAGTCCACATCAGGTATATCGATAATGGGACATCTGTAATCGAGACAATAGACGTTCTTACGGATGAAAATGGGGAGTATATTGTCGGACAGTTCCTCTTCCCTGAGGACATACAAGTCGGTCCAAACTCTACTTACGAGGTCTACTCTGAGGTCACTGAGATGTTCGTTCATGATTACAGCTCTACTCTGACAGATACCGACGGAGACGGAATTGGAGATACAGGCTTCCCCGTGGAGGTCAGGGCGAATACGACAATAGGGTTCGTAGCCGGCCAGAGATTCAGAGCCGATGAGCAACCTCTGAAGCTTGACTTCAAAGTTCACTATACCGCAGATTACAATAGGGGAATTTTCGATAACAGACTACCTTTCGCTCCGGTTTCATTCACTATTAGTGATCCAGGAACCCAGTTCGGAAATATTACCGATCCAACTGTTTACGATGGTTATGGAAACGGATACAGGGCAGACTCAGGCGGATGGGTTTCACTTTCGTACAATCAGTCTGCAGATAATTGGGAGCAGGTACAATGGAACTCTCTTTTGGATAATGGTCTTGGCATCCCTACTGGTGGTTATGAGAGAATTAGTTGGACAGAATGTCAATCCAATATTCCCGGTGAACACGCAGTAATAGAAAGCCCATATCAATACAAAAATACAACTCTCCCTGTAGGCGACTACAGCTTCGTTGGATTCTCAAGGCCAGATCTAGGAGGATGTTTTGATGGGTCATATGAGTGGCCATGGGAGCATTTAGAGGGTTCAAAGACAGATACATTCTACATCCGTGCAATGCACAGAATGTATGTCGAGGCCGAGATGTATGTCTCCTCATTCAGACCGGTTTATTTCTGGGACGCAACCCAGTTCACTGGCTCGTCATTCGGCGCTTGGAGGGCACTATTCCACGCACCATCTCTAGCTAACGCAGGTACAACCTTCGCCGAGGCAAGTCTGGGCAAATCATACCCAATTCTTTGGGACGGAACCCAACTCGGACTTGATGTGATCGCCGATGGCGCTCTATCTCCATTCCTGTCTTCCAATGGGACTCACTGGACAATCTCCATGCAGAATGGAGCAGATTTCGATTCCCCTCCTTGTGGACCAGTTGATCCACTGACGTCGTCTACGAGTGTAAGATGTGAGATAGTTCCTGAGATGTTCACAGGTGAGACATTCAGAGTAATTGGACACGTATGGAACCGGACTCTTGATCCTTGGACACAGGATGCCATAGCCCTGCAGGTCGACATCGATAACAATGGAGTTTTCGCAGGCAGCCTCGAAACTGCTTTCTCTAGAAGACCTAGCATGCTAGAGGGACTGGCCACCTTCGACTACAACTGGACTTGGTACTCTCAGTACCCTGCAGGAACATTTGGAGTTAAGGCCGACTTCACACTTTCCGATTACTACTTCACTGGAGATCAAGCACAGGTTCTAGCTGCAACTGGAGCATACGGCAATGTTTCAGTCATCGGTACTACTGACTTCCAGCTGAACACAATACCTCGACTATATCGTGGCCAGAATACCACTGTGGAAGCCCGACTAATTGATAATGCATACCAACCGGTTAGAGAGGTTCCGATAAACTGGACATGGTCTGAGGATCTGTCTAGCGGGGTAGCAATCACTGACAACAACGGAGTTTTCAGAGTAAACCTCACTGATATAGACACACTGGGGAACTTCTCTCTAGGATTTACCTATTTGGGAGATTCTCTAAGACAGGGCAACTCAGCTGAAGTAAGCCTTTGGGTTGTTTCTAGAACCTTCATCAATGTTCAGAATACCAGCTCAAATATCGTATCAAATGGAGACCTGTGGTCATTTTCGGCTGCAGTCACTGACGATGCCAGAACACCGTTTGAGAAAGATGCAGGACAAGGACTGAATGGATGTGCCGGAGAACTGAATGATGATGGATATGGCGTAGGGGGGAATATTACAATAATTTTTGAGGGAATCGACTTCGAGGATAGAACCCACAGACAGATTGTCAACGTAACATGTCCTAATGCAGGGTCAATTTCATACAGAACTTTCCTAGATCCTCAGCTCCTCAAAGACGACCCCTTCTCTTACTTGCCCGATGGATTCGGACCAGTGAACGTCATTATCAGGTTCGAGGAGAACCTTCCACATGAGGGATGTGAGCCTCTCGATGCAGCAATGCTGACTACCTCGGGAGCATGGGATCCCTGTGTAATTATCCAGAACAGCGATCACTTCCGAAGAGTACTACAATTCCAAGTCGATGGTTTCAGTCTGATTGGAAATACAGAATTGGATGTCGAACAGCAGATTGTCTACACCTCGGAAATAGATCCCGACACCGGTCAAATCCTAGAGAAACCGATGATTGTATCTGGACAGCTTACAGATGAGTTGGGAGGCAATCTCACTAACAGGCAGATCAGAGTTACATATGAGATGGGATCAATGATTTTCGATCCTTTAGAGAATAGAATGAAGTTCAGAGCCGGAGATACTGGAATCGAGGCGTGTATCCCTGGAGCTACTGATGAAAATGGACTCTTTGACATCAACTGTCCACTAACAGGAGTAGATGCGGGGATGGCCAAGGTGAAGGTTGAGTACAATGCATGGGATCCCCTGAACAACGATCGATATAGATACAAAAACAAGACACAGACGATGTTTTTCCCGGTATTCTCGAATTCGACAATAGAGGTTTCGGAAGTAGGACCGTTCAGATCAGACTACCTGACATACACGTTCCCAAACGGATCTACTTTTGATGTACTATATCTCAAAGAGGCTTTCCATATCAACGCCAAACTCTCTCAGTCAAATGGTAAGCCAGTAGGAGGAAAATGCGTCAACATCTATCTAGACCCAGAAATCAATACTAGGCCCATTGCTTCAGCTTTCACAACCGACGGTACGGGGGAATTCATTTGGTACTCCGCAGATCCAGACGATAACCCCAGCAGAAGGGGTGTTGAGCCCAGCGGAAACAACCTCGAGGGGTTCAGAACTGTCAGAATCGCATATGAACCTGAGAAGTACGTCCCAGGAGGGTGTGATTACGAGGCTTTAGAGCCCAATCCCGTCCTAAACAGCTCGATAGCGGACGTCCAGGTTCTTGTAAGAAGTAAAGTCGATATCCTACTAAAGGAACACTGGTCAAGCCCTACTGGATATCTCGAGGGAGAGATGATCGCTGGAGAGGTTTCTATTCTCCGGGACAGACTCGATCTGACAGTTGAGGGGCAGAGAGTTGAGTTCCATCGTCAGTTCTGGAACGGATCGGGATGGCAGACTGAAAGGGTAGAGATACTGATTACAAACGAAAGAGGCTCTGCAAACTTCTCATTCCCATACACAGGCGAAGTTATCCCGGGACACCCTGAGTGGACTGCAGAGGGAGGAAAGTGGAGAGTATTGGTACACTTCGAGTCTGCAGATGCAAATAAGCCATATTTCGTAGAGCAGTGGCTAAACAGTACCCCTGAAATCCGTCTCGGAGCCGCTTCGACTGCCGGTAATAGCGGAATTTGGACCACGCAAGTTTTACTCCTTGTGGGAATCTCACTTTCAGGAGTTTTGTTGGCTGGTGCAGTGATGTACAACAACTACAGAGAGAGAAGGAAGATCGAGGTCCTAAGAGGAATCCTCACTGATGCACTGATGTCCTTGAAAGCTTCAAACAACTACATAGAGGCAATATTCTCTTGTTACAAGGACCTAATCAAATACTTCAGAATGAGAGGAGCTATGAAGAAGGTTTTCGAGACTACTAGAGAGTTCGAAGATGTAATCAACAAAATGCTAGGAGGAATAGTGCCGCCTGAGGAAATCGATATGTTCTTCTCAATCTTCGAGGAGGCAAGATACTCAGACCACGATATCGGTTCCGAAGATAGAGATAGGGCGATACAGATTTTCCAATCTATGATCGGTAGAATGAACAGATCATTGGGTGATAGCTTACTATCTAGGACTTCAGCGAACGAGTCTTCCCTTTACGGGCCCTCTGTGAAGGCAGGCCAATTCGTGGATGCCGATGGAAACATTAGGTTTGCAGGCATAGATGACTCTGTTGACGAAGAAGGGTTCAAGATTTGATGAATTGCACTTTACACTTCCTCGACCGTCCCTATGGGGAGCCCGCAGGATTCATAACACGGACTTTGGTGGCCGCGCTACCCAACCACGGAGGCGCATGAAATGAGTAAGCCCGACAGAAAGACGAATTCGGCCCTAGTCTCTCTCATTGGCGACCTAAAGGAACACGGCAGATCTACAGGCTCAGCCATATGGAGGGACACTGCTACAAGACTATCCTCCAGCCGAAAGAATTGGGCAGAGCCCAACCTAAGCCACATCTCTAGGAACTCCTCAGAAAAAGAAACCATCCTGGTGCCCGGGAAGGTATTGGGTAGTGGCGAGATTAGCGGAGGCCAGATAATAGCTGCATTCAGTTTCAGTGATGGTGCAAAGACAAAAATCGAGTCATCAGGTGGACGAACGCTGAGCATTAGGGAACTAATGGAAGAGAACCCAAAGGGAAAGGGGGTGAGGATTCTTGTCTGAACAAACGATGGTGTACGATGCTACAGACAAGATTCTTGGTAGGTTAGCCAGTCAGGTCGCCAAGCAAATGATTTCGGCAAGAAAGTCTGGTAGACAACAGCGCGTGATCATTATCAATGCTGAGGGAGCAATAGTTTCTGGCCCAAAGTCAAAGGTACTTAGTGACTATAGAGCAAAATACAACTTGAATCACGCTCGAAAGGGACCATTTTTCCCTAGAATGCCCGATAAGATCCTCAAGAGAACCGTCCGAGGAATGCTTCCCTATCAGAAGAATAGCTCAGGAAGAGAGGCACTCAGAGATCTCAGAGTAATGATAGGTACCCCATCTAACCTGAATGGAGATAATCTACCAGAAGGTCACGAATGGGGATCTACAGAGAAAATAGATAGGAACGCTCCAAACAAGTTCGTCAGCCTTGGAGAGATCAGCTCTCATCTGGGAGTAGACTCATCGAGATGGGAGGGACAATGATATGGCCAAGAAGAAGGGTAACAAGGTTGTGAACACAAGCGGAAAGAGAAAGACTGCCATAGCTCGAGCGACTCTAAAGTCCGGAAAGGGGCGTGTAAGGATAAATGGCAAACCGATCCATATAATGGAACCAGAGCTAGCTCGTAGAAAGGCGCTTGAGCCAGTCAGAATCGCTGAAGCTATGAACAGAATTGACCGAGTCGATATCTCAGTCGATGTCAAGGGGGGGGGACAAATGGGACAGGTCGACGCAATCAGGACCGCTATTGCCAGAGGACTGGTTAAATTCAATGATGGCGCCGAAGGAGACGACGAAGAACTCAGAGATGAGTTCATCAGGTTCGAAAGGAAAATTCTCGTAAATGATCCTCGTAGGAAGGAACCCAAGCATCAAATGGGTCGTGGTGCTCGCAAGAAGTGGCAGAAGTCGTACAGGTAGGTGAGAAGATGCTGATACCAGTTAGATGTTGGAGTTGTGGAAAGGTCATTGCTCACAAGTATAACGAATTTAGAGAAGCCGTAGACGAGGGCAAGGACGCGGGCCAAACACTAGACAAATTGGGCTTTCCACTCTATTGCTGTAGAAGGATGTTCGTAGGTCATATCGATCTAATTGACGAAGTGGCACCATTCAGTATCGATAGGCAGCACTGAGACCCGTCAGGGCTTTGACTGGTAGCCTTCTCGGTTGAAGCCCAAAGGGGGCCTGTAGGTTAGTTTGGCCTATACTTCGCGGCTGGGGGTCGCGCGACCCAGGTTCAAATCCTGGCAGGCCCACCATACCGTGGATGAAAAAAAGGTCAGTTTGAAGTCCACTGGCCCTTTGCACAATCATGGATGCCGAAGCCCCGTCGAATGAAGCCTCTCTGGGCCGAATAAAGTGGCTTGCAGAGCAGCTGGAAATCCACTCAGATTTATATTACAACAAAGCCAATCCAACGATTTCAGATTCCGAGTTTGATGCCTTAAGGGACGAGTTGCAAACCCTATCTCCCGATCACCCACAACTAAGAAGAGTCGGATCGGATCCTCCACCTGGTTCTGAAAAGGTGGAACATCTATTCAGGATGATGAGCCTTGATAAGGCTAATTCGGACGGAGAGGTCGCTCACTTCGTATCAGAAACTACTGCGAAGGGAAGAAGATTCGTTTGTCAGCCGAAACTAGATGGTTCCGCACTCTCTCTTGAGTACAGAAGGGGAAGATTGGCCAAGGCAGCAACTAGAGGCAACGGAAAGAGAGGGGAAGACGTCACAGCAAACGTTCGAAGAATGATGAACATCCCAGCCAATCTCGATTGGGAGGGAGACTGCCACATCAGAGGAGAGGTGGTAATGCCTCTCGAAATCTTCAAAGAAAAGTACTCACAAATAGCTCCAAACCCGAGAAATCTCGCAGCGGGGGCTCTTCGACAGAAACATGTTGATGCAGGTAAGGGCAGTCCTGAGGATTTAGCCTTCTTAGCATACGGGGTAGAATTCCCATCCGAAGAAGATCGTCATCCGGACAGCCCAGAGCCGCCTCACTTCAAATTAGACTCCGAAGTCATCTCATGGATAGAAAAAATGGGCATAGATATAGCCGGAAACACGGTAGTTTCCGGTGAAGACGATACCTCGACCACCAATGCTATCCTCTCCGTAACGAAGGAATGGTTCGAATCAAGGGATTCAGCAGATTGGGAGATGGACGGAGTCGTGATTAAACTAGATCGTCTTGACAAAAGAGAACTTCTCGGCCAAACTGCTCATCATCCGAGATGGGCTCTGGCCTGGAAGTTCCCCCCGGAGGAAGCAATTACTGTTCTGATGGAGGTGTACTGGCAGACAGGAAGGACAGGCAATGTTACGCCTGTATCTAGAGTCGCTCCAGTAGTAGTTTCTGGAGTAACGGTAGAGAACACAACTCTGCATAACAAGGGAGAGGTGGAAAGGCTCGGAATAATGCTCGGTGATAAAGTGAGGTTAGTGCGTAGGGGGGACGTCATCCCAAAGATCACAGAGGTTCTAGGTCCAGCCAGTCAGATAGATTTGGATGACAGGTCACATGCAGACGGAACCAAATTTTCAGAAGAAATTCCTAGTAGGTCCACCATAGAGGTCCCCGCAAATTGTCCACGCTGCAGTAGTGAACTGGAGGAGGAAGGAGCATTCATTCGATGCATAAACATCGGCTGCCCTGCTCGCTTAGAGAGAACTATTCTATACTGGTGCAGAAAGTTAGGAATGGATGGAATTGGGGAGAAGCTCGCAGAGCAACTCTGCTCTTCTGGAATGGTTTCTAGTCTAGCAGATCTCTATCGTCTTGAGGACAGGGAGAAAGAGCTAATCGGTCTGGAAAGGATGGCAGAAAAGTCCGCAAAAAACGTTCTAAACGAGCTTAGAACTACAAGGAAAATGACGCTAATCGATTTCATTTCGGCACTTGGATTGCCTAGGATAGGTCCCGAGATTGCCACATTGGTCTGCTCAGAGGTGAAGACATTCGAAGAGCTGATCGAGATGACCGATGAAAGGGATGAAGCAATACAGAGATTGGTATCGATAGACAGGATAGGTGAGACTGTAGCGCAACTCCTCCTAGATGGTATCTCAGATAGGCGCGACTCCATATTGGACCTACACTCCCAAATAGAGATAATTGAAGGGGACCAACTTAATTCAGAAGGACCACTTTCTGGAAGTACATTTTGTATTACTGGCACTCTTTCCAGACCTAGGAAGGAAATAGCATTGTCAATAAAGTCAGAGGGGGGCAAGGTGGTATCTTCGGTATCTGGAAACCTACGCTACTTGGTAGCAGGTTCCTCAGCGGGATCTAAGATGGAGAAGGCAAGAAGACTAGGAGTCAGGGTAATCTCAGAAACTGAACTTGACGATTTACTTGGCGGGACAATTCTAGAAGATCTTCCCGAAGAGAGACAGACAATTCTAGGAGAGTTCTAACCATACATTCCAGTGGGGGCACCACTACTATCCTGGGGTGGATTCAGATTCACCGCCATCATGTCTCTGATCTGACCCTCTATCCTCTGGGCCTCTTCCATTAGTGGTTCTGGATCTAAATGAACAGCGGGAAGTAGGCCATCCATACGCCCGATTATTCTAGCTGCGGCTCTAGCATCAGGAATTACTCCCTGCCCAATCTCACCGTCAGATTCCGCCAGAATGGCAAGAGCATCAATCCGACGTCTCCTACATTCCCCCATCATTACTCCAGTCATCCCTCCCACCAGGCCTTGCTTCAGTAGAGGTACTCCGATGCTTTTCAGCAGATCATGAGTTGACTCATTTGACCCAATTCCTAGCATAGACTCCATTCCCTCGTCATCATCGAAAATACTGTGACTACTGTCAATCCCATGAGCGAATGAATCTATCAAGATCGTTGAACTAACTCCCGAAGAAACAATCCAGTCAATCAATCCGGTAGACAGGGGAAGAATTAGCTCCGGAGGAATCTGAATCTCTGATGCGATCAGGACAACCTTATCACACTGATCCATGTTACATATTGGCTCACCTGCATAGAATCTTATTGGTGGCAAAGGCTTACCCTCCTGAACCAAACATACTGGAGGGAGTTTTGGATGGCGAACTCCTCCTACAAGTTCCAACTCTAGTTTTTCTACCAAAAAATGAGCTACAATACTACTTACGAAACCAACCGATGGGAAACAGCTCACCAGCAGGGCTCCAGAAGAGTTGACTCCCTCGTCTACTTCGACCATCGGACCTTCCGCCATAATTCGAGAAATCACTCAATGGTGTTAACCGTTGCCTCCCTCTGGTTCAGATTGACTTAGTCATGGCCGCCGAGAAAGAAAGTCAACAGAAAAGCCACCAGGTTTCACCTTCATCTTGGAATAGATTCGAGGAATGCCCCAGAAAGTATTGGTTATCGAGACAAAGCCTCCCGCGAAAAGCCAGTATGCCTGCTTCGATGGGCAATGTGATTCACAATTCGTTCGAGGAAATTTGCAAAACCGAGATTTTCAAAGAATTCGATTATGAGAAGGGATGGTTCGAAGAAATCGTCAAGAGCACTCTGGACAAGCATTGGGAGATCGAAAGAGATTTGTTTATGGAGGCTCCAAGGCACCCTAGATGGAAGTCAGAACTGCACCAAAAGGCTCTCGAAGGACTAGTTGTGAGTTTGAAAATGCTGTCCGAAAAGACAACCGGCAAAACTAGTGAGCCTTCCGAGATAGAACCATCAGATTGGGCTGAAACTCAAAGCAACATCATAGCTAATGAGGCCACATTAACTTCAAACTGTGGCAAGCTAATGGGACGCTTGGATTTGCTGATCTCGATTAAACGGTCTGGCGAACCAGAAGAATGGATCGTTGCCGATCTGAAAACGGGAAAACCACCCATGAGCGAGTTAGGTCCTAAAGTCAGCAGGCAACTTAGATTTTATCGAGATATCCTAAAGCAGAACGAACCTGACCACCCTATATTAGTAGCAGAAGGATGGTATTCAGCAAATCAGACTACCCACACAGCAGAAGGGCCATCTGTTATTGAAGAAGCCTTAGAGGCATGGGAGGGGATGACCCCTACTCAAGAACCACTCTCAGCTACACCCAGCCAAGAAGCATGCACTTTCTGTGAGTGGAAGCCTTGGTGTCCGAGTTGGTGGGTGGCAAGGATGGAAGGCGCAATTCCTCCAGGCGGGATGTTCATAGACGAGGTTGTTAATTTAGTTAGGTTAGACCATGAATCCGGAGCTGCCCTTTTCCAAAGGGCTCCACCATCTGGAAAAAATGGAGAGTTAGCAGAATCAAACCATAGATTCGGAGCGATTCTAAAGGACGGTGCACTAGAACAAATGAAGAAACTCGTAGATTCTATCGGAGACGACCCCATATTTCTTGGCAGTGCAAGAGTGACGGGAAAAGTCGTACATCTTGGGGATTGGTCAGAGATCATACCATGGTCTCCTTTGCTAGGGCCTGTATCCAAATAATTCCAATATTTTCTCGGTCGAACCCCGAAACTCTTCTGGGAAAGAACTCATTATTTTCCATAGAAGAAGGAGAGTTGCACCAGCATCAGCGTCAGCACTATGTGCCCTTTCAAGAACAATCCCAAATCTTCCACATAGGGAACCTAGTTTGTGAGGCCTCGGAATCTTTAGCTTCCTTGCTATTAACATCGTATCAAGAATTGATAATGGTTTAGGAGCCTCACGGCCAAACCTTGTGAACTCTATTTCTATGAATCTCCAGTCAAAATCAACAATATTATGACCTACAATTACCGCATTATCAATTAAATTTAGGATTTCATCAAAGTACCTTCCAATATCAGATTTCTCCATTACATCAGTATCATAAATACCGTGGACTCGACTTGATTCCGGAGGAATCTTGACACCCGGATTAACAACAGATTGGAGATAAACGCGAGACCCATCAGCATCGCTTCCAACTAAAGCGAATTCTACAATCCTGTCAGATCTAGGATTGAATCCAGTTGTTTCAAGATCCAATCCTAGAACCTTCAATCCTTCAAGCAAGGCACTCCCTCGCACCTGTCTTACGGACACCGTCCATGAACTCTCGCAATCTTCGAATTTCCTCAATCACTCCCAACACACATATGAGGGGTATTCGTTTTCTCGTATCATGGCAAAGGGCCGAGATAAGGTATCGATTCTACTTTCTATCCTTGTGATCTCCCAAATTCTTGCTGGATGCGGAGGCATCGGTCCCGGAAATCCAAATGCAAGTTTGAGCTCAGATAGAGATATTGTAAACCAAGGGGAAGCAGTAAATTTCGACGCTAGAGATTCCACCACTCCTGATCCAACTATTATCGATGAATATAGATGGGATTTTGGAGATGGAGAAATCCGTACTACAAAACAGGGAGTGATTAGCCATATTTTTGGTGAATCCGGGACCATTGAGGTCAGAGTTGAGGTCTTCAACGATGAGGGAGGATCCGACTCAGCATCACTACTAATTATTGTCAATGCGCTCCCTCACATTATCTTGAATCTTCCAGACTTTGTAAAATCCGGTCAAGAGGCAAGATTGGATGCGAGCGAGTCCTTTGATCCCGAGGGAGGGGCTGTAGATGTCACATGGGATTTCGATTCCACCCAGGACTCCGACGGAGACAGTGATCCACTAAACGACATAGATGCGAGTGGTGCAATAACTAGCCTAGGTACTTCTCAAGCCACAAATATTTCTGGAACTGTGACAGTCGTAGACGATAGCGGAGGATCTAACACAACAACATGGAATCTCAGAGTAATCTCTAGAACCTTCAGAATAATCTGGGAAGAGAGACACGTAGATTACGATTGGTCCGGGTATCTTGAACAGGGCCAAACAGAAGAAATTCAGTTCCAACCGGGGGATGGGTCCAGACTCATTGACTTCACCTCCACACTAACTCTCTCAAGAGACATTCTGCCAATAATGTGGCCTGAGGACAACTTCACTCTTGGAGTCGATGTGCCATCTTCTGGATGGTCATTTAGTGTCATTACTGCCCAGGATAATATTACTGAGAACTCCTCGGCGGTTCTGGATAGAAGCTCGATGAATCCAGTACCAGAGTCGGACTATACGGTTTTCGCTAACTCGAAGGAAGAAGTCGAGATGCAGCTATTGAACGATCCCGATGGAAGGTTTGGACAAGGAGATTGGAATTTTATTATCACCGCACTAGAATGCGATCCAGATACTCCGATTGACGGAATCGACCCAGATCAAGGAAATGACTGGGCTCTGGAAGCAAGATTTGTGATCCTAGTTCTTAGAGTTAGCGAGATTAGTGTCTAAATATCCAAGCGAAGGCCTTTCATACAGTAATCCGTGGCAGGGTCATGGTGAAGTCTATTGAGATTACAAAGGCTTCAGTGAGGGGGAGACTGATAGTGGACGCTAAGGTGTTCATGGAAAATCCACAGGATTTTGATTTCTCACCAAGAGCTAGGTTGGAGGGAAACACCCTGAATATAGAAAATGATGGAGGATTCGCATCCTCAAGTTTCGAATTAGATTCAGAGCAGGTAACTACTGCAGAAAGAGATAGAATGGTTGAGCTCAGGGTGAAATTCAATGTTCGCGGAATGCATGGAGTTCTCACTCAGAAGAATCCTAAGACTATGACTGGACCTAAGTCAAAGAAGCTAGCTGTACCTAGTTGGAAGACAGTACTACCTCTCTCGATGTGATTTCTAACACCGTCGAGATTAAGCCGTATCATTCAGTCGAATAAATGCTGGACCCATAGTGTAGCCTGGATATCACATGAGCTTGCGGAGCTTGTAACCCGTGTTCGAATCGCGGTGGGTCCGCCAATAATAGCGAGGAAATATTAGCAATCTTTCAATTAGTACTGGATATTGGATACGTTCTGGACCCATAGTGTAGCTGGATATCACTCTAGCCTCCGGAGCTGGAAACCCGTGTTCGAATCGCGGTGGGTCCGCTACTAAGGTTAGGTTCAAGCCAAAAACCACGCAGGAGAGGGCATGACATTCGTTTCTGAAAGGAGGATAGACTTTCCAATGGTCGATCTCGCAAAGATAGTCTACTATCCAAGATTCTGGGATCTTGCTCATCGATTCTATGAGGAGTCATGGGAGTTCTCGTGCGGGATTCACTACAATGAAATTCTTAGTGAAAAAAGGATAGCGTTTCCTCTCGTACATAGTGAGGCTAGGTTCTTGTACCCAATCTCCTATGGCGATACAGTACAATGTTCCATCTCCGTTCCAAAGATTGGAAAAACATCCATTACTTGGAACTACGAGTTCAAGAATCAGAATGGAGTAACTTGCTGGACAGCAGAGCAAGTAACCGTTTGTACCGATATTTTGGAGGTGAGGAAGAAAATTCCTATTCCAGGATGGATGAGAGACGGCCTGACAAAGATGTCTCCTGAGGCCTAATCTCGCGGCCATTTTTTGGAAAGAGACTTGGACAAGCTCTCGTCCATTGTTGCATCCCACCAGTTCGCCTCTCTCCAAACTGCGTACTTTCCTCTTATTCCCCTCATGTCTGCCCCATCAAGTCTGGCTCCTTGGAGATTAGAAAGACCGAGCCTCGCTTTGACCATCCTAGCTCCTCTCAGATCTGCTCCATCCAAAGCCGCTTTCATCAGATTAGTCTCTCTCATAGATGCATTTCGTAAGTCAGCTCCAGATAGATCTGCTCCTTCCAAATCCGCTCTATCAAGGATTGCGCGTCGAAGATTAGCTCCTGATAGATCGGCTCCCCTCAAATCTTCACCCACATGCGAGGTGAAAGACCAATCCTTTTTTTCTTCAGTCAAATATTCACCTCATCAGAGAGAGCCTGTCCAGATGATCCCTTCCAGCTTCTGTTAGAACCACGTATGCATACTTCCTCGGTCTCCTACGAGGATACTCAAGAAGAGGCTCCGAAACATCGGATCCTCCTTGTAACATTCTTCCAATATACAGAGAGATATTCCATCCACGAATCGATTTTTTTGTCCATTTTCCAGTTTCTGATATCAGTCTCTTCAACTCTCTTGGAGTTGTATATCCCTCCTTCTCGACCGACCTCATGTATTGAATAGCTGCGAGAATCACATCAGACTTATTTTCTATGCCACATGAACTTAGAATTCTGGAGAAGGAAGAACCCCTATCTGGAAAGCCACTTGTCCTAATTGCCTCTAGAGTACTCTCCAATGCTTCCTGCCGAGCGATCCTGACTCTGGAGAGAGTAGAAGACCAAGTATCCTGAGGTGTGACTTTCAACCACCGATCACCTGCTTCTCGGGTAAAATCGGCTAGGTTTATTTCTTGAGACCCAAGTACTAGGTACAACTCCCCGAGATTCCTCTTGGACATATTAGGCTCCGTGGTACTCCCATGCGCTCGGCTTTATCAGGTTAATTTTCCTCTTGTTTACTTTACAGAATTTTTTCATGATGTTCAGCCGTGATATTCAAAGAGCGTACCCGCAACCAAACGCTATGAGCGAGGAAACGACAAGGGGGTATCCTCTAGTTCTTCACTCCGAGGCAGACCCAACTCGATTAGGAGGAACTGCCGTATGCGGCTTCTCCACAGTCGGCTCTGTTGGAGTTATAGCGACGTCTCATCTCGTCGGCTCCCTAGATCTAAGTCCAATGGGTACCGTCCTCCATCCAAAATTTCCTGCTGTGGCCCTAATCCATGATTCGGTACCTAAGCATCCAGTCAGAGTCTACCAAGGAGACGGAATTGGCGTTTTCACCTCAGAGATACAGTTCCCGAGTGAGCATGATTCATATTTCGCGAATACTGTCCTTGATTGGTTCACCAAAGGTGGATTCGATAGGTTGGTAGTTATCGATGGAGTCGTAAGCAACGATTTAGGTATCAAAGAGGACAGTGAATTATGGGGGGTATCTTCAACTCCCACGGGTAGGGATCAGCTGGATGGCTCAAGCATACAGAGAATTCAACAGGGCATAGTGACAGGAATAGCAGGGTATCTTATAGCTGAGGGAGAGAGAAGGGGTCTAGATGTTACTGCTCTGCTAGCTGAGTGCAATCCAATATATCCAGATGCAAGAGCTGCTTTGATCGCTTTGGAGGGTCTTAGCGAGTTCATTGGGATGGAAATCCCCCTAGGAGGGTTGCTTGAAGATGCTAAGAATATCGAAGAAAGAGTCCGAGAAGCATTCGAGAGGGCACAGGCAAATGCCCTGCCAGCACCTCCAGAAGATGACGAGGACGATGTTCCTATGGTCTACTAATTAGTAGAACGGATTAGCCCCTGCTTCGTGATCTGTCATGTCGATTACCGCAGTAATCTCGGGAACCTCCTCGGTAATCATTACCTCAATTCCCTCTTTCAGGGTTACATCAACCATTCCGCATCCTTGGCATCCCCCGCCGAATGAGATCATGGCATTCCCCCCATCCACTCCCACTAGGTCAACATGTCCTCCATGAGATGCTACTAGGGGGTTGACTTGGTCGGAAATAACCTCTGCAACTGCCTTAGAAATATCATCAATCCAAAGCGGATTCGGATTCTCGAAACTAAACCCACCTCCCATCAATGTCTCCTTGTAGTCTAGGACGGTCCCTTCAAGATAGGGAGCGCTCCTAGCTCCTACGAAAACGACCAAGCCCCCGATATCCGATTCAACATCGTCTTCCATGGCATCCTCCTTGCTTATGAGTTGTAAATCGTACTCAAACCCCTTCGGTCCCCTTCCTACAATCTCAACCTTTAGTGCAACTAAATCGTTTTCAGATTGCTCCGAGAACTTGCCGAGCATCTCCCTAGCCTTGTCAGTTATTTCCAGCATCCTGATAGGTGGCAGAAAACACTCATTCTTCAACCTGTTCTTCCATAAGACAAACTATTCAGCCTCCACCCAGTCGTGATTCTGTGGCGAGAGACAAAATGGGCAGACCCCTGAGGGACCTCAGAGTGTCTGTTACTGACAGATGTAACTTCAGATGCGGATATTGCATGCCAAAAGAGAAGTTCGGAAGACAGCACAAATTCCTTCCAAACAAGAGCATCCTGTCCTATGAGCAGATTCAGAGATTTGTTACTGCCTGTATTCCACTGGGCCTTAACAAGGTCAGGATCACTGGTGGTGAACCACTCCTTAGACGAGATTTGTCCGAACTGGTCAGGATGGTTTCCTCGTTGGGAATAGAGGTGGCTCTAACAACTAACGGTTCTCTTCTTGCAGACCGAGCAGAGCAGCTCTCAAGAGCAGGACTTAACAGGGTAACCGTAAGTCTAGACGCTCTCGAACCAGAGCTCCACTCAAAGATTACCGACTCAATAATCCCTGTTGAAGAGGTAATGCGTGGAATTGAATCGGCAGTATCTTCAGGACTCTATCCTGTAAAGGTAAATTGCGTCGTTCGAAGGGGAATAAATGAGTCTGAGGTAGCCCCAATAGTTAGGCACTTTAGGGGTTCTAGTGTCATAGTCCGCTTCATCGAGTTTATGGATGTCGGATCTACCAACGATTGGTCTTTAGGGCAGGTAGTTCCCACCTCCGAGGTCCTGCAGTCACTATCAAGTGAGTTCGACCTATCTCCTATGGAGAGAAAATCTCCAACTGATGTCGCTTCTAGATGGTCTCACTCGGATGGTTCTGGAGAGATAGGATTCATCTCTTCCGTAACTGAACCATTTTGTGGAGGATGTGTGAGGGCGAGACTCTCCTCGGATGGGAAGCTTTTCACATGCCTTTTCAGCAACAGGGGCCATGACTTGGCTGACAAACTCATAGTCTCCGAGCCATTACAGGGTCTAACAGATGAAATATCTAAGATTTGGTCCGCTAGATCTGACAGATATAGCGAACTCAGGTCCCCAAAGCCGAACTCTCTTCCAAGAGTGGAAATGTCCTACATCGGTGGCTGAATGGACTTTGCAGCATCAATCACGTCTTCCCATGGGGCATCAGTCCTGAATGACGGCCTTCCATAACTAGACACACCAGCGGAATATCCAGCATCTTTGAGAGACTCGACAATTCTCTTTGGGCTAGGCGGAGCACCGGTCCCAAGCCAAGAAGAAAGATCATCCACTACAATCAGTTGATTGGATTTGATCGCCAGAGACTCCTCCGAAATGTGCCTGACGCTCCTGGCAATCGCCCTTCTCTCCAATTCACATCTCTTCTCATCCCACTCAAGCGGATCGTCAAGTGAGAATATCGGGCCGCAATTCTCCAGAGCGGAGTCCTCAGTCATCGATGCCATAGCATCACAGTCCCCAGTCGGTCCGACCCACATAGGTCCCGAAATCCTAGGATCCTTCCTATTGACTGGATATTCCAACGGTAGCATACAGTGCATAGGCAGAGTTTCCAATGATTCCCCGTGATGGAACCCGTATTCCATGGACGCGATCACTTCCTCTGTATTGGGAGAAAAGACCCTCCAACCGATATTAGTTTCCAGATCATTGGCAGCAGAAATTCCTTTCTTAATCCTGAAGGAGACCCTCAGATGGTGCGAATCCCAGATAGAAAGAAGTGGATGCAATGTCCTATCGTGTCTTGCCGCAATTCTAGAAATTATCGCAAGCAAAACCCTCATTCCAGAATCATGAGACAGCGAATCGTTCCTAACTCTAGCACCATATCTTCTCATTAGTGCCGTCTTCGAAGATCCAGTTAGAGCAGCCGTATCCGTGGCACTTACCTCCATTACTCCACTCCTGGCCATTGACTGCATCGCCGAATCCAGGAATGGTACTGGAGAACCATATGGGTCTATGTCGACCCAGTGTCTCCCGCTTCTCAGAACTGAAGATCTCAGATCTCCATGAATAGCTTCAATCGTCCCCTTTCCATGTAAAGGAGGGAAGCGGTTGTTTGACGCCTTGGCCCATTCCAAGGATAGCTCATCTAGATCGACAATTTCTACGAAAACTCTAGCAGCCATCTCTTCAGGAACCTCGTTTAGCCACCTTCTTGCCCTAAGTCCGGAGGCAGTCAAACCATCGATAGCGTAAATCTTACCTAATCCTAGAAGACCACATTCTATTGAATGCCTGAGTAGCAACACGCTTCTCGTTCTACTTCCCGACATTGCTGAGTTGTAGAAGACCTCACCAGAACTCTTACTCCTAGGGCCAAGCAAGCCATCAGAAGCATTTTCTGGGAGCAACAACATGGTCCTCCCTTCCCTGTACGGAGAACCCATTTCTGGCATCTTGGCTTCTCGTTCCATGTCGGGCGGAGGAGACATTACAAAAGGAATTGACCGTCATTAGTATTTGTCGAAAACAACTTCTGGGTTGGAGTGGGTAACCACTCTATCTCCTGAAGTAACATATCCAACTATTCGAGTCCCAGGCAAACGCTCGCCTAGCCAATTTGAGATTGAAGCTGCACTGGCTGCATCTACTGCCACCAACATTCCCATGCCCATATTGAATGTTCTGTGCATCTCTAAATCACTAACTCCTCCGACTTCAGAAATCCACTGAAACTCTGGTTGAGGAGTCAATGGTTGATCAATGTGCCAACCCAGTGAATCGTGAAGTCTCAACAGATTTGATAACCCACCTCCTGTAATGTGAGCTAGGGCCTTGATCGAATCTGAATCGCAAACACCGCCCTCTATCCTAGACTCATTTATTAGATCAACCAAGGGGTCGACATAAATCCTAGTCGGATTCAGCAGGACCTCCCCCAGTGTTAAGGCATCGGAATCGGAGAACCTCTCGATTTTTCTGAAATCACAATTAGCTTCAAACGGACTTTCCTTCATTAGGCTTAGTCCTGACCTATCTAAAACAGCTCTTACCAGTGTGAAACCATTAGAGTGGATACCACTACTTGGTAAACCAATCAAGACATCGCCCTCCGTTAGACTCTCCCCAGTGACCCCATTTCCCTTGGGGAACCAACCAAGTGCAGTGCCAGAGAGATCCAGCTCCTTTACTATCCCGGGAAGAGTAGCAGTCTCCCCCCCTGCTAGGGTCACTCTTGCCTCCATACATGCCTTGGACAAAGACTCTCCTAGTTCTGCATGTACGATCGGATCGGCCTCAGTCACCGCAATGTAGTCAACAAACGCTAATGGCTCAGCTCCAACACAGATCAGGTCATTCACATTCATGGCAACGCAGTCGAAACCAACCCCCCCGAGATGTCCCACCTCGTTAGCAATTTGCAACTTTGAACCGACTCCGTCAGTAGCCAGAACCAAGCATGAGTCTCCGAACTCAACAATTCCTCCAAAACCGCCTGGAAGTTGAATAGGAGCCCCTAACTCACCAGGAAGCCTTGCTGAAGACTCTATTGAGCCCACTAGGCTGGAAACAGCCTCTGCTTCAAGATCAATGTCAACTCCACTTGTCGCGTAATCGAGCGGTGGCTCCTCCATGTTCCCCCGTGCAGTGAGGGCATCTTCATACTCTCGCATGATGAACCTCTCAGATTCTGAAAATCTTGAATCTGTAAATGCCTCGGAAAGGGCGAAAAAACACATTTTTTGATATTTACTTATAAAGAACAAATCAACAATCTCTATAACTCATAGTTCGCTCGGGAGGCTTACGGATAGTGAGAACACTATGTATAACAAGAAAATGATAGCAATGATGCTTACCCTGAGCATGCTGGCTGCAAGCCTAGCTGGATGCGCAGGGGGGGACGATGACGATGATGATGTTGAATGGACCATATCGATGGCTAATGACGTCAGCGTTGTCTGGGTGGAGTCCGGATGGGACCCCATTATCCCTAACCTGAATGCCGGCGAGATGTGCGACGTCATAATCTCGGCGATGACCAAGACTGATGCAAGAGACGAGGTAGTCGACTTCACGTCTGCGTACTACACTAGTACGCAGGGAGTGATTGGCGGCACCGGTGCTGCTTCCATCACCGATGTATCCGAGCTGAACGCAGCCGGAGTCACAATTGGCGTGCAGTCTGGTACAACCTCGGATCTTTACGCCGCTGACAATCTAGCAATGGCCACAGTATCGGGTTACGAAGACTTCCCATCGGTAATCGCCGCTTTGGACAACGGTGACGTACAGTATGCCATGGGCGATGCTCCAGTTCTGGAGCTGGAGGGTACCCTTCTGGATACCTTCTCCGACGAGAACTTCGGCTTCGCAGTCCGCGAGGACTCGAGCGAGCTCCTAGATGCACTGAACGTCGCTATCGCTGCAGTAGTTGCATCAGGCGAGTACGACGTCATCTACGGGAACTCGTTCTCTGACACCAACAGGCTGGCAGATGACTCTACCGCTGACACGGCTACAGCATACCCCACTCCTTCCGAGGGATCGACCCTCACTGGAGTACTCGAGTCCGGGCAATTGAAGGTCTGCACAGACCCATTCTACCCGCCCTTCGAGAGCTACGATGCTGACAACAACGTTGTCGGTTTCGATGCTGACATTGCTCACGCAGTTTCTGACGAGATTGCAGCCCATTATGCTGGAGCTGCAAACGATGCGTCGAAGAAGGTAATCAAGCTTGGTGTAATCTACGACAACGAGGCTGATCTGGCGAACTTCGCCCCAGCCTTCACCTTCGCTAGAGATCATGCCTTTGCTGACCTCAACTCCGCGAACCCAACCTACGACTTCCAGATGAGCTACGCGAGCACCCAGTGCTCTGAGGCCGGTGGAATCGCGGCTGCTCAAGCAGTAAAGGACGCAGGAGTAGTAGCAGTAGCAGGAGCAGCTTGCTCTGGAGCATCCATGGGAGCTAACTCCGTGCTAAACGCGGCAGGTATCCCGATGATATCCTTCGCGAGCACTTCACCCGCACTGAGCGACGCTGTGTCATACCCACACTTCTACAGAGTAGTACCTAGCGACGCCTACCAGGGCGACGCATTGGCCGATGTAATCTCTGCAGCAGGACTTAGGAGCACGGCAATCCTATCGATGACCAACGCTTACGGTGCTGGAGTCGGTGATGCATTCACCACTGCCTTCAATGCGAAGGCAGACCACCAGGTATGTACGAGATTTACATACGACACCTCAGGACTCTCCACGGCCACGGTCGGGGATGCAGTTGCGGCAGTTCTAGCAGGATCCGCTGATGGAACCGCTTGCGACTCTGTGCTACTAGCTTCCTACAGTCCTGACGGAGCAATGATGCTCGGTGGCCTTAGGGGGCAGGGAAGCATGATTCCCGCATTCGGTCCAGACGGAATGGCCGGAGGCGCGGTGGTCGACGCTTTCACTGCAGCCGGAATAGATACCGCTGCTCTCAATGGCATGGTATCCACACAACCAGGAGGAACTGGTGTTAGCACAGGTGACTTCCCAGCCACCTGCGCCGCCGATGCCGACTGTTCTGCCGGGATATTCACCTCCGAGCTGTACGACGCGATCATGATGATTGGAGCAGCAGCACTGATGGATGACGGAGCCGATATGGGGGCGCATGTCCCGATGGTCGGATCCGGAACCGGGCACACAGGTGCCTCCGGTACCCACGTCTTCACATCAAGCGGTGACGTATCCGGAGAAGTCTACACCTACAGCGTAGGCACCTTCTACAACGTTCCAACCTATGGAGACTACTTCAACGTCGAGAGGACCTGGACCGTGGCAGGAGGAATTGCTGACGTCACGTTCGCTGGCACGACTGTAAAACTCGGATTCATGGGCGACATTACCAGCCCGGATATCAGTGCGCTATGGCCGTCTTTCGCAGTCTCTTACCAGATCGCGGAGACCCTAGCCAACCGAATCGCATGGAACCAGAATGTGCAGTTCGAGTTCATACCAATTGACTCGGCTTGCGGAAACGGAGACGTTGCCACAGTATCAGCAAGCTCTCTAGTTTCGTCTGGTGTATGGGGAGTAGTCGGACCTGCTTGCTCAGGAGCCTCAATAGCTGCCAACGGAGTGCTGGCCCCAGCCGGGATACCAATGATCTCCTATGCATCTACCGGAGCCATACTGAGCGACGAGGTAATACACCCTCTCTTCTGGAGAGTCGTGCCTAGCGATGCAGAGCAGTCACAAGCTCTAGCTGACGTCGTCGATGCAAACGGCCACGGGACCAGCTTAGCGATCGTCAGCGGTGCGGACGCATACAACGCTGGTTTGGCCAACGGCTTCAAGAACGCAATGGAAGCAAAGGGACACACCCTCTGCAGCCAATCGACCTACGATGCAGCCAGCGCATCCGCGACCATGTACAACGATGCCACACAAGAACTGCAGTCCAACAACTGTGATGCAGTGGCCATATTCGCCTACAACGAGGATGGAGCAGGACTGATTCAGGAACTGGCCAGCGACTCATGGTCCGGCCAGATCTACGGAGCTGACGGAATAGGATCGGTGACCCTAGGTGACACCCTAACCGACAAGTCGATCCTGAACGGTATCATCACCACGAATCCAGGACTTCCCACATGGGCGCAGTCCGATGCCGATGGTGGGACTAACCCAGTGCAGGATGTGTTCCCACTTCTATGGGCACAGTTCGCCAAGGCAATGGTAGATACTGATGGCGATGGAGTAGATGACACCCTAGTGGACATACCCAAGGGACAGTTCGCCGAGCAAGCCTTCGACGCATCGGTCATCATGGCGCTCTCGGCCTTCGCCTCTCTAGCAGGAGCGACGCCGGCTCAAGCCATAGCGTCCACAGGAGCCAACTTCAACGGAGCCTCCGGAGTCATAGCGTTCAACGCGCATGGGGAAATAGACGGAACTGGCTTCTGCGTTGGAACGTTCACAGCAACGACTGACGCAGTGAGCTATGATTGTACCAAGGCCTGGCTCCTTGGAACGGTCTCAGACCAGCCCACTATGTAGGCTTAGAGACGAACAAACAGGGAAGACGTAAAGCAGTGCGGCGGGTATTCCCGCCGCACTGCCCCAACTCAAATTTAATGCCATATGACTAGATAGCAGAATATGGTCATATGCTGAGCAGACGAGCCGCCCTAGCTATTTTCCTGCTTCTAGACGCACTGCTTCTCGGCCTGCTATACGGACTGGGGGCCCTGAATCTCCTGGATAGCATTCTATTCGGATCTATACCAAATGACATGATTTGGCTTCTCCAAGTAGTCCAGTCCCTCTCATGCGGATTCGCAATCGTCAAGATTCTGTTAGACACAAAACCAGGGGGTTCCCCTGCTGTCAATCGTTTGAGATCAGCAGCGATACTCTCCTCTCCAGCCTTACTATTCGCCCTGGTGCTTTTCACGATAGAGATGCTACTCAAGGGAAAGGGAGAGGCTGCATCGATAACCTTCGACTTGACCAACCTAGGGACATCCACCCTGATGTGGGCTGCGACATACCTCTCGATAGCAATCGGTCTGACACTGACATACAAGGTCCAGAGATACGGAAACTTCGCACAGTCCGAGCTGTTCATGGTGGGCATGTACTTTGGTATGATCCTAGGCTGGAGCGAGTACTATTTCGTACTCAAGGAGGCCCCCATTGACGGAGTAATAGCCTGGTCGCTCCTACTCAGATCACTGTTAATGGCATTCATCATGACCGGACTTCTAGGGGTGTTAATCGACAGGATCGTCTACAGGGGCTTCAGACTACGAGACTCAAGCCCGCAAGTGATGATGATCGCTTCCCTGGGAATAGCTTTGATTCTAAGATCTATTTACTTCATGAGATTCTCCAGCGCCAAGGTCAGGTTCATCCCAGATTCAGACTTCACTGCGACCACGAACCGCTGGGAGCTTCCAACCTCCCGCATCAAGCTCAATCTGGGCGAGAGGTCGCTCGCAGAGGGAGGCACCTACACGCATCAGACTTGCGAGCAGACTGGCATCGATGAGATATCCGGGGAGCCCATTATGGAGAGAACCGTCTCAGAGGGGATCCGGCCAACTCTGGAAATTTATGACATTGGAATCGATTGTGTCTCTCCCATAACCTCCAATCTATCATACGCAAATGGTTCTCTACCAGTAGTGGTGTTCATTTCTGTAGCTATGTTGGTTCTACTACTAAACAAAACTAGACTCGGTATGAGGATGAGAGCGGTTGCAGACAACCCCGAGCTAGCTGCAAGCAGTGGCATAAATGTCGAGAGGGTCCAGCAAACAAGCGCATTCCTATCTGCGGGCATCACCGGAGTCGGGGGAGCAATCTTCTCCGTCACTCTACTATTCAACCCCACCACGGGCTTTGCCCTCCTGCTGCCGGCATTCGCTGTAATCGTATTGGGGACCATTGGATCGGTGTCCGGAGCGATCATCGCATCCCTCATGGTCGGTTTCGTACGAGCATCCTCTACTCCTATACTAACCGGAGTCGGATTCCCTCTCGATAGATCGGGCTACTCAGCACTCAGCGGAGTTATGCCATACGTGTTCCTAGTAGCCATCCTGATCGTGCTACCGAAGGGCTTGGGCGACGCAATAGAGCGGTGGAACATAGAGAAGGAGAGGAATAGAAACAGAAAGATCCCGTCAGAGATCGACACAAGGATCGTCGCAATTCTAGCCCTGCTTCCTACAGGGATACTAGGTCTGCATCATTGGGTGCGTGGGAGATCCGACAAGGCACAAAACTTCTCAATCATCGCATTCGGGTCGTATGTGGCCCAAAAAGTAATGCGATTCATTGGAAAGAACTCCCTTGCAGATGGGGCCTGCTCAGACTCTTGTATTGAATCCGAATCAAGCTCCTCGAATATCGAGCTGATAACCAGTAACCCAGATTCTTCCCTGTCTATTCAAGACTCCCCCTACTTCGATGTCGATGCCAGCGATCTGGATCAAAAATGGTTTGAATTGATGGAGCTCGAGATTCAGATCGTTAACGCAATCTCAGATATATCGGATTGGCTTTGGCCATGGATCCCACTTGTCCTATGGGTGTTCGCAATTGGGCAGGGCCTGAAAATTCTTAAGAACGGACAAATCAATGAAAATGAGGATAGAGTAGATGCCATTTCTATGCAACTTCTCCGTGTTAGAAATACTATTAATTCCTCACTCAAAGAACCTATTTTGAAAGTCTCAACCAGTATATCAGAAGCGAATAAAGCACACTCAGCTATGATCACAAAAATCGAGATTGGAATCTCAGACCTATTTCTCAAGTGGAGAAGTATGATAACCGATAAATCCCAGAAAGTGATAAATTTACTCTCAGATGAAAGACTGAACAGAATAAGAGACCCCTATGGAAGGGAGGGGAAGAAAGGGTCATGGATTGCCTTCGCAGCCCTGGCGACCATAATACTGTACCTTATCTGGTGGCTCCCAGTTAACTCAAGCCCAGAAGAGTTCTGGTGGGACAAGATCTTCCAAGTTTCAAACGTAACCATAGCGATGTGCGTCTTCATCCTTATGGCATTTTCACTAAACTTGCATACAGGATACACCGGTATGGTGAATTTCGGGATCATCTTCTTCGTAGGGGTCGGGGCTATCACTGTAAGTGTGCTCTCTTCCCCTGAGAGATATCATGGATACGGGTGGGGAGTACTCCCAGCTACCATTTTCGCTGTTTTACTGGCTGCGATAATAGGCTGGACACTCGCATTCCCGACTGCTAGACTTAGAACAGACTACTTCGCAATCGTCACCATATCGCTTGGAGAAGTGGTGAGGATGCTAATGTCTGCAGAGCCATTACTTCGAACAGGTCCTGTAAAATCTGCCATAGGGATAGGGAGCTACCCGCTCCCTCTCAAGGAGTGGTGGTTCTGCGGGAGAGGGGTTAAGACAGGTCTGGAGGAGGAATTCCTAAGTCCTGACTACTGCAAGTGGGCTAGTCCCGCTCTGGACTCACCTGCCAACTCCATCTCAGACCTGCTCTCATTAGGCGAACCAGCACCTTACTCACTCCTACTGGCCACAATATCCATATTTTGCGTGCTTACTATCTGGTGGATACTCGAGAGAATACTAACTTCACCCTGGGGCAGGATTGTCAAAGCCATCAGGGAGGATGAGGAGGTCGCACAACACCATGGACACGATGTCCTCAAGCACAAAGCAGCTAGCCTAGCCCTCGGAGCTGGAATATGCGGTCTCGCAGGTGCGATTTGGGCATGGCAATTAACAGGACTGAGTCCCACATTCATGAGCCCTGCAGGATCCACGTTCCTTGTTTGGGCAGCATTCATCATAGGCGGGTCTGCGAACAACAAGGGGATGGTTATCGGTGCGTCGATTATCGTACTTACTGGCTTCGTTTTCAATGTCCTAGCAGTTGCATCTACTCCGGACCTCCCACTGTACGAGACTGCAATCACTATCGATAAAACGTTCAAATGGATCGTGACCGATCAGTTGGAAATAACAGGAATTTTCCTAATTGTAATGTTCGTGGGGGTCATTGCTAGAAGGTCGAGACTAGTTGAATATGGGTTCTGGGGATCGATAGTCTTCTGCTTCACAGCTATGTTCATGGGAGGTTATAGATCCCTGATGGCTGCCTCAGATTATACTGGAGAGGTCACTATCAGCGGAGGCGGGATGTCCTATGTCAGACTAATGCTGGTAGGGACACTGATGCTGGTCTCACTGATACTAAACCCCAAGGGATTGCTCCCAGAGGTTCCTAGTAGACCCGAAAGGCCCTCGGAGGATGCTGTATGATAGGACCATTCCTCAAGGTAAAAGGGCTCCAGAAAGAGTTCGGCGGACTAATAGCCGTCAATGGAGTCTCCTTCGAGATAGGGCCCGGTGAGTTCGTCGGCCTAATCGGACCGAACGGCTGCGGTAAGTCAACCACATTCAACTGCATTAGCGGACTGCTCGGCAAGACCGCCGGTAGTGTCGAGCTCTTCGGGACTGACATCACTAGCATGAGGCCTGAACAGATTCAGAAAATAGGCATGACCCGGACATTCCAGCACACCAGACTATGGCGACAGATGACAGTAATCGAGAACCTACTGGTCCCACCCAGGAACCAATTAGGCCCAAACATCAAGGAAAAAATCAGAAATCTTTTCCAATATCGCTCAACTAGGGACGAGGAAGCCAGATTGGATAGTGCCTATTCGGTCCTGGATCAACTCGAGGTCCCCCACATGGCCCATAACCTAACTAGCGAACTCTCAGGAGGACAAAGTAAACTGGTAGATATAGGTAGGTCAATGATGGGAGGACCCAAACTCCTACTGCTGGATGAGCCAGTAGCCGGAGTAGCAGGACCATTGGCAATGAAGATATTCAACAATCTGAGGAAAATGGTCGATGATACCGGCATTTCGATCCTAATCATTGAGCATAATATGGACTTCATCCTCCGTCAAGGGGTGGACCGAATAATCGTGATGAACGAAGGGGAGATAATGATGCAAGGGACTCCTGATGAGGTCAAAGGGAATATAGAGGTAATAGAGGCCTATCTCGGATCATCCGGTGAAAGAGGGGCTGAAGAAGAATGACCAGAGTCTTGGAAATTAAAAATCTCGAGGGAGGTTACGGTTCAGTCCAAATCCTGTATGGGATCGACATGTACGTCGACGAAGGCGAGTTCGTGACCATCATCGGCCCCAATGGATGCGGCAAGTCAACGCTGATCAAGACTATTTTCGGTTCTGCAACTTTCTACAGTGGAGGCGTCGAGTACCTCGAGCAGGATGTCTCGGGTTGGAGGACCGATCGACTGGTAAATCTAGGAATTGCTTATGTTCCCCAAGTTGACAACGTCTTCCCATCTTTATCCGTGTTAGAGAACCTTCAGATGGGGGGTAACTCTATCCCTAGGATCTTGCTTAATGAGAGGATTGAAAGGTCTCTGGAGATGTTCCCTGATCTGAGGAATAGGGAGTACGATTTGGCCGCATCTCTATCCGGGGGGGAAAGGCAGATGTTGGCGATATCCAGAGCATTGATTTCGGATCCTAAGTTCCTACTTCTCGATGAGCCTACTGCTGCCCTCTCTCCGCTATATCAGCAACAAATAATCGAGAGCATAGACTCCCTGAGGGGGGTGGGAATCACCATCCTGATTGTCGAGCAGAATGCAAGACTCTCCCTTGCCAGATCAGATCGTGGATATATTATGTCTAACGGCAAGGTGGTACATTCTGGTGATGCCAGTCATATCCTCACCGACCCTGAGATAGGGGAGTACTTCCTAGGTTCGACAGGCCATTGATCATCTATTCTTCTAATAGCGACATCGCTTGCTGTGCCCACATCATCTTAGTGACTCTCCCCGGTGCAAAGCCAAGTGCTCCATTCACGGCCTCTGACGTCTCCTTGTCCATCTTGGAAATTTGATCGAATGTCCGAATTCCGAGAATCTTTAGCTTCTTTTCAATATCCGCATCTACTCCTTTGATTTCCGTCATTCTGTCAGACTTCCTATCTCCGGCTTCCCCTATCTGAGACCAGTTAATTTTCGAAGCACTCAAATCGGCAACTACTGTATCTTCTTCCACACTAGCCCTCACATCTACGTCTTTTAGATCGAGCATAGTTATTGCTTGCTGGGTCCATTCCATCTCGCTAACCCGTTCTGGAAGGAACTCCAAAGCATCATTCACAACCTTCGAAATCTCAGAATCCATCTTTGAGATCTGTTCATAGGTTCTTATTCCGAGAACATTTAGCTTCCTCTGGATAAAATCATCAATCCCGTTTATCATCGTTAGATCGTCATGAACTTCTAAATCCACCTTCCCAATTAGGGTCCAATCTATCTGATCTACCCGGCTACTGACTCTCTGGAGAATCTCCTCCTCTCTTTTGTCCTTCTCCAAGTCTTCAGTGATTTTTTCCACATTCTTCCCCATATCTTCTGCTTTCTTCATCGCCTCGTCTAACTTCCTTTGAGCGACATCCGCGTCAGCTTTGGCCTCCCTAGCCTCTTCCTCTTCAATGTCCGCGATCAGCCTCGCATCTTCAGCCTCTGATTTTTCTTTTTCCGCTTTCTTCAGAGCCTCGTCCACTTCTGCCTTAGCAACAATAACTTCCTTTTCGGCATTTTTGATTGCCTCTTCTACCTCCTTTCCGGCGCGCTTCTTTTCGGCTTCCTTGTCTGCTAGCTTTTCTCCCTCTTCTCGAATCTTCTGTTCCAACCTAGCCTCTTCCTTTGTGTTTTCCAAGGCCTCTTTCTTCTCGGCCATCTTAGCTTCCAGACTCTTCATCTCTGCTTCCAATTGTTCTATTTCGCTATCAGAACTATCTTCAGAATCTAGCCCCTCAATGGAAAAATCCTCTTCACCGGTATCGTCCACTATGCCCCCTTCATGTTCAGATACATCAAACTCATCCACCTCATGGAGTGTAACTTTATCCGACTCTGTGCATCCATCTGAGATTTTCAACTCCTTTCCTTCCATTAGTGAGTCAGAGATATTGGAGATAAAACGTATGGAGTCTTTCATCCTATGCGTGTCATCAAATTCATGAAGAGTCACATTTGAGCACTCTTTCTCGACCTTTCTTGAGAAACTTATTGGTACTAACTCGTCGTTTTTACCATGCATTATTGCTGTAGGATGTAATGGAACTGGCCAGGACATCTTCTCTGCCGATTCCATGAATTCCCATGGAAGCATGATGTCCAACTCAAATCCAGTATAACGCCTCTCTCCAGTGGTCTTCCAAGCATTCCTGCCTGTTTCCTCCATACCTTCCCAGTTTTCTGCGAGACCAAATGCTGGAGCGATCAGAATTAAGACAAAATCTGCATCAGGCCTCATTGAAGAGGCATTTGCGGCAGCCAGACCTCCCATGGAAGAGCCGATTACTATGTCAAACTCAAATTCATCAATTAGTCTTGTTAGAACTTCGGTCTGATTCGCTATACTCCAACCTAATTCAGACATTTTTGGAGCCGTTACTTCCCATCCTAAAGCCTCCTTCATATAGCTAGGCTTAGACCCATTGGGGCTTCCTTCAAATCCATGTGCGAATAGTACTCGTGTCACAATTCCTCATCCACCACACATTTATTCCTTGAATTGCAGACCTAGTAACTCGAAGTCTGCAAGGGGGCACCGAGTCATGATTGCTTCCGCCATGATTCTGATATGTATCTCAGCCACTACATGGACAACTGATTGAAACATGTGTCCTGCATGGACATTGTTATCATCATCAGACCAGCAACAGTGGATATGTGTGAATGCCGCACCCTCTTCTGTCCTAGCTATGTTTCCAGATAAGCTTACTAATTCCGATGGATTTTCCAAATCTCTCCTTTGGTAAACTCCTTCTTCATTCATGTATCCATATTTGTTGTTACGTGTTCTTCCAATACCACTTGTGATGGCTGCCGCATCAAATCCAACTTCATCTGCGAGATTCTTCAGAGCCTCGTGAATTTCCTCTCCTGGATCCAATCTGACGAACAGATCGCTGCCCGATCTTGTATGCTCCATGTCATCGGATTGAGATTCGGGACTTCAACCATACTATTCAGATCCTTCATATGGCGCTCCAAAAGAATGCAGTCCAGTAGAAGTATCAAAAATTAAAATTCGATGCTTGCTAATGAGCAAATTCTCCAATGGAAACAAGGGGGTTGGATTTCCTAACCATACTATTGATAGGCCTTGTCTTCGCACAAGCAAAGCCCGAGGTTGAGAAGTATGACAATGGCCGCTCATGATGCTTCTTCTAGATGGAGGACTTTCTTAGAAGAGGCAAAGGAATCAGAAGTGATGGCACTTTTGTCCAGGCAGTCTAATTTTCCTTATTTATCAGTCCCATTTCACGAGTTGCAGACATTTGATCCAGACTTTGCAGAGGATATTCTGGAGCATCCAAAAACAATACTTTCTGCCGGATCCAAAACACTAATCGAGATTTGTAGGGAGAGGGGCGAGGAAATGGACGCCTTCCTAAGGGTGGGAGAGCTACCGGGAGATACCAGAAAACCTCTGAGAGAAATTGGTAGTTCTGATATCGACAAGCTTCGAAGTGTTGACGTAATAATTACTAAAATTTCTGAAATCAAACCTAGGATTCATAGAGCCGTATTCAAGTGTGAATCATGCGGGCACGATATCGAAGTAGGCCAGGAAAATGAAAGGGAGCTAAAGGAGCCACTGACCTGCCCCCAATCATTGGGAGGTTGTGGGAGTTCAAGACCAAAGACCAGATTCGACTTAGTACTAATTAGCTCCAGAATGGTGAACAACCAGTGGATAGAGATTCAAGAACAACCTGAGAATGTTCCTAGTGGTGCTCAACCTAGAAGGGGAATGGTACTTATCGAGGGAGATCAAGTCAACAAGCATCTACCAGGGGAAAGAGTCACTGCTAACGTTATCCCCGTGGTCAGGAGCGAAGTTAGGAATAGAAAGAAAACTCCAATGTTTGATGTTATCTTCCATCTAATTAGTTCTGAGCATGAGAGTACTCCATTCACAGAGATTTCGATAGATGAGCAGGATAGTGACAGAATCCATGAGGTATCTAAGAGAGCCGATCTCATGTCATTAATTCAGAGGTCGATCGCACCATCGGTATTTGCAACCGGAATCCTTGGCCATGTCAAGAGGTCACTCGCTCTACAGCTTTTTGGAGGTGTCTCCAGGAGACTTAACGATAGGACAAGATCTAGGGGAGATATCCATATTTTACTGATGGGCGATCCCGGTGTCGCGAAGTCTCATCTGCTATCTTTCATTTCTGAGCTATCTCCTAGGGGGAGGTTCGCCACTGGGGGGGGAGTCTCCGGCGCAGGTCTAACAGCCGCTGCAGTCAGAGATGCATTCGGAGATGGGAGGTTTGCCCTTGAGGCAGGAGTTCTACCATTATCCGATCGGGGTTTGGCGGCAATTGACGAGTTCGATAAAATCTCCGAAGATGATAGGAGAATGATGCACCCTGCAATGGAGCAGCAGCAGGTTCACGTAGCAAAGGGAGGAATTACTGCAACCCTTCACTCAAGATGCGCTATTTTGGCCGCTGCAAACCCTAAGGACGGCCGATTCAGCAAAAGAGGTCCCAATCAAAGCGTCATGAGGTCTTTTCAGGAAACGGGACTACCTCCCCCTCTGGCTTCAAGATTCGATATAATTTGGATGATTAGGGACGAGATTAGGATCCATGACGATGAGAAGATTGCAAGACATATTTTGGATAATCGGACATCTGGTAGAAGTGAGACATTAATGGAGGAATCAATAGAATTGAGATCATCAGCATCAGAATCCGACTCATTTATCACAATAGCTAATGATGGACAGGAACATCTTTCCCAAGATTTCCTTAGAAAATACATTGCCTTCTCCAAGAGAACCATCCACCCACAATTGGATGAGGACGCAAAGGCTGAGATTCTGAAGTATTACACCGAGGAGAGGCAGTCATTCGGTAGAGAGGATCAGTTTCAATCGGACCAGAGAGATAGGGAGTCAGTTATTCCAATTACTGCTAGAGCATTGGAGGCTCTAATCCGGCTAACTGAAGCTCATGCTAGGATGCATCTCAAGGAAGTAGCAACTTCTCAAGATGCAGCAGTAGCTCTTGCGGTCTTCAAGCACTGGAGGGAGGAGTCCGGCATAGAGGATGAGTCCGAACTACATTCAGGAGTATCAGCTAGGTCCAGATCAAAAAACACTACAATAATGAATATGGTCCGAGACTTAATCGAGCAGAAGGGAGTCGCTGAGTTGACCCAGATATACAATCTAGCCTTACCAAGGAAGATTTCTGAGATCGAAGTTGATCGAGTAATCAGCAATATGCTAAGAAGTGGCGAGCTATATGAAGAAGGCCTCGAGAAGTACAAGCCCACCCGTTGACCCTATGAGTATGACCCCCGTGGCGGGATTATGGAGCCAATAGGGGATATTTCCAAACCGGATAAATTGGACTCTGTAGCACTTGGATTCATGTGCGGTCTAGAGATTCATCAGCAACTTGCAACCGGCAAGCTGCACTCTAGATTACCAACCGAGCTCTATGATTTCAAGTCAGAAGAAATTCCGGATGAGTGGCCCAGATCATCCAGGAGACTTAGAGCTTCAGAGGGAGAAGGAGGTAGGACAGATGTTGCAGCTAGATTCGAGCAGAAGCGAAATAGGACTTTCGAATACGTACAACCCCCAAATGCAGGCCTAATCGAATTAGATGAATCTCCTCCAAAAACTCACGATATCGATGCCGTGGATATCGTTCTAACAGTCTCTGCTATGACAGGATCTAATCCGATTCCTATCCTACAAGCTATGAGGAAAACAGTAGTAGACGGATCGAACACGAGCGGCTTCCAGAGAACCACAATAGTATCTACAGGAGGTAGCATAGATGCTGGACCCGCCAAGGTTGGTTTAGACCTGATATCAATTGAAGAGGATTCTGCAAGAAAACTCAGATCATCTAAGAGCGAGAATGGTGAGACAGTGCTATACAATCTGGATAGATTAGGAACGCCCCTGATCGAGATAGCAACTTCTCCTGAGGTCAGATCTCCTGAGCATGCAAAGGAAACTGCGATCGCCCTAGGGAGGATCCTCAGAGATACTCGCAGAGTAAGAAGGGGGCTCGGATCAATCAGACAGGATCTAAATGTTAGCATTTCTTGTGGGGATAGGGTAGAAATCAAGGGTTGTCAGGATTTAGACTGGATTCCCATGATTATCAGACTGGAGATGGCTCGTCAATTACATTTTTTTCGCCTAGCTAATGAATTACGAAGCGAGGCCTCCCTACCCCCCCTCCCGTCAAACAGGAAAGACGACTCCACACCAGTGGAGAACAGAGTCGCTCTGTCTTGCTCGAAGAGAATCCCATTGAAAATCGAAAACCTGACCGATACACTATCATCTTGCGAATCTGAGATGGTATGTTCTTCACTAGAGAGGGGCGAATCAATCCTCGCAGTAGCTCTTCCTGGATTCTCGGGTCATTTGGGAAGCAAGTCCTTGGATAGCAATGGTGCTCAGCTACCTCGATTAGGAAGCGAATTGGCTAGTGCAGCGAAGTTAGCAGGGGTTGCTGGTATATTCCATTCTGATGAGCTTCCAGCATACGGAATATCAGAAAACGATGTTTTGTCTATCAGAGATGAACTAATGCTCTCAGAGAAAGATGCATTTGCTATTTGTTTGGCGCCTACATGGCAGGCAGAATTGGCACTAGAGGCTGTGATCAATAGAGCAAGGAAGGCATACCATAGAATTCCAAGAGAAGTAAGGAATGTAACTATCCGCAAAGGAAAGCCTGTCGATGGAACAACTACTGCACTCAGGCCCCTACCAGGAGTAGCAAGAATGTATCCAGAGACAGATATTCCTCTACTAGAAATATCAACACAGCGTTGGGAGAAGATTTGCTCAACTCTCCCTCTCTCCGCCGAGCAGAGAGAATCAAGGATTCAAGGATTAGGTCTTTCTCAAAATCAAATCGAGTCAATATTGAATGGCGAGTTGGACGATGCTCTATTTGAGGGGATAGAGGGGCCAATGGAGCTACCTGCGAAGGCATGGGCCAGCGCACTTTTGGATTATGGCACCGAAAAACCAAAATCTCTTGCTGCTGCAATATCTCTGAGAGAACAGGGACTCCTAAGTAGAGAGGGAGCAGAGAGACTTCTGGTCGAGTCTTCCGAAAGAGAAATACAAGAAATTGTAGAATGGATGAAATCTGAAGCGAAAACTAGGGGATATGTCCCTGCAGACTCAGCACTAATCGAGAATGCTGTAAATGAAATTCTTTCAGAGAAAATGGAATTAGTAAATGAGAAAGGAATGGGAGCTGTTGGACCATTGATGGGTTTGGTAATGAAGAAATTAGCTGGCTCAGCAGATGGCAAATCTGTAAGTAAAATCCTCAGAGAAAAAATCTCCGAGATCATCTAAAATATTATCTTTGGAATTCTCAATTATTAGAATAGGTTATACGCCTTATTTTTTTGCAATGAACTCTATGACTAGGTTAACAATTACCCTTGCAATAATTTTGACAACAGCCTCATTTCTTTCTGGATGTACTTCTGAGACAGAACCACTTACTGAGGATGAGATAGGAGATTTGGCAGTAGTTGTAACACTAGATTTCAGAGACCAAGGAAATCAAACAGCAAATTTAGTAGAGAGACTTACTGATGACAGTATTACCTTTGACCCAGTTTTAGTTGCTCCAAACGTTACTGCATACAGGGTTATGGAAGAATTACAGCTTAGAGAGAACTTTACAATTGACGTGACATACTACGTTGGAATGGGTGCCTTTGTTCATACTATTGATGGTGTATCAGGTGCTGATGATTGGTCCACATATTGGGGATTCTATGATGAGGGTGAAATGGCTGAGGTTGGAGCCTCAACATTCCCAATTACCTCGGACGTCAACATCAGTTGGATATTAACGCCCGCAGGCGACTATTGAGCCCTCACTCATTCTGGACAGATTTCCAAGAATGACTATGAAGTGAGCATTGCTGGGAGCAAATATGTACGACTTTCACAACTTTGCTCTCACTCCCATGCAAGACTTATTTCTCAATATAGTGATTTTATCCTCGCTGATTTTTGCGATTCTCAAAGGAGAGCAAACTCTAGAGAAATCAAGTCCATTAACGATTCTAGCGATCATCACAACTTTCTGTATTGCAGGGAGAATCTTACTAGAGCCAATCCCTAATGTCCAACCAGTGACTGTTACGATAATCCTAGTCGGAATCTTCTATGGAGCTCCATGGGCGATAGCAATATCAGGTGTAGTGGCACTAAGCACAAATCTGCTTTTTCTCGGCCATGGTCCCTGGACAATTTTCCAAGTATTCGGATGGGGTTTCTTGGGTATGGCCAGCTCATTTTTTTCACAGAAGCTCCTCGTAGATGGAAGAATTGCTGTTGGAAGACTGATGTTTTTTGCAGTAGCTTCTGCTTTTGTCTTTGACTGGATAGTATCAATGAGTATACTGTTAAATAACGACATATCTATGCTGATCCCTTATCTAGCAAATGGACTTGTTTTCGACGTCTACCATGCTATAGGAAATGCTGTATTCGTGGTCTGGCTTGCCAGCCCCTTAGGAGACCTCATGTCACGCCATAGAACAGAGCTAAGCGGCAACTCGGTGGGTGAAATTGCCGCCAACTGATGAAATCACCATGGTCCTAGTGACTCGTGCAGATCTAAATCTATCCAAGGGAAAGTTGGCGGCTCAATGTGGCCATGCTACAATGGAATGCACTATTAGAGCGAAGAAAGAGTCTCCTCGCAACCTAGACAGGTATAGGAGAGAAGGGGCTAGAAAGATCGTCTGTAAAGTAGCAGATGCAATATCACTCCGAAAGGTTCTGGCTCAAGCGAAGAAAGCCGGCTTGATCTGTTATTTGGTTGTAGACGCAGGACATACAGAAATTCCTGCAGGAACTGAGACTGTCGTCGGCATAGGTCCGGGACCAAGGAGAGAGGTAGACAAAATAACAGGGCAGCTATCTTTAGTCAGTTGATAGGGCCAATAACTCTATTTCAAAAGACAAGCTAAGAGAGAAAAAAACAGGGCCGAAATTCAGGTGGAGCAACAGGGGGTTCCGCACATGGGGGAGCTTCCCCCCCTGTTAACTCCGCAGGGTCCGGTTCTCCCGGGCCCGAAGGCCCGGGATTCCCCGGGTTAGATGACTCCGGAACTTCATGCTCTTCCTTTGTCATTTTCCGACTCTTGAGAGATCTCCCTCTCTTTCGCCGCATCCGTATCTGGTACATCGTCTCCGTTTTTCCTTTTACGTCTCGATACTAGCTTCTCCACGAGTCTCCTCGCTCTTGTTGCCCAGTGTTTCCCTAAGTTTCTGTCCCTTTCGTTGCCTCCAGTTTCTTCCATCTAGTTTCCCACTAATGTGACCCAGGATTGTTTTCCTCACCCTACGCACATGTATCTCTTCAGCTCATTACTCGCTCTCCCCTTCGTTTCCTCCGGTTTGTCCGATTTATTCGCCGCAGCTTTAGCGTCCACAGACGCTTCAGCTTTTCCCCGATTTCTTTTCAGATCTCGGTTCTACCGCCTCGGTTTCGAGGCTAGGTTATTGTGGCCCGCGAGTCGCGCCGAAGCGCCCTCACACCACTCCCCCGGAGCGGCAAGAAACACAGGGTAATGCCAGGCTCATAAACATTTCGCCAATTTAGCCGCAGTTCACTGGAAATACAGGTCTCAAAGAGTATTTTTCCACTGCAAATCAACCTCCTCGCAGCCTTCGTATTTTCTTTCGAAGATTACGAACTCCCTCGTCTTCTGCGGATTCGTCCGAAGACTCGATAATTCTACGCCGGAGAACATCTTTTTCGATTAAGTAAATCATTCCAGAGTTATCTCCAATGCAAAGGTGATCCGTCGAACCAAATGAAGCTCCTACTTCAGCGTCATGAAAAACTTCTATTTTCTGGGTCCCATCTAACTGATCTAAGAGTCTGATTACTGATTTCTCATCCCAAGAAAATGTCCAAATTCCACTTTCTCCTTCTATTGTCGGACCAAAGCATAACGATTGGAAAGAATTTCCAGTTTCGATCGACCAGGAACCTAACCTATCCCCGACAGCCAATACCCCAGACTCAAGGGCGGCAGCCCATTCCTCTAGATAGTCAATGGATACTACTGATGACTTACCAATTTCATAGTTTTGAACTATGTGTTCAGAAATTACTGAGAGCGTGCCATTACTATGGCCAAGAACAACTACCTCACGTCCGTCACCCTTTCCAACGGTGACAGGCGAATCCACTTGATCAGATGAGAAATATTCTATGGCTCCATCATTGCTAGCAATTCCGTAACCACAATTTGGCCTACTCAGTCCAAACAAAGCACTATCTTGGAAGCGATCCAGAGACCAAGCCCTACCCTTTATCGGAACCCTCAAAACTTTTTCTCCGGAGTTATTTATTCTCCAAATACTTCCTTCAGAATAATCTTGTATTTCGAAGTTGTATACCGAACTAGAGGCCCAAACTCCTTTTTTGTCATAGAAAATAAAATCACTTGAGCCTTCTAGATCAACGCTCCACAATATTTCTCCAGAATCGATCTTTACTGCATGAATCTTGTCAGACTCACTGAATACTATTTTACCTTCTGAAAAGTCATACTTTGAACAAGGACCCTCAAATTTTACTTTCCATTCTTGTAAGCCGCTAGAAACACTCCAGCACCACAACTCTCCAGCTTTCGATCCTGCTAAAAGAAAACCCTCGGTAACTCCAACAAAAACACACCCCGACTCTATTTCTCGAACAAAGGAAGATAATTGTTCGAGACTTGAAATTAGTCTAGACATGATTTGCCACCTTCTCGAGCGAATATTTTCTCAAGCAACAACTCCATACAGCTTCTCTACTTTGGAACTAAGATATTCAACAAATGCCTTCGGAGAAGGGGATGAACCTGTCGCCTCTTCAATTAGTTCCGCGGGCTCAAGTATGCTTCCTCTTGTGTGTATCTTTGTTCTCATCCAACTCAATAGCTTTGAGAAATCTCCTTTTTTAATATCTCCATCGTAATCCGAAAGATCATTTTTCGCAGCCTCCAGAAGTTGAGCTGCATACAGATTTCCAAGAGTATATGTGGGAAAATATCCCATTGCTCCCATGGACCAATGGATATCTTGAAGCACTCCAAGAGAACGATTTGAGGGCTTAATTCCTAAGAATTGATAATACATCTCGTCCCAAGCATCAGGCAACTCATCTACTTCTAGATTGCCAGAAATCATCTCTTTTTCGATTTCATACCTTACCATAATGTGCAAATTATACGTGGCTTCATCCGCATCTACTCTGATTGGACCAGGTCTGACAAGGTTAACCGCCTGCCAGAGATTTTCTGCATTAACTCCTTCCATATTCTCTGGAAAGAACTTCTTCCATAGAGGTAGAGACCACTGACAGAACTCTAAAGATCTGCCTACTTGATTCTCCCAAAGACGACTCTGGCTTTCATGTATGCCTAGCCCGTTTGCCTTCCCGGCAGGCTGGAAATCTAGATTCCTGGGCCTCCCCTGTTCATATGTTCCATGACCAGTTTCATGCATCGATCCGAAAAGAGAACCAAAGGGGTCTTCGAGGTTGTATCGCGTAGTCCACCGAACATCATCAGGATTTGGGCCTCCACAGAAAGGATGTGTTGATTTATCTCTCCTTCCTGAATCGAAATCAAAACCTATTGCTTCTGAAATACTCTGGCTTAGCTGTTCCTGAGCTTCCAAATCCCAAGAATTTTGATCTAACCATGACAAATCTGGAGCACTTCCTTCTTCCACTACTGCCTTAATTAGCGGGGCTACATTATCTCTGAGGCCAGAGAAAAGGGGATCCAGTCTTTTCACACTAAGTCCACTCTCATACAAATCAAGAAGAGCGTCATATCTTTGGTCTTCATATCCATAGAATTCAGCCCTCATCCGAGCATGCTCAATCGATTTAGCTAAATCGTCTCGAAAAATTGAGAAATCATCCTTCGCTCTAGCTTCAGTCCATGAAACTAATGACTCAGATCGATGTTTCGCCATTTCCTCAACAAAATCAATAGGTAATTTTGTCGCTCTGTCATAAGCTTGTCTAGTCAGCCTTAGATTAGCTAGCTGGATATCATCCAGATCTTCACTGCATTCCAGTTCTTCTAGGAGGGAACCGATTTTGGTATCAGTAATTCTTTCATGGGCAGTTTTTGATACCCATGCGAGTTGCTCAGCTCTAATCGGTGCTCCACTAGGCGGCATCAATACCTCTTGGTCCCAACTAAGCAAGCTACCAATCTGGCCTATTAGATCAATATTCTTCAGTCTCCCAAGTAACTCTTCGTAAGCATTCATATCGCTCGCACACGGGACTTAGACACATATGTATCGGATGACAACTACCTAACATTACAAAGGGAGCGTTCAAAGCACACGCCTTGCTTCAAAATACTGATGGATAGTATCACAAAAGAGAATTTGGTTGAAGCACTGAATAAAGCACTAGCATGGGAGTTACGTGCAATTGCTATGTATGCACATTATTCTGCTTATGTTTCAGGAATTCATCGTCTTCATCTTACTAACCATTTCAATAACGAGGTCAATGAGTCTGTAATGCATGCTTCCACTGTTCGTTCTGCTATAGTGAAACTTGATGCAATTGCGATAACTAAGAGAGATAAAACAGAAATCGTTCATACTTCAAACTTTAAAGAAATGCTCTCCGAGGCCTTTGAGACAGAAAAGAAGGCAGCCGAAACATATGCCGAAATATTACCTTTGGTAGAGGAAATCGGGGATACTGAGCTTTTTGATGCATTAGAAGTTGTATACTTCGACGAACAGAGGTCTGTAGAGGAACTCAGAATGATGCTTAAGGATTAATTTCATTAATTCGTAAGCAATCAGTGATACGAACCATTGATTCAATAATCCTCTGTCGTATGTTACGTGCCACGCAATGACTTAGGTCCGAATGTACCAGTCTCAGATCGTATTCTCCTACATCTTTGGGAGCAGGACCACCAGGCGGATCATTACATAGTGTCCGGACATGTTACTCGTTCAGGTATAGCCGAATCTTGTGCAATGCACCCTCCAAACGTGTCTAGAGCAATGAGGAAGCTATCATCAGATAGATTGATTTCGCAGCATACTAGGTCTGTTAGAGGCGATAATCGAAGACAGAAAACATGGCAGTTAACAGATGAGGGTAGAGATGCTGTTCTGGAGAGAATTTCCGAACTAAGGTCTATCCAAGTATTGATTAGATCCAAGGAAGGAAAAATACTCGAAATTAGAGCAGACGAGGCTGCAGACAGACTTAGAGCAGGACTCAGTCTTTTACAAGTACTAATGCATGCTCAACATGAAGGGGCACTTAACTTCGGAGATATCCGCTTTGGAGCACTTGTTAGCAAGGAAGAGCAAGATCCCCCTCCTGGATCTCTTTCTATCCTTTCAGGAGCTCATTCAACTTATCACACCAGGCCGCCAAAAACTAGAATCGTTCACGGAAGAAAAAAAGAGAAGGAAATCATCAAAAATTGGTATGAATCCGAAACTCCACTCTTTTCTCTTTCTGGAATAGCTGGTTGCGGGAAGACTACACTAGTTTCGGATTGTATTGAAGACTTGCTAAAGTCTGATATCAGCCTCAAAGCTATGTATTACCCATGTCAGCCCTGGGACTCTCAATTGGGAATCGCTACTAGTCTTCTACATAGGATTGGGATTTCTGAGGAATCAGGTGATCCTTACAACGTACTCTCAACTTTACCATACAAACCAGCCGCGCGATTGGATATAGATTCCTTCAGAAGAAGACTTTGCGCTCATTTACTTGATGAAAAATCAATCTTAGAGTCTTCTGATTCCAGTGATGAAAACTCTAAATTATTAGTAATTCTAGATGATGTTCACAATATAGGGAGCTTAGGAGATCACTTTTTCGGTGCACTTCTACAGGTCTCAGAGGCAACTCAGTTGAGACTACTTCTGATTTCTAGAGCCACTCTAGCGTTCTACGATAGAAGAGATGTTCATACGAGAAAAAGAGTCCAAGAACTAGTTCTTTCTGGATTGTCATTAGAAGAAATAGAAAAATGGCTAGAGGGGATGGAAATTTCTGAATACGCCCCAGCAGAGGAAATCCACAGAGTTACAGGCGGGCACCCTCTTGCTATGGAGCTAATGGAGATATATGGCCAAACAATTCACGAAGACTGGCTACGCTTCCTAGATCAAGAGATCCTCCAGGTTCTACCAGATGACCATCGAGAGATTCTCTCGGTTCTTGCTGTTTCAGATAGGCCCGTTCCCTGGGCAGATCTAGCCAGAGCATCTGGAGTCCATGGCCCCCCACCAGATTTACTAATCGAGAGAGGCCTAATGCTGGAGATAGAAGATGGAATGTGGTTACATGAGGCTCTCAGATCTAGACTTCTAAGAGAGGTGGGGAATCCATTAGAAGAAAGATTGAATAAATTAAGAAAATTCAAATCCTAGCTCATATGCCTATCTAACCAGGAATCCATAGACTGCTTAGGCATGGCCCCAGTCATTCTGTCTACTACCTCGCCGTCTCTAAAGAGAATCAATGCAGGAATCCCACGAATACCAAATCTCCCAGAGGTTTGTGGATTGACATCAGTATTTACCTTTGCAATAGTGATCTCCCTTTCTTCTGCTATCTGTGAGAGTACAGGGGCTACCATCCGGCATGGTCCACACCATGGCGCCCAGAAATCTGCTAACACCCACTCGCTACTCTTTGTTGCCACATCGAAGTCTGAATCTCCTGCGTCTACAACCTTTCCCATCAATTCACCTAGCCAAACGATAGCCCTCTACCCTATCAACTATTGTGTATTCTAGACATCACTACAATAGGAGGAATTGAGAACCTAAACCCCTGCCGTTACATCGAGGGAGCGTATGGAGATAACGCCAAGCATACTTACCGCAGACTTCTGCAGACTAGGCGAAACAATCGAAGAGGCCGTGGATGCTGGCATAAAATGGCTGCACATGGATGTAATGGATGGTAACTGGGTCGCCAATCGCACAATCACCTTTGGACCAGCTTTGATTAGATCTGTTAGAGAAAGAGTAGGCAATCACATAATCATCGACTGTCATCTTATGATTACAAACGCCGAAGAAACTTGGCAGCAATTCGTAGATGCGGGAGCTGATATTATAATTGCGCATTTCGAAGCTGTTGAAGACTTTCCAAGTCTAATTACTAGTATCAGAGAATCAGGTACTAAAGTGGGCTGTGTGATTAATCCCGATACTCCAGCAGAACCAGTTTTCGATTTGTTACCTGAACTTGATTTAGTACTCGTAATGTCAGTGGTACCTGGCAAGGGTGGCCAATCATTTATTCCAGAAGTAGAAGGAAAGGTTAGGTTATTCAGATCAGAGATAAATAAGCAGATCGAGACAGGAGGAAGAGAAACAAAGCTAATGATTGATGGAGGCATAAAAGATTACAATGCTAAACTAGTTGCTGATTGGGGAGTAGATATTGCGGTAGTGGGTTCAGGACTTATCAACAATCAAGCATCAATCAGAGAAAATCTGGAATCAATTACTAGTGCTCTCTAACTGTAGTTTATATCTGTCAGATTACTGCACCGTATGTGGTAACTGCAGATTGGATGGAGCAGGAGGTACTCAAGGTAGTCCCCGATGCAATCGTGGAGGTTTCCGATTTGCACGGTACAGGTGATCATTTTCATGTCAGAGTAATCTCACAGAGTTACGATGGTGTAATGCCTCTACAACGGCAGAAGCCCATCCTCAATCACTTCAAGAAGCATATAGCAGAAAATACAGTTCATGCATTAGATCTGAAGTGTATGACTCCAGAGCAAGCTGAAGCATCCACAAATACCGCTTTTGACCCACATGGTCAAGAGCAGGAGTTCTATGGGGTACACATTCGCAGAACAGTGAGGGATTAAAAAAATGAGTTTTGAATGGACACAAGAAGAGCTTCAAAAAGTAGTAGAAGAGAACCAGATTGTAATTTTCATGAAGGGGACTCCGGATCAACCTCAATGTGGCTTTTCAGCTAGAGGTGCTCAGGTGATAAGCATGGTAGCCAATGAACTTGGTATGGAAACATTCGCGAGTGTCAACGTCCTTTCCGATCCAAGAGCTAGACCAGCATTGAAAGAATGGTCAGACTTCCCTACTATTCCACAGATCTTTGTCAAAGGAGAATTAATTGGTGGTTCCGACATTGCTCTCGAGATGTATCAATCCGGTGATCTTAACCGGATTCTTTCGGAAGACAATAGTGAGTGAGGATTTTGATGTCGGCTTCAGCCGACGATCGTCGGACGATGGCAATAGCTCTGCTCGGAGCAACGTTGCTGTCATTTGCTCCCCTATTGTACATTCAGTCCGACACTAGTCCTCTAACCGGAGCCTTCTTCAGGATGATATATGCCATCCCAATCCTTGTATTTCTGGTTCTGATTCTTAAACAAAATGACCCTAGGGACAAACAGTTTCGATTTCTCGCATTTATTTCTGGAATTCTTCTAGCAATCGATTTCGTAGGATATCATAGTGCTATAGATTACATTGGAAGTGGCATAGCAACACTGATTGGTAATTCACAAGTTTTCATAGTCACTATTTGTAGCTGGATTCTATTTGGAGAACGCCCGAATAGATTGATTCTACTTTCTCTCCCAGTGGTGATTCTTGGTCTATTGCTTATCTCTGGTGTTTGGGATGATGATCCATATGGTTCAGATCCTATTAAGGGGGTGATCGGAGGAATAGTTGCAGCAATTTTCTACTCCTCCTTCCTGATATTATTTAGATTCTCAAATAGAATACAAGCTCCCTCGGTCAATCTTCAGATGGATGCGACAGCTGGAGCCGCCTTCGGCTTGCTGATAGTCGGCATCATGCCTCTATCGACTCTTGGGATAGAACAAATAGACTTCTCTATTTCATGGCCAGAACACGGATGGTTGGTATTGCTATCATTGTCATGTCAAGTTACTGGCTGGATAGCCATAGCATTCGCACTTCCTCGCCTGCCGGCAGCCCATACATCGTTCGCTTTGCTTCTTCAACCAGTTCTGACCATTCTATGGGGCATCATTATTTTATCAGAGACTCCATCTTCTCAGCAAGTTACAGGTATGACTCTGATGTTTTCTGCAATCATAGCCGTAACTCTATTTGGTAGAACGGAAGATCCGATTAAGAAAAAAACTGTATTCAGTCAATAGCCTACCGACCAACGTTCTGATAGGTGTACAGGAGAGAGATAATTGCGAGGGGATGGGATGCACTCTGCGAGAACCTTCGTCCTGTACGGTCATACCAGAGGGGCGACAATAGTTAATCATTGTGAGAAAATCAATTTTCTAAAATTATGGCTTCTAACTCAATTATTCAACAGTTAGAACCTCCGGGCCTCCTTCAGAGATGTAAGCAGTATGTTCAAACTGTCCTACTATGCCATTATCTACATCTTTAAGTGCACTGTAAACCTCAAGGAACCTTATTGATGTGAGCTTCTTTATCATCGCCTTCCACTTCCTTCTCAATGACTCCTCGCTTTCCTCTGGGAATGGCTTAGCTAGGAGTGGGTAAGCCCACCTCTCGGCAAATGGAAGTGTGCTATATCGCTCTTCGATATATCTGGCCATTGTAGCACCTAGTGGCTTCAGCTTTCCTTTGGATAGGGCCTTTCTGATTTGCACATTTCCCGTAACTCTGAGAATATTTGAAGACCCCGAGGGCGGAATATTCTCAATCATCCCACTTTTTCCAGTAGTATTGAATGGCTCAACAGCGTAAACTCCACCAACCTCAACCTCGCCCTTATAATTGGGATTATTTGGCCCACATGAGTACATCGGAATAGAAACTCCCGAATGTAGATTCCACCTTTCCATCTTATGCCCACTAAGATTCCTAATAGGCACAAAACCTGCGTCCACCGATACTTGCTCTGCAGCTTCTCCCACAACATGCCATGGAGTTCCTGGATGCATTTTTTCTATTGCAGCATCTCTAGCCTCCTTTGCTGCCCTAATTTGATCCGTATGCTCTCCACCATTCCCAACCTCGATCGTCATTGCATTATCTCCTAGAGCTCCTTTGATGTGAACTCCCACATCGAGTTTGACCAAATCCCCTTTCTCAAAGACCATCTCATCTTCGAATCCTTCTGGAGGAATCAGTTCTGTGTTTGAAGTATAGTGAGCTGCGATCTCATTAACTGAAATTGTAACGGGAAATGCTGCTTGGCCACCATGCCTTCTGATGAATCTCTCCGCAGAATCTATGACATCTGACCAGGGTTTTCCAGCTACAATCTCTCCTTTTATCCCCTCAAGGGTTCTTCTAGCAACATGACCTGCATCTCGCCATTGCTTCAAATCATCTTCTTCCACCATGCTAGCACTTCCTCTGAACTAATCTTACCTTCTCTGACTACCTCTATCCGCATCGACTCAGGTGAATCGCAGACTGTGTGCCATGCTATCAAAGTACTGGGTGATCCGCCTTCACAAACTCCTTCAATCCCTAACACAGGCAATTCTGGAGAAGACAATTGGTTTGCCGCCAAGATACAATTCAGCAGGGGCTCTTCTCCAGAGATATTCGCACTAGTGGCAGTAAGCGGACCGGTCCTTTCTATGAGTTCCCTAGCTTTAGTATCTGTAACGACCCTTATTGCAACCTTCTCTCCTCCAAGCCGTGCATCCATCTTTCGATGAGATTTTAGAATAATAGTAAGAGAACCATCGGGGAAAGACTTCAGGATTAACCTCACATCTTCTGGAATCTCTACAATTTCACTAGCTTGGTTCAAACTAGAAACTCCAAGACTTACAGGATTGTTTCTCGACCTACCTTTGATCTTGAATAAAATGTCCAGCGCATTAATTGTTGGAATACATCCTAAGGCCGGAAGAGTTGATGTTGGGTAAACAATGCAACCCTCTGAAAGAACAAAATCCATCGCTCTATCCATTGTTATGCCTACCGCACATGCCTTCTACTAGCCGGAGGAAGAGAATTTGCATGAGCTACTATTGTACCATTTCTGAGATCAAGATTTGATTGGTGCGTGTGCCTTTGAGTAATCCTAGCAACCTCATAAAGTACAATATACCAACCAATAATTGGTATAAGATAAAGCAACTTTCCAGCTGATCGCCTATCCCAAATCTTACTTGTGACCTCCGAACCATCTTCTCTTACTATTGCTATTCCGAACATCTTTTGACCGAGAGATCTGGAAAATGTTAATCCAGTCACTCTCCAGTATAACCAGAGACTGGTGAGCAAGATTACTGCATAAGCAGCAGCATAGTGGAAATCCTTAGAAAACCAAAGTGAAAGATTCAAGAAATTCTGGATCATCCCATTTGTAGCCAGAGAGAGCATCGAGTATACAATAATGACATCAACCACGAAAGCAACCACTCTCCTTGTCCAAGAGGACAATATCGCTCCATCTGGAACAGACCAATGATCTTGACTCTGAGAAACAATTGCCTTTGCAAGAGTACCCCCTCCATGGATGGAAATTGGAGAGTCATGATCTTCCATTATACGACCTCATGCTGTACCGAGAAGATGCCATGCCTCAAGCTTCCTACTCCGAATATGTTCTATCCATGATTCCCAATTCTCATCATTCCTCAAAGTTTCTGGATCCCCTACAACCACCAAACCTCTTTTCGATCTGGTCAAAGCTACATTTAGTCGCCTGGGATCAGATAGAAATCCTACATTACCTTCACGATTGGATCTAACACAAGAGAAGATAATCACATCTTTCTCTCTTCCCTGGTAACCATCAACAGTTCTAACCTCCACACCCTGTAGAGACTCAGGAATCATGTCCCTTATTGCTCTGACTTGTCCAGCATATGGGGTGACAATTCCAATATCAGATAGATCAACCTCCCCACCGTCTACTAACTCAATTAGAATTTTTACAGTCCAAGAGGCTTCTGCAGGGTTTTCCTTTGATGCCCCATCAGGAGAGAGAACTTCGTCTCCATCTACAGGAACGAAAGCCATTGGAGCATCCCAATCCGGCCATAGCATTCCCACAGGGGCCGTCCTTTCCTCAGGACTTACTCCGTCTTCTAACATCCCTTCATAAAAATGGACATTTGGAAATTCAGATATTGATGGATGCATTCTGTATTGAGTAGTAAGTAGTTTTGGTTCTATCCCCATGTCTATCAATCGCTCGAAAAGAGATCTACTAAGCCCTCCATCCTCGGCTCTTCTTGAAATTACAGTTGGTGGAAGCTGCTTGTGGTCCCCAATAAGCACAATCTGCCTAGAACCTCGTACTAGAGGGACGAGCGATGCAGGCTCCGTTGCCTGTGTAGCCTCGTCAATAAGAACTCTTGAGAACCTCCTACCATCTAGTAAATCATGACCTGAGCCTATGCAAGTACAACAAAGAACTTGACATCTATCTAGTATATCGTCCCTTATCTCTCTTTCAATTCTTCGTACCTCCTTCCACCCCCTACTCAGGTCTCTATGGGCCAGACCTTTTTCTTTGCCCCCCCTCATACCCTTTATCCTCCTGGATAATTTCTCATTTCTTTCGATTTCTTCAACTAATTCCCTGTTTAAATCATGTATTTCCATTTGAGCATCCATTGTTGCCTCCCTCAAATTTTCCCGTACCTTGACAGGTTGACCTAATCTAACGGCCCTGACTCCAAGCTCTAGCAATCCTTCCAACAAGTTGTCAACCGCTACATTGGAGTCGGCCACAGCTAAAATTGTACCATAGTCTTGCTTGGCCCATGTCTCTAGAACTCTGACTGCTGTGTACGTCTTCCCAGTACCCGGTGGACCTTGAATTAAAGTCAGCCTACTATGGATCGCATGTTCGGCAGCCTCTCTCTGCGCTCTGTTCAAAACACTTGTTAGAGTAGTAGTTTGGGACCTAACTCCCCCCATTTCAGGGACTAGTGAAGCAGTTCCAGATGGATCATGCACCATTCCCAACAGTAAGTCTCTAAGAGGGACCCCGCCATCTTCTTCGAAAATCATATTCAGAGCATCTCTCATCCTATCAAATGCAACTCTATTTGCACCTCTATCCATCCTCCAAGTTCCACCTCTAAGCCCTGAGGGAGCCTCAGGAAGAACTACCCTGATCACCCCTCGAGACCTGTCGCTGACAATTGCCTCTATCGGCCTCTCTTTCAGAGGGTTGGATCTACTCAGCATCACTATATCTCCCTGTCTAAATCTGTGGCTTCCAAAGCTACCTCCAGATTTTGGTCTAAGCTTGATGATCCTCTGGCCGAATAACCATCCATCGGTCTTTGCAACAAGTCCGAATAGAGCGATACCATTGGCTTCTAGCTTCTTATCCGACCAATCTTTCAATCTCTTCTCAGTCATGGCTAACTCATCTTCAAGCTCCCATCTGATTAGTCTCAGATAGGTCTCATGGTAATCCTGGCTTCTCTTGAATCGACTGGATACCGTTACCTGCGACTTGACCACAGGAGGCCGTCACACCTAGCCTCTATCACGATTACCTGAGAGAGCTCAGGAATAATCCTCTAACTTGTTCCAGTGAGGATTAAACGCTTGCCTATGTAGAGAGGACTATCCGAGGGGGATGCGGATGGTATTTGATAAATTCAAATCATGGAGGAAGGCTACTCCTAAGGGAGAAATCTGTCCTTCTTGCCAGCATGTTAACCAAGAAGGCTCCAAAGTATGTACAAGATGCTATTATCAGATTGACAGAGCAGCCTTTCAACAGGATTCAGATATTGGAGAGCATGAGTCTTCCGATCTACTAGATGAGTTAATGAGCTCATTAGAGCAAGAGGAGACTTCGGATCAAGCGACTCCTCCTTCATTTGCTATGGAAGATCTAACTGTGGAGGTTGCTCAATATGAAGGTGGAGAGGAGATTTTGCTCAACAGCCAACCAGATCTAGCTTCAATGATTCAACCAACTGAAGCCGTTGAAGAGGAAGATTACGAATTAACTTCAGAAGATATTCCACTTTATGTTAAGAAATTCGAGGTTCCCAAGAGTCAGCAAGAGGATGAAGATGAGGTTGAGATTCAGAAGATAGAGCTAATCCATCCAAATGCCGACACTCCCGAATTCGTACATCAGGTTTCAGCTAGTGAAATACCAGATGTAAGCGATACGCCCTACCAGGAAAAAGCTCCTCAATCCTCGACTCCTGGTGATTTTGATGGCGATGGAAAAGTTGACGAATTCGAGGCAGCATTTGCGAATGAAATACAGGATCCTGCGGGCTCTATTACGCAAATACCATCTGCTCCATCTTTGGATATTCCAAGGATAGAAGCAAAACCGGCCCCATCGCATGAAAGAAAGGAAGAAGGAGAAGGAGATGTGGAGCAGATTCCTTCTGCACCAGTATTCCATTCAGAGGGATTCAGCGAGAATAGCTTAGATTTCAATGAAGTAAAACCTTCTTTCTGGCCATGGCACCAAGAGGATGAATGGGCTGCACCAGAAATTATCAAGCAACTTCAAGCTGCTATAAGATCAGCCAAGGAGCAGAATATCGCACAGGCAACAGTACTTCTAGATGAAGTTGGCCCCCATCTTGGGAATCGTACCTCTTTGATCTATTCCGTTGGCAGATTGTTAATGTCGATTGGCAGGGATAGGGAGGCAAGAAGAATGGTCGAATCTGCGAATGATGTATTCCCTGACAATGCAGACGTCCAAAGAGCAATGGAGAAACTCATTTCTTAACCCCCCGTCTACACGCAATACTATGCGCAGGACCTCCGTGCCACGCCCAATGCAGCGGAGAGCAACTTCTTCAATTAGAGTCGATGACGGCCTCGTCCTTCGGCCAGCATCCGAGAGGTATATCCCCGAGATAATAGAGGCCTTTGAGGAGACTTGGCCCGATGTAATCAGGGCGATGCCTTGGATAAACCCCGATAAGGCTACCAAACCACAAATAGAGAATTTTATTCTTGATACTGAGAGAAAGGGAAGGGCAGGTCTACTACACCACTGGTGTATGATTCGACCTTGGGATGGGTATGTGGTAGGATTATTGGGCTTCGACAGAGTTACCAGATCAGAAAGAGCAATTTGGAATCTTGGTTATTGGGTAAGGAGTTCAGAACAGAGGCATGGATACGCTAGGAGGAGTATCGACGCATCACTCCACTGGCTCGCCCAGACTGGAAAAATATTAGTAGAAGTCAAGGTAGATCCAAATAATATTCCAGGATCAAAAACCGTAGAGATGATTCTTAAAAAATGGGGCGGTGAAAGATGCGTGTCTGGCGACTCTCCAATTACTGTTGCTGGAGTACGAACTTTACACCATTGTCATCTCATAGAAATAGGTGACTAATTTCATTGTCACCTCACACTTGCAAGACGACCCATTCAAAAAACACCCCTCTTCTGGAAAATTGTCCTACGGGCCAGTGATACCATGTCTTCCCCAGAGCCTCGACAGACACTACCTGATCCAGATATGGAGGAGACCGATGAATGGCTGGAGGCACTGAGGACCCTAACATCCTCTCAGGGAGGGTACAGAGCTCGCTTGCTCCTGCAGGAACTAATGTCCGAGGCAAAGGCTCTCGGAATACCCATTGCATCTCCATCAAGAACACCATATCTGAACTCTATTTCGGTAGATCAGCAGCCACCATATCCTGGTAATATTGCCTTAGAAAAAGAAATCCAGAACCACGTTCTTTGGAACGCCGCAGTAATGGTTTCAGATGCAAATAGGAGGATGGATGGAATCGGAGGCCATATTTCGACATATTCTTCCAGCTCAACACTATATGAAGTCGGATTCAACCATTTTTTCAGAGGAAAAGAGTTCAATGGGATTGGTGACGCTCTTTTCATCCAAGGTCATGCAAGTCCTGGCATTTACTCCAGAGCATTTCTCGAAGGCAGAATCTCAAGAGATCAACTTTCTAATTTTAGACAGGAGGCATTTGTCGATGGTCTTTCTTCATATCCACATCCTAGATTGATGCCAGATTTCTGGGAGTATCCAACTGTTTCAATGGGATTGGGTCCACTGGGAGCAGTAATGCAGGCCAGATTCTGGAAGTACCTCAATCAGAGAGGGCTTGCAGATACATCAGAAAGTAGAGTTTTTGCTTTCTTAGGTGATGGAGAGATGGATGAACCCGAGTCAATAGCCTCCATCGCAGTAGCTGGCCGTGAGAGATTAGACAATTTAGTAGTAGTAGTAAACTGTAATCTTCAGAGACTAGACGGCCCAGTAAGGGGCAATTCAAACATTATCCAGGAATTAGAAGGGCTATACAGAGGAGCAGGATGGAAGGTAATCAAAGTAATCTGGGGTTCTGGATGGGATGGCATCTTGAGATCAGATTTGAATGGTGAAATTCTAAAGAAGATGGAAAGTATTACTGATGGCGATTGGCAACGACTNAGTACACTACATCCATCCAAGTTTAGAGAAGAATTTTTCTCTGGAACTAAGGTATTGGAGGAAATCGGTAAGTCGTTGAGTGATGAGGAAATTGGTGCATTGACTAGGGGTGGGCACGATCCAAACAAGATTTATGCGGCATACGAAACCGCTCTTTCAGCCGACGTCCCAGCTGTGATTCTAGCGCACACAGTGAAGGGATGGGGCATAGACTCGTTAGAGGGAAGAAACTCAAGCCATCAGAAAAAGAAGATGGAAATGTCAGATTTAGTAGCATACAGAGATGCATTGAATCTTTCCATTGATGATTCTGTCTTAGAGAATGATCCTTTTGTTCTTTTGGAGGAGGAATCTGAGGAGCATGAATATCTATTACAAAGAAGAAAAATCCTAGGCGGCTATCTCCCCTCTCGAAATCCGATAGAAGTAGAATTCCAACTTCCTGAAATTGAAACCTATTCAGATTTTGACAAAGGCACCCCTCAGGGCCAAGAAGTCTCTACTACTATGGCATTTGTTAGGTTGCTCAGGAATCTATTAAAATCTCAGATCGGCGATCACATCGTTCCAATCATTCCAGACGAGGGAAGGACCTTCGGAATGGANCCCCTGTTTAGCGAGTTCGCAATCTTCGCATCTCATGGTCAGAAATATACTCCAGTAGATCACTCAATGCTGTTGAATTATAAGGAATCAGAATCAGGACAGGTTCTACAGGAAGGAATTTCCGAAGCAGGTGCTATTGCTTCTTGGATAGCTAGCGCCACCTCTTATTCCAATGCGCAAATCCCAACAATTCCATTCTATACCTTTTACTCTATGTTTGGCTTTCAGAGAGTTGGTGATCAAATTTGGAGTGCAGCAGATGCCAGAGCTAGAGGCTTCTTAATGGGGGCTACTGCAGGTCGCACAACTCTGAATGGCGAGGGTCTTCAACATCAGGATGGACATAGTTTACTTACGTCATCTGCCGTTCCTTACTGTCGTTCGTGGGATCCTGCTTATGCTTTCGAGTTAGCAACAATAATCAGACATGGAATTGATGAGATGTGGAAAAAGAATCTAGACGTTTTCCACTATATCATGCTATACAATGAGAATCAGCAGCAGATGCCCAAGCCAGACGGTTCTGAAGAGGGAATAGTGAGGGGCGCTTATTTGTTCGAGGAAATACTTGGAGAAGGCCCAAAGGTGAGATTATTGGGTTCAGGACCGATTCTAAAATATGTTAGACAAGCCGCGCAGAAGCTCTCAAGTGATTACGAAGTTAGCTCAGAAGTATGGTCTGTAACTTCCTATGGAGAACTAAGGAGGATCGGTCTAGAATCGGAGAGAGAAAAGAGGATCAAACCGGATGACTCCACTATTCCATACGTATCAGAGTGTTTTGGAGATGGAACGACTACAATTGCGGCATCCGATTATATTGCAGCCGTTCCCGAGATGATTCAAAGATGGGTGGGGGGGAGATACGTAGTACTGGGTACAGATGGATTTGGGCGTTCCGACTCTAGAGCCGCGCTTCGTTCTTTTTTTGAGATAGACACTAATAGCATAGTTTTGGCAGCTCTTTCAGCACTAGAGAAGGACGGAGAAATGCCATCCGGTACAGTTCAAAAGGCGATGAACGAACTTGGGGTTTCCTTTGAGAAAACGGATAAGACTGTGTGATTATATGGGCAGAGTAAGAAACTTCTTCAGATTTTCAACCCGATGGGCCCTCTGGATTGTCACGGGTGCTGCAGCAAATTACAAACGCCTTCCAGAAAATTCTCAGAATGAGATCAAAGAGATCGCAAAAGAGCCCGGAAAATGGGCTAAATCATTGGAAAGTGCTTGGGATTCATCAAAGATTGGAGCTGAACACTTTAAGTCTACATCAGGAATTCTAGCCAATATCCTCATTGGAAGAAGGGTTAGTAAAAAGGAGAAGATTCAAGCCAAAGAAGATTTAGCATCATTGAGCATTATCGTTCCACCACTACGGGTTTTCATGATACCCGGCAGTCAGGTTCTGTTAGGCATAATGGCTCGAGTAACTCCTTGGCGACTTATCCCAGACGATTGGATCCCAATCAATGCGCTGAAGAGTGTTAGAGACTGGAGTCCGGCATCATTGGAAAAAGAGAGCTCAGTTGTAAGAAGACTTCTTGGTAGGAAAAAGAGCAGTAACCCCAACTCATAGGATATGTTAGTCTATTCAGCCAAACTTTTTCACTCACCCTTAGGAATAGTGATATGTGCAAGAAAATAGTTGTATTTCAGGACATCACCAATACTAATCCAATCAGGAATTCCGCCATTGTATTCGTCGTATCTATGGCCAGGAATCAATCTCCAGTCTGAAGGAAGGCCACTAAGAATCTTCTTCGCTGTAATCAGACTTCTTTGCTGAGCTCGTGGGTCTCCCCCAGGGAGATCAACCCTTCCGGCACTCCTAACAAAGAGTAAATCTCCAGCATGATAAACACCATGTCCATGTATTGTCACATGACCGGGAGCATGTCCAGGTGAATGAGTTATTGATAGTGAAATAGAACCTGCAGCCCACTGAATAGTCTCTCCCGGCTCACAAAACCATGAATTAGTAAAGTCAACTTCTGTAAAAACTACGTGTTCAATAAAATCTGGAACTCTAGCATCCTCGTGCCCCCATACTTCGAGATTAGGATATCTTTCCACCATACCAGGATATCCAGCAGCATGATCTCTATGTGTGTGGGTATACAATAAATGGGTAGGGGTCAAACCTTCTTCTGAAAGTTTTAATTCCCATAAATCTGAATCAAATGGGTCAATAATTGCTACTATGCCATTAGTCCTGTCCACAAATGCTGTATTCATATTCATTAGAGGGCCCATTTGTGTTACCCAGACCTCAATCCCATCTTCCCAAATAGAGATATGAAACTCCCCGTCTGATAGCATATTACGTCCGAAGGGGACTACAGCCAAAGTCGTAATGCATATACAAGCCCTACTCAGCGGTCGGATTGGGTAAATGACATACGACGCACAGGAATTGGAACCTCGATGGCAGCAAGCATGGTCAGAAGCCAGAGCCTTCGAGGCTGAAATCGATAGAGATAAGGAGAAATTCTACTGTCTTGAGATGTTCCCTTACCCTTCTGGCCATATGCATATGGGACACGTTAGAAACTACTCAATAGGGGATGCAATGGCACGTTTTCACAGACTAATGGGAAAGAACGTACTTTATCCAATGGGATACGACTCGTTTGGGATGCCAGCAGAGAACGCTGCTAAGAAGGAAGGAGGGCACCCTCATGAGGTTACTCACAAAAATATCTCCAGTATCCGTTCCGATCAAGAAAGAATGGGTTACTCATACGATTGGCGTCGCTTCCTAGCTACTTCTGATGTCGAATACTACAAGTGGAACCAGGAGATGTTCCTATTATTGAATGAGAATGGACTTGTTGAGAGAAGAATGGCACCAGTAAATTGGTGTATGGATTGCGATACGGTGCTAGCAAACGAGCAGGTGAAGAATAATCGTTGCTGGAGGTGCGGTCTCGAAGTCGTTCAGAGAGATATGGCCCAGTGGTTCCTCAAGATGACCCAATATTCAGATGAGTTGTTAGACGAACTTGATAATATTTCATTCCCTGATAACGTCAAGACAATGCAGAGGAACTGGATAGGGCGATCATATGGGGCACACATCAATTTCTCAGTCGTGGACTCTGATTCTATAATCGGAGCTTTCACCACCCGTCCGGATACAATATTTGGGGTAACCTTCGTCACTCTTTCCCCCGAGCATCCCCTTTGTGAGAAGCTGACTTCTGGAACGGAATGGGAACAAGCTTGGAGAGAACTAAGAGATGAATGCTCAAGAATGTCAGAATTTGAGAGAGTAAACTTGCTCAAGGAGAAGAAAGGAGTTTATCTTGGAAAGAATGCAATTAATCCAATTAGCGGCGAAGAAATCCCGATCTATGCAGGCAATTTTGTAGTAGCCTCCTATGGAACTGGTGCAGTTATGGGAGTCCCTGGGCATGATCAGAGAGACTTCGATTTCGCAAAGAACTACAGTTTGGATATTAAGAGAGTTATTTTGAAAGAACAAGATCAGGATCCAGAATCTCCTCTGAATGAGGCATTTGAGGGACATGGTCCAATGACAAAATCATCTATAGAAGGCTTCGATGGACTCTCCGGCCAAGAAGCCAAGGAAGCTGTGATAACTACTCTTGATAACATCGGAGCAGGACATGGAACAGTCCAGTACCGTCTCAAGGACTGGCTACTTAGTAGGCAAAGGTTCTGGGGAACCCCTATTCCAATGATTCACTGCTCCTCATGTGGAATTGTTCCAGTACCTAGAGAAAGCCTTCCAGTCGAACTTCCTCTAGATGTTGTTTTCACTGAGGAAAATAGTGGTAATCCCCTAGCATCTCATAGTTCCTTCGTAAAGACAGAATGTCCAAATTGTGGAGGAGAGGCAAATAGAGAAACAGATACTATGGATACATTCTACGACTCATCTTGGTACTTCATGAGATTTTGTGACGCAAACAACGAATCCTCTCCCTTCGACAAAGAGGCTGTCGATTATTGGATGGGGAATGGCGTAGATCTCTATATTGGAGGGATTGAACATGCAGTGATGCACCTGCTTTATGCACGCTTCTTTACCAAGTTCACTAGAGATGCTGGTATGAATAAAGTTGGAGAACCATTTGGAAGACTTGTTTGTCAGGGTATGCTAAATGCTCCAGCTCCATTCTGCACTGAGTGTAATGCTGAGTATCACGTCGAAAATTTCGATTCTCAATGCCCATCGTGTAGCAACCCTCTGACAAGTCGCTCTGCCAAGATGAGCAAATCTCTTGGCAATACAGTCAGTCCTGAGGAGATGATCTCGAAATATGGAGCTGATACTGTAAGGTTATTCATCCTATTCGGAGCCAATCCCGAGGCTGGAATGGACTGGTCCGATAACGCATTGGATGCGAATAATAGGCAGATTCTCTCTATCTTCGATTCTGTCGACTTCGCTCTTTCATTTTCCGATTCTCCAACTGCAATAGACGAATGGCTATTAGCTAAGATGAGAGAAAATCAGAGGGCATGGGTGAATGCAATGTCGGAGGTCAGTCTCAGAGAAGGAGTTATGATCAGTCATTTCGAGATGTTGTCCGACTGGAATTGGTACGTCAGAAGGGGCGGTAGCAATAGGAAGACCGCATTAGAGTTCTTAGAAGGTTGGATACCAATGATGGCACCAGCAACCCCTCACATTGCAGAGGAATTCTGGAAGAAGATAGACAAGCAAGATTTACTGGCAATTTATGAAAAACCTCCAATAGACGATAACATCCACGACTTAGCTTCCATATCCGAAGAGAACTATATCAAGGAAATTATCTCTAGTGGAAGGAATCTCAAGACCCTGGCAGAACGTCACTCAGAGAGTGAAATCACAAAAGTAGTCATTCAGACTTCACCAGACTGGAAGAAGAAACTTGCAATTGAAGCAATGAAATTGCACTCAGAGGAATTCAATTTCAAGAAAAAAGGACAGGATTACGTCAAGACTCTTGAAATTTTCACTGATCCGACAAAAAGAGGTGAAATTTTTCAGACTTGGACATCTATTACAATTGGATCAAAAAAGAGGAGAGGAAGGATCCATAGTTGGTCTGATTGGGAGAGGGAATTGATTTCTAGCGACAAGGAGGAGAAAGACCTGATTGCAGAAAATTCACAATTCATTGCAGAATCCCTAGGCGTAGAGTCTATTGTAGTCTATCCTGTGGGAGGGGGTAAGGATATTGGTGGTAAGGCAAAAATCTCCTTCCCTCTAGAACCCGGAATAGCATTTTTGTAGGTGTAAGATGAGTTCAAACATCGTACTTTTCGATGATGATTGTGGAAAGTGTAGTCGATGGGCATCTTTCATAGAGAGAAGAGATCCATACTCAAACGTCAAACTAATCGGTCAGAATTCCTCAGAAGGAACAGAGACCCTCAAATCAATACCAGAGACACTGAAAGGAGTCGATTCGGTTTTCCTAATTACATCCGAAGGAAATTGGTACGCAAAGAGCTCTGCAATATGGAGAATATGCCGATTACTGAAATTTCCATGGCCTTTCGCATCCGCAATGTTCTTCATTCCTTGGCCTATTAGGGACATTTTGTACGATATCTATGCTTCATTGAGAAAATAATCTTCACACGGTGGGTTCATGGAGTTCCACTCTCTGGCGTAGTTATTGAGTGAAGACCGGAGTGCCAAGCGTCGTCGTGGGCGACGAAGGCGTCGCCGTAGTCCCGGAGGAGAGAAAACTTCCCCTGGAGGCGACGATAAACAGCGTAGATCAGCTGAGATTGAGAGGGCACTATCCAGATTCAAGACAGAGCCAAGGCCGATGGGAATCCCAAGGACCATAGATCCACCTCCAAAAAAAGTAGACATTAAATGGAAAAATAATGCTGTCCCAAGGAAGGTTCAGAATGCAGCAGGAAAGATTGCATGCATTCCAGGAGAGTTTGGTTTCCTCCCCGAAGAAAGAGTCCAGGAGATTGCAGACCAATTGGACGGCTTGTCCATTTCATTGGAGCAAGCTCTTTCATTAAGGGCTGCACTTAATCAAGAGAAGAGCGTCTACTCGCATTCAAAGTTGATGAGACGATCAAATGAAATTAGTCGTAGATATGATTCTGGAGAAAGTGTGATCTCATTATCCAAGAGATTCGATGCACCACCAGTCAATACATTTAGAGCTATATTAACGGGAAGGGGGTGGACCAAGACCAGAATTAAGGATACACTAAACAAGAACCCTTCAAAGTTGAATAAGAGGGATAGACAGCAGTTTGAATTAGCCGAATCAGTGGATAGAGTGAGTTCAGTGAATCAAACCGAGACTCAGAATGCAGCAGAAGTTTTCGAAGAAATACTATGTGTCTATTTCTCATCATTGGGAATTAGATTCAGAAAGCAAGAAGAGCTACTAAATGAGCAAAAAAGAGAGGAGGGAAGAGCGATAATAACTCCAGATCTACTGCTTCTCGATGATGTCAGGATTAATGGAATTCCGTGTGCTTGGATAGATGCGAAGCATTTCTTTGGAGCAGATCTCAAGTTCCCAAAGAAAAAAACTCAGAAGCAAGTGGATAGGTATGTTTCTGAATATGGGCAAGGCGCTATAGTCTACCGACATGGATTCTGCGATGGTCTAAGACTTAGAGGTGCAATAAAGCTAGATTCCAGCCCTCTAGATCTCAAACCTCTTGAAGACTTTCATGAAAACTCAAAGACATGATTCTAATTCAGATTGCCAACTCTACTAGCAAATATGCTTAGGTCTTTCTGTTCAAGATTTGGAATTAAAAGTGATAACCAATCTTCTTCGTTTTGTGGATCTATAGGGACTATAACCACACTTTCTCCAAGCATGCAAAGTAATGGAGTTACGGTGTCAGAAAGTCCTTCTTTCAGTATGACTTTATCGATGGTATCCAGTAATTCTGATCTGCCAGAATCCTCTGTCAATCCGCTATTTAATGAGAATAATTTGGATTCATCAATAAGTTCAGACCACCTTCCCATGTTCCAGTCTCCAAAACCTAAGGAATCCATTGCTACTTCTCCTGCCTTGCTAATTTTGTTCTTCCAATCAGGCCGATCTATATACCCAGAGGTGTGAGTTCCAGTTTGCTCTTTCCAAGAAAGAAGAACAGGGAAACTTGCTCCCCAACTATCCGCCTTTCCAGGGCCATGATCTAGTAGATCCCCAGAAAAAGGAGAACCGGGAACAATTCTCCGTTCCACACCACCTGATGATAAAGCAGTGGTGTCTCCAAGGCCACTAGATCTTTTTCTCTCAACTAAATGAGCTAGCATAAGCGACCTTCTTTGACACTCTTCATGGGGAACTCCAATTGCTCTTTGGATTGAGACTGCTGAGGCAATTGCTCCTGAGGCAGACATACCAAAACCTTGAGATGGGGGTAAGGACATTCTTATCGATAGTTCCCAGTCATATTCACGAATTTCAGGAATTTCTTTGCTTAGTTCCTCAAGAATATCTTGGTATAATGAGTCATCGAAATCAGAATTGATACCATTTACAATCAATTTCCCTTCTCCATCCTCTCCTCTTGCAATCGCCTCTACCCCGTCGACTAGACATATCCCTGCTCCTCTACTTCCTTGGAAATATGGGTCTTCATTTGAATCCTCTACTGTGAAAATTAGTGTTAGATGGCCTCCACATTCCCCTCTACCCAGTGCAGTAGTCATGACAACTCATCCGATGAAACGGTAATGAATTATTGTGTAAGCTAAATAGCATCAGACAAATCTGATTCTAGAGCACCGAATCCCTTTGCTAGCTCTTCAGAAGCCTTCTCAAAAGCAGTCCTAGGACTCATTGAACCATCAGTTTCAAACTCAAAAATGAACTCTCCAGGAACTTCTTCCAACGTTATTGCATCATTGAAATCTCTAGCTTCTTCAGTCCCCTCTCCTACATGATTCAAGTCTGTTGCTAATGCGGAGACCTTGTCTACATCTTCCAATTTACCACTCTTGTCGAAGTCCTTTGCGGTAGTTTCCAAGTCCATATCCCATAGAATTTTTGCCTTGGTTTTATTGTTGATAACACCTATCCTTCTGGGTTGAAATCCTACCCCACAAACCGGAGACCACTTAGTATGATCCCTACCTCTTCCCATTATTGCTGTAGCATAGAACTCAATCATCTGTCCCTTGAGAAGCTTAGTTAATGGTATACTCTTGTAATGTTCGGGAACCTCCAGAGACTCCTCTCCTAGATATTTCATATCTCCTGCAGTGACCCACTTGCCTTCTTCAGATCCGAAAACAACGCACGTGTATATCATCTGGCACTCTAGACAACCTCTATCCGATTCTACAAGATCTTTGCAATTGGGGCACTCATGTTGGAAGTAGAATTTATCGTGTACTGTCGGGATGGGAACCATCGCTAGTCTCTGAGCTACCATTTCATCAGGAATAGGGCCAGTAGTCTCCCAAATCTCCTCATCCTGCTCTTTTGTTCCAAGTTGGAACCTTACGCTGTCGATAGCCATCTTTGGAGTGTCAGATATCAAAGTCCTTCTCAGCGCATTTGCCATACTCCTATCTGTCTCTGAGAGCACTAGTTGCATTTTCTCTTCCGTCTCTTTCAATACCTTGATCTTCACCATAATTCCACCTCTATCAAACCCTTCTTCCTCTTCGGCCACCCTTAGCCTTGGTCCCATCTGTAGGCATTGGAGTAACGTCTTCTATCCTAGTTATCCTCACTCCCGCTCTAGTCAATGCCCTAATTGCAGCTGTAGCCCCTGGAGCGCTGTTTGATCTATTCCCACCTGCGCCTCTGTACTTCACAATTACTTGGTCAAAATCCTTCTCAGCTAGCATCTCTGCTATTTTTTCAGCAGCCCTGGTCGCTGCAAATTGACCTCCTGAGTCGCTTCCACCTTTTGTCACCATGCCTCCAGAAACCTTGCAGATGGTCTCAGCACCAGTTAGATCTGTAGCGGTAATAAGCACATTGTTGAAGGTGCTGTAGATGTGAAGAATTGCTTTATGTCCCATTACTTTGCCTCCTCTTCAGCTTTATCAGAGATTTCTTCTTCAGATCCAGACTCTTCCCCCGAATCCTCTTCCTCTTCCCTATACCTCAGTGTTTCCAAATCTTTCCTGAATGGGTGTTCAGCGTCTGCATATGGGGAGTTCGGACTGTAACTCAATGAATCTTCTTCTTCCTTCAGAACATGATATCCTGGAACTGTCATCCTCTGCTCGCCAACGAGAATATGTCCGTGGACAATCAGGTTCCTTGAAGCTCTCATCGAAGGAGCCAGACCCTTGTAATAGACGACTGACTGTAATCTTCTTGAGAGCATATGTTCTACGGTTATCTCCAGTACATCGCCCACATCTGCTCCCGTTAGAAGGAGGCCCTTCCTAGATAGAGAATCAAGTAACTGCTCTTTCTCCTTGGCATAGTGTCCTTCGGAAGAATCCACTCGCCCAATTAACTTCATAGCTTGATTTCTATGTCTTCGTAGGGCTGATTTCTCTCTCCAAATTTCTCTCATCCCCCCAATTTTCTTTAGCCCGAATCTTTCTTTCAGATCGTGCTCTTCATCAATCCTAGCTTGCTTCCAAGGATGAGTTGGAGTCTGAGTACGAGGTCTGGAGAATTTCGGCTCACCCATAATTCACACCTCACTTCTTCCTCTGTACGCCGAGTGCTGACCCTCTTCTTCCATTTGACCTCAGCCTTTGCCCTCTTACTTTATGCCCACTTCTGTGCCTAATTCCACGATAAGTCTTGATTTCAGCTAGTCTGGCAATATCATCTTCATTTGTCATACTAACCTCATTAGCGATGATGTGTGCGTCCTCATTAGTCTCCAGATCTCTTTGTCTGTTTACCATCCACCAGGGAACATTTGTAGCATACTCATCTATTGCATTTCTGAGAATATCCTGCTCTTCCGGAGTCATATGGCCTCCAAGTCTACTCCCATCTATGCCTGTAAGACGACAAATCATCATCGAAGTTCTAATCCCGACTCCTTTTACAGAAGTTAGCCCGTATGTAATGGGCTTCAAGCCATCAATATCTGTGTCAGCAATTCTGACAATATACGAGAAGTCGTCACCAAGCTCTGCTTCGTTCACTTTTGTCATTACGGTTCCCCCGTGTTCACCTTTCGGTGGCCCTTTGGGCGTCTCGGCGAACTACAGTCCCTATTTGAATCGATTGGAACCTTTTTTCCGGAATAAAACCTACTCTTTGCACACTACAAACAGTTTCTGATTGCCCGAAGGCCTCTTTACACTCATATCTACCATGAATCCCTTGCCACCATCAGAGCTCTTCAGCTCCTTGGTAATCCTCCTCTGAAGAGTAGGATGTATTTCTGGATCGAGACTACATCGAAGTGTGATCTTGGAAATCCCCTTCTTTGCAATCGATGAAGCAACTTGGTCCATAGTGTGAAGCTCTGGAGGAGAAAGTCGGTGTTGCACAATCTTCCCTGTAGAGACTACGAATCCCCTAACATCATCATCATTTGAGATTTCATCAGTATGGATGAGTAGAGGCCTTCTACCTTCTAACCTAATCCATGAAGAACCTGTGCCACTTTTGACAGCCTTTTCTTTCCAGATGTCCTGCAGACCACTCTCAACAAGTGCCGGGTCAACTATCGTCAAGAATGCTCCTCTAGGTACTTCGAGAACGCTATTGAATTGAGAAATGTTTGCACCCGATGGCCTCCCTTCAATACTAGCAATCACATTCTTCCTTCCCACTCTGATACATCTATGCATTTTTTCTGAAGAAAGAGAACCAATCCAGACGGAGAGTCTGTCAACTCTTCCTCCTCCCCTACTAAGCCACTCCCAAGTCCAGGAATTTCCAGGGAATGTTGTTTCCAATATCCCATCTACCATGGCTCTCTGAACCGAATCCAATCTTGGCGATAGGTCCAGCAATACGGCGGGACCCCTGGGGCCATTCTGTAGATGAGAACTCCAAGATTTCAGAACAGATTTTAAATCCGGCTTCATCTCTTCCAAGTCATGATTTTGAGCATCCCTAGGCCTCGCAGGATCCAGATGCAGCATTGCAATAGGTGGATGAGCCCTTGTCCCAGAATCTCTTAGACTGGACCAGTATTGTGAGATTGCCGAATCTGCATTACTCCCATCTCCGATCAGAACTCTATCAAGAGATCGCTGGACTTCGCCGTCAGAATTAATTTGCATATTTGCAGCACATAATGTAGCAATCTGTTCATCAAGCTCGATCCCTAATGCAGGTCTCTTCAGTAACTTGGATAATGCAATTAGTTGGACCCCTGAACCGGCTGCAGCGTCTAGAATTACTCCTGCTGGTAGAGACATGGGATCAATCTGTCCAGCTCTGATGGTTGCGACAGACCATGGAGTGGAAAGCCTCCTCATCCTATCATTCATGATGAACGCAGGCTCTCCCTTCCGTGCAGACTCCGGTTTGGATACCTTCTTGGCCTTGGCTACAACCTCCTTCGAGGGAACAATAGCCACATGCTGCTGCTCTTCCACAACACTCCCCAGTGGCACTTAGTCAAGTCACTTTCGCGACAATCATCCTGAAATTGGCGCTCTTACTAACTTCAACTCAAACCTGAGCCAGGAATCCTTCAACTCACTGTCCTGATTATTCCCGTATGCAATATCGGGAGGCAAAAGAGTAGTATGCGTGGTCCCAGTATCGATTATTCCTCCAACAAGTCCTCTATCGTTATCAATGTCTAGCCCTATAGCAGACCAGCAAAATCCGATAATAGAAAAGTTACATTCGATGAAACCCTCCCCTCCTGCGGTATCGCCCCAATTGCCATCATCGAGCTGCACTCCTGTATCAGCATCCCATACTGTGTATTCTACCTCAAACGGGTCTCCTTCTTCTATGTGAACGTCTTTTTCTTCGGATCCTCCAATTATGTTCAAGTCCATCCTCACCTTAGCTTGAATAACAGTTACATGGGTAGCACTGATACTAATCTCCCTTTCTACGATATTCTCTATCAAGTCTATTTGGAAGAATTTACTTGCACCAGGTTCTAGATCATTGATGATCTGATAGGGTTGTTCACTAGAAGAGAAAATTACTCCTCCTCCACTAATTTCAACTACTAAGTCAAGACTCTGATTCCCTCTGTTGTAGACTACTACAGTGGCCGAATCACCTTCTCCCTGATGATGCCAATCGCACCTAATCTCTCCGGGCAATAAGAAAGAATCATCTTGATCAGATAGTGATCCCTCAGGCCAAATCCAATCATCCTCTCTTGAAGAGCAAGAATCTAGCAGAAAACCAACCTCCCAAACCCAACGATCTTCTTCTTTCAGAATTTCAACGTCTGTTGATCCAAAGGACGCATCCATTTCATCTAGGAAACTCATTGCAGAAAGACCAACCCATATCGATGAGAGAATTAACGCAAATCCTGTTACCACCGAGAGAACAATCGCGGCTCTAGGAACGGCCATTCTGTTGAGTCCCAGGGGTATTGGGGGGTGCTCAACCTCATCCGGAGTATCAGATATCCACGACCTCGTCACAACACTACAGGATTGACCGCCTGCCATCAAGGTTGGCCTTAATGGCTAGTCCCTACTCAATTCCTCTTGGTTCTCGATTCCAAGCCATGCCACAATCCCAAGCTCCAACGCAAGTATCGCCATCCCCAGCAGTACTTCTTGTTGGCCTATTTGGCTTGATGCGAAAACAATCGAGAAAACAAGCGCAGCAATCAGATCGGCTAATCCCCAGATTCTTAGCCCCTTCCTCAGTTGTAGAATTCCAACCACCCATACTATGGTTGACATTAGAACCAGTATAATTGGAAACCAAAGACCATTATTGGGGCCTATCAGAAAAGCACCGAATAACACTAGGATATGCCCATCTACAGCAAAAGTAATTGTCCATCTTTCTAGCTCTAGCGGTACAGTTAGAGCGCAGCAAATAATCAGAATTACTCCTATCGCCATCACTACGCTGTCTAGAGATTCACTGACTACGATGCTCCATTCTGCGATAGAAATGAAAGACATGACTATTCCAAGTATTGCTACACCCAGGCCTGAAGATTTCCTTAGCCTCACACTACTGTAAGAAGAGGTGATTGCTGCTAGTAATCCTGCAGGACCAAATGACATCAGTACAATAGAAATCGTTCTTCTTCCGATAGATATCCCATCAGACCCTTCCCTGCCAAGTTGTTTGCGCTTTTGTTCCACCCAGAATCCTAGTATTACGCACAAAACAAGCAGTGATTCTATCAACATCCAAGGGCCTATCCAATTGAGAGTACTGCCATCCATAGGATTGACCATAAACGGGAAAGGCAGACTTCCAAGAATCACTGCACCAATAATTCTAGCAATTAGTAGGGGGAAAACAAACCAGTCAATTGCAATATCAATCCTATCCAGAAGATTGCTATGATGTAACAAGGAAATAGTGCAGAGAACTAAGGAAAGTACTGATACTACAGCAAGATCCAGTAGCTCATAGGGGCTACTTCCAGCTGGGATTACATGCCCAGTTACCAACGCAAGACACATACCGAAAATTACTGTCGCAATCGGCATTTCAATACCCAATATATGTGGTAATGCCAGCTCTAAACCTCTTGTTCTGTTTCTTATCATTAATACGATGATGCAACAAAAAGCCCCCGAAGCAAACAATGTAAATGGCCGAGGAGAAAGTGCAGAAAATAGTACAGTTACTGTTATCACAATAGATAATACTGCCATTCCNACTACTGGGGTGTGGGTTAAGCTAGAAGTTAGCAATTCTGCAGTATCATTAGATTCCCCCTTCTCTCTTTTCCTCTTCCTAAGTTCTATCATCTCTGCTAACCTTGGTCTATAACTGGATAGGCTACCATCGTAGGAAATAGAGTCCGAACTTCCTGCTAAACTAACCAATGATTGTTTTTTTGCCACCGAACGAAGCTCCGTTCTTATTTCACCCCGAGAAATAAGCCAAATCGAAGCCCCTACAAAAATTGACACAGAAATAATCTGATGAATAATTTGTCCAGAGCCGAAAGAAATTGCATTCGTGATAACTAGCAAAATCAGTGCTGAAGAAGCAGGCTTTAGAATATCCTCCATTTTCTCAGCTCTGGGTAGATAGACTACCAATAGAATAGAGGTACATAAAATCGCTATTACTTCTGTACTTGGAGACAAACCAATGTCTGACCATTGTATATAATCAGAGACTAATGCCGCCGATTCGAGAGTTCGACTTGGTTCTCTCCCAGAAATATAGACCAACATTGGTAAAGACATCAATCCAATTCCAACACCAAATAAACTATCAGATTCAAAATACAGAATTAGCGCAATTGTCAAACAAACAAGGATCATTAGAGGGTTTTCTAGTCCGTGATTCCATTGAATAATTACCGTTGAAAATGTCAGAACTAGCAAAATTCCAATNGCCCCGCCAATTCTGAACCCAGCTAGGTGTGAAAAGACGTGTAAGACAACAATTATAGTAATCAAAGAAACAAGAGACAAATCAGTGAATCCATCAAATTGAGCCATGAAAATTATTGTAACCATAGGCAGCCACAGCCCTATACTCCACAGATTTAGTAAACCCGAGTCCCTAATTGATGCAGAAAGTTCGGAGGTTCCAAGGAATCCAGAAGCCAAATTAACCCCGTTTTCTCCAATCCTCGAATTAACCACAAACATTAGGATCGACGAGATACTCAAGTAGAAAAATAAGGGCGTAGGATCAAAAACGAAAATTGTTACTGTTTCCGAAACATCGTTAGCAAGCATTACAGTACGAACAACCTCCTCACAAATTTTACCAATTAGAATCCATGTCCAAGGTAGAAGAACCGTGACACCTGAAAGTGAGGGTGATTTTCTGGAAACTGCGAGAAAACCGGTTCCAAGGTGAAGAATCGAGAGCATTGACAGAAGCACCACACCATCTCTTCCTTGCGAAGAAGAGTCCGTTGGAACTAGTAGGATCAATATGCTCAGAATAGCAACAGATCCTACCCATAGTACTCTGTCCGTAACGCTACTTTGATCTCTCAATATAATGAAAACCGTGGTAATCGCTCCAAAGACTGTGAAAATTTCATATGAAGAAATTCCAANTAGATTCTCTAAGGCGTCGCCACTGAGCAGAACAGTAGTAAGCAAAACTCCTGAAGTGAGGAGAGGGATCCAGACTCTTCTAGAATCAACACCTCTGACAACAAGATATGAGCCTCCAAAAGCACCACCTAGGAAAGTCACCATCCCCAATGCATAACCCAACTCTTCTCTATTCGAGGCGACTGCTAGCATCGCGCCAATCATTCCAAGTGAGATTGAAACCCCCCAGAGGCCAGGTCTCCCCAGTCCAAGAGTCTCGAAACCCTTGGAGAACCAATTTTCCTCTCTCGCGAACTTTGCTGCCATCAACGCATTTAGTGAAGTAACAGACATCAATAGAAGGAAAAGCAGCAAATCACCTTCTATTGGAATTACCTCCATTGGGCCAATCTCAAATTTTGTTGTTACAGCATGCATGCCAATCCAAAGATTTGAGCTAGCTATCCCCAGAGAAGCAAGGTTCCCTGAGCTCCTATTTATGGCTATTAAGTGTAACAAAATGGTTGCAATCAGAATCATTACTGCTACTCCTAGCTCCCCAAATTCAGTTCCTGTAGCTGAACCAATAGCCAATAGAACAAGCGTAGATTGAGCCGCAATAGCGTCATGGTCATGCCTGTACGCTATCCAGATGTTTAGACTCACAAGCAATAGGAGCAAAATCCCCAAAGTCAAGTCATCATCAATAATGCCCCAGCTTCTTAGCTCTATAGCCAGCCCGTAAAGAACTTTCATTGAGATAATTATCCAGGTCACTCCTAGCACAGTCATATTCTTTTTTGGTATCCAAATCTCTCCTAAACCGAAGCCGATTAATGCCAGAATTAGTAGTGAAATTACTCCCGGAAGAGGATTGAAAGTTCTTCCAATTTGAATGCTAATTGCACTGTATAGAACTACCATAGAAACTAGAATTAACCAGTTAATCCTATTCTCTCCTTGGATTGATAAATTTGAAATCGTGTCTCTCCCGGGGGGAGAGTCTACAGATCCGTCTTCGTTGATCGAACCATGGGCATAAACCTCTGAAAAAGAATCGATAATTTCCCCAAAAGCTTCGTCTTCTTCCCTATCATGATTCTTCTTCTCCGCTTCCTCAGAGATTTCAATATCTAGAATATCAATGCCCGAAGAACGTCGGAACTCTAGTTCACGAATGATCTTGTCATCCTCCTCCTCAACAGCCATCAACCCCCAACAAGGCATGTATTGCATAATCGCATCCCCTACAGGACTAATTTTGAACATAAATGGGGGCTAGTAATTGTCAAGCCAAGCCGTAATATTTGAAGCCTAAATCCCTCTCGCCCAGTCCGGGGAGATTAGATGCAGAGCTCCTCTAAGAATGTGGCAGTTGAATTATCTCATCATGGCCTCGACCCCTCTGGGAACATTCATTGGAACCTTGGCTGGAAGGATCTACATTCTTCTGCAGTGGAACTAGGAGAGGCCAGACTCACTTCTGAAGGAGTTCTTTTAGCGGTTACTGGAGAGAGGACCGGAAGATCTCCTAATGATCGATTCATTGTAGACGAAGAGGGAATGGCCGAGGAAGTTTGGTGGGGCGAGGTAAACCGACCTACAGCACCTGCGGTATTTGAAAGACTTCTGGTGAAGATGAAAGAACATCTAAACAATGCTGAAAACATCTTTGTTAAGGATGCATTCTGTGGTGCTGATCCTGAACATAGAATGCCAGTCAGGCTTGTAACAGAGAAAGCTTGGCATGCAGCCTTTATGCACAATATGTTCGTAAGAGCAACTGAAGAGGAGATTTCATCTCACGAACCAGAATATACAATCCTCCACGCCCCAGAACTCAATTCCAGTTTGAGTGATGGCGTCAATTCAGATGTTTTCGTGATTATCGCTCTAGATAGAAAAATGGTAATTATTGGAGGTACTCACTATGCTGGAGAGATTAAGAAGGCGATTTTCACAATAATGAATCACATTCTCCCATCTAAGGGACTTCTACCAATGCATTGCTCGGCGAATACTGATGGAGAAAAATCAGCATTATTTTTCGGATTGTCCGGAACAGGAAAAACTACTCTTTCGGCAGATCCGAATAGAGCTCTAGTTGGGGATGACGAACATGGGTGGTCTGAAAATGGAGTATTCAACTTTGAGGGGGGGTGCTACGCCAAGCTCATCCGTCTTTCTCAGGAGGACGAGCCGGCAATTTATGCAACAACAAAAATTCCAGGCTCCATATTGGAGAACGTCGTCCTCAATGCAGATGGTACGCCAGATTTTGACAATGACTCTCTAACTCAGAACACCAGGGGGTCGTATCCTATCGAATTCATAGAAAATAGAACTCCAGATTCTATGGCTGGAAATCCTAGAAATATCGTTTTTCTTACCTGTGATGCCTTTGGAGTGCTACCCCCACTTTCTAGGCTCAACCCGGATCAGGCAGCATATCACTTCATGTCGGGCTATACCGCCAAGGTCGCAGGTACGGAGATAGGAGTCACAGAGCCCCAAGCAACATTTTCAACATGTTTCGGAGCACCTTTCATGCCTAGACACCCTAGTATTTATGCAGATCTTCTTTCTAAGAAGATTCAAGAAAACGATGCGCAGTGCTGGTTAATCAATACGGGATGGATTGCAGGAGGGGCAGATGCCAGTAGTAGAATCAAGATTAGTTGGACTAGAACTCTTCTGAATGCTGCACTGAATGGAGATTTGGATAATGTTGTTTTTGTCAAGGACGAAAGATTCGGATTTGAAGTTCCGACAACCTGCGAGGGTGTCCCCGACTCAATTCTTCAACCTAGAGAAACCTGGGAAAATAAGACAAGATTCGATAATGTAGCCAACCTTCTTGCTCAGATGTTCATCGAGAACTTCGAACAGTACGCTTCTGGGTGCTCAAAGCAAGTAAGGGACTCAGGACCAAAGCAGATCTAGTCGATCAACCTCTGTTTTGAGGCTCTCTGCGCGTCCACCGCACATATTGCGGCCATATGGACAACATCTCTTACGCTGTCCCTTCTTTGTAGAACGTGCGCAGGTCTCGAAAGACCTTCCAATATAGGGCCAGTCATCTCAGCTCCCGCCACTCTCTGTAGTAGTTTATACGCAATATTAGCCGAAGCGAGATTGGGACAGATTAGTACATTGGCAGGCCCATTGAAAGACATGAACGGGTAATCCTCCTGAATCTCAGGTACCAATGCTGTATCTGCCTGCATAGGGCCATCTATTACCAAGTCAGGCTCAATTTCTCTGACTATCTCTATTGCCTCTTCTACTCTGTCAGTCCTCATCTCTGCAGATGTTCCAAAGTTTGAGAATGATAGCATTGCGATCTTTGGCTTTACTCCAAATCTCTTAGCTACCTTTGCCGTCTGAATTGCGATTTCTGCAAGAGTCCTCGCATCCGGATAGATGTTTATTGTCGCGTCTCCAATGAACATCAACTGCCCGTTCACAGTCATCATGTACATTCCCACAATCCTGTGGGAGTCTGGATTAGGTCCAATTACCTGTAAACAAGGCTTCACAATATCTGGATATTGGTGAGAAACTCCTCCTAGGTAACCGTCAGCATCACCAACTCTTACCATCATTGGGCCGAAGAAAGTAGTAGACTTCAGTTGTCTAATTGCATCTTCCTTAGTCAAACCTCTCCTACCTCTAAGACGATGCAATTCGTCTGCATATTCTCCTCTCCTTCTAGAATCATATCTAACGTCAATGGTCTCGCAATCGAAATCTAAACCCAACTCTTCCTTGACTGCAGCTATCCTCTTCTTCTGCCCAAGAAGAATTGGAGTGCAAATCCTCTCAGAAATGCATTGTGACGCAGCCTTGATTATAGTCGGATCCTCTCCCTCACAGAATACAATCTTCTTGGTATCTCTCTTTGCTTGATTAATCACCCTCCTCATTATGGATCTTGTGAGGCCTAGACGAGACTCCAATGCATCTTTGTACGCATCGAAGTCGAAATCTTCTGACGATACTCTAGCTACACCTTCCTTAACAGCCGCTTCAGCCACAGCACTAGCCTCCCAAATCAGAACTCTTGCATCGAAAGGTTTTGGGATAATATATTCAGGCCCGAAAGACATCTGTTCTCCTCCGTACGCCATAGAAACATCATCCGGAACAGGCTCTTTAGCCAGCTCAGCAATAGCCTTAGTTGCTGCCATCTTCATACCTTCTGTGATCTCAGTCGCTCTCACGTCAAGAGCTCCTCTGAAGATATAAGGAAATCCAAGAACATTATTTATTTGGTTCGGATAGTCAGATCTGCCAGTCGCCACTATTGCATCATCACGTACCGTCGAAACCTGCTCTGGAGTAATTTCAGGATCGGGATTGGCTAATGCGAAAATTAGTGGCCTTGAATTCATTTTTCTGATCTCTTCTGGAGAAACTAAACCTCCCTTGGAAAGACCGAGAAATACATCTGCACCCCCAAGAGCATCTCCTATATCGCCATCATCAACGTTTCTTGCAAATTCAGATTTGAATTCGTTTAGTTCACCCTTCTCTTTCCGATTATTTGTCAAAATTCCCTTAGAGTCTAGCATCAGAAGATTCTCTTCCGAGACTCCTAATCTCAGATAGTGCTTGCCACAGGAAATTGCCGATGCACCAGCACCTAGAATCACAACCTTGACCTCGCTGATTTTCTTATCCACAACCTCAAGTCCGTTAATTAGCGCAGCTCCTGAAATTATCGCTGTTCCGTGTTGATCGTCGTGCATTACCGGAATATCCAACTCAGATACCAGCCTTCGCTCAATCTCGAAACACTCCGGAGCGCTAATATCTTCCAGATTTATCCCTCCAAAGGTTGGAGCAATCGCCTTAACAGCCTCGACGAACTCATCGACATNNNTNNTATCAACTTCAATATCAAAAACATCAATATCAGCGAATGCTTTGAACAGCAGCCCCTTGCCCTCCATAACCGGCTTACTAGCCAATGGACCGATGTCTCCAAGTCCTAAAACAGCAGTTCCATTGCTAATCACAGCTACTAAATTACCCTTTGAGGTGTATCTATACACATTCTCAGGATCATTTTCTATTTCTTCACATGGATAGGCTACTCCTGGAGAATATGCCAATGAAAGCTCTCGCTGGGTCCCATGAGGCTTTGTAGGAATTACGGTTATCTTTCCCGGTGGTTTAGAGGAATGGTAGTCTAACGCATCTTCGCGGAGTCTCTTACTGCTCATAGGACCATCTCGGAGCTCTCGGACGAACCATCTCGTATCATGCTATCCTATTGATAATTGTCGAATTATCGGCCAATAGACCACGATTTTGCCGGTTTTTCATATCCTGAGCTCACTCCCAGTATGAGCAAGTCGCAGTCGATAACCCCTACCCTTCATAAATTGCACATCGAGGGACTCGACCCATACATGTATGCCAGTAGAATGACTTCAGGAGACAAGGAAAGAGCAATTTTCCTTATCGCACTGATATTTTTGCTCCCTTGGTCAGCATATTCCTCATCAATTTCCCATTATGATGAAGGCCTTGAAGACATCCAAAAAACCTCCACGGTGTCAAGTAAGACTTGGGGTACAAATGGCACAAATGATTCTGGATGGATCACTCTGGAGGCTGAAGGGGCTGACTTGGAGAACGGTACCCCAGCAATTGCAGATCTAATGCTGGAATTTGCACCTGGTTCCCAGATAGATAACCTCTCTTTGGAGATAGCCGTAAACGGAAGCGATGGATTCTGGATTAATCAGCCCCAATTGACTGTAATGGATACTCAGACCAGTATCCTTGATTGGACTGGAATGGGTGACCTAGGAAGGCAGACTAGCTTCTCTAACAATCCCCCAACCGTGACTGGAGGGATTTTGGACTCTTCCTTGAAGCCCAACACTATTAGCGATGCCTCATGGAATATTCCAACTGGTATAGAAATTACAGATCTTGCCATCGAAGCACTTCGTCCTGTAGATCCAAAAATCTCCTTAAGTCCACTGAATGTAACTATTCATGGAAGTGCATATAATCCAATAGATGGTAGACTGTACGTATTGGTCAATGACGATCTTTTACACCTAGATGACAACTCCAATAAGAAAATTATCGATATCTTTCCTGAAATTGCCGGTCGTTCCATCATCACAGATCCCAATAGGGACAGGATGTATGTTGGAGGCTCGGACGGAAACGTCACCGCTTTCAGACTTTCTAACTCTAGTATGATTGAAGACTTCCCGAGGGACACAAACTCCTCCGAATCAAACCCCATTCAATCTATGGGCGTAGATATCTTCGGAGTAATATGGGTCGCATCTTCAGAGTGCAGATTAGAGTACTTGATGCCCTCAAAGAATGCTTTTTGGAGGTCAATCGACTTCTGTACAGGTACTGAGGCAGAGATGCCTGCAGATATCGCCATCGAATCGAGAAGGATCTTCTTGTCCACAGAAGAGAATGGAATTAGAGTCATTAATTACACCGTTTCGAACAGTGATCCGACTTTATTGGAGATAGACAAAAACAACGTCTGGGACGATCAAAATCAACTATCCTCAAACTCGATTTCTGATTTCGCGATATCGGATGACATTCTCTACATATCCACCACTGACTCTGGAATAGACAGGTTCGATACAGATTCGAACTCATGGCTTCCATCGTGGACGTCTTCAAACTGGCTTCCGAGCAACAGCATAGAAGGTCTAGCAGTAACACCCGAATTCTTGTATATCCTTACTGAAGAGTCAATTCAGCCATACGATACTCAAGTACTTCTATTCGGATCGGAAATAGAACTTTCTGAGTTAGAGCTTTCAGGTTCAGGATCATCTATTTTGCCATGGCCGGGTGGATTACAGAGATCATCGGCTTCTTCCATGGCTCTAGTAGGCGACTCATCAGGTAAGATGGGTAGGATCCTCGGAGACTCTCCTGATGGGTCAATGACTCTTGTTAGCAGCCCCTCAATAGAAGACCCCCAAGTCACAGCTATAATCGATGATGGGGAGTATGGGGAGATATGGATTGCTTCAGGAAGTGTAATCGATATCCTTGACAAGTCCGACAACCTATGGAGGGTTCCGATAGATCTTGAAGACAGCCTCAATTCTCAGTTAGAACCGGGCGATATCACCTCGATCATACAAGATGGGGACGGCTGGGTCTGGGTGGGGACCACAGAAAGCGGGGTTCACAGGCTAAGCAGTGCTGATGGTTCCTACTTCGAAACCATTCAGGGACTTAACTCAGCACATATCACTAGCCTTGCTCATGACCCTAACACGGATACCTTGGTGGTAGGGCACCTCGAATCAGGAATCAACCTATACTCAACCAGCTCAAACACAGTTGTTGAGTCCTTCTCTGAATCTATGGGTCTAGACTCCGATATGGTAAGAGAAATCGCAACTAGATTCGGAGTTGCTTACATAGCTACAGAGGAGGCTGGGGTGATGAGAATAGACCTTACAACAAGATCGCTAATCGGCTCTTGGCAATCTTTGGGCGTGGACAATCTAGAAACTACCCCAGTAGCAGTAGACGGTGACCTAATCTATCTAGGTCTTCAAGGTCTAGGAATACTAATCATCGACAGATTGACTTCCGATGTTGTCGATCTCTGGACTCCGGATGACCCTAATGGAATCCCGGACGAAGATGTCAGCACCCTTTCGATCGACTTCTATGGTGGCCTCCTAGTGGGTTCAGAAGTTCAGAACACTGGAGCAGATGGAAATGGGGGACTGGCTCGCTGGGATGGCTCTAGCTGGGAATTCCTTCCTACGAGTATTCCGGGTTGGAACAACGATCCATTCGAGTTCTACGATGTAACGAGTGATGCAGACGGAGTTTATGCAGGAACAAACAGAGGGGCATGCATGTGGAACTGGCCTGATTTGAACTCTCCACAGCCTCAGTTTTCTTTGGAAGATTGCTGGACAACTGGCGGAGGAGGTGGGGGCGATGGCATGCCTTCAAGATTCGTGATATCGGTGGAGACCATCGGACCAGATTTCCTATATGCAGGAACAACAGAAGGAGCCGCGGTGATAAACAAGTCAAATGGTACTGTTGTAGAAGTTTGGACTGCTGGAGACGACACAGAGAGGGCCAGAGTCGTCAAAATCGGAGACATAGCATATTTAGGATTCGAGAACCTTGGAATTGCAAGGTACAACCTAACCTCATCCTCATGGCTCAGTCCATGGGACGGGACACAGGGGATAATTGACGATGAGGACGTTACTGCCCTGATCGAGGGAAGTGAGGAAGGGACCATCTGGGCCGGGGGGGACTTCGGTCTCACTCTGATTGATGTTAATAACGAAACTGTACTCATTCAATGGGACAGAGGTTCGAACGAAGACGGTCCAACCCTGCCGAACTACTCTCCTGCAGAGATTCTCATAATGGATGACGTCATGTACTATTCACCTCAGCGGGCAAATCCTTGGAACGAGAGAGACGAGATCCATCGAATCAACCTCTCAAATAGCTCCTCCCTTCCTGTAATTGACGCTGGAGAAAGATTAGGATTCGACGGAGTGATTCACGGAATTAACCAAGTCGGTAACGAAATCTGGGTCAGTGTAGTAGGTACTTCTGGTTGGGGCGGTCTGAGTGATACTGGGACAATAGTGAGGTGGAACGCAACCTCTAACAGCTGGGAGGATGATCTCCAGACACTAGGTAATGTAGGAAGGGTCAATGCCCAATACCTAGGAGACTGCTTCCCTCTGACTGCATCTTGCGAATTATGGGTAGCCTACGGAGAAAATATCCTTAGGAGATTCTCTGCATCCAATATGACACTCAAGGATCAATGGGATGACGTGGAAGGCAGAATTAGAGGTATGGTGGAGTACCAAGGAGAGTATCTGTTCGCAAGTATGAATGGAATACTTAGATGGAACACATCCAACGAATCTTGGATGCCTTCCTGGCTCCCAGGAGACGGTTTACCATCCGAGTCGGAGGTTGACTTCTATTCGATGAAGGTAGTAGGTGATGATCTCTGGGCAGCCTCTGGTTATGGAAACGACGGGCACATAATGAGACTTTCAGGAAATACAAGCAATTGGACGATTTGGGAAGTAGATGCTGGCGAAATCCCAGATGGATACGGTGCAGACATAGTATTGTGTCATGACATTGTGAACATCGCTATCGGATTTTCTGCATGGCAATGGTGGGCAGTTGGAGGTGGTGTCGCGCGCTTCGACCTTGCTGATCACGATGGTGACGGAGTCTTCGAAGAATGGATTTCCCCGATAACCATTGACAATTCAAATCTGGCTGAAAGGGATGTCAGAGCACTGGCTTGCGATTCTGAAAATGAGATTATGTACATGGGCTTCGATACGGAAGGGGTGGGCATAGATCGTTTCAGCTACGATTCCAATAACTTCCTAGATACTCTTACCCCAGATCTTGGCATATCAGAAAATCCAGCCTTCCCAGGAGGGATGCTATTCGATGAAGACCTACTTCTAGTATCTCACTACGATGGAGACGGGGGCATCTCTCGAGTAATTACTTCAGACGGTTCGGTTACTTCGGCTCAGGTGATTGGAAGGGGCATGGACGCAGGATCAATAGTCCGAGCCCCTACTGAGAATACAAGGGCCTATGCCATCGGCAGGTCTGGTGATTTATCCGGCATCAATCGTGTCGACAGACTCGACAGTACCGGACTAATAGAAGGAGGCTTTGACGAGTTGGTCGGCCTACCCTCTGGAATTGTTCATGAGATGATATCTAACGAAACACATGTTTGGGTGACAGTAGGCTCATCAGAATACTCATACGTTGGTTCGACAGTCCTCCAAGGTGAGTTACTCGAAAACGGCTCAGTAAACTGGCAATTTGGAATGAATTCCCTATTCGAGAACATTAACGAGATTTTGCTGGACGATCAAACGATTTGGGCTACAACAGTCGGAGAGGGACTAATCTCGTTCAATATTACCCAGAGGTCTCTGGAGCGAACTCCACCAGCTCTCCACAATCAGATGGATGGGGCAATAATCGAGGGTGGTGAGATGTACGTAGGGCTGATGGGATGGTTCGGCAGCTCAGCTGGGATACAGAAGTTCGATTTGTCTAGCAGAGATTGGAGATCAGGGAGCCTCATAGCAGGACTTCCTAGCAACATAGTCACCGATTTCGCTGAGTTCGAGAATTTCGTCATGGTTTCAACACATGGGGGTATCGGACTCTGGAATCTGTCCAAGTCAGGTTGGGATGACGCAGTTACCACAGTTGATGGACTCCCGACGCCCATTTCCAACCATCTTTTCGTGACTCCATCACCGGTGCTTGGAAACGGGAGCGTACTCATTGGAGGGCCTACTGGAATCGTTGTCCTCGACCAGAACTTAGCATATGTGGGCTCTATCAGCAGGGATGACGGCCTAGTCGGGGATTTCGTATCCGGGATCGTTTACGCTGACGCCGTCTCCAGGACGGTCAACGACTCAGTAACTGGGACCACCCTGACCTTGCATCATGACGCTGCAATATTCATTTCTCACAATGGTCAGGGAGTCACTAGGCCGGGAGTATCAGCCTGGGACCTGGCAACAGATAGCTCCAATGGCACCTACAACATTGACATGATTCCAAGCAATGACGTCTACTCTGTCGCAACTGACCAGTGGGGGGTCCATATATCCACTTCGAATCAACCCCTAGTACATTGGAATGGAACATCACGAGCAATGGAATCGGGAGTCGGAGCCTTGGACCTGCAGGCATGGCCAATAACTGACCTCACTTCTGATGGCACGAATGTAGCCGCTATTTCTCCAGGAAAGATCAGTATTTTCAGAGCGTCCGGCGGTCACGAAGTAATCACAATCCGAGACCTAGTAGGAGCAAAATCTGGACATGCAGTTCCATGGATGGGCCTAGCAGTTATTGCTGATGACGGACTTCACATTTACAATCCAATGGAGACGCTCGTCGAATCACCAAGAGAGAATCAGAGGAGGGCGACCCCTCTTACTGCAATCTTCGTCGATAGGTCTCTCGATATCACTGATAGTACAATGCCAGGGATGTCAACGGTACTGGTTGATCCAGAGTCACCTATCTCTATCCCACTCGATGAGAACCAGGCTAACTCCTCTGAGTTGCTAATGTATCCCGGTGCAATCACTTTCTCTTCACCTCAAACCGGGGCATGGGTCTGGGCCAGATCAACTCAACTAAATTACTCAGGATCTTGGGATTTGGCAGCTCTTAACCCAAGTCTGCAAGAGGCATTCCAGACTTCGATATTCAACACCCCGCCTGGATCCTATTCATCAATAGTGCATCTACAGCTACAGTCACCTTCTGATGGAAAAATAAAGATTAGGATATCCTATGATTGGGAGAGGCTCGAAGCACCCACCGAAATAACCAGCCTGTACGATAGACCAAATGACGGAGGAGGCGTACTTCACGCCTCTTGGTTACCAGCTCAGGACTCCGCATGGTCAGCATACAGGGTTTACATCTGGGACTCCACAGATAACCACGATTGGTCTCCCTCAAAAGATGATCTTGCAGATCTACCGTCCTTCCAGAGGATTTCGTTCTGGTCTCAAACGACCACATTATTCACTTTAGGGAACCGAAATGGATCCGAGGTGACACTTTCAGAGAATAGGCAGTATCGGGCTGCTATTGCAATAGAGTATCCCGACGGAACCATAGGAGAGCCAATTTCATGGGAAGGAAATGCGACCCCTACTGATGAGACCCCCTCCCCTCCAGAATGGCTTGAAGTAGAGGCTATCTCAGGAGGAATCCCCGGCACTGTCTCAGCTGAGTGGTCTGCATGTAAGGAATTAGATCCACAGTTCACTAGAATTTGGGCGGTCCAGCAAGAGATCTCTAGCGCAATCGCTCTATCGGACCATATGGACTTCGCGTTTGCTGCAGGTAACTCTACAATCCTAGAATTGGAAGGGAACGTCCCATATTGGTTCGCAATAGCCTGTGTCGACGAGGCAGGGCAGTATGACTCCTCAAACGCCACAGTAGTAGGCCCAATAGTTACTGCAGGCGGTCTTAATGACGGCATTGCCCCGGCACCAATAACCGGGACAACTGTTAGCGACGCCCCCAATGATGAAGGGGGCAGGATAATCGTCAGCTGGGAACCAAACCTGGAGGAAGACTGCGCGCTCCATGTGGTGTACATCCTCCCCGCATCCGGGTCATCACCCCCGTCCTCAGTAGATGGCTGGCCAGAAGCAACTTTCGTACCAGACTGCACCACCGACGAGGTGATTATCGACTCTATTGGTAACGCTTCTCTGGAAAGTGACCTAGTTTATTGGATCGGTGTCGTTGCAGTAGACGATTGGGGTAATCAGAACCTGGATGAGGTCCTAGTAGTCCAGACAGCAACTTACTCCGAGCTAGACTCTTCTGAGTGGATGCCTCCTAATGCCGTGATGGGACTTCAGGCATGGGATCATCCTGAAGATGATGGCTCATCTATAGATATCAGCTGGGACCGTACTTTGGTCAACGATTTCAGCCACTACACTGTGTGGGTATCTGATTTCCCTCTTGACGACCTTACAGAAGTAAGCACCGCTTGCGAATCTAGCAACCAGTGCGAACTAATCACCATCGATCAGAGACAAATAGGAAACTCCCCCAGGTTAGAAATAACTGTATCCAGAGCTCTTTATGGGACAGATGCATCCTCCCTCTCCCCCTCGGAAATTATCTCAGGAATACCACTGTACGTGACAGTAACTATCCATGATATTGCAGGCAATGTGAGACTGACAGACTTAGGTGATCACCTTGCTTTGGTAACTCCAATAGATAACAGGGGCGACTCTTTCCCACCTGATAGAGTTCCAGCACCAACTCTGGAGGATCGCTCGCCTGATTCGGGTGATGGTGTTTACGTCTCCTTCTCTGAGAGTGACGATGAAGACATAGGCGAGTACAGAATATTCGCTGTAGCAGGAGCACCATTCGATAGTTCGGATGGTCTTGAGCCGATAATTAGTGTGAATAGAGAGGATTGGGGACAGATCCTCATAGAGAATCTCTCAGGGGGAGAGAAAATCCAGCCAGACATTCCAATCTGGGTCGCTATTGTCTCGGTGGACTCATCGGGGAACGCTTGGACCTCTGACTTGGAGACCTCAATGATTAGCCCAGTAGACGAGAACTCCCAGGATCCGGGAATCCATCTTCCTGAGGTGGGGGAGATAATGGCATATTGGGACTCTTCTGGATCAAGAATAGAGGTGATTTGGTCAGCATCTGACGACCCCCAGGTCCTCTCTTACTCGATTTTCTCCAGTACAATGCAGTTCTCAGATACAAGGGATGCAATACTCGTGGCCTCTGAGATAACTTCGCAGAACGCCTCCTTCAGCTCCCTCGGTCCAACTACCATCAGCTCCTCAGATACATACTGGCTTGCAGTAGTCGCACATGATGGCGAGGTGCATAGGCTCTCAGTCGACTCTGTCAGGGTATACTCGCTATCCGAACTCTCTCCGGGGGGTTCGCCAGATGACCAGAATCTTGGTGGAGAATCGTGGTATGACCAGCTAGTAGATGGAGACCTGAACATGCTAATCGCACTCATTTCTGCCATTATGATAATCATGGGCGCTGCGCTGATCATCAGGCCTAGGGAGAGGGCAGCACCCCAGCCCTGGGAGATGGGAACAATGGAGGTCGAGATGGAAGAGGAGCTTACTAGAGAGGCCATGGGAATCACCGAAGAAGAGGAATTAGAAACGGCTTCCTCACCATCATCAATGTCCGATAACCGAGAGGAAACCTCGGAATCGACAGAGCAAGACTTGATCGAGGGCATTGGTGAATTAACTTGGGACCCAGACATTTCTGTGGGGGAGATTCTCAGCTCAAAATCAGAGGAAATAGACCTTGAAGGACTTAACATGCTCGCAGATGGGTTGGAAGATGAAGAGATAGAGGACGAAGAAATCGATACGTCTTTCATTGACGATCTCTGAAAGATCATACATCCGACCTTCAGCTGACGGTTAGACCGTAGCCTTGAAGGAGAGTCGACATGTGGTACCTCCGAGACTCATGCCCGCATGCAGGATGTGTAAGCAGAACTATCCACAGAGTCAGTTCATATCAGGCAATGGTCCTAGATACCAGGTATGTGCAAGGTGTGGCATTGAACACGGTTTGGCAGATCCCGAGGAAACTCCTCAGTACTTCGCAGATGACGTAGTAAACGCCAGACTTTCACTCTATACTCGCAGACACCTGCCTTGGTTTGCCGTTTTCATGGGATGGATACTCTACCTATCCATTGGCAGGGGAATAGAGCTATGGTCAGGACTTTTTTTCGGAGTTCTCGCACTCTCCACGTTGGTTGTTCCTGTCCTACATTTCCTAGGGACTCCCAGGTTCCTAGCCCAGCTATCTAGAATAACCCCCTGAAACCTTCACGGGAATCCTTGAAATATGCAACATGCCTCTCCAATACTAGAGNGAACAGAGGGTTCCCTGAGAAAGCCTGTGAGATTGGATGAATAGAAAAGGAGGAGCTAAGACACATTTACACGAGTTCAGAGATACCATCGATAACGCGCAGTATAGCGGTATTGAGGCTTCGAACGAGTACCTTGGCTCCCTCCAAGCAATCACCCAATCCCCAGTATTATTGAATTTAGAAAGTGATTAATTTATGCAAAATAAGAATCAGAACAAGAATCAGAAGAATGCCAGCGTGATTACAGCTCTGCTGTTGGTGCTGATGGCCGGCTCCACAGGAGTCGGTGCCGACGGATCGGACCCATTGGACCCCTCAGACGGAGGTGCAGATTGGGATGGAGATGGATTAACCAATGCAGAGGAGCAGAGCGCTGGGACGGACATGAACAACCCCGACACAGACAATGACGGTATGCCAGATGGTTGGGAGGTCAACTACGGATTGAACCCCAACTCTGCCAGCGATGGGAGCGCAGACCCAGATGGTGACGGGCTGACTAACCTAGAGGAGTATGAATCCGGGACCAACCCCAACTCCGCCGATACTGACGGAGATGGGACTTCAGATGCAAACGATCCATATCCGAACGATCCCAATGATGGGGCTGCTTCGGACTCTGATGGAGACGGCATTCCAGATGCCTACGATCCAGACTTCCAAGGAGATGGGACCGGAGACGGTGGAACCGAAGGAGGTGGAGAAGGTGAAGACGGACAGGGCCAAGGACAGGGCCAAGGACAGGGCCAAGGACAGGGCCAGGGCCAGGGACAGGGCCAAGGACAGGGCCAAGGACAGGGCCAAGGACAGGGCCAAGGACAGGGCCAAGGACAGGGCCAGGGACAGGGCCAAGGACAGGGCCAGGGACAGGGCCAAGGCCAGGGCCAGGGCCAAGGAGAGGGTCAGGGCCAAGGACAGGGCCAGGGACAGGGCCAGGGACAGGGCCAGGGCCAAGGAGGACAGGGCCAAGGAGGCCAAGGACAGCAAGGACAGGGCCAAGACGAAGGATCACAGTCAGACCAAGACGGCCAGCAGGGTCAGGAAAGCGACTCAGGGCAGCAAGGAAACCAGCAGGACAACGGACAGGGACAGCAGCAGAACGGCGGAGAGCAGAGCGGCCAGCAGGGTGACCAGGAGAGCGGTGACGAGAACGGAAACAACCAGAACGGGCAGAACCAGCAGCAGCAAGGTCAGACCCAGGGAGATGACCAAGCACAACAGGGATCCTCCCAGTCAGATCAGCAGCAAAACCAGCAGTTAGACAATCAGGACCAGAACGGCGGTAATGACAACGACGGCGACGGTATCCCTGACGACCAAGACTGGGATGACGATAATGACGGCATTCCTGACTCTCAGGACCCAAGCCCCGAAGATCACGATAACGATGGCCTACTGGATGCCGACGACGAAGACGATGACGGAGACGGAATCAATGACCGAGAAGAGGTCGAAGACGGCGATCCAGCAACAGACATCTACGACCATGACAACGACGGAATAACCGACAACGTCGACTTCGACATCGACAACGATGGCATCGATAACTGGGAAGACGAGCTGGACTGCGATGGCGATGGAGTGGAGGAACAACTGATCGATTTGGATGGTGACGGACTCTATGACGTGGATGCCTCAAGGGATCACGACAACGACTGCAGCAACGATGCAAACGATGAGGATGACGACAACGACAACATCCTCGATGTCGACGAGCTAGACGGCGCATTCGGCACATACAGGTACGATCACGACAACGACGGCCTCTGGGATAGCTTCGATACAGACGACGACAACGACGGTCTTTCCGACTGGTTCGAGCAGAACGACGGATGGGATTCGACCGGGCAGTTCGATCACGACAACGATGGTATTCCGGACTACACCGACGACGACGATGACGGAGACGGCATCCCCGACGACGAAGAGAACGATTTCGACATAATCTGATCAGAAGTCGAAGAGGGAAGGCTGTTTAGCAGACCTAAGGCGCCCAGAGTCAGCAAGCCTGCTCAATGCCCTCTCGACTCTCCTGTCGGAGAATCCCCTGTCTTGTTGAAGGAATGAGCGCAAACCCTCCTCCACACCTCTCTTAGAATCTGGAACAGGCGAATCACCAACTGGATGGTCCATGAAGAGCGATCTTATCGAATCCAGTTGCTCGGGGAGATCGAAACCCTTCTCCTCGGCTACCTCCTCCATGGTTCCGTGCTTCTTAATGAGCTTCAGTCCTGTCTTAGGCCCGATTCCCTTAATGCCTGGGTGAAAATCGGTTCCAACCATTATTCCTAGATCAACTAGCTGCTCCCTAGTGATTCCATGATTCTCAAGCATGTCCGAGAGCACGATTCTTTCTGCACTCAGAACCCTCCCGAATCTCCTAGTCCCATGACTAGTTAGGTTCCTTACCATCACGGGAGAGCCATAGAGCAGAGTGTCCCAATCTTGGCTGGCCACCGCAGCGACTTCTCCTCTTGCACACATCACCGCAGCAGCTCCCTCAGCCTCCATGGGCGCGTCCACCCACGAGACTCCCATTAGGTCGAACAGCTCCTTTGTCTCCTGAACCATTTCCGGGGTGTACTCGGCTGTTTGAGGTCCTAATTTCTTAGCTGCTTCCATATCACCTGCCTCCATCGCTGACTCCCACTTGGTTACAGCTTCGACCTTCCTCCCTCGCCTCTCTCCGAGAGTCTCTCGCTTCAGATCATGAGGGATTCCATCGAAGACAAAGATGGGATCAATTCCTTCTGAAATCATCACTGATGCCCTATCCAGAAAACCCATTAGATGAGCCACTGGCTTACCATTGTAGGAAAGTGGCTTACCATCAGGACCAGTCATAGACGTGATGAATTGGTAAGAGTTCAGGAAAACGTCAATCCCCACTCTCTCCCCTGAGAGATCACCCAATTCAATCGGCTCTGGAGAAACCAAATCCCTGAGATTACAACCCACAAACTCGCCCCGCTTACAATAGGTGCCGGTGGTGGGGGCATATAGGGTTGAAGCCCGTCGCATACCTCGAAGAGGAGTGGGTGTGGGAAGAATTGCATTAATCGGCAATGGGTGGCATCCCACACTTTTCAGAGAGGAGGTCCGGGCCCTTCTAGGGCCCGTGGATACCATCCATCCACGTATAGTACTCGCGGAAAGTAAAGCCTCAGTGCTAGAGAGGATATCCAGAGCTTCCTTGATCGAGTCTGCTATCGACTCATTTTGTAGTATCAGAGGGGGACGTGTTACCATAGACGAAATAGCCTCTCAAATCGGGGAATGGGCAGAATCAAACATTCCTGAAGGAACATTCGCAGTAAGGGCTAGGAGGATTGGACAGGGAGTGGGTAACATCTCTCGAAGAGAGATAGAGGAGAAGACAGGAGCTATCATCAGTGATGGGACTAGGAGGGTAGACCTGGAGAGCCCTGAATTCGAGATAGTTGTAATCCTTGCAGGCCCAGAGGATACATCGAGCCACTGGGACGATGAAGAAGCAGGAGAATCGGTCTTATGGGGCATTAGAGACGACCTATCTAATGGATCCTATATCGGAATATCTCCTACTGAGAGGCCATTCTTCAAGCCTGTAACCCTGGATCCTAGGCTTGCTAGACTAATGGTCTCCCTCTCATATCGCGGAGAAACTCCATCTATGGTCGTAGACCCATTCTGTGGTACGGGAGGGATAGCGATCGAGTCTTCGATGACGGGAATCAAGGTTCTAGCTAGTGATCTCGATTCTAGAATGGTAGAGGGGACCAGAACCAATTTGGAATGGGCCAATGGAGCTGGAGATTTCACTGTAAAGCAATTATCAGCAGAAATGATACATCAAAAGTGGGGTCCGGTTTCCGGATGCTCGTTCGTTTTCGACCCCCCCTATGGCAGGAACGCTTGGACTTCAGAGGACGGCCTAGACCTATTCATCAGTACCTTGTCATCAGCTAAGGAAATGTGTCCCGATGGGACAGTATGTACCATGCTCCCATGTAGCCCAAAATCAGTAGAGGGGCCTGTCTCTGAAGAATTGGAGGTTATGGGGGCCAAGTGGGGGCATCTGAAGACTAGAATCCAACAAACAGGGTGGGAGGTCATTGTCAACTGTCCCGTTAGGGTCCACAGGAGCCTATCCAGACTAGTTGTGACCTGTCATCCGGCGGATTGAATACTGTCCGACCGGGCTGGCTTGTCTCGTGGACCGTTAGGGTAGTCTGGATATCCTTCCGGCCTTCGGAGCCGGAGACGTGGGTTCGAATCCTGCACGGTCCGCCATTGAATACGGCCCGAACGATGAGTTCGTGGAGTAAAACAGCTGTTGATATGTGAGTGAGCCTAGGTTTTGGCATGGTCAAGATATTCGGAGTTTACAACGCAGATGGCGGCATATTGGGAGAGCTTTCCTATGTATGGGGAAAAATCAGGGGCACCGTCCACTGTGCACTGTGTGATATCACCCATCGCGGAATCTCGAAAAAGAAAGAATGGAAGGAGCTCGAAGGCAGGCTAAATATGCCTATTGAGCTTCTACACATCAACGAACAAGACGCTACTCTGGGCAAGTTCACAGAAGGAATAACTCCATGCGTGGTAGGTGACTTCGAAGGAAAGCTACAATTGGTCATGAATGCGGAAGATCTTGAGGAATGCGGTAAGTCGGTGAGTGTGTTCGAATCACTCATTTCTGAGAAAGTGAATGGAATTTTCGAGGCATGAGTCAAATCAAGGATTAGCTCTTCAAAATTACTCATCCCACCATACAGGAACATCGAACCAGTTTTGATGGCCCGAGGGTCTTTCCACAGTTGGGAGGGTGAGAGTCTGGTATCCTGCGAATATTGTCATTCCTGAAGTTGCACAAGGAGATGGAAGATAATCCTCTCCTGTTTCTGAAACTACCAATTGAATCGTATGTCCCTTCGGAACTATTACATCCATCGGGTTGAATTCCATCAGCATTCTATAATTCGTCATAGGTGACGTAGGTAGGGCCTCATAACCCCCATCCCTATACCTGACATCCATGGTTGCATGCCCCAATCTCAGACCAGTGGTGCCATCATACATTGTAACGAACAACTGTCCTCCATTGCATAGATTCGTCCTCGCATCGATATGTAATGTAGGCAATCCTGAGATATGAATGTCATCTGTCATGGGCTGACTCGTTATCGTCAGCGATTGTTGGGAATTCACAGCTCCTATCATCCCGCCATCCCAATTAGCAATTGAAAATTGCAAATGTTGGGTGTCTTCTGCTGGCCACGTTTCTTCAATATGCCAACTCCCATCATTTCTTTGAACCTGAACATATGATTCCGGCTCTTCCCCTATTCCCTTTAGATAATATTCGAACCAGGGAAACAACTCGACCGCCCAGTCCATTCTCGTCACATTTGGAAACGCCTCAGCCCCGTATCCAGACTCCAGACCCTCGTGAACAGTTTGCTGGTCTGGGTAATTATGACCCCATTGTCCAGCGATAGTTCTGACGTTGATTCCCGCATCCTTTAGGAGTTGATGAGTGGGAAATGCATGGTATGGATCAACATTCCAATCCTGCAGACCCCAGACAATGTACACGCTTCCTCGGTAGTTATCGATTACATCTTGTAAGTGATATCTCTCATCCCAATAGTCATTCCACTCATCCCCACCGAATCCAGCTCCCAACCAGGTAGTGAATGGGCTAATAGGCCCTATCGCATCATCAGTGCAAAACCTCATGTCATCGCTCGTAGCATCTGCCGTCGCTCCTTCATACAGCACATCATACAGCATCGCTCTTGCTTCGCTCGAGCCATTCCTGTAGAACATCTGCTGGACGCCTATTGATCCCGATATGGGTACAATGGTCTTGAGATGCTCAGAAGGATTCTGTGCTGCTTCCCAGTTGGTAGTCCCTGCGTATGACTTTCCCATCAGGCCAACATTACCGTTCGACCATTCTTGCTCACCCAACCAGTGTACTGCTGCTTGGATTCCTATTTGCTCTCCGAGCCCCTTCACATCCTGGCAATGTGTCGATTTTCCAGTTCCAAAGGTAGAAATCTGAGCCAGAGCATAGCCCTGAGGGACAAATTCCTCAAGAACCCAAAGTCCTACTCCTGCATCTGGTATTGTATTGGGGTTCGAGTCTTCTCCCGCGATCCCTTCCCCCCCAAAGTCATAGTATGGATGAACTGTCGCAATTACCGGCACCTTAGTCCCATTCTGAACCACTGGCATCCATAGAGATACATGCATTAGGGCTGGACCAGGGTAACCCACGTCCTGTTCTGATACTGGTAATTCAACTTCTACGTAGAACTCCTCAGGACCAGTCCAAGAGTAAAGATCCTCCACAGGTAACTGACTTCTCCATCCTGTCATGTTTAACTCCATAGAGTGCCTCTCGTTAACTGGTGTTTTCCACCATTCATTTTCCGTTTTGCTGATCCCTTCAGGTCCTGCTGCTGACCATATGGTCGATACGATCAACAGGCCAATTACAATAGTCGCAGAAATTGAAACACCCAATTTCCCCCCACTGCCGAGTCTATTTGAGAATGGAACCTGCGGAATCACTGATGATACATTATCATCGATAATCTCGGCATCCACGACCTCTTCCATTACCCTCGGGATTGGACGATAGCTATTTTCAATTACTGAGAGTTGCGTATGATTTGTCTGAAAATCTCCCCACTCCCCCTTAGGGTCCTCTCTTGGCTATCAAAATCTACTGAGTAAAGTCCGAAGCGCATCTTGTAACCCTCGGCCCATTCGAAGTTGTCCATAAGTGACCAGTGGTGATATGATCTGATGTCATGGCCCTCCCTGATAGCCTCGGAGACAATCCAGAGATGCCTCTTCAGATGCTCGGGACGTAGCGAGTCATCGGTGTCCGCCACCCCGTTCTCTGTAATCTCTATTGGCACCCCAATCTCAGAGACGAACTCAATCGCTCTCCTCAATCCCTCTGCGTACATGGGATATCCGAATTCTGTGTATGTCTCGTTCTCCCTCTTTGCGAAATCCAGCTCTTTTGTCGAGGTTGGCATGAATAGACCTGTGATGAAATGGGTGTAGTAGTTCAGTCCGATGAAGTCTAGCGATCCCTTGGAGCCGGGGATTTTCGATCCTAACATGCTGCCAGTCCTTATGCACCTCCTCCAAGCTCCGTTCCAAAGCCACTCCAAGAGTCTGGCAACAGGCCAGTCTATGGGGCTCCATCTGTTCGATGGATCAAAAAGAGTCACATTCTTGGCCAGCCCGATCTTACAGCCCGGCTTCCTTTTCTTCAGGCTCCGATAGACGTTAGCATGGCCTCTCATCATGTTCTTCATCACCCTTAGGGTCAGGAAGATGCTCCTTTTTCCAGGAGGGAACTGACCGAGGGTGTATCCCATTACGGAGAATACGGTAGGCTCGTTTATTGTGCACCAGACTTCTACTCTGTCGGATAAGGAGTCGAAAACCCTCTCACAGAATGACTGGAACTCTTCCAGGTTTTCCTTCTCAGCGAAACCTCCCTTCTCCTCCCACCAGGATGGATGCGAGAAGTGGTGAAGCGTCGGCATAGGCCTGATCCCTCTAGATATCAGGTCATCCACCATCTCGGAGTACCTTCGCATTGCAGAGTCGTTCCATTCGCCCGGGCTCGGCTCCAATCTACTCCACTCTATGGAGAAACGGTAGGAGTCAACCCCTAGATGCGATAGAAGATCGAAATCTGATTTCCACAGGCTCCAGTGATTGCATGCTTCTCCACTGGCCTCCATCCCCCTATCGTCTTCGAATGAGGTCCAGTTGTTATGTTGGTTCCCCTCGATCTGATGGGCGGCTGTAGCAGTCCCCCAGACGAACTCCTTGGGGAAGTTGACATCATCGAGGTCAATCTTCCCCCATTCGTAGTGTGGCTCTGGGAATTTTCTCCTTCTGTAGGTAATCAGGGAGATCTTGAACACGATGAAAATCAGCAGCGCTCCTGCCGCCAGTGTCACCCACATCTCAGTATCCATGACTCTCGCGAAGAATAATACGTATTGGAGGTTCGTTTATTTTCGACCATCAGAAACGAATCCTTGCCATCTTCGCATGTAGTCGATAAACACGGGACTGAGACTCTCTTCGAGTAGATGATCGGGTGTGAATGGAGGCCTCTCCGGCTCGTAATCTCCTCTGCCGAGGTTGCTTGCCCAGTCGGAGTGTCCTATTGCAGCTCTCGCTACACCAATAATGTCAGCTCCCTCATCGATTACGAACTGTGCGTCCGCCTCAGTCCAAATCGAACCCGTTGAGACTAATGCCACCCTGCTATCGATTGCCTCGCTGAATCTCTTCGTGATAGTTCGCTCATCCCCCGATTCCCCCTTGGCTCCGGCAAATGCATCCCAGCATGAGATGTGGATCATATCTACTTCCCATTGGATCATCTGCTCAGCCAGTTCGATACTCTCAGTGATAGTCACTCCCACATCATGCTCCGGGGATATCCTGACGCAGATCATGAAATCCTCCGACGTCCTCCTCTTTACCTCCTTGACGATTTCTTTGAGGAACCTGAATCTTCCCTGCATCCCGCCTCCCCATTTGTCACCTCTCCTGTTAGTCCTGGTCCCTAGGAACTGGCAGATGAGGTATCCATGGGCACCGTGAATCTCGACTCCATCGAATCCAGCCTTCTCGCACCTCTCTGCCGCCTCCCCGAATGAGGAGACGAGTTCCTCTACCTCGTAGTTAGTGAGCTCTCTGCTTTCCTCCTCAACCCCCTTCTCCAGATTCTGGCTCGCAGAGACCGGTTGAGCTCCTGTGAGGGATCTCGGAGCCCTGAGCCCTCCGTGGAAAATCTGGACTAGGCTCAGAGACCCCCTCTCCCTTATGCCGTTGGCCAGCTGCTCAAGCTTGGGGATGTGCTGATCGCTCCATACGCCCATTTCTCCTTCCCACGACTTCCCCCCTGGGTGGATGTGACTCGCTGCGGTGGTAATGATCCCGAAACCACCCTCCGCCCTCCTCAGGAGCCAGGATATCTCGCTGTCAGACAGGGTCCCATCCTCATCCGACTGCTTGTTGGTCATAGCTGCTAGTAGGGTTCTGTTGCGAGCAGTCAGACCCGTTCCGGGTATTGGGTAGTCTTCGGTGATCTTGATGGCCATCTCAGCACCTGCAGGGGCTCTGAGGGCCCTCGCCTATGAAGGCGAGGACCGCTCAGTCCTTGCGTCGTCCTGCGAAGAGTATCGCTGCACCTAGAATGGATGCCATTCCTGCGACGGCACCGAATCCTGGTAGGATTCCTCCGTCGTCGTCAGCAGGTTCTGGGACCACCGGGTCATCTGGAACTCCGTCTCCGTCGGCATCGTCATCTGCGTTGTCGCCGACTCCGTCTCCATCGGTGTCCTTGGTCTCGTCAGGGTTCGTTGGGAATGCGTCCGCGTTGTTGCCCACTCCGTCTCCGTCCGAGTCGACAATCTCATTGGGATCGTTGGGGAAAGCATCCCCGTTGTCCCCGACTCCGTCTCCGTCGGTGTCAGATGTCTCCAATGGGTTCGTTGGGAACGCGTCCGAGTTGTCCCCGACTCCGTCTCCGTCGGTGTCTAGCCACTCTGCGGGGTCGTTGATGAACTCGTCCGTGTTGTCGCCAACTCCGTCCATGTCGGTATCGGCCCACTCTGATGCGTCTAGTGGGAACGGGTCATCCACGTCGAGAGTGCCGTCATCGTCATCGTCGGTGTCTGCGTTGTCGCCCACTCCGTCTCCGTCCGAGTCGATGTACTCGTTGGGGTTGTTGGGATACTCGTCCTCTGAGTCTCCAACCCCGTCTCCGTCGGCGTCGGATGACTCTCCGCTGTTCAGCGGGAAGTCGTCGAGGCCGTTCTCGACCCCGTCTCCGTCCGCATCGGTATCCGAGTTGTCTCCCAAGCCGTCTCCGTCGGTGTCTGTGGACTCGT
>NHHW01000006.1 GCA_002172185.1 Euryarchaeota archaeon TMED173 | reverse complement strand
TCCGTCTGTCTTGAGGAAATCGGCCTCGTCGACGCCGGACTCCTGGTTGTTGGTTCCTGAGAACTCTCCCTCCCTTGATCCTGAGTCCGAATCTGTTCCTGTTGCTGCTACATCGTCTGTTGATTCAGCCACCATTGGTTCTCCGTCAAGTGTTGCGAATTCTGGATTTCCAAACCTAACCGTCCAAGGCTCGGAGACCCAGTGCCAGTAGCTCTGCTGATCCAGATTAACCACCATCTCGTCGTAGACGGCCCTCTTCATATCCTCCAGAAGTATGTCACAAGCATCGTATTTCTGGAGCACGGGCGAAGAGCGGTTCCTTTCCGGGAGATCCAGCTTTGGATAGTCTCCTTCCAATGCATCGATAGTCCTGTCAATGTCTTTGACTACGTCATCCACTGCCTGGAGACAGCCTGCGGTCGACATCAGGAAAAGCATCAGTAATGTTGGAGCATTGCCTGTCTTCATGCCCATTCCTCCTAAGTCATCCTTTTGAAATCAATAGTATCACAGATTAAAATCATCAATAGAAATTGGCAAGTTGTTGGGATTGGGGAAGGAAACGTTGAGTGAAGTGTTTTTCGACGGTGCCGGTTCCTCCGAATCTACTTCTTTTTCAATCGTCATCTCAACGTCACCAGTTTCCTCACCAGTGACGAGGCTCTTTGTGCCGGCTAGAAAAATCAGCGCGGCAACCTGCATGTCCAGTGTTCGGTCCATAAGATTGAACTATCGTCATCTGTGATTTAAACAAATTGGCTGCGCGAGTCATTGGTAACTCGGTAGATAGAGAGCGTGGTGCGGACACCGGGAGTTGAACCCGGGTTAGCAGGTTGGGAACCTACTGTCATAACCACTAGACCATGTCCGCAGGGATTACGCGAAATGAAACAGTAATTTAGAGGCTCGCTGGAGACTTAGTGTTTTTATCAAACTATTCTTCTTAGAGATTCCATTGCAGAGTCTGCATCTGAAAGGTATCTGAGGCCATCATCAACTCTTCCCTCAGAAATTGCCCTGTCTGAGTCTATGAGGCACTTTTCTGACCGTATCCTCATGGGATTATCGGGAGGAGTTCCTGATGATTCTAGTTTATTGCGGAGTTTCTTCCAGTCGTCGTTCAAGAAATTCAACATCTCTCTTGCCTCCTCAACACTGGATGAGAATTCCTCGAAATCGCTAGTAACACTATCCAACATTTCTGAGGCTTCAATCCATTTCCCTACAGTAGCTAGATCCTCGATTTCATCTATCCTCTCTATCCACTTTGATCCCTCGTCACCGGATGGTAATTCTTTCTCAATAATCTTCCTTTGTCTCAAAGCTCTTTGAACTGAGGTCTTTGCTACGCTAGCTCTTCTGATTGACCTGATGATTCCCTCCGCAAGTCCAATGGCCATTGAGGCATTGCCCAAGCTATTGGCTTCCTTTGCCTCTTCAAGTCTGTCCCGAGCATCTTGAGTAGTGCCTTCTTCAGCACCATTAATTGCATTTTTAGCCTCCAGGATTGAGATTTCCGCCTTATGAATAAGATCTTCGACGACCCCCATTTGGGAAGGAATCTCGGAAACGATTGATAGGGCGTACTGAGGATCTTCTTGTTTTATTGCCTTCTTAGCCGCATCAAGAGTTGCCGACAGACCATGGACGATATGACCATCATGCGAGCCGATGGATTCCTCTGCTTTAGAAATAGCATCCATAGCATTTTTCCAATACTTTACTAGTACCTCAGACATAGACTTAGCTTTTCTGAACTTCTCCTCAGCCGAACGTAGTGAGCCGTTTTCGACTTCTTCCAGAGCATTTTCAAAATAAATTCTTGATTTTCCTGTTCTACCGACAATTTTTTCTGAACGTGAGATCGAGTCTTCGGCTTGAAGCCTAATCTCCTGCAAATCCTCCAAATAAGATTCTATTCTATCAGTCTCCCTTTCAGCCTCTTTAATCAGATTGAGGCCCATCTCAGGATCTGTCCATCCTTCCTCTCGGGCAGTCTTGAGAAGTGAATTGGGTTGTTGCATCAATGTAGTCCCTGATTGAATATCCAAGATTCGAAATTCTACTTCCTTTAGGCGGGATGCGAAAAATTTCCTCTCCTCTTCAAGGCCATCCTTGGAAAGAATTGCTGGGACTGTGGATATCAAAGCAGGGGCCGCGATAACGTACAATGACTCAATATTTGAGTTAGCAAGAATTATTGGTACTGCTAATCCAAAGCCGAGAGAAGTACTGAGGCCCCTCCATCTTCTAGACTTTACATCCGAAGAGAGAATCCTAACTGAGCTAAGGAAGAGTATCAGCGCTACGAAAATAAGTAGGATAATTCCTATTGAAATCCCTTCGTCCACTCTACTTACTTCACTGAAGGCTAAAATTGGAGGCCATAATATACATGATGCAGTAGAGATTCTAGTTTTTTCAACAGGGCCGAAATCTAAAAGATCTGGCAATAATAGAGCACTGCTGAAAAGAATTAATACAGGACCAAATCTGAATAATGCTCCAGATTGACTTTCTAGAGAGAGAAATAGCCATAACGCACCAGTAGAGACGAGAGTCATTTGACTAACAAGTAACCCCTGTTCGACTCTTTTTTGCTGTGATGCAATCGCCCGTTCTGGGTAGTCGGGTAGCATCACCATGTTACCTTAAGGATGCCATGAGGTCAATATGTATGTGGTAAGATGTGTAGAAAATTTCGACGATAATTAGGATCGAAAGGTTCTGTAAAACAACAATACTGAGCCGAAAATTACTATTGAGGAAATTAACAGAGCTGACGTTTGAGTACTTTCTTCTTCATTTTCTAAAGAGATTTCGATCGGAAGATGACCACTTGTTCCAGCCGAAGCGCTGTCCCAATGTACCGAAATTCCATCCATCGTTTCATTAATTATTTGGAAATTAAATTCAATTATTTTAATTTCGGGACCTGAATCTAGAGAGGCTGAAATAGGTTGATCTATCCATCTTCCACAAATATCAGATAAGCAAATTCGAGCGAATGCTGGGTCGGTTCCCTCGTTCTGTAGAGTAACTATCAAAGTAGCTTCTTGCCCAACTGTAGGATTCTCGGAAAACTTGGATTCGATAATACTTACATGAGCTCCCCTCTTTGGCAATACTGTCAATTCGATCTCTTCTTGTATCATATTTCCTTTTGAATCGGAGGCAATTACAACTATCTCGTGATGTCCCTGAGATAGCTCTGGGATCATGATTCTTTGATTCAAAGTCCAGTTTTCCTCAAGAAGTAGGCTTTTTCCATCTATAGAAACAGACCATGAAACCTTCTCAATTGAATCCAAATCGTCAAAGGAATGAAGTAGGTCGAGTCTTAATTCGTCTCCTTCGTGGATTTCATCATCAAACTCTATTGGTAGATCATTCCAGAATAATCTAGGAATAATTGTTGGGGGATTGCCATCTAGAACTCTTACGGTGCATTCGCTCATTACCGAATTGCCTGCCTCGTCTGTAGCAATAAGAATCATACTGATTTCAGTTGGCTCTCTTTGAAAATGCCTCTCAACGACTCCAAATTCGGCTCCATTTACTCCTGGCCCTTGATTTGCTGTGAAGTGAAATAATTGCTGAGAGACGCCATATTGCCTCCAACCTTCTGAGATATTCGTGTAAAGCTCAAGATAAACTGGTAGTCCTGATTCATCGGATCCTATCACCTCAAATCTCAATTCGCTTCCAGAAATTATATCGATGGTGGAAGGAAGTGTGAAAATACCACTTTGTGAGTTTTCTCCAAATGTTAAGTTTCCAGACCATAAAGGATCAATGCCGTCAATTAATGCCTTTTCATTCCAGAAAGTAGTCTTTCCATGATAGTCATAGCAAGTGGCATTGACAGTAATCTCATCTCCATGCAAGAACCCGAGATCTGCAGGGATAAATTCGAACCAAGTATTGTTGAAAAATGAGGCTTGTTCCTCACCTTTACTTATTGTCCACTGAATATTGGGAGAGTCGAGTGGACTATCGTTACAGGATGCTACATAGGTGGAGGTGCTTTCAGGAGATATCATGGAAAGAGATGGCGGAAATCTGGCACCGGTTAGAACAGGAGGATCATTTTCCCCGATTGTGATCCTGATATCTGAAGCTACAGGGGCATCTGACCTATTGACTGTAAACTGGCCGGGATTTCCGTGAATTATCTCAGACATTGGACTGTACTTGTATTCCCATCCAACTGGTAGAGATATATGCAATGGAACCTCTTCGGCCATGGCACCTACTCTTGGCAAATCTATCAGCCTGAGAAATCTTGCGTCGGAAAATCCGGAAATGTTTGCAGACTCGCTCCATCCCCAGAATCCGTTAGTTCTGTTAACTGGCCCTACTTCTGGAGGAATTATCGTCAGCTGTTTGTCTCCAGAGAGAGTCATCGGTTGATAGTCAAAGCTACAGCATCCTGCAGATTCTGCATCTGTCCAATTCCTTGCTTCGGATATCATTGAAGCAAATTGCCCAGATTCCTCTAAGTCTACCCAGCCATCAGAATTTCCAATAATAGTATCAATCTGCCCAAGGAGACCCAGTGATCGATTTTCTAGCAATTCCGTCCCATAACCCTCCATAACAGTCACTTCAAGGGACCATGACGCATTCACCGAAGAATAGTGAGATATATTTCCTGAAAAGTTCAAGAAAGAGTATCCATCAATTGTAAACAATGTGTCATGATCAGAGGAATTTCTATCCAATTTTATATCCTGCAATTGATTTTCTTCCGATACAGGTATCTGGATAGTCATAATCAAAAAAACAACAAATGCAAGATTTTGCTTGAAAACCTTGGAGGTCATTTTATTCTACCTTCACTATCCATAGATTATCTGCGAGCCAGAGAAATCAATCCCAACAGGAATAATCCTGTTTTCTGTAGAGAGTTTGTTAATTAGTTGCTGTCTCAGAGAATCTTCCCCGTAAACCAAGAAGAAGCCTCCGGACCCTGCACCAAGTAATTTTGCACCCTTAGCTCCGAATGAAATCAGTTGATTATACAATTTATCGATCTCGTCATTACTGACAATTGGAGAGGTTTCTCTCTTCACTAGCCAAGAAGAGTTGATTAGTTGTCCCAGTGAGTCTAAGTCTCCGTACTCCATCATTTCGGCAGCTAAATTAGCATGATCCCTGATCTCTTTTAGTCTGGAATTCTTACTTTCGATATTCTCAACAACTTGAGAAAGAACCGTATTTGCACTCCTAGTTAGTCCTGTAAAGACTAGACTAAATGTGTTTGAAATCTTACTGATCGACTCGTCGGATACATCGATTGGTTCTACTATAACTCCATTTGATCCGAAACTGATAGAGTTAATTCCTCCAAATGCACCAGCATATTGATCTTGACGACCAATTGGAGCTCCCAAAATTTCTATCTCTATCTTGCAAGCCTCTTGTGCGAGTTGTTCCTTGGAAGGTTTTCTTCCATGGAAAGCATGCATAGCATGGAGGAGTCCAACTGTAACTGAAGAAGAGGAGCCGAGGCCTGTACCTCTTCCAGGGATATCAGCAATTGTTGTGATTTCAACTCCAGAATCTGTTCCAGTTAGAAGCAAGGCCTCCCTAACTAAATCATGCTGAACATCATCGACCGTGGCTGCATTCTCGGTAGATGAGTATGAGACTCTAATAGAATCGTCAAACCTCCTATTTATTGTAACATAGACGTATCTATCGATTGCTAGAGATACCACCCTCCCTCCCGATGAGTTGTTCATTGAGAATTGATCCAAGTCAGTTCCACCGCCGCAGAAGGACACTCTCAAAGGGGTTCGGCTAATTATCACATTATTGGGAGAGGGAGTATCACTCATCAAGACGCCGGTGATAAGCAAATGACTATTCCGAGTAATGACAAGACATATGAAAGAGCGGCTGCCGGGGTGAAGAGAGAGTCATGGGCGATCTAGTTACTATGGACGATCTTACAAACGAAGAAATTGTTTCAATTCTTGATGATTCAGAGAGGCTAGTTCCAGTTGCTAGAGGAGTGGTAAATCTTCCATTACTTGAGGGAAAGGTCCTAGCAAATATGTTCTTCGAGAATTCCACTAGGACAAGAATGTCTTTTGAGACGGCAATGAAGAGGCTGGGAGGTTCAGTCTTGAATTTTAGTTCCGTTGGAACATCTGTTTCGAAGGGTGAGACCCTGTACGATACAATGCAGATGATTGATGGATACGCTGATATTGCTGCAATTAGGCATCCTAGACAGGGAGCTGCTCAATACAGCGCAGACGCGGTTGAAATTCCGATCCTCAATGCAGGAGATGGAGCTGGGAATCATCCCACTCAAACTATGCTTGATCTCTTTACAATCCGTCAATCTCATGGGTCTATTCAAGGACTGAATGTAGTTCTAGTTGGAGATTTGAGATATGGAAGGACAGTGCACAGTCTATCTCAAGCATTGGTTAGATTCGGAGCCAGCCTAACCCTAGTATCGCCTCAAACCCTCAGGATGCCCAAAGAGATTGTTTCTGATCTTAGATCCCAAGGGTCAGAAATTACAGAAACTGAGTCTCTACTGGAACAGATCAACTCTGCAGATGTAGTATACATGACTAGGATTCAAAAAGAGAGGTTTCCAGATGAGGATGAGTACACAAAGGTAGCTGGAATTTTCAAGTTAAATTCTTCTGATTTGAGTGGTTCGAAAAAGGGTATGATAGTCATGCACCCCCTTCCTAGAGTGGATGAGATTGATTCAAGCGTAGATTCTTCGGATCATGCCAAGTATTTCGAACAAGCATTCAACGGCGTTCCAACGAGAATGGCTTTACTATGCAGGAGCCTAGGTGTAGAAGTTCCAAAGGAAGTGAAATGATGTCTGAAATGCGAAGAGTCACTGCAATTCGAAATGGGACAGTCATTGATCATATCCCATCAGGGCGTGCAATGCAGGTTATTAGAATCCTTAGAATCGATACATCCAGAGCAACTCCAGTATCTCTAGTCATGAATGTTCCTAGTGACAAACTCGGAAGAAAGGATGTACTGAAGATTGAGGATAGAGAACTGAGTAGAGAAGAGTTGGACAGGCTAGCACTTATTGCACCCAATGCCAGTATTGGGATTATTCGAAATCATGCAGTTGCTGAGAAAATGGTTGTTGAACTGACTGAAGACTTAGTTAACATTGCAACTTGCACCTTCTCTAACTGTATTACAAAGAACAATAGAGAGCCTCTACCTCAAAGACTGAGGGTTTTCTCTCACGACCCACTGGAGGTCCGATGCTACTATTGTGGAAAGGTCCAAGAGATTGACGAATTGATTGAGAATATTCTATGAATTTCAGACTTCATCAGCAATCCAATCTTTCATAGTACATGACTGGCAAATATCTCTGCTAGTTATTTCACCACATCTAGAGCAATGCTTGACTTCCTTCTTAGACAATGGTTTAGCCTCACTGTGTAGCTCCCTAATTTGGTCCAAAGAATGCAAAAGTCCGTGTCTGGCTCCAGGTGTCTGAGCTTCTAATTTCGCAATAACTAATCTGCTCTGTTGTCTCATTGCTCCTGCGGCATGAGGGCATTCACCATGAAAAATAGGAACTTTAGAGAAAATGGCATGGGCATGAATCTCCTGTTCAGGAATCCATCGTAGTGGAACGATTCTAGGAACGATTCCTTCGATTGGAAACTTTGTATGGGGGGCTAGTCTTACTGATCTTTCTATTTCTCCTTTCTGGAGATTCATAAGAATAGATTGAGCCATGTCATCCAGATTATGTCCCAATGCCATTACGTCAACATCTAGCTTTTCTGCGAGGGAGTTGAGGCTCTGTCTACGGAATACACCACAGTACGAACATGGCATTAGGCCATTAGCTTCTGGGTTTTTTTGAGCAATTGATGGCATAGAACTCACGATTTGATCCATGCGGTCATATCCCATTTCTTGGTAACTCATTGACTCGAATCTAATTCCTAGAGATTCGGATAATTGTTTTGCGAAGACTATCGATGGAGCTCGATAGCCATCAATTCCCTCATCTACACACCCTGCAATCAATTCTACATCTCTACGACGTCCAATTATGTCTGTCATCATTGAGAGGAGCACTGCAGAATCTTTTCCTCCAGAAATCGCAATCAATATTCTAAATCTAGAACCATCGTCCCTCAGAGCGTTCTTTGGGAGCTCCAATTGGGATCTGAGTTCCTTTGATGTCCTCTTCCTGATCGATTCTGCAAGATGCTTACCGCAGAGATGTTGTCCACTGTATACCTGGTGGACGATTGCATCTGAGCGACATCTACTGCAGGGATTGACATCTATGCCGTCGCTCATATGAACCCGTCACGAGCCATATGCTTGAACCCATCCTCCGGTGAGTTCATTCGGAGATTACATCACCAAAGGTCATGAAGCTAGGGGGACAGTTGCCAAACAGGACGAAACTAGATAAGTCGTTTTTTTCTCCATGGGTAGATAGATTTTCTCTGGTTTTTCTTACTATTGCGGGAATAATTTCTATTCCAAAAATAGAATCTATTCTGGATTATTGGTTTGGTAGTTGGTCTCTGGGAGTTACAATCTGCGGACTCATTGTGACTATACCTTTGCTGGCGACTTCTATTGGTAAATTGTATGTTCGGACTAGATCATGATCGAATTTTAGATATTCCAGACTCAATGTAACCGGATACTATTTGCCATGGAATAACAAATCTAAGTCCTGCTACTACAATGATGAATAGTCCAGCAGAAATTACCTTTCCGTATGTCATCTGTAACTCCAGTGACTCCTTGACCTGTCCTGTCCACTGAGTTCCCTCAAGTATTCCGACAATCGAAATCATCAGATCATCAAATGCGAGAGCCAAGGCCGTAGTTATGGAAACCATCAAAATCACGACAACTAGTTGAACCAAGTGTGAGTTTACCACATTGTTAAACTGCCTAACATATTCAGAATCTCTCTTGGATTCTTCGGGAAGCGAAGCGGCGTATTGCAAATGGCCAATTGCAGCAGTTCCAGTCTCTAGAAACAAAAGCATGAGAATTGCAATACCCAGAAGAGAGCCGGCCAATGGAGAGACTAGTCCGCCAAACATGGTGCCATCGCCGATCTGAGTTGGCAATGCCTTGAGGCCAACGTCAACCTCAGAAACAATTGGCTCGAATGTCAGAACTGCGTGAAATGCTATTACAATAATATAGTATCCAACTGACCAAGTTATTGCTCTCTTTGATAGCCCCCAAATCCCAACCAAACCAACTAGAATTGGAGCAAAAACAATTCCCAGGAATACAATTTCCAGTACTAGTCCTAATGGAGAAAACAAATCACTAATGTGATTCATAGAGTCATTACCATTCCAAGGAAAATGTAGTCCGTGCCTGAAAGTGGCGATTATCCAAGAAAGGATAAACGGGACAATGATCCACAATCCAAATACTGCTGCTATTCCTTGTTTTATCCTAGTTTGCAACTCAAGAGAAGAGGCCCAGAATCTTTCGAAAGCAATGGTGCCCGCAATGCATAGTAACAACGGTCCAAGAAGAGATAGGGTACCAGTTTGGTTTACTCCAAGTAGGAAATCTGGAATCAGAAGTCCGCCTTCATTTGATTCTAACCACATTAGCCCCCTAGTATGTTCGTAAGATGGGCACCAGGTTTCTGAGTTGTTATCGCTACATATGCCGTAAATCTCATTCATCCTCTTTAGAAGGAGTAGCAATGATGCTGTTGACAGAATCTGTAGAGCTAGGATCTGCCATTTTCTCCGCAATGCAGGGATATGCAAGGTCTCTGTCTTCTGTTTTTCCTTTTCACCTAGTTCTATTTTATCATCCCCTTGACTGTAGTAGAGCTTGAGAAAGCTCAACATCAGGCATCCAATCTACAACCTTCGCCCCATATCCAGAAACTGCAGTTAACCTATTCTGCCTCTCTAATTTCAAGACCTCGTATGCCATTCTTGGAATCCTGCTTACCAACCTCTCTAAATCCACACTACTCGGTGAGAGTACGATAACTTCATGACTATTTCCAGAAAGATTCCTAATTGCAGTTAGAGTTGTGCCATCACCCTCCAGGCTACTGATGATGAAGACAGGGGAACCGCGGCTAATCCTAGGTGCTAAAGCGTTAGTTACAGCTTGCAAGGGCATTGATCCAGAAGGAGAAACAGACGCAAGGCGGCTCAATATTTTGTACTGTTGTTTATCTCCCGTATCTGCAGGAAGGAAATCCATCTTATCTCCAAAGGTAACCATAGCGACAGAGTCTTTTCTCTTCAAAAAATGGCTAGCAATCGAGGCTGCAGCAGAAGCTCCCATCTCCAGGGGATTCTTCAGTACAGTACCTATCCTACTTACCTCTCTTGTGTCAAGAATAACAAAAACATCTGTTACTGCATCTCTGGTCTTTTGATTGACCATTAAATCTCCAGTTCTAGCGAATGCTTTCCAGTTAATCGATCTAAGAGAATCTGTGGAGAGGTATTCCCTCAATGAGTAAAATTCCATTCCCGGCCCTGGTGTACGTAGAGTTGTGGCTCCAGTATACATTTTCGGTACATCAGCCTTCAACATCGCATTTTCTATATCTCTGACTTGTGGAAATACAGTAATGTCACACAAATCGTCAATTCTAGACTCGTTAACAAAAAGTCCGAATGCGTTCCTATATCTTACCGATATCGGCCCGATGGAATAGTGACCTCGAAGCGGACAGCGCAAAATATAGTCCATTTTCGTTGTCTGTCCTGGCCCTAGATTGAGGCGAATCTGATTGATACCCCTTCTAATCTTCATCTGATGGGGCACATTATCGAAAATCTCGAGTTGCTGAGTCCTCCTATATGATTTATTTGAAATTGTAAGAGATACCTCAATTAAATCACCCTTATAGACATTGGAGTGAGGAACGAATCTAGTAATCTCAAGATCAGATTGGCCAGAAATCCAACCATTTATGGATATAAACGCAATGAAAGTCAATCCGATTATCATCATTTGAAAATTTGAGATCATCATTCCTACTAGAATCAGGCTAATGCCTCCTGACAGCATTACTGCGGCTTTCCTAGTCCACACTAGTTTTCACCCCCGAACCTGATTCCCCCCATTCCTTGATTCTTCTAACAATTCCTACTAGTTCATCTGCTCTGTAATTCCTCTCCTCGAAGATGAATCGAACTAGAACCGGATCTCGTATCATACCTTGGAGATCTGATGCAGGCAGAGCCTCGAATTCCTCCCTAGTTAGAGCATTAAGATTCCTAACTCTGGTTAGGAGAACCTGCCGAATCTTCTCTGGCCTCTGATAATATTTGTACCTCTCAGCATCACCAAATCCATAGTAAACTACTCTGAAAATATGTCTCCAGTCCTCAGGATCTTCTTTTCTAATCAGAACTGCCTCGAGAACGATAAAAAGAATCAAGAAAAGGATTAGCATCGCCATCCAGTCATTAGTGAAATAAATTAGCAAGTAATAGAGTAGGTTGTAGGTATCTCCAAAGATCGTCGGCTGCTGGTGTCTGCTTTCGTCAAAAATGACTAGAGCATTTTCTCCTGGAGATGTTCCATTACTATTGATAATCAGAGCCTCGGCAACGACGTCTAGAATCCACTTTCTATTATCATTTTCAGGAACTAATCCCAGGTAGCTTGATTTGAATTCGGGATCATAAATCGAGTTTATCAGTACCGAACCATCTGATATGAAATGGACTCTCCCTGATTCTGAAGATCTGCAAAGAATAGTTTCGCAATATCTCACATAAACTGGAAAAGGTCCCTGTTCGTCACCTGACAATCCAAAGGCCGCGAAATTTCCAACCGAGTAGTTGCCATCATCATTATTGTCAATCCAGGAATCAGGAGTTGTCTTTGAAATGACATATCTTCTTTCTGCTGGATTGTATGAAGTCGCCTTTTCAAATGCAGATGGAGTATTTGTAAGAAGATTGTAGTTCTGAGTCCAATCCCATTTCGGAGTACTTGAAGATGGATCGTTTCCTAGTAAACGATGCTCACAAAGTCCTGCCGAAACTGCTGTTACAAACGAAGTACCGACATCCGGATTATCAGGATCATCATCTAATACGTCCACAACACCATCATTATCTATGTCTCTAAGGCACGGGTTTACTCCTGTTTGCATTCCCTGCGAAGCTGTAAAATTAAATGCATAAGTTGTATTGACCCAAACGAAGTCAGATCCCAAGTCCTGATCATATTCGTAATCCGAATAAAGTCTATGATTCGTGAAATCCAGTCCGAACTCAGCCGCAAGATTACTTGAGTAACCAAAGTCGTCCATCAGGATTACAGTACCCCCTCTAGAAACAAAGTCTCTAATTGCTACAATTTCAGAAGAAGTGTACCCGTCTCCCTCGGAGAACTGAATTAAATCATCATCCCCAGTAAATCTAGGAAGAGAAATAGTATCTCTCTCAACACCTGATATGATGAATATTGTTTCTTCTGGATGGTCTAGATCACTGAGGAGGAGGGGGCTGGAGACTAATGCAGTTGTCTCAACTCCTTTATCATTCAATTCCTGTCTAAATGAGCCGAGATCGTTCCATTCATCCCCATAAGCGGATTGTTGAGTTTGTCCAGGAATAACATAAGTTACTGCAATAGATAGGATGAGAATGCCCAAAACTGCCCAGAAAGAAATTTGAAGAGCTATTCTCCTATTCCTTCTAGAATTGAAGAAAGTGNACAATTTTTTTCCATCTATCACCTGTCTCACTCCCGTCAACTACAGACGTTGAGCCTTAAGTTCGTTTTATGACCATTATGTGACTCTGAACGAGTCTTGCATCTACTATCTCGATAATTCTACTACTGAACCAATACTAGAAACTTCCTCCACCGGAACTGCAAGAAAACCGTCTGTAGTGGGCCAAGGAAGTTCATTAGGATCTATTCCGGCTTCGGTTACAACCAGTAATGAGACTATATTTCCAGTACTTACATCTACACTGAAGTCTGCAAGACGTCCAAGTAAATCACCTGCTGAATCAACTACCTTCCGAGTAAGAATTTCTTGTCCGAAGGTTGTCTTCATAATAATCATCAAATTAATTCTATTCCTGCAATAGAGGCTGTAGTTCTTCTTACTGACTCCAGTCCACTGGTAAGATTTTCTTCCATCTTTGAGTAGTATTGAAGCATTTCCTCAGTCACTGTTGGCCTCACTCTCTCAGTGGCTGTTTCAAAATGTTTCCTTGTTACTGTCTTCTTACCGTCTCTCATAGCAATTAGAGCTGCTTCTCTACATACAGCTTCAATATCAGCACCTGTGAAGTTCTCCATTAGACTTGCTAAATCATCAATTTTGAACTTTCCAATAGGCATCTTATTAGTATGAATCTTCAATATTGCTTCTCTAGATTCCTTATCGGGAGGAGGTATGTGCAGAACTCTCTCAAATCGTCCACTTCTCATTAGAGCTGGGTCGATCATCTCTGGCCTATTTGTCGCGGCCACAACAATCACTCCTTCCATTCCCTCGACTCCATCTAGACTACTGAGAAGCTGATTAACAACTCTATTCATTACATCTGATCCCTCGCCAGAATGACCTCTCCTCATTCCTGCTATACTCTCAAATTCATCTAAGAAAACTATTGAAGGACTTGACTGCTTAGCTTTCTTGAAAACTTCTCTAACAGCTTTCTCTGATTCTCCAACCCACTTAGAGATTAGTTCTGGACCTTTTATTGTGATAAAATTAGCTTTTGCTTCGTTTGCTATAGCCTTTGCAATTAGTGTCTTTCCAGTACCAGGAGCTCCAAATAACATAATTCCCCTCGGAGGAGATATTCCAAAATGCTCGAATTTCTCAGGCATATTTAGTGGCCATTCTATACTCTCCTTGAGCCTATCTTTGACATCTTCTAGTCCACCAACCTGGTCCCATGTTACCTCTGGAACTTCAACATAAATTTCTCTTAATGCGCTGGGTTCAATCTCCCTTAACGCCTCTTGGAAATCTGACATTCTTACTTCCATCTTTTCGATTACCTCTGGGGCAATTTCTTCCTCGTCGAGATCAATTTCTGGAAGATATCTCCGTAATGCCTTCATAGCAGCCTCTCTAACCAAAGCTGAGATATCTGCTCCGACAAAACCATGAGTGTTATCCAATAGCCAGTCAAGATTGTAGTCATCGCTTATTGGCATATCTCTGGTGTGGATCTCTAATATTTCCCCTCTCCCAGATTTATCTGGAACCCCGATTTCTAGCTCCCTGTCAAATCTACCTGGCCTTCTTAGGGCTTGGTCAATCGCATCTCTCCTATTCGTTGCTCCAATAACAACAACGTTGTCCCTTCCCCCCATTCCATCGAGAAGGGTAAGAAGCTGGGCAACGACTCTCCTCTCTACTTCTCCAGTTACATCCTCTCTCTTGGGAGCAATACTGTCTAGCTCATCGATGAAGATAATTGCTGGAGCGTTCGCAGCTGCTTCATCGAAGATCTCTCTAAGTTGTTTTTCACTTTCCCCATAGTACTTTGATATGATTTCAGGTCCATTAATGGAAGTAAAGTGTGCCTTAGTTTCTGAAGCGACTGCTTTTGCGATCAGAGTCTTTCCAGTCCCTGGTGGGCCATGAAGAAGAACACCGCGAGGTGGATCAATGCCCAATCTTCTGAATAAAATCGGGTGCTTTAGGGGAAGTTCGATCATCTCTCTTACTTTCTGAAGTTGGTTTGCAATACCGCCGATATCTTCGTAAGAAATAGTCTGAACTAAATTTTCTTCTTCGTGATCAAGAGCATCCTCCTTGATGATAATCTCTGTATCTGGAAGAACTTGGACAATTCCTTTCGGACTAGTCTGAACTATTGCGAAAGGAAGAGCTTCTGCGAAGAGAGTCATACCTGGAATGAAAATCCTATCACCTGCAACAACTGGTCTCTTGTTTAGACCCCTTCTCGCAAATCCCTCAATACCGGGTCCAAATCTTACCTTTTGTTGCTTGGCCATAACAGGACTTAGGATCAATCTAGTGCAAGGCTCAACCTCAACTTTTCTGATTTCTGCTCTATCGCCTAAACTTACTCCTGCGTTCTTTCTAATTATGCCGTCAATCCTGATAACTCCGAGATTGGCATCTTCTGGCCTGCATCTCCAAACTATTGCTGCAGTCTTCGTCTCTCCCTCGATCTCAACTATATCTCCGGGCTTTAGGCTGAGATCGTTGTCGAAGGGGACTCTGGCTCTACCATGACCTACATCGCTGGGGATAGCTTTAGCTACTCTAAGGGTAAGTGAATCTTTATTTTCTGTCGTCATAATTGGCTCCCTACCGTCTCGTCTCGTGCATCGGGGGTAGTTAAACCCAGCATTGGAGGATTCTCCGCAGGGTAAAATGGTTATCGGAGCAAAGATGTCTGATGCGCATGATTCATTTCAGAGGTAGCGTTCGCGAGCATCATGGCACACGTACTAGAGACTGGATTCGAGATTTTACAAAAAGGAAATCCCAATGGCAGCCCCACTGTGGTAGGATACAACATAATCAACGGGGAGTTACGCGATTCCAGTGATGGGAAGACCTTCGAAAGTAGGAATCCTGCATTGATAGATGACTGCCTCGGAGTTTTCCCCCTATCTACTAAAGAGGACGTGAACGATGCCTTAGAATCTGCAAGAAGCGCATTCTCTGAGTGGTCAATGACTCCTGCTCCCTCTCGGGGGCAAATTATTGGCAACATGGGAAGATTACTGATGGAATACAAGGATGACATCGTCAGAGTCGAAACTAGAGAGATAGGGAAGACCCTGAAAGAGAGTGCGGGAGAAGTGCAGGAGGCTATCGACACGTGTCTATTCTTCCAGTCTGAGGGAAGGAGGCTGTATGGCCAGACAGTTAACTCAGAATTGCCAGATAAGGAGCTTTTCACATACAGGAGACCCTTGGGCGTATGTGGGATAATCAATGCAAGCAACTTCCCTTCTGCGGTCCCATTCTGGAAGATGATTCCAGCAATAATGTGTGGGAATACATGCGTATGGAAAAGTCCTCAGGACTCTCCGCTACTATCATTCATGCTAACTAGGATAATGCATGAGGCGGGCTTACCTAATGGTGTAATCAACCTGATTCACGGAAAAGGCAGCGGGGCGGGACAATTCCTTGTAGACTCTGCGGACAAAGGACTGGTAAACAAAATCAGTTTTACCGGTTCAACCTCAGTGGGTAAAATGATCGGAGAAGTGTGCGGAAGGAATCTCGTATCCTGCTCCCTGGAGCTCGGAGGTAAGAATCCCTTGGTGGTGATGCCTTCAGCCAATATAGACAATGCAGTTGAAGGAGCTTATTGGGCATCTTTTGGTACTGCAGGACAACGATGTACTAGCCTAGGGAACTTGATCATCCACGAAGACGTCTATGATGAGTTCATGTCCAAGTTCATGTCCAAGGTCAAGGATACCAGGATAGGCGACTCACTAAGGTATGATGATGTCCTTTACGGTCCAATGCTTTCTCAGAAATATGCGGACGATTTCCTCAGGGATCTAGGGATGTGTGAATCAGACGGTGCTACAAAACTCTGGGGAGAGGGGCTGATTACGAATGAAAACAAGCCAACAAACTTCCTTGGGGATGCATCTGAAGGGGTTTACATGTGGCCACACGTGTATACAGAAGTTACAGAAGATATGCAATGCTTCCAAGAGGAGATCTTTGGCCCTGCTGTCACAGTTGTTAGGGCGAAGGATTTCGAACATGCCTTGTACTTGGCCAATGCTTCCCCATACGGACTTTCAAGTGCGTGCTATACAAACGATAGGTTAGAGGCATACCGCTTCAAGACGGGTATTAAGGCAGGTATGACAGGGATCAACAACTCGACCACTGGAGCGGAGGCACATCTCCCCTTTGGAGGAGTTAAGGAGAGTGGAAACGGCACTAGAGAGTCAGGAATTTGGGTCTTAGAGGCCTACTCATACTGGCACGCAGTAAATGACGAGCTCTCAGGAAAGTTACAACTAGCCCAAATGGATGTTGATGAGATTCATATCGAAGAAGCGGAAGCGGATTATTCCGCTCTGGCCTAGAAAAAAATCTCTGAAAAGGCGTGAGTGTGTAACTACTCTAAACGCGATATTTCACAGAATTGAATTAATTTCACAGACTCGGATTAAAATGGTAGTTCCTTTCGTGTAGGATTAATGCTCCTGCGGGACGGGTAGTGAGTTGAACAATGGCAACTAGTTTCAAACTTCCAATTAGCCAAGGCTTCGGTGAGACAAATAGAATAGACCGTTGGTGGATGGAACCCCTTTGGATGGGAGTCGCCCTCACGGCGGCCTTAGTTTATACGTTTATCAGATTGATTTTTTTTGATGGTGCAATTCATTACGATGATCATAGAGTGACTAGCCCAATTTTCTCGCCGGACATAATTCACCTGTGGAGTTTGGAAGTCCCTGCTTGGGCCAATTCTGCTATGTTGATTCTCTGGATTCCGTTCGGTTTCAGAGGTACATGCTACTACATGCGGCGCGTCTACTACAGGACGTTTTTTGCTAGTCCCGTAGCATGTGTAGTGGCAGAGCCAAAAATCTCCAAATCTCTTGGCTATAGGGGTGAAGGGGGCTTGTTCATCTTCAATAACATCCATAGAATAATGCTATATCTTGCTATCATCATTCTATTCATGAAGTACATCGACGTTCTTCACACTCTCAGATTCCATGAGGTAGAAGGTCCTGACTCATATGGTTTCTCAGTAGGAACATTCGTCCTAGCTGCGGAGTCTTTCTTGCTTACGATGTATGTTACCTCTTGTCACGCCTTCAGGCACCTGGTCGGAGGAGGAAACAAGAGATGGAACGTAGGGTTTGAGAAAATTCAAGGAAATATCTTCAGGTTCGTCTCCAAGGCTAATGTCCACCATGGATTCTGGTTCTGGACAAGCTTGGGGATGGTGTTCTTGGGAGACTTATTCGTGTGGGCCGTTGCTGAAGGATTTCTGAGTGATCCAAGCTTCAAAATTTAGGTGTTTAAATGGATAAATCATATTCGGAATGGGACTTTGACGTGGTCGTTATTGGAGCAGGAGGGGCAGGATTGAGGGCTGCCATAGAGGCAAGTTCGAACGGGGCCAAGGTTGGCATGATCACCAAATCTATGCTTGGTAAGGCCCACACAGTAATGGCCGAGGGAGGAGCGGCCGCTGCACTAGCTAACAAGGATCATAGAGATTCTTGGAAGGTACATTTCAGAGACACTATGAAGGGAGGAAAGTATCTTTCAGACTGGAGGATGGCCAAGGTCCACGCACAGCAGGCTCCTGACAGGATAAGAGAGTTGGAACAATGGGGTGCTGTGTTCGATAGAACATCAGAGGGTAAGACAAGTCAGAGGAATTTCGGAGGTCACACATACCCCAGACTTGCTCATATCGGGGACGCAACTGGTTTGGAGCTGATACGAACACTCCAACAGAGAGGAATCCACACTGGAATGGAGGTCTTCATGGAGTACACTGTGCGCCACTTATTCAAGAAGGATGGCAGAGTAGTAGGTTGCTTCGCATACAATAGGTCAGACGGTTCCCTACACCTTTTCAGGGCCAAGTCGATTGTTCTGGCAACAGGAGGAATAACTCGCTGTTGGGAGGTGTGTTCCGGCTCTTGGGAGTACACCGGTGAAGGTCATGCTCTTGCTTACTGGACGGGGGCAGAGATGGGAGACATGGAATTCGTTCAATTCCATCCAACGGGAATGATTTGGCCGCCCTCTGTAAAGGGCATATTGGTCACAGAAGGAGTCAGAGGGGAGGGAGGGGTGCTAACAAATTCTGAGGACGAGAGATTCATGTTCGATTATGTGCCCGAAATGTACAGAGAAGAATTCGCTGACACTGAGTCCGAGTCAAGTGAGTGGGTGAAAGAAGTAGTAGCAGGAAAACTTGCCACAAAAAGAAGACCTCCGGAGCTGCTCACCAGAGATGTAGTTGCCAAGGCAATCAACAGTGAGAAGGCTGCTGGTAGAGCATCCGAACACGGAGGGGCTTACTTGGATATCTCTTGGAGGAAGTCAGAGGAAATAAAAAAGAAGCTTCCGGGAATGTATCATCAATTTATGGAGCTTGCAGCTGTTGATATTACGAAGGAGCCCATGGAGGTTGGTCCCACGGCTCACTACGTGATGGGCGGAGTACGAGTTGACCCCATCACGCAAGAGACATCGGTTCCCGGACTTTTCGCAGCAGGCGAAGCGGCGACTGGTCTTCATGGTGCGAACCGCCTAGGAGGTAATTCTTTGTCCGACCTCATTACTTTCGGAAAGATTGCTGGCGAGCACGCTGCTAAGTCGGCAAAGCAAATAGATAGATTCGCAGAGATGGATGGAGACGAAATTGACAGAGTAATATTGGAGATATTTGAACCTCTAGACAGAGAAGGCGGCGAAAATCCTGCAAAGGTAGTCGAGGATCTCAGAGTTATGATGCAAAATAAAGTTGGAATAATCCGAACACGCGAACTTCTCGAAGAAGCTTTGGAGGATCTAGACGAGCTAGAGGTCAGGGGGAAAAATACGACGTCTCCGGGTGGAAGGGTCTACAATCCGGGTTGGCATCAAGCATTGGAGATATCTGCAATGATAGACGTAAGCAGGATGTGTGCCCTATCCGCATTGATGAGAGAGGAAAGCAGGGGAGGGCACACAAGAGATGACTTTCCGTATCCTGACAATTCAAAATGGGGGAAGATCAATAGTAGGATCATGCAAATAGATGGGAAGATGGAAATCGACTATACGTCTTACCCGCCCATACCTGAAGATTTGAAAGATCTATTGGACTCTGAAGACTTATCGGAGGAGGAGTAGAATGGAGAAGATAACATTCAGTGTTTTCAGAGGATCTCCTGATGAAGATGGTTCTCCAATTGGAGAAATGAAGGAATATACCGTGGATTTAGACGAGGGCATGGTTGTACTGGATGTGATTCACAGAATTCAGGCAGAGGAAGCCCCTGATCTGGCTTGTCGCTGGAACTGTAAGGCAGGGAAATGTGGTTCTTGCAGTGCAGAAGTGAATGGTAAACCGAGACTAATGTGCATGACAAGAATGGATGACATCAAGGATGAGATGGGTGATTACGAAGGTCCTGTGGATGTTCGTCCTATGCAGTCATTCCCATTGGTTCGAGATTTGGTGACGGATACTTCCTGGGCCTACGAAATGGATAGGAAAATTAAGCCGATCAACGGTCCAGAAGAGCCTGACTGGGTATTCAATCAGCATGAGGCTGATAGAATACAAGAGTTTAGATCTTGTATTGAGTGTATGCTTTGTGTCAATACTTGTCACGTGATGAGGGAGCACCAGAAGTTCGATGAGTTCGCAGGGCCAAGATTCTTCGTGAGACTTGCTAGCTTGGAGATGCACCCATTAGATACAGAGAGTAGAATTCCAGAAATCAAAGATGACTTTGGAATAAGCTACTGCAACATCACCAGATGTTGTACAGAAGTATGTCCCGCTGGAATACAAATCACGGATAACGCTCTGATACCACTAAAGGAAAGAGTAGTGACAGAATACTTCGATCCGATGATAAATCCAATTAAAGCCATAGCAAATCTGACTTCTGGAGTTTTCAGCTATTTATCTGATGATTTTGTTGAAGCAAGTGATCCTGGGAACAACAAGAAGGCCAAAATCGCTCTTGATGCTGAGAGGGCAAGAATGGAAGAGGCGAAGAAGCAAGAGTCGGAGAGATCCGAAAAGGCCCGCGAGAGATTCCGATCAGAATGAAGACGCTTGGTTTCGGAAAAACAGCGCATCCGCTAATAGTTTTCGATTACCGGATGGAAACGTAGATTACGACTATTCTCACAATCGGTCAATACGCAACTTCTTTACATTGGCCTTGTTAATCATATCTGGTAGCCAGTCTGGTGCGTTTGCACCCTTAGGAACCTTGGACTTAGAACCAGAGAACACATGTACCCTGTTAGTTCCTCTTTCCCTTAATTGGATGTCTGTGACACCTCTTGAAGCCGCCTTCAGGGCTGCACCCCTAGGCTGCTTGCTGTGGAACACTTGAGCAGTGTCCTTGCCGTTCTGCATCAACACGAAATATTTCTTGTCTGACATTCTTGGATTCCTCCGACCTTCGGAGGTCCTGTATAGATATTAAACTATGAGCTGAAATAACGTGCTACTGGGGCTAAGTATGCTAATTTTGTGATTTTGAGAATAATTACAACTCTGCACAAGCCAGTGTCTTTGTATTTGTAACACCCTCTATTGAACGTACTGAATCAACAACTAACTTGGCGATTTCACCGATACTTTCTGCATCAATTTTTAGAATCATATCGTGATCCCCGAATAGGACCTGAGCGTCTGAGACAAAGGGCAATGAAGACGCTTTTTCGAATACCGAATGCTCCGTCCCAGGTTCCACATCAAGTAGAACGTACCCGGTCGACATGTACTTCCGATAAGGTGAGCAGGCATTAACGTTCCCGATTTCTAAAATATGCCTACGATGAATACATATCGGATGACCCCTCTTGTCAAATTGTGGCCGACGTTGTAATTGTTAGAGATTGCCGACACGGGCAGGTCAGAGTACTCTATGGAGACATAGTCGGAGTAGAGGGGGATGTGATGGTAATTCCTGCAAACAGTAGATTAGCTGGCAGAGAGGGCCTTGATGAAAGAATGCAGCAAGCTGCAGGACCTGGGGTCAGAGAAGCTTGCTTGAAAATCGCGAAAGAAAAGAGGAAGCTCAATCAGCAACCTTGTGGAGTTGGTGAAGCAGTTACAACACCTGGATTTGATCTTCCAGCTTCAAACCTAGTTCATGTGGTTGGTCCTGACTGTAGAAGGCCGACACAAGATAACTTTCGCAGAGAGCTTCTCAGAAACTCTTACGACGCGTTATTTGAAGCTGTAGAGTCTATAGATCAAAGAAAAACCTTGGTTTTACCCCCCTTGGGCATGGATGTTTATGCATATCCACATAGAGAAGGAGCTAGAATGACGATGGAAATCATCCTTTCATGGATGGATGCTGAGAAAAATCCTGGAGTCGGGATGGTCCTCATTGTGACTCACGAGGATAACTTCCTAAACAACATGAAAACAGTCTACAGAGAGAGTGAGGACCAATTTCCTGGTGTAGACAGAACCAGGGACTACAGAAAGGGAAAGATCCAGTAATTAAGACCGGTGTCCTCAATAACCCTGATAATAGGATAGCATCGTGGGAAGCAACTACGAGAGGGAACTGAGGGCCGTACTCGCTGGAGAAGTGAAAGGAGTTAGGGCAGTTACCAGATCGTGCTCTGAGGTTCAGCGAGCAAGGGCTATGCAGGTTGTACAGAGACCTTTCTTAGTAGTTAGAGCTCCTGGAAGTGGTTCAGAAGGGACTGGGGATCTACTAGCGCTTAGAGGCGACATGTGCTTTCCAATCGAAGTAAAAACTTCCAAGAGTGATAAGATTTACTTGTCTGGGAGGACAATGGCCCAGTACACGGCTCTGAAGATAACAGGTGAAAAATGTGGTCTCCTCCCACTTTATGCATTCAGACTTAAGGGAGTCAGAGGGGATAGTTGGAGGATAATGAAGGTTGAAGTCCAAGGTTTGACAGGTAAGCTAAGACATCTATCACGGAGTATTCCGTCATTACCGCTAACTCGTAGAGGGACTCCATACTTGAATTGGAATTCTGGAATGCCGGTTCACCGTTTCCTCTCTTTGATTTGTAAGTCGGACGGAGCTAGGGGCATAGTAGTCAATGGAGAAAACGTCGAATCTGGATACGTTGCTAATCTGTAGACTGACCGGATAGCTGGTCATCGATTTTTTCTAACTTTGCCTTCAATGATTCTATAGATTGGTTTACTTGGGATAAATCTGCTTGATTTAGGATTCTACTGATGCTGTCACGTTCTCTAACAAGAGAGTCAATGATGCGATTAGTCTTCCTAGAAGACGCAGGGCTATTTGTCGACATGCCTCTCGGATGAGGAGGGTAGTATTTTCTCTTGTGATTGGAAGAGCAGATTGAAGAGTGTTGTACGGTGCACATAGTTCATGTCAGAAGAGAGGGGGCGGAGGAGTTTTCTGCTTCCAATTTTACTTCTTTTCCTAGTTTATACGTTTGGAGTACCTTTTTGGATAGTGATAATTATTGGATTTTGGTATCTAGGACTTCTATACTGTGAATCCGAAGGAATTTTAGATAGGATTAACGCAACGCGTGCGCTTGGTATTATTCTAATGATTAGAACTCGTAGTGGAATGAGACTTCTCGAGTTCATTTCTAAACCTAGAAAATTCTGGAGGGTGTATGGAGAGTTTTCTATATGGCTATGCTTCTTTGTGATGATTGGAGTAGTGCTAATGTTAATCCTTGGTGCAGTATCTGCTGCAGTGAGTCCTCCTGAAGAACCCCTTCCTGCTAGTGATTTACTCCTAATTCCCGGAGTAACTAGTTTTGTCCCATTTTGGTGGCCTGTTATTGCTCTAATTGTTGCTATTGTGATACATGAATACAGTCATGGAATACAGGCTAGAGCTCATGGAATGAGGCTGAGAAGCTTTGGACTCCTCCAATTAGGTCCTTTGCCGATTGGAGCATTTGCTGAGCCCGAAGAGATTGAGATGGATAGAGCTCCTCGGAGAGACAGATTGAGGCTTTTCGCTGCTGGGCCCTCAATCAATTTGATCGCAACTTACATAGTTCTAATTCTACTATGTTCCGTAGCAAGTGGATTTGTAGCCGAGAATGCAGGAACCCATGCAAGAGGAATAATCAAGGGGCAACCCGCAGAAGAAGCGGGATTACTCCCGTTCCAAACTATAACTCAGGTACAGGGAAATCAAATCGAAAGTTATGCTGACTTCGACGAACAGATGGAGCTTCTCTCCTCTGGAGATATTGTTACACTAACTGTGATGGAAGATTCAGATGGATCGAGTCCATTCGAAAAGGAGCTTTCCGTGACTCTCGGAGATCAATATCAGTACTACATAGATACTTGTGATGGAGAAAACGAATATGAGAAATGTGTCGACGAAAAGGAAAGACTATTGGACGCTCTGGGAATAGAACCTGGGGATGGCTTTCTTGGAGTTTCTGGGATGGTTTCTTCTAGAGCTGGGGTAGATGGCTATGCTTGGATAGTAGAGGGTGAATACGAAACTGAGTGGGCCATAGTTGCAACCCTAATTAGGCCAGTTCTGATGCTTTACACCCCTATTGCGAATGATGGTCAGACGATGATATTAGAGGAAAGGGAGATGATTACTGCTGGTGGAGGAGCTATCGCAACATTACTTGGAACTGATGGAATGTTGATGCTATTCGACTTTCTTTTCTGGTTAGTCTGGATTAACTTTCTTCTTGGCTTTGCTAATCTCATTCCAATGATTCCTTTTGATGGGGGACATCTGGTTAGGGACGGTTTGCATTCTGTTTTGAGGAAAATCAGTCGGAAAGCGCATCCAATGAAAATAGAGTCCATTTCTGACAGAATTAGCAATCTAAGCAGTATTTTCATTTTACTTATTCTTCTGATTCCAGTGATTCTACCAAGATTGATCTAATCATTCTTCCTCGTCAATCTTTCTGGGCTCATGAACCTCTCTGAATACTACTGTTCCCACTCCAACGTGCTCCCTCAAAGTTGTAACAAGAGAGAACTTTGTGAATGACCAATTCTGATCATAGGAGATTTCCTCCGGGAGAGTAATGGTGAGGTCGTCTCCATTGAAATCTAGTTCGAAGTCATCCCTTCCAGTGTTCATGCTAAGGAGTGTTTGGACCTTTTCCTCTCGATCATCGACAACCTTGACAATTGTGTAATTATATCTTAGGGTAACTCCTGCTAGCGGATGGTTATAGTCAATCCTAGCCCTACCAGCACTCATGAACTGGAGAATTCCGTTTCTACCACCAATCTCTACTGGAGACCCTATTCCTAGTGTATTAGGGTCTCTTACACTCCTAAGTAGAACATTCTGTGAGATTGTCTCGACCTTGTTCTGATCTCTTTCCCCATAAGCCTCGGCAGGCTCAATCTCGAAGTCGTAATCTTCTTCTGATTTTGCATCGGCCAGATGAGTCTCGAATCCTGGAATTAGTCGACCATCTCCAACTATAGTTACCATAGGTGAATAAGTCCTATTTTCATCGAACTGCTCGTGCTCCTTTGCTGTTTCTTCTCTGGTTGTCTCTATTAGATTTCCATTTCCTGCATTATACAAATCATAGTCAATGTGAACAATCGAGCCGTTATCCATTTCGTCACCTCAGCGGCACGGCGACCGGCTCTTCCTTTTTCATTCAAACGGTGTAGCAAATTGACCGATTATCAAGTGGATAGCTGTTTTTTTCTCATTAAGAGAAGTATATTTCTGTAATAAAATACGATTTAGGAAGTTTTCTATTCCTCAGAATCATCCAATCTATAGGGATATTTTGAGGACAATATACTTCCTAAAATGATTAGAATCCATCCAATCCAGACTAGATGACTACCAGGCAGATGATGAATTGTGACTCTTACTTCTTCTATCTCCTCTAGTCTAGAAGGATCAGTTTGAGACAAGATCATGGATGATAGTAATTCACCTGACTGAAGAAGGTCTAGGATAGCTATAGTGTCTCCAGTTATTCTACTCATCCTATCAACTTCAGACCGAGGTATAATTTGTGAAGTTGTATCGAACCTCAATACTCCAGGTCGGAGTTCTCCTAACAATTCATTTCCTTCCCTTACCTCAATCACTACTCCAACGTATCCATCAGCTATTTGATAATCATATGAGTCGTCATCTGGAGAAATGAGTTCGACCCCGGTAAATACAAAATCCATTCCTCTATACTCCGTGGGCGTATTCTTTTGCAGGGTAATGAAATTAGAAGGATCAGAACGGTCCACCAATGTAGTGGTTAAAACATGTCCAATTAGTAGAATCAGGACACCAGCATGAGCTAAATGTGTTCCTAGTAATCTCGTTTTTGGTACAACTACCGTGGGTTCTCTTCCAGAGAAACTTATTCGTTTCTTAGTACTCCTCCACAGCCTAACTAAAGTGGCTGGCAAAGCGAAAAAAAGCCAAGTTAGTATGAATACTGATAGATTACCTCTCGAGATGTTTTCCGTAATAGGTAGATTGGGATTTCCTGGAAGATTCATTGATTCCGAGAAGATGGCAGTTGCAATAGAAAGCACGGTTGCAATTATCAAATATATCATTCCCAATCTTCCTGACACGTTGTTACCCCAAGAGTAGAGGGCTAATCCAATTGCCAACAAAGAAATCAGAGGTGCCCCATAGTACTCGTGGGCAGCGATATTTGTTCCATCAATCTCAACTGTGAGTAGAATCCATGTAAGAAGTAAGAATACTATTGACAGATACCAAGGAAACGACTTGGAAAATCTATATCTAGAAATAGGGTGAGTAATAGTTTTCCAAAGCCATGATAATTCTTCCTTATCTTCTTCTGGAATAATCCAAATCAAGAGGAATGGAGCTATTCCAGCAAGAGATTGATACCACTCTGTAATCCACGCCCAACTTGAGAAAAGCATCAAAATTACACCTAAAGAAACCCAATGAGTGGATGGTTTTTCTGCATCACCAAATACTAACATCATCAGAATTGAAAGACCGAAAAAGATTACGAAAGAAGACCCTATCCACAAGGATATCAGTGTGAAGTAAACGAGAATCGAAACTGACAAAGTTTTGTTTTTTTGGAAAAAGGTCCTAGATCCCCTCTCCCCTATCCCTCTCAACTGTTCCCTAATCAGATGAAGAAAAGATAGAGAAAGAAGGCCTACGACTGCCAGAAGATAAGTCAAAACTTCAAAGCCAACAGCACTGAAATCTATTATTTCGACTACTCTGATATATGGATCTCTAGGTAATGAGTTCTCGCCATCGCCAACAAATGCATGGACTGATGCCCAGACTCCATTTGCTCTGGTAACCAAGGTGGCATGAAAAACCAGAGCGCCTGAAATCATTGCGAGAGCGGGGGTATAAGAGAATGGGCGAAGTGAAGATCTCCTTGCTCGAGCGTGTAATATCCCCAAGAGTGCTAGCCATGGAAGAAGTGATCCTGTTTCCACTGGGTCCCAAGCCCAGTATCCCCCCCAATCAAGAACAGTATACGCCCAAAGTCCTCCTAGACCGATTCCAACTGAACCTGCTAATAGTGAATATCTCGCCCATTGTATCATCGAGGAGTGGATTTTTTCTGAGGATTCGGACCTGATCACTCCAGAAACTGCAATCGTTGCTGTAGCTAAACAGAGAGAATAGTACAAGAAAACTACCGGCGGATGGATTACCATCAAATCAGTTTGCAACAGTGGACTTATCTCGCCTCTTCTTAATCCTGAAGCCGATGCAGAGAAAGGGTCCAAAAAAAGAGAAACTAAGAATAATATGGCTATCCATGAATTCATAATCTGAATAGTAAAGTTAGAGAGATTCTTTTGTCTTGACATAATCAAGGTAATTATTCCCATTATTGATGCCCACATCAGTATAGGGCCAACCCTACTTCCCCATACTGCGGATATCCTGTAGAATATGGGTAGTCCTTCGCCGACGTATTGAGAAACCAACTGATTAGAGGTATCTTCGATAAGAAAGCAGATAGTGAGGATGAGGAAGGGAGCACATTGGAATATTGCTGTAACGTTTCTTAACGAGTGGATGTTCGTTGAATTTATCCTTATTGCTGAGAAAATACTAATTCCAAATGCTAGAAAGAGCATTATGGTACCAATGATATTGAGCATGTCTACCACTCGCAATACTTCACTCTACTATAAATGGTGTTTACCACCCATAGTACTTGGCTCTACTATATCCAAATGCAAGCATAGCAGGGATGATATTCTTTGAATACAACCCTGGTTTTCTTACTAATAACCTGATTCCAACCATAGCCTTTCCAGATATCCCCATGCTTGACATTTCATTGGGGAAGCATTTTGCCATCGCGGACATCTCATCATCTGAAAGATCGAACAATGCATTCTTTCCTCTTAGAATCTTATCATATGGAGGGAATTCTGCCTTCCATAGCCTGGTATACTGCGATAGTCTTTGAGAGCTATAGTCTCCTTCCGATATTGACTTCGCTGCAGTTTTCGCTGCAAAAACTGCTGATTTCAGAGCCAGATGTGATCCTCCTTCGAATAATGGAGATGTGAAACCTGCAGCATCCCCCACCAGCATTAGACCGTCGTAGTGAGTATTCTCGAAGGGTCCTGAAATTGGTATAGTTCCTCCGAATGCTGGACTTCCTCTCTCTTTCCAAGGAGGTAGAGTTTGATCGGATTCACTGAAATGGGTGTTAGAAATGAACTCATCCAGTGCCTTCTTCGCTCTGGGCTTATCTTCAGTTACTAATCCGACATTTGCCCGGCCATCACACTTTGGAATCATCCAGAGGTATCCTTTCTCAGCATATTCCGGCCATATGTAGAAATCTAAATAACCATCTGTAGGGACACTAGTCAGTTCGTATTGCATCCCTGCTACAACTTTTCCCTTACTGTTTAGTGGCTGTTCATTTTCTAGCTTAACCAATTTTGAGCAAACTGCAGCAACTCCTGAAGCATCGATAACAATCTTGGCATGGATAGGAAACTGATCGCCCTTTCCATCACAAATCCAACCTCCAAAGGTCTCTTTCTCTACTTTTTCCATTGATCTCAGTTTGTGTCCTAAATGAAGACTAGCTCCTTCTGAAATCGCTTCTTCTGTGATCCATCTCTCAAATAGGTGCTTCTCTAGTACATACCCCTCCTCAGTCAAGCACTTCTCGGTTCCATCTGGAAAAATTACCCTTATTCCCTTTACTCTCTTACTGATTACCTCATCTGGGAGATTTAATTCTAGATTCTGGCAAGCAATCTCTGAGATGCATTCTCCACAGTGAACAGGGGTTCCGACTTCATGGTGATCTTCAATTATGATTGTAGATAGTCCCTCTCTAGCGCATTGTAAAGCGGCATTTCCCCCTCCTGGTCCTGCTCCTATAACCAGAACATCGCATGTCGTTACTCCATCGCCCACGCATCATCGGTAGAGTTCCTATGAAAGAAACCGTCGGTTTGTCGAGCTCTGAAAGAGCGAACCTTCTCATGTTAGAAGCTACACGAATGGGCATGGGATGGAGGAGTCTCGATGAGTTCATCAGGGCCTTAGAGAAGAGGGGGGAGCTGCTTAGAGTAAGTCATCCAGTTGACCTAGAATTTGAAGCTGGCTGTATTGCAGATAGACTTGTCAAGAGGGGTGGACCTGCAGTGATATTTGATCAGCCTAGATTGAGCGGTGGAGATATCAGTAGATTCCCACTAGTCATGAATCTATTCGGGACCAGAGAAAGGACAAATCTAGCGCTAGGTGTTGAGGAACCAAAGGATATTGGTGAAATGATGGTTGGACTAATGAAACCAGATATTGGAGAGATTCTGAAGAAGCCATGGACAGGGATTGGTCTGTTAAGACAAGGTATTTCGATGGCACCGCGCAGGGTTTCAAAGGGCAAATGTCAGCAAGTAAGAATCGATGACCCTGATGTAACAAAACTCCCCATTCCTACTACATGGCCGCATGATGGAGGGCCGTTCATGACTCTCCCCCTTGTTGTGACTAGGGATCCATTGACTGGAACTCATAATATGGGAATGTATAGGAGTCAAGTTTTCGGACCAAAAGAGGTCGGACTACATTGGCAAAAACACAAACATGGTGCTGATCATGCAGAATCTTCTGGGGAAAGGATGCCTGTGGCTATTTGTCTAGGAGGGCCTCCCCAAGTCATCTTTAGTTCTATTTCTCCATTACCGGATAATCTATCCGAGTATGAATTCGCAGGATTACTTAGTGGAAGGAGGTTGAAGATTACGAAATGTCTTACCAATGATTTATGGGTTCCAGCAGAATGTGACTTTGTGATTGAGGGGTATACGATCCCAGGAGAGACTAGGTTAGAAGGCCCATTTGGAGATCACTTCGGACACTACTCTCTTGAAGACCACTATCCAGTAATGCATGTTACAGCCATTACTCACAGAAAGGATCCTGCAGTACCTATGACAATTGTTGGAATTCCCCCCATGGAAGACGGATACTTAGGGGAAGCAATAGGGGATGCCCTGTTACCAGTGCTAAAATTCCAACACAGAGATGTGATTGATGCATTTCTCCCCCTAGAGACTGGTTTTCATAATCTTGCCATAATTTCCTCAAAACAAAGGTTCCCTAGACAAGCTAGGAAGACGGCTTTAGGACTATTGGGAGCGGGGCAGATGATGTTCCTAAAGGTGGTAGTGGTAGTTGATGATGATCATCCCGTTAAGGATCTGGATTCTCTTCTAGACGCTTTAGGTAGTAAGGTGGTCATTGATAAAGATCTAATTATTTTAGAGGGAATGGTGGCAGATTCGCTTGCTCATACCTCACCTTGGGAGAATATTCATGACAAATTGATAATTGATGCGACCGAACCTGCAGCTGGAGATCCGATAAAAAATATGGAAAATAAGGGGGCAAACGAATCTTTAGTGATTTCAGTTTCTGCAATAGAAGGTGTAATCCAGTCTAGGATGCTCAGACCATCAATAATGGTAATTACAACAGAAACAGAAGGCGGGCCAAAGCCGGAGATAAGCATGGAAGAACCCAATGAAAAATTAGCGCATACTCAGCGTGAACGAATTTCGGAGATTATTGACTCAATTTGGAATCTCGAGGCTTCGAAAGATTTGAAATGGCTTTTTATCACTGACTCCGATGCAAATCTTGAAAGTGAGGATTGGAAAAGAAGGCTTCTCTGGCAGCTCTTTTGTAGATTCGATGTAGGTAGAGACCTCCACTTTGATGATGAGAGAAATAGAATTGCGTGGGACGCGACGGCACCGATTCCATCTACAGAGGGACCACTTCCTGTTCGGAGATGGCCTGCTGTTACCCTACACGATACAGATTTAGTTGGACGAGTAGATGCATGGCTTTCAGAGAGGTTGTGAAATGGGATTTAGGGAGATACTAGAATTTGTTAAGGTCGAGCATACACTCTTTTCTCTTCCTTTCGTTCTGATTGGTTTCATTCTAGCGGATCATAGTTTCGGATCGGAGACTATGGATATATTCTGGATAATTCTAGCAGCAGTGGGTGCTAGAGGTCTAGCTATGGCACTAAACAGAATTGTCGATCGAGATATTGACGCGGATAATCCAAGGACTGCAAGTAGGCACCTTCCTTCTGGAACAATGTCAATTGAAACAGCATGGATACTAGCCGCAGTCTTCCTCTCCACACTTCTCTTTTCTGCATGGAAATTGAACAAAGTTGCACTCATGATGTCTTGGTTACCAGTTATGGCATTTGCAATATACCCCTACACCAAGAGATTCTCTTGGATTTGTCACTTCTGGATTGGGCTCTGCTTAGCCCTGGCCCCTGCAGGGGCATGGTTAGCAATAGCAGCTGACACCCATGGGTGGGGGGCTTTGACTGGAGTGATCGGTACTCAGACTCAGTTTCTTTGGTTCCCAGAGGTTTTCTTCATTTCACTGGGAGTGGCACTTTGGATAGCTGCTTTCGATATCAACTATGCTCTAATGGATAAAGAAATTGACAGAGAGCAGGGTATTCATTCCTTTCCGGCAATTTTTGGAGAGGATGCGACAAGAAAAATGAGTGTTTTTCTTACCCTAAGCTGGATGCTCTGTTTTCTACTAACTGGAATGCATCAGTTCACCGATTACAGAAGCTTCCGCTCAATATTATGGATTCCCTCGGTGATTCTAATGTCAATTGTGAACATTTTTGTTATGAACAATATTTCCAGGAGTTCTTCTGAGTCTGATGAAGCTATGGAAGGTTTTCAGAAATTACTTTTCCGAAGTTCGATGTTAACTGGTTGGGTACTACTAGTCAGCATAGGATACGTAGATTTCCACCATGAAGATTTATCTAATTGAGGTATTACTATGTTTAGACTACACTCAGAATACGATACGGCCGGAGATCAGGAGCAAGCAATAGATAAGCTAGTTAGTCAATTGAACAATGGTCAGGAAAGATGTGTACTCCTAGGAGTCACTGGTTCGGGTAAGACTTTTGCAATGGCCAAGATAATAGAGAGAGTTCAACAACCCACACTTATACTATCACACAACAAGACTCTTGCACGTCAAATATGGCAGGAGATGTCGGGTCTTTTTCCAGAGAATTCTGTTGAGTACTTTGTTAGCTACTACGACTATTATCAACCTGAAGCATACATCCCTGGACGAGATTTGTATATTGATAAGGAACTACAGATGAACGAGAGGATTGAACAAGAGAGGTTCTCCACAGTGGCCTCACTAGTTTCTCGTCCTGATATAATCACTGTAGGTACGGTTTCTTCAATATATGGGTTAAATCCTCCAGAGGTTTTCCAGCAGAACCATATAAGGCTCCATATAGGTCAAAAATCGGACCCTCAGGAAATAGTTAGGAAGCTTGTTGACCTACATTATAGAAGAACTAGAGGAGGGATAGTAAGGGGGGATGTGCGTCTCAGAGGAGAAGTTCTTGATATTTGGATGCCTAGTAGAGATGATCCAATTAGAATTAAGTTCGGTTGGAACGGAATAGAAAGAATCCAAGTCTGTGAAGCTATTTCTTGGGAGCCTCTGGATGATTTTGAAGAAGCTTGGATACATCCTAGAGAGTTCTACATGACTAGTGAGGATCGGTTCAATAAAGCTGTTGAAGACATAGAGAAAGAGTTGGAAAAGAGGGTTGAGTGGTTCGAATCAAAAGATGGCGGATTAGAGGCTCATCGTCTTGAGCAGCGAACTAGATTTGACTTAGAAATGCTAAATGAAGTAGGTTCCTGCAAAGGGGTAGAAAACTACTCTATGCACTTCGATGGAAGAAAAAGAGGGGAGCGATCATATTGTCTTCTAGACTTCTTTGCGAAAAATGCTGAACAGTTCCGAGGTGGTTCGGAGAGATATCTTGTCATCATGGATGAGTCACATGTGACTCTTCCGCAGGTAGGTGGGATGTTTGGAGGGGATTTCTCTAGAAAGAAGAATCTTGTAGATCATGGTTTTCGTCTGCCTTCTGCTTACGATAATCGCCCATTAAGGATTGATGAATTCCAAGAGTTGGTTCCCCAGATGGTATACGTTAGTGCCACACCTGGTGAAAGAGAGCTTAGACATCTTGCAGAGGTAACAGGTCAGAAAATTCCCGAAGGCCTAATGCATGTTGACGGAGGGGGAGGAGCTAAGAAGTCTGAATATGGGAAATCAAAGTACAAAAATAGCTTGGAAGAGGTGCTAGGAGAAATTAATGGCATTTCTAGAATGGAAATCAGGCCGACGGGGTTACTAGATCCGAAAATAGAAGTTAGAAGTACTGAGGGTCAGGTCCAAGATCTGCTTAGCGAGATTAGTAATAGAGTGGAAAGAGGGGAGAGAGTTCTAGTTACTGTTTTGACAATTAAATTCGCAGAAGAAGTTTCTGAATATCTCGAACGTATGGGGGTAAAGGCTCACTATCTGCATAGTGAGATTGATACATTGGAAAGAACCGAGATAATCAAAGCTCTCAGATTGGGATTGATTGACGTAATAGTGGGTATTAATCTTCTAAGAGAGGGTCTGGATATTCCAGAAGTGTCATTAGTAGCGATTTTTGATGCAGACAAACAGGGATTCCTGAGGAATGAAAGATCTCTTCTTCAGACCATAGGAAGAGCCTCTAGGAATTCTAACGGATCAGTGATTCTGTATGGCGATTCGGTCTCTCCCGCAATGGAAGCTGCAATTAGCCAAACAGTACGAAGAAGAAAGATGCAAGAAGAATATAATGAGGGAAATGGAATAGTCCCCCGGACAATTGAAAAGGCACTTCCAGTAATGGGTGCAGAAATTGAAGAGCTATTATCTGGAGTGGCGGGAACTGGAGAAAGTGGAGGAAAAAGAATGGTGGCTAAGCCACCAGGAAAGAGAGGCCTGGATAGCTTAGCACAGAAATTTGGACTAGGTGCAGGAGTGTGGAACACCTCAGATTCTGTTCTGGAGAATATTAGTCAACCCGATTGGGTAGAAGAACAGGTGGGAGCCAATGAAGGAAGGGAGAAGGAGTTGATTGAGAGGTTAGAGCTGGAAATGAGACAGGCTGCGGATAGGCTTGACTTCGAAAGAGCAGCTAAACTAAGAGATAGGATCTACAGATTACATAATGCTACTAATTGAAGACGAGATTGCAGTGCGGAGCATGTGGGCAGATACTCTCGCGATGACTTTGATTTTCCTGTAGAAGACTACGATTTCTCGAAAATTACTGATGCTAGATCTCTAATAGATCAGATGGGAAGAGCTGGTGGTTTCACTGCAACAAAACTAGCAAGAGGAAGGGACATTTTGAGAGAAGCGATTTCTACTGTTGGAGAAGATGGGGTGCTAAATTGGCTTTCTTTCCCGGCTTGTCTTTGTGCTACTGGGACTCGAGGATTCTTTGTCGAGGCCCTAAAGAGTAGAGCATACAATGTAATTGTCACAACATGCGGAACTCTAGATCATGACATTGCTAGAACATATAGTGACTACTTCCATGGAGATTTCTCTCTTGATGATGTAGCACTTGGCGAAGAGGGGCTGAACAGACTAGGGAACGTAGTAGTTCCAAACGAATGCTATGGTGAGATTCTAGAGAAGATTGTACTGCCCTGGCTTAGTGAAATTGAGGTTGAGAGGAGGTCCAAAAACAAAGAGAAACCATGGATTGGTTTTGGATCAGTAGAATTATGCTGGGCGATGGGAGATAGGATTGAAGACGAGAGTTCTCTACTTCACTGGGTTGCCAAACATAGAATTCCAATGGTCATTCCTGGCCTGACGGATGGTTCTATTGGCTCACAGTTATTCATGCACCGACAGAAGAGTCCGGATTTCATGATAGATATCCTAGCTGATGAACAGATTTTATCTGATAAAATATGGACTGCAAAGGAAAGTCACGGCCTAATGATTGGAGGTGGAATATCCAAACATCATGTGATTTGGTGGAATCAATTCAGAGAATCTTCCGGCATGGACTCTGCAGTTTCCATTACAACTGCACCGGAGTTCGATGGATCATTATCTGGTGCTAGACTGAGAGAAGCAATTTCTTGGGGAAAGATTCGCCCTCAGGCTCCACAAATAGTAATTGAAGGAGAAGCTAGTCTTATTCTGCCTCTGTTAGGATCTGATCTTTTCAGATAGAATGTTGATTAGCTTTAGTAACCGCTATTAGTCCAGAAATATTGGATAGTGACATGTCAGTAAGAAGTATGATACAAGAGATGATAAACGAACTAACTGAAATTCTCGATGATGCAGAGAAGCACGACTCCGGAAATGGAGCAGCTGGAACACGAGTGAGGAAAGTTATGCAATCATGTAAAAATTTAGCCCAGGTTATCAGAATCAAGGTTCAAGAGGATAAGAACTCGAGATAGTCACTCCATACTCGCGATCATCTCCATCAGAGATATCCGAAGTGGAACTAGGGGTTGCCACCCCTTCCCCCCACATGCAATCAATATGTCGTGTATTGAATCTAGATCATTTAAGCTTGATTCCTCCGAATCTAAACCTCTAACAGGACTAGGTACACCAGATAGGGATTCAATCGTATGAGAATAATTTATTGAATTTGAATACCTCTCCCAAAGAATTCTAATCTCGTCAATTATATGTTCATCCTTCCACCCTCTTCTACCACAGATTTTGACATGGTCGGATAATTCTAGTTCACCCTCAAACATTGAAATCGTGGTAATTGCCTCAACTACATCTCGTATATTCACCCAGTATCTTACTCTGTCTTCTATTAATGGATCATGACCTTTCTTTACACAATCAATCCAATCCAAGATTTTTCCATTTCCCCAATCCCTATCTCCACTTGGAATGATTACATCTTCAATACCAATAGCTACAGCAGAAAGGATATTTTCCGAACCATGAGAATCTATTGAAAGATTGCATTTCTCATTAATTCCAATACATATTGTGAAGTCTGCATTCTTTTGAACATCGACAAGCTTAGCCCCTGCTCTTTCCAGTCTTTCCTCTAGAAATCCTCTGAGTCCATCCATTGGACCGAGAACACTGATGGATTTTGACATAGAAACCTAACTGCTTACTTGGCCTCAATTATTTTAGGGGAGGTAAATGTTTGAAGTCCCTCTCTTAGAACATCAATTATCAGATCAATCTCAGCTGAAGTAATTGCGAAATGGGGGGTAAAACGGAGTGCATTCTGTCCACCATGAATAACCCCAAGACCATTTATTCTACACCATTCCTCCACACAACCAAAACCAATTACTGGCAACTTTTCAGGGTCTAGCTCGGCACACAAAAGAAGTCCGGTCCCTTGAACATGAGTAATTGTTCCTGGAATTTCATTGGCTAATTCTTTCAATTTTGAAACGAATTCGATCCCCCTTTCCTTAATGTTGAGGCGTAGTTCAGGGGTAACTCGATCGAGGACAGTGATCGCTGTCTCGAGAGCTCGTGGGTTGGTCGTCATTGTATTTCCATATATTCCCACTACATAGTGGTCGGCCGCCCTATTGGAAAGTCCGACTACAGAAAGCGGAAATTGACCGGCATTGAGTGCCTTGGACCAAGTTTCCATATCTGGAACAGAACAGTCCTGAAAACCTTCATAATCAACAATACTAAGACAACCCTGACCCCTTAGGCCTGCTTGGATAGAGTCTACAATGAGCATGCTTCCATGATTATAAGTTAACTCACGTGCTTTGTCGTAAAACTCTCTTGTCACACATAGACCGGGGTTTCCCTCTCCCATTACCGGCTCTATTGCCATTAATTCAATGAAGAACCCTTCTCGATCAGCTCTATCGAACGCCTCGATAAGAGATTCTACGTCATTACATGGTACAAAAATTACATTTTTACTATCTCTGAATGAAGCCAGATTCTTCTCATATTTACCTCTACAAGAGTCAGAAATTTGAGCCGGCCTATGGGTCCTGCCATGAAATGCCTCAACTAGCGCTAGCATTTTCGTTTTCTTTCCCTCATGAAGCCCTCCCTTCCTTGTCATCTGAAGAGTATTAGCATCAGCTATCCTCATTGAAATCGTTACAGATTCTGATCCACTGTTCAAACAAACAAACTTCGAGAATGGACATTCTCCCCTTGTATGTCCGACTTCCTTCTTGAGTCTGTCTGCTAATCTTTTGTGACTGAACGATGGAGTCATTACATTGGCCATAACCCAATTCTTCTGCATGGACTGAATAACATCTGTCGGACCGTGCCCCATTCCAAGCATCCCGTAACCCCCATTATCATGAATAACTGCTCCATGAGATGTGACAATCCAAGGGCCACGTGCAGCTATAGCTACGTATGGATTAACAGTTGCTGCAGAATAGAAGTTTACGTAGTCTCCCTGGAGAATGCTTACAAGATCCTGCTCATCCATTTTTATTGTTTCCGTACCCATGTCATTTTCTAAGCTAAGAAAGTTTTCACATGCTTCCTCTATCGCAATACTGAGAGAAGGATCTGTCTGAAGGAATTCAGAGATTACATGGTCATTGAGTCCTTTTGTTAGAGGCTTTCCAGTTTGGGAACGAATTTCGGCAAGGCCTTCAATTCCCATTGTCATCAAGTAGGGGAAAAAGTCCACCCACATCAATATTCTCTGAATTCACTTTCAGAATTCACGAAAAAAATCTGGAAAAAGGAAAAACGGAAGTTCTGATAATCATCGTTAAAATCAAATTAAATTCAGTTTTTCAATTGAAAATTTTTATTAGAGTAAAAAATTTCAATTGAATTATCAGTATTTATTTACGAATATTATAAGTGCTATCCCAGTGTCTGAGACTTTGGAGAAGGCAAGGGGGATGCACTCCTAATGGAGGCAGAGATATGGTAGAAGACTACGAAATACAGGAAATGATACACAGAGACGTTTACGTCGGAGACAAACATGTCGGAGTAGTTGTTGGTGAGAGATTCCATCCAAGAGATGAATTTGTGAGATCTCTTAGATTAAAGGTAGAGGATGATATTGCTAGTGAGTTCATGAGAAAACCGGCTGATCTGGCCCCATTGGCCAAAGAACTTGTACATAGCATAAGACCTGATGGAGGAATAAAACTCTCCAAATCTATGCGAGAATTGCAGAGAAGATGGAGGAATACGGTCAGAATAGAAGAGGATCTGTATGCGCCAGACGAGCTGCTAGACAGAGCCGTACTAGACAATGACGGGATGGATATTGGAAACGTAATCAGTCTAATTAAAATCAAGAGGACATATAAGGGATTATTGATTAAACCACACTTCATGATTAGAGCAAGGCACGGACTACCGGATACAATTGCTGTACCTTGCGGACAGCTGGCTAGAACTACTTCCAGGCTTGACGAAGTAATTCTGAAATGTACATTCTCCAGACTAATGACACTTCCAAGTTATGTTAAACTTAATGATGAAGGGTACGAAGAAGAATGATGTCACTTGAGTAGCCTTCAAATTCCAATCCCATGTGGGATTGATTCTCAGGGCGCGTAGCTTAGTTTGGCTGGAGCACCCGGCTGATAACCGGGAGGTCACAGGTTCAAATCCTGTCGTGCCCACCAAATTCATCGGTTAGAGATACTATAATTGACAAGAAGCATCATGAAGGGGGTTCCTCTCCCTTGTATCAAATGCCTGTTCTGAGCGGAGCCTCAGGAGTAGAAGCGGCAAAGGCTCTTGCTCCACTACTAGGGATGGATCATACCGCTCTTGAGAGTAGAAGATTCCCAGATGGAGAAGCATATGTCAGAGTACCTTTAGAGTCGATAGATTCAGTCAGATCGGAGGATGTGATACTGGTCTCAAACACTTATCCAGATTCTGGAATAATGCAAACTATTCTCCTCCTTGGGGCAATTAGAGACGTTAGAAAGGGAAGAGTTTCAAGCCTGAAAGAAGAGTTTGGGTCAGATCAAGAAGACGTAGGTCCCGGAATTTTCTTAGCGATACCATACTATGGATACTCTCGTCAGGATAAGAGATTCGCCGCGGGTGAGTCTGTATCTGCTAGAGTTGTTGCAGAAGTATTAGCGGAATTTTGTGATGGAATAACAATTCTTGACTTGCACGCCCCAGATGTTTTGGAAGATTTTTCGTTACCGGTAGAATTCGTTAGCTCTATGCCCGAAATAGCTGATTCTCTTCAAACCGAAGTTTCTCCCGACTTTATTCTAAGTCCTGACAAGGGAGCTATCGCCAGAGCCTCAGAGGTGGCAGGACTAATTGGCTGTGAATTCTCTTACCTAGAAAAGACTAGGATAGATGCGCATACGATTGAGCATTCACCGAAGGATCTTGATGTGTCAGGAAAGATTGTTGCTATAGTAGATGACATGATTAGTACAGGTGGAACAATTTGTAGAGCTAGTGATGCACTTAGAAGACAGGGTGCTAAAGAGGTACATGCCGCTTGTACACACGGATTATTCACTGGAGGCGCATTATCAAGATTAGCTAATCACGTGGATGGTGTCTTTACCACTGACTCACTACCTAATCCGAGAGCAAGTGTTTCTTCAGCACCGGCACTATCCAGAGGAATAGTGAAAATGATGTCTAGGTAGTGGAACGTGCAACTGGGTCCAAATACGCTGCGTTTATATCGGTCATGCCGTGCGGCGACTTACTAACACGAGGAGATGTTCCAATGAGTGTACATATTGTTTTCGAAACACCCCAAGACGTACAAGAGCAAGTTTATGAGATGGTAAAGAGCCTAGGCAAGGATGGGAAAGGCCGTCTCAAGAAAGGAGCCAATGAGGTGACTAAATCTGCAGAGAGAGGGACTGCTCAGATGATAGTTATGGCAGAAAACGTAAATCCAGGAGAGTTACTAGCACACATCCCTATGATCTGTCAGGAGAAGGAGATCCCATTCATCTATGTTGAAGATCAATCGTATCTTGCAGAGGCAGCAGGAATGAGTAATGGTACGCGAACTGCAGCAATAGCGGTAATGCAGGTCGAGAAAGAGGGGATGGATAGATTCAATGAGGTCAAATCCCACTATGAGACTCTCTCATCAAACTAGGAGGTTTGAGGTATGTCAACTGAGGCTTGGCCGGCAGAGGTAGTGGAAATTGTAGGTAGGACCGGACTCACTGGAGAGGCTATGCAGGTAAAGGTTCGAGTTTTGGACTCGAATAACCCTCGAGACATTGGTCGAATTATCACTAGGAATGTTCTAGGGCCAGTTAGAGGTCCTGACCCAGTCTCAGGAGAGGGTGGAGACATACTGATGCTCAGGGACACGGGAAGAGAAGCCCGAAGGATAGGCTCACGGTGATAGAATGCCTGAGCAGAGAATTTGTAGTTTCACAAACGAAGAGATTGAGCCGGGCACTGGAATGATGTTTGTAAAGCGAGATGGAAGTGTATACTGGTTCAAGGACAGCAAGTCCAGAAAGAACATGCTCAAATTGAAGAGGAATGCTAGGCGACTGAAGTGGACTCGTCGCTACGAGAAAGGCGGAATCAAATAGGCTTTCACTCACTGAGCAGTAATCCTGTAGTCTACTCTAGCCCTATCATTTTCGTCGCCTCCAGGGTCAAGTAGTGTACTTTGGTCGGGAGGTTGTGCTTCTCCGCAGTCTGAATTATCGATCACTGTCACATATGTACCCGAATCTACTGTTAGTTCGAGGCTTGCCCCAGCAGTGTCCGGATCGCTAAGTTGTGAAATATAGACAAAAGCGTCGCATTCTTTCCATTTCTCGTAGTTCACTGGAGTCATAGTGTACAGATCTATGTTAGGTCCTTCTTGTCGGTCCAGCACGATTCTAATTGTTGCAGCAGAATCAATTGTCCATTCAAGTCCAAGATACTGGTCCTCATCGATGAATGTATTGTCGTCGAATAACTCTCTCTCTGGATTTACTGTATCCTGAACTGCGTCGGTGCAACCGGGAAGAGTCAGGCAGACGGACATTAGGAGAATCAGGAGTAATCTCATAATTACCCGAATACAAGTAGGCTCATCAAGGATTTGTATTGGTGACTTCGTTGAAATAGGGGGGGTGTTTCGGCCGAACATGGGAGAAATGCAAACTACCTTCGTAATGATAAAACCTGATGGAGTACAGAGAGGCTTGGTTGCTGACATTATAGGTAGATTCGAGACCAAGGGCCTACGGCTAGTAGGACTCAGACAGTTGACCCCTTCTCTTGAGCTAGCAGAGGCTCATTATGAGGTTCATAGCGAGCGTCCATTCTACGCAGGCCTCATAGAGTTCATCACATCTGGTCCTGTAGTGGCTATGGCATGGACTGGAGTCGATGCGATAAGCGTAGCTCGTAACATTATCGGGCCCACAGATGGTCGAACTGCCGCTCCAGGCACTATCAGAGGAGACCTAGCATTGGACATCGGTCACAATGTAATTCATGGATCTGACGGAGAGGAAACTGCAGCGTTCGAGTTGGACCTTTGGTTCTCCGACGGCCTGGTTGAATGGGTCCGTGACGCTGAGGCGCATATCTACGAGTAACATCAATTCTGAAGGGGAAGGAGTATGGGGTTGTTAGAATGTCAGAGCGTAGACAACCCATCATTGCAGTTCTAGGCCATGTTGATCATGGAAAAACCTCACTTCTGGATCATGTGAGGTCTCTGGGTGATCAGGGACGTTCTTCGGTGATGGATAGAGAGGCCGGTGGTATTACTCAACACATCGGCGCAACCGAGGTTCCTTCTGGAATTCTCAACGATCTTTGTGCACCACTCCTTGGAGGCAAAAAGTTCGACTCACCAGGACTTCTATTCATCGATACTCCTGGACATCACTCATTTTCCTCTCTTCGTGCTAGAGGTGGATCATTGGCAGATATAGCAATATTGATTATTGATGTAATGGAAGGTTGTAGACCTCAAACGAGAGAATCACTTAGAATCCTTAAGCAGTCAAAGACTCCATTCGTAATTGCGGCTAACAAAGTAGACAGAATATACGGGTGGGAGTGTAAGAATGGTCGTTCCATGGCCATCTCCCTCAGAGAGCAGACAAGTGAAGCATCAGAACTATTCGAGAAGCGATACTGGGACCTAGTTGGTCAGTTCGCTGAAGATGGATTTAATTTGGAAAGATATGACAGAGTCAAGGACTTCACCAAAGACATAGCTTTGGTTCCGATCTCGGCAAGAGAAGGAGAGGGGATTCAGGACCTCCTAGCAGTAGTTATAGGTCTGGCAGAGCGTTATCTATTGGATCAGCTTATGGATATTGAAGGAAGAGGAGAGGCGACTGTTCTGGAGATGAAGGAAGAGAGGGGGCTTGGAAAAACATTGGATTTGATTCTTCACAGAGGATCCATTAGAAAAGGTGACGAAATAGTACTAGTAAGCCAAAGAGGAGGTGCAAGTACCCATGTAAAAGGGTTATTCTCACCAAGAGGAATGAGTGAAATGAGGGATGCTGGAGATAGGTGGGATGACACAGAAGAGGTATTCGCCGCGGCTGGAGTAAAGATTAGCGCACCATCTCTGGAAGGAGTTCTTGTGGGAACGACCCTAAGGGTCGTAAAAAATGAAGAAGAGAAAATGGATGCATTGGAAGAAGCAAACATCGAGGCAAACCTGTCAATCGAATTGGAAGAAGAAGGCGTGTGTATCAAATCTGATACTGTCGGTGGTCTCGAAGCCCTAGCTAAGGAGCTTAACGAAATTGGGGTACCGATAAGGGATGCAAGTATAGGGAAGGTTAGTAGAAGGGATGTTCGAAGTGCTGAAGCTTCTTCTGATCCCCTTCACAGGTCTATAATGGCATTCAGTACTGAGATTCTTGAAGAAGCGGAGCAAGAAATTGGAAATTCGGATGCTGGTGTGAAACATATCGGATCCGATATTATCTATAGGATTCTTGAGGAATATGAGATTTGGATCGAGGAGAGGAAAATAGAACTTGAAGAAGAGAGGCGAGAGATGGTGGTATATCCAGGAAGGATATTGCTACTTCCGGATCATACTTTCAGAGTCTCCAAACCTGCTGTAGTGGGCGTAAGAGTCATTGCTGGGAGAGTTCACATTGGTCAGGGCCTACTTAAGGATGGGAGGAGAATTGGTCGAATCAAGTCTATAAGATCGGGACAGGAAAGTATGAAGGAGGCCAGACAGGGATCTGAGGTAGCAATTTCGATAGAAGGAGTGACTGTTGGAAGGCAAGTCGATGAAGGCGATGTGCTTTTGGTAGATATTCCTGAATCTCATGCAAGAAAATTGAGGAAGATGGAGATGACTCAGGCAGAGAAGGAAGTTTATGAGGAGCTTCTTAGCATTCATCGCAAGGAAGACCACTTCTGGGGAAGATAGTCGGAGCATTAGTTGTTCACATGCACCGAACACTCAAGTAGTCATGGAATGGGGCCATAAACATCGAGGACTCATTATGGCGATTGCTCAGGGTGGTGGATCTAGCTCTAAAGACCTAATCAGATCAGTTTCGGGACATACAAACAATCTAATGAGCGAGGTTGCAAAAGTCATTATCGGAAAGCCTGAAAATATTAGAAAAGTAGCAATCGGGATTCTAGCAAATGGTAATATTCTGATTGAAGATAATCCTGGTCTGGCAAAGACTCTGATGTCGAATACATTTGCAGAGGCTTTGGGATGTAAATTCAAGCGCGTTCAGTTTACTCCTGATTTACTTCCAGCAGATATCATTGGTACTTACATGTACGATCAGAAGTCTGGAGAGTTCAGACCTAGATTTGGGCCATTGTTCACAAATATCCTTCTTGCGGACGAGATTAATAGGGCTCCACCTAAGACTCAGGCTGCGCTTCTGGAAGCAATGGAAGAGAAGCAAGTCACAATTGAAGGAATCACCCATAAACTTCCAGCTCCATTCGTAACTATGGCCACTCAGAACCCCATAGAACAGGAAGGAACTTACCCTTTGCCTGAGGCTCAAATGGATAGGTTTCTGATGAAGATGAGCATGGGTTATCCCTCGATGGACGAAGAGAAGGCAATTCTGCAACGAAGGAAGCTTCGAGCTAAGGATGGATATGATGTGGAGCAAATCGTTGAGCCTCGAAAGGTTGTAGCGATGCAGAAGGCTCTAGAGACTGTCCATATTGACCCTGCAATTCTTGGCTATATTGTCCAAGTAGTGCAGAGGACCAGAGCTGATCCAAGGATTGAGGCTGGTGCTTCACCTAGGGCTAGTCAAGGTCTATTCAAGGCGTCAAGAGCATCTGCAGCTATAGATGGAAGGGATTACGTGATTCCTGACGATGTCAAGGGTGTAGCACTAGACGTAGTAAGCCATAGGATTGTACTCAAGCCTGAGTCAAAGATCAGAGGCGTCACTGGAAGAAGGGTCGTGAATAAGATCTTGAGCGAAGTAAACGTTCCCGTAATACAATAGTTCGGGCAATCCCAATTAACCGTACGTCCAATTCGGTTGTCATGGCACTGGTAATATCATGCGTCAATCACAAAGGTGGTTGTGCCAGAACTACTACAGCAGTTAATCTAGCATCTGCTCTAGCTATAGGAAATGAAGAGTACGGCATTAGAAGCAGGAAGGTACTGCTTGTAGACATGGATCCTAAAGGAAATGTTTCTACAACTTTCGGTGTAGATAAGAGAGAAATTGGACCAACGATGAACCAGTTGTTCGCCAGAGAGATTGGAGACTCATCCCTAAGACTGGAGGACTGCATCCTAAGCTCAGCTATTCTTTCTAGATCAATGAAATCCGCATGGAAAAAAAATAACCCCGGAAAAATAAGAGGTCCTCCTAAGCAGATTTCAATTCAAAACCTGTGGTTACTACCTGCGGATTTGGACCTATCAGGGATAGAGGTTGATTTGGCGACAAGAGTAGGGAGAGAGAACAGGCTGAAATTGGCACTCCAGGAAGCAATGGATGAGTTTGAAATAATTATTATCGATACTCCGGCATCTTTAGGTCTGCTTACAGTAAATTCTCTTACAGCATCAGAATTAGTTCTAATTCCGATTCAAGCAGAGTTCTACGCTCTAGAAGGGATGGCGCAACTAATCTCCGCAATCAGGGATGTTCAGAATTCAGTAAATCCGAAATTAGGATTATTTGGAATTCTGATGACAATGGTGCAAACTAGGAGTAAGCTATGTGAAGCCGTTTCGGATCAGGCAAGAAAGCACTTTGGAGATCGTGTTTTTGAATCTCAAATTCCCAGATCTGTAGCTATAGCAGAGTCTCCTTTGGAGGGAGCTCCAATAGTTATTGCACAGAAGCCGACTAAGTCAAATCCTGCAAGCAAGGCATACTGGGATTTTGCAAAGGAAGCAGACGAGAGAATAAGGAGTCTAAGTAAAAATTGATCACTTATCCGTGTTGGATTTTTCTAAAATACTCTGTCTAGCATCTAAAAGAGCAGCTTCCATCTTCACTTTTATTTCGGACTCCATAGTCTTGAGCAATTTAGAGACTTCCTTCTTTTCAATTTCTCCTCTCTTTGTTAATTGCTTCTCTAGATTGGACATCATTTCTGTCTCTCGGTCTTTGACGAAATTAGATACTCTTTGTTCCATCTCAACCTCGCTCTCAAGAGCGAGTTCCTGTCTTCTTAGCGTTAATGCGGCCTCCGTGCTCTCTCTTTCTGCCCTGAACCTCCTATCTAGCTCAGCTAGAGCAGCCCTCTCAGTCTCTTCTTGCAATGATTTTATTCTTACCTGAATATCCGAAAACATCTCCTTCTCTAGAGATTCTTTCTCGTTTTCAAGTTGCTTTTCTAGCTTTGATTCATGCTTTCTTCGCATCTTTGAGATATTCTCTCTCATCTTTATTTCCTGCTCTAATCTGTATGAGTCTGCCTTTCTATGTACTTCTGATTCCATAGCTTCCCTAAGGTCCATCTCCACTCTTCTTTCCATTCTATCTATTGCCTGGGATGCTTCTAGTTCCAATCTTTCTTCCAAGAATGATCTCCTTCTGGAGAATTCGGTTTCCATTTCTTCTCTGAGCCGATCCCTGACTCTCGAGGTATGAGCCTCAATCCTACGATCTCTCTCCAAATCAAGTTGATCTCTAAGTCTATTTTCTTCTCTCCTTAGTCTATGAAGCATCTCTTCCCGAAGTAGTCTTTCCTCTCTTTCCAAGGCTTCCTTCTCTAATCTTTCAAGCTCGTCTTCCAATTCGTCTCTGAGATCTGCTTCGATCTGTTGAAGTTGTTCTTCGAAAAGGATTTCGTTGGCCTTTCTCATAGCGCCATGCATACCAGATACTCTGTCGGTCATTTCTGCTATTCTCATCCTTCTTTCTCGTCTAATTCCAGAACGTAGAGAGGATTCTTCATCCAAGCGCTCTCTGGCCCTCACAGCAGCTGTAACTGCTGGTGATGAGAGGGCATGCTCTGCTCTAAGAGCATCTAGTTCGTCTATGCCTTCAGAATCGTCTGATTCTGTCGACTTGCTCTCGCTCACTTACCCATCCCCAATCCCGGGCACTTTTCGGGGTATTTGAGACAAGGGGGTTGAATCCAACATCAAAATGCGGTTTTGAGGGTTCTTATCAACTGGGCACTAGAATGTCACATTGAATGAATTCTGACATCCTGGGCATGTCAATTCTCTCTTTCCTGGGCGAGGTCTGATCCTAAGATTTGCCTCGCAGGAAGGACACTGAATCTCGACCTTTGCGATCTTTTCTTTGAGTGTGAATATTCCAGAGCAAGCTCCACATGTTAGATCGACCGGTCTTTGGTCTGTTCCTGCCTCGACTACCGTCATACAAATTGGACACTGGACCTTTTCGTTGAACAGAGCGTCTACTGTGGGCTGATGAGTTACTCTACACATCGCACCACAAAGGACACACTCAATTTCCCCCAGACCCTGAGGAAGCATTCCCTCGCACTGTACACAATTGACTAATGGAGGAGCTATCTTTGACTCTACTTCCGGTGGTGCCATGAATATGGGAAATATCACCACTTAATCAAGCGGTCGACGATGTGTCTTTTGGCAAATAATGTACAAATATACTCCAAATCTCTGAAATATCAGAAAAAATATCCATCACTAGAGCTCTAAGATTCGAAAACCTACTAGTTTCAGAACCAGATACCCACATTCCATTCAAAATAACGATTATTACGCTGATCTCGTGCAATGCTATGCCCAATGCAAGATTTATTTCGAATCCCATCAAAACAGTAGAAACTAAGAACAATGTGACCATTACCGAGATAGTGATATTCGCAAAAACAACCCTTCTTGTCCTCTTTGCGAGACCTATCATTTTTGATAGTGCTCTTGGATCTTCTCCTGGAATTAAGATATCTGCAGCATCTAGATTCACCTGATCTCCACTTCCTATCGCCACTCCAATATCTGCAGCTGCAAGTGCACCCGCATCATTAAATCCATCGCCAGCCATCATGGTTCTCTTCACTGCTGTTTTTTCAGTGACATATTGTGCCTTTTCTTCTGGGTTAACACCCCCCATACACAATGCTCGTTCTAATCCAATTGAACGAGTAAATTCTTCAACACTGGATTGCTCATCACCACTGATTATCTCCACAGTAACTCCAAGAGATTCAAATTCTCTAATCGCTTCTCTAACCCCGTTTCTAGCATCATCATGAGTGAATTCAAATATCGCAATAACAGAATAGTCTAATGATAGAAGGCTTACACCACTTCCTGATTTCCTAGATTCATTCAATATACTTTGAATTTCTTGGGGGACCCTGGTTCCTTCTGAAATAAGCCAATCAGATCTACCGAAAATCGCAGTTTTTTCTCCGAGTTTCCCTGTAACTCCTGCTTCTCCATCTTTGATTTGAGTGATCTTCATTGGCTCAAGAGATCGCTTCTCTGCTTCGTTGATAATTGTCTTTGCATATGGATGATTTGAACGAGATTCTAGGCCTGCTGAGATTCTTAGAACTCTTTCCTCATTTTCCCCGTTTACTACAAATATATTGGATATTGTAGGGTTTCCAGTAGTCAAAGTTCCAGTCTTATCGAGTAAAGCTATCTCCACCTCTGCAGCTGACTCTAGAACGTCTCCTCCTCTAGCAATTAGTCCGAACGATGAAGCCGTAGTCAAGGCTGCAGCATGTGGTACTGGAGATGCTAAAAGAAGGGAGCAAGGACATGAGACAACCCAAAGCAATAATGTAGTAAGAATTGCCTGTTCAGGAGATCCGGGATGGATTAGAAATCCGATAGCTGGAGAAGCGAATACAACCAATGGCGTCCAAATAAGAGTAAATCTCTCGATAATACTCTGTGTCCTTGTGGGTTTGTCCTTGTAGTGTCTAACTAATTTGATTAGATTCGAGAGTCTTGTTCCTCTTCCTACTGCCTCTGATTTCACTACCAATGGACCTCTTGTGAGTGATAAGCCAGCCTCAACTCTATCTCCTTTCTTTACAGATATTGGAATAGGCTCTCCTGTCAAGGGTGCTCTATCTATAGCCCCTTCTCCTTCAATTATCACTCCGTCTACAGGGACAATCTCTCCAGATCTGATCTCTACTAAATCCCCTACTTCCAGTGCTTCTACGGGGATTAATTCATCTTGTGGAAAATGAGATTGAGGAGTTAATTCATCTTGTGGAAAATGAGATTGAGGAGTCGTTACCTCGATAGGCATAATCACCATCAGATTCCTCACACCAGATTTATTTTGTTTACCTGTAGTTGATAGTCGTGCCATCCTAGGTAACCGATCTAGTCCTCCTTGCATAGATTCTCTTGCTCTGATAAGTGCCCTATTCTCTAGATGGGATGCGAAGGAGACCAATGAAACGACCAGAAGAGCCTCAACTAATTCTCCTAAGCAGAATGCTCCGATTATGGCCATAGAAACTAGTACTTGGAATCCTATCAGACTATTCTTCAGACTAGCTAATGCCTCTTGGAATAGAAACTGTCCTGCAAGAATAATTCCCCCCAGGGATATTACCCACGCGATTACATCTGGAAAAAAATCTGTATTTTCTAAAAATGAAACAAGGAAAATTAGTGGGATTACTAGAATAGAAGAGATTAGTTGAATCTGATCCTTTCTGAAACCTGAACTGCTAAATTTTTCCAGAGAATGCCCATTTCCTAGAATTTCATCCATTTTTTGTTCAACAGATTTTCTCAGTTCTACTTGTTCCATCTGAACCTTTTGGATTTCTATCCTTCCATTGCTTGTAGCTACATTAAGGACTCCGGGGACATTTAGAAGCCATTCTTTCAATTCACTTACGTCAATCCCATGTATGGAGGAAATTTTTTCTGGATTCTGCCCTACGACTCTCAGCCATCCCACATCAGGCTCATGACCCAAGCTGGAAAGTACTGATGACGCTCTTGAGGTGGATCCAACAGAAATATCTATTGTAATTTCGACGGACCCGTCAGAAACTGAGAAATTACTGGACTCGACACCGGGAAGTCTCTGCACAGCCCAGTTTGCTTTCATTGCACAATCTGCACAGTCCATCCCTGATATTGGCCATTCAAACTTGTAAGTCCCGTCCAGATAAATCTGGAGACCATGGTCACCATATTGATCTTCCATGATTAAATTTTCATCATTGGAGATTTTTGGGGGATTCTTAGAAATACCAAATTTGGGTAGTCTGAATGTATCTTTCTTCCTTATATTTTCTGAATTATTCTCCTCCTCTTCGTCATCTAGGATGAGGAAGTCCGCGAAGTCATCAAAGTCTTCTGACACGATTGCTCGAAAGTTTACTATCGCTTGAACGTAATGTTTCTCTGTCGATGGAATCTTGTATGCATGATAGTTCGCAAAGCCATGGTAGAGATTCCTGATAAGGAAAATTGGGATATGATTGTATTTGATGTGGACGGTACCCTACTAGATTCAGATGGATTCCACAACGAATTAGTTGAACTAGTCAGGAGAGTAGATAGGGAGGTCATGACAGTTTCTCTTGCGTCAGGGAGAACTCTACCAAACGTTACCCCGATAATTCAAGCAATAGGGGCTAATGGCTTCATAGTGGCTGAAAACGGAGGAATGGTTTGGGATAGCTTGGAAGGTCATGCAATTCATTCACTTTCTGATGGGACCAGAGCTAGGGAGGCTTCAGAGTGGTTAGCGACAAAAATTCAAGGTTTGGATCCGAAGGGAATAGAGTCGAACAGATGGAGAGAAACCGAATGGTGCCTTAAAGAAACGGAAGAATTCGAGATTATGAAGAGGCTGATCGAAAATAGCGAGTGGTCGGATTTAGAGGTTGTTCCGACAGGCTTCGCGGTTCATATAGCCAAACCGGGGATAAACAAAGCAAACGGTCTGAAAATAGCATTACAGCAACGAGGGATCGATCCATCAAGAGTAATTGCATGCGGAGACGCCCCTAATGACATTCCAATGTTCGATTTAGTCGGTTACTCCGTAGCAGTAGATGATAAGTTCCCAGAAGTTGTTGCTTCTGCTGATTGTATAACCCATCATATGGGCTTAGATGGTGCAGTTGAGCTACTAAGGGCTCTTTTGGATTAGTTTACAACACTTTGGTGCAGGCGGCAGGATTCGAACCTGCGAAGCGCTATGCAGAGGATCTTGAGCCCTCCCCCTTTGACCACTCGGGTACACCTGCACCTCTCGGAGAGTAATCGTAGATTTTATTTTCGCGGATGGCTGACTTTTGTTTTTTCTTAGGAATTGTTGATGTATCTCCTCTGTGGGAAGACCAACTGGTTGCGAAGATGATTTCCGGTTCGAGTCCTCGAAGACTATCAAAAGGTGAGCTTGAAGCAGTTCACAAATCATTGATTGAAGTCACTAGAAGACAGAAGAGCAGTGATAGCCCGGTTGAGGTAGCAATGCCCGATGGAATGAGCTTTTGGGACGCAGTTGGTCAGCTACTAAGAAATATGGAAACAGAACTCTCTGAGACGGTAAGAGACGAGGGTATGACGGCTAAGGCTCAACTACTATCTAGAAGACTTGGGGTAGCAAGGACCTGTGTCAGAGATCTAACCAGAATGCGTTTGAATGCATTCACTCGACATTCAGTTTCGTCAAGTCTACTAGAATCGAATAATACGGAAAGAAGTATGAAAAGCTTCCAAACACTAGATTGGAGCAAGTTTGATCCTTCTGAGAGAGTATTCTATAATGGCATCAGGGAATTATCGGAGAAGTACAAGATTACGACTTCCTGGTCTTCGATGCTAGGATCCTCCGATTCAGATTTAGAGTCTACAGTTTCAGAAATTTCTGATACCTTAACTGATTTCACTGATAATAATTTAGAAGAGGCGGATAAGAGCATTCGTCTTCCTAGTAAAGAGAGGGAATGGAGGGAGCCAGATTTCGATGAAGAAGATCGAATCAGAGAGATGGACGATTTTCCCGAACATGCTGCCTCCAGTGCTGAGTCTCGAAGTATCCGGAATGACGATATCGACAAAAACAGTGATTTGTTACGAATTAAAGTTCTCAAAGATGTCCAAGATCCGATCCTAATGGCTGATGGTTCCGAGGTCAAACTTACTGAAGGAGATATTGAATCGTGTCCTTCATTGATTGCGGAGATTCTGATTTCAGCGGGACTAGCTGAAGCTGCCCCTATATGATAGGGCAATTACTAACTCTCTCCGACCTCCGACAGCAAACAGGTGTGGTGAGATTTTGAATGAAGGAGTGACTGGTGGAGAAATTAAGAGGTTTAGAGAAGCTTTCGACTCCGATCCATCTGCCAGAGTTGCTCAGAATGCGATAAGCAATACTGCTTTAACGTCTCTAGCTCTAAGTAGAGAAGTTGTTCAGAACACTGACTTTTCATTCAGCATAAAATTGGATGAGTGGAGTGTTACAAACCAAAGAAGAAGTGGCAGGTGCTGGCTATTCGCAACATTGAATCTCTTCAGAGTTGGTGCTATGAAGAAGATGAATGTCAAGAATTTTGAATTTAGTCAGTCTCACATACATTTTTGGGACAAACTAGAGAGGTCAAACCACTTCTTAGAAGCAATTCTGGAAACCTCTAGTCTTCCTGTAGATGATAGGACAATTCACTTTCTTCTTAGCGATCCTATCGGAGATGGGGGACAATGGAACATGGCAACAAACCTAATCAGAAAACATGGTTTAGTCCCAATGTCTGCTTATCCAGAGTCTCACAGCAGCAGTAATACCCGAGCAATGAATACAATTCTGAAAGATATCCTAAGAACAACAGCCAGCGAAATTAGAGAGATTATAGAAAAAAATGGATCGATTGATGGAGCTCGTTCTCACAAAGAATCTAGAATGGAAGAAATTTGGAGGATACTGTGCATCCATCTGGGAACCCCGCCAGAGAGGTTTGATTGGCAATGGCACGACAAAGATAAGAAATTCCATAGAAAGGGGGAGATGACTCCATTGGAGTTTGCCAAAGAGTATGTTGAGATCGATTGGGAAAACTACGTTTGCATAGTCAATGACCCCAGGAACGAATATTATCGAACATATACAGTGGATTACCTCCAGAATGTTGTAGGAGGACCTCCAGTAGTATATCTTAACGTACCAACTGGGGAGATGAAGAAAGTAACTCAACGGATTCTAGAGGATGGTGAGCCGGTATGGATGGGTTGTGACGTGGGTAAGCAGATGGAGAGGAAAAAGGGTCTTTGGGATGCTAATTTATACGAATTTGAAGATCTGTATGGAATTAGATTCGGAATGGAAAAGGCTAATCGTTTACGCTTTGGACAAACAATGATGACACATGCAATGCTATTTACTGGAGTCGATGTAGTTGAAGGTGAACCAAGAAGATGGAGAGTTGAGAATTCATGGGGTTCCGATGAGAGTGGGGTAAAAGGATTCTATACTATGAACGACAATTGGTTTGATGAGCATATGTTTGAAATTGCTGCGTCAAAGAAGTTCCTGAGTGCCAAAATGAAAGAGGGCTTGAAACAAGAACCAGTAGTACTTCCTGCTTGGGACCCAATGGGATCACTAGCTAGAGAAGAGGCATTGAACTAAATTCAGTTTAGATTCCTTAGAGATAGTTCTATGGTTACAGAATCTGGAATTGGTATTCTCAGAACCTTTCTCAGTGACTTCTCATCTTTTGCGGAATTTGTTACCAATTCTAGAAGCCTCTTATGGATTCTCATCTCCCAGTGGTCCCATGTTTCTGAACCCTCACCATCCGGGCTTTTCCGGCAAGGAACTACCAACCTCCTGGTAGGTAGCGGAATGGGGCCTCTTAGATTAACTCCAGTCTCGTCTGAAATAGCCTTAATCTGCTGACAGACCAGATCAACGTCTTGGTGATTTTCGCCAGTCAACTTGATTGTAGTGACGACCGGCATTAGTTTCACCAGTCGTCTACTTCTTCTCGATCTTCATGCAGACGCCGGCAGCTACTGTCTTACCCATATCACGGACAGCGAAACGAGATAGTTCGGGGAATGCATCCATCTGCTCGATTGCCATTGGCTTTGTAGGTGCGAATCTAACTAGTGCAGCATCTCCTGTCTTCAAGAAAGCTGGATTTGCCTCTTTAGTCTTGGAGTTCTCCAATAGTTCGACGAACCTAACTGCGACCTGTGAAGTGTGTGCGTGGAATACTGGAGTATATCCCGCTCCGATTGCTTTGGGGATATCCATCAACTGGATCTGTCCTACGAATGTCTCGTCGTGTCTTACGAAGGCAGGCTCACTTTCTGAGTATCCGGCTACGTCTCCTCGACGGATGTCCGTAGCAGCAAGACCACGTACGTTGAATCCGACGTTATCTCCTGGTTCAGCCTTCTCGTGGATAGTATGATGCATCTCTATGCTCTTGACTTCAGCGGACTTCTGACTTGGATTGAAGACGACAGTCTTCCCGGAGTGTAGAATTCCAGTCTCTACCTTTCCTACAGGGACTGTGCCTATTCCACTGATCTTGTATACATCTTGGATAGGAAGTCTAAGGGGCCTGTCCGTAGGCTTGGGTGGCATCTCGACACCATCGATTGCATCGAACAGAGTTGGTCCACTGTACCATGGTGTGTTATCGCTCTTGCTGAAGATGTTATCTCCGGCCAGAGCGCTGCATGGGATGAATGGGATATCGGTTGGGTTAAATCCTGCCATCTTCAGTAGATTGGAAACCTCCTCAACTGCGCTGTTATACTTATCCTGGGACCAGTCAACTCCACTAATGTCCATCTTATTGATGTTGACTATTAGCTCCTTTACTCCGAGAACCTTCGCAAGGAAGGCGTGTTCCTTAGTCTGTGCNTTAACTCCATCATTTGCAGCAACATTTAGTACCGCTGCATCTGCTTGGCTAGTTCCAGTAATCATATTCTTGACGAAGTCACGGTGCCCTGGTGCATCGATTACGGTAAAGTAGTATTTTGGTGTGAAGAACTCTTTATGAGCTACATCTATGGTAATTCCTCGCTCTCTTTCTTCTTTCNATCCATCCATCACGTAGGCGAATCCAAAACCGGACTTACCTCTCTCGGATGCTTCCTGCTCGAACTTATCTATTACGTGCTGTTCTATATGGCCGCTGTCTAGAAGAAGTCTTCCGACAGTTGTCGACTTTCCATGATCGACGTGTCCTACGAAAACGATATTCAGATGCGGCTTGCTCTTGTCTTCCCATTGTGAACTCATTGTTTACACCTCTAAGGTAGGCCCGCCGACCGGAGAGGCGTATATGAATCGTTCCCCAGTGTTTTCGCTACACTAGTGCTAGATTGTACGAAATAGGGAATTCGAGGCCTTTTGCTAAATTTACCTATACTGGAGTTCTATTACCAGCTGGTTTACCTCGGTATTGTGAGTCTCTGCATTCTCCAAGTCTAGTGTCCAATCTCCAGGAAGTTTGCCCCTAACAGTTGATCCTCCGATTACCATCCAAACGCAATACTCCTCGCCTTCACAGTCTCCAGCGTCTCTATTGTCGTTCTCTATTCCTGTTGTATTTGCTACCTCATCTTCAGTGCTGTTGAAGATATACAGATCTAGCTTGTTGTTGGTAGTGGTACCCCCAACTCCTCCCAAAGGCTGGTCGTCATCTTCCTTGGGATACGAAAGCTTGGCCCTCATGTACCTGATTCTATCCTTTGATTCCTGGTCATAGGTTACCGGGTAGTCCCATGTCATAATTACCGGATTGTTAGGGGTAGCCCTGTCAATTACGAATTCTGCCCATACCCCTCTGTAATTGACATATATCATCGCAGTTGTACTGTCTTCGAATCCATTGTTGTCTACTACGGTGAGTTTGACCTCCCATGCTCCTGTCGTCCTCTCTTCCCATGAGTAAGTCTCCCCATTTGCATCTACGTCGTTGTCAGTGATTCCATCACCATCTGAGTCTGTGAATGTATCAAGGTCCCAACGCCATTCGACGAGATATTCCTCTGCGTAACAGTTTGAGTCATCTGGATCGCATCCTGCCCAAGACTCCGACGCATCTAGATCCACAGTAGTTGAAACCTCCACCCGCCTATCGTTTACATCGTTGTCCTCGTCACAGACCCATACGATTACCATATCTCCGCTAGCCGTTGACTCCTCTCCATCACAGTCATCGTCTTTGCTTGGGGTTATCTTCGCCTCTGGCTCTCTGGCAGACGAGTCAACCACTGTGATTGACTTGCTAGTTGTTACCTCGTGGGTCCCGTCACCTACAGCTAGCTCGGCGGTATAATCGCCTGGCTGAGCGTAGGTGTGCTTCGTTGTAAGTCCAGTACCAGTGTTTCCATCCCCAAAATCCCATTCGAAGGTAAGCGCATCTCCATCTGGATCCGATGATCCAGCAGCGCTGAATGCAACCTCTTCTCCAGCTTTGACTGTGCCACTTGGAGTTATCGACATTGTTGCTGAGGGGGGTCCGTTGCTACCAAGGAGGTCCGTGCATCCAGCAAACATTGGCAACAGAAACACCATCGCCATCATNAANGCTGTGTCTCGGGGCCTACCCATATTGCATACGGCAGAAGNAAGAAGAAATCAATCCTACGGCTCTTTGAATGTACTAGAAATCAAAACCCCAGTCTTTGAGTCCGCCCTGTCTATTTCCTTTCAGTAGATTCTTTTCATCCCATCCGAATGCTTCCGTAACCCTTCCTAGTGACTTTGCAAGCCTACCTGCATAGTAATTTNTATCATACTCGGGGGGTTCTCCTCCAATTTCGTCAACTAACCATGCATTAACTCCTAGCTTCTTTTCCCCCTCTTCTGGTACCGTGACGATGTATCCTACCTTCATCCCAGGAGTAAACTGTAGACCCTCGGCTATTCTCTGCTTCGCAGCTCTAACATAGGGAAGACCATCCTCATTCTTGTAAACACTGAAGTCCCATTCTTCCTTCTTGCTGTTCCACTTGCCCTTACAAGATCTGCTTATTACTAGTTGAGAGGGGTCGACTGCACCGGCTCTAACTCGATCGATAACCGATTTCGTCATATCGACGGCACCGATTGTATTGTCATCCAGTATCATCTCGAACATCTGAGTCATTGTATCAGAAAGAAGTTGGAAAGAGTCCGTTCTTCTGACTTCATACCCTCTAATCAGCATCTCCTCTCTGGGCCATACTACTCTTCCGACGTATCTTTTCTTAGCACCATGGCTGAAAAATGAAGAAAGAGCGGTCTCAAACTCAAGTTCAGCACCTTCTCTGGTGAATCTTTCTGCGAGAGCTTCTCCGTATTCAATTGTAGCAATCTTAACCTCCTCCCATCTCTCAAGTTCTTCACCACCCAGAGGTTTGTTGGTTGATCCTCCCTCCACCGGTGCGATTACGAAGATTGAATCTGTATCAGAATAGACAACGTCATCACCATCATTTTCTACTTTNGAAATAATAGCCTTGATATTATGACGAGCCCATTCGGTGATACTTGCTCCCAGACTCGGATGAGTGAAACGATAGAAGTTCGATGCGAATACTCCATAGAATGAGTTCATCAGTATCTTTACAGCGTATTGTAGCTGATCTTGCAAGAAGGCCTCAGACTCATCATCTTCCTTGATAGCCTTGGCGAGTGCAGACTTGTGTCTATCACGACTATCCATAAGTCCTTGGAGAAGCTGCGGAACTAAACCTAGCCTTTCCTTTTTGGAAATATATCTTGTATTCGTTACTGGAGACACGCTGTGAGAGTCATCTTCACTACCATCTCTGACAAGAGTAGTCGAGCAAATATTGTTAGATATCATTATTGAGGGGTACATTGACTTGAAATCTAGTACTACAACCCAAGGCTTGACTCCTGGATCTACCTCGTGTACGTATCCACCAGCTATCTTATCCCGCTTTCTTGGACCCTGATTTGTATTAGGGACTGCGACCATACTTCTGTCGGCTAGTCTAATGACAAGAGAGTCGATCCACCGACTTGTCGTACTTGTAGCGGCAATATCCACAGTTGTTAGGGAGACAGAGGCAAGAGCCTCTTTCCTAGCAATCGATTTCATCTTTTCGAGTATATCCAAGGGAAGAACTGTGTCACGAACACAGTATTCTAGTACCTCTTCTGGCCTTTCTGCCCATTCATGGTCCATCCTGCTCGCGTCGATGTCCATCTTTTGCATCTCCTCGTCATCCGGCCATAGTAGACGCGAAACGTATCTTAGAGACTCCCTCTGTGGTCTCAGAGTCTGTCTAGCCTGCCACCAAGCATCTAGTGGGATCCTGCCCTTGATTGTCCAGACTCGATTTTGTTCCCTATTCGGAAAAATCCTACCTGGCTTTCTCCATCCTCTCTTTGTCTCCTTTTCGTTTAACGGCACCCTTCCCCATCCAAGCAAGGAAGCTCGAGAAATCTCAGAATCAGTATCGATAAATTCTGATCTCTCCTCCATCCTAGGTAAGTCGAAATTGTCTATATTGTAACCAGTGATAAAATCGGGATCTTCATAGCGAACCACTTCTGTGAGTTTCTCAAGTATCTCGGTTTCTGCTCCAGTAATTGGATACTCAGTCCTCACTCCATCCCTATCAATCACTGCTGCAGCGCAAAGTATCGAGTTGTTTGCAATACTTGTCTCAAGATCGAATGACATTGTTACAAAGGGTGTAGGAAATGGCTCTGCTCTCTTGAGCCCATCAACGTCACAAGAGACTATCATATCAAGAGGATATATCCCCGAACCACCAATCTCATTTATTCTCTTCTCGGCAATCTCAGAATTTGTACTCTCTTTTGTTTTAGCCTCTTCTGGGGCTCTCTCTCCAGCCCATAGGACCTCACCATTGATCTGAATATGTGGACCAAGATCGAGATCCAATAGAAGTCTCTGAACAAACAGTATATCGGCACTGGTAACAATCCATCCGGAGTCGGAGAGAGACTTCCTTACACCTCTTACTTTGGTTGTATCATTCAAGAACACTCTATAATGGGGCCTGACTATTCCGTCCCTAGTGGAGAGTTTCATCCCACTAGAATCTGGATAGCCATATACGTCTTTTGTCTCAGATACCCTATCGAGAGATAGTTTTGTCTCGATGCTGCGCTCATCTGTGGAGGGATCGGATATCTCCACATATGGCCTCATACCATTGACTATAATCAAGATAGAGTGACCGGCCCTAGATCTACACCATAGTTCGATAGCGGTCCTAGAATTATCACCATCCTGCCAAGCACGGTTATCCCCTGACACTATACAGACATCCTCATTCCAGCGCACTAATTCACCCTCCTGACATACCAAGGTCATTTCTTTTCCTTACGTCATCGTGAGGGGCCATAACAATGCCGGGGGAGTCTCCAGCGGAATCGTTGAAAGCCGAGTCGTTTCCCTTCACAATAATCGGGGTGCGGGAGTTGGACAGAGATAATGGTCCGGGACTAGACTGGGACACACTAACTTTCAGTTTTACTGAAACCGATCGGATGTATATGGCAACATGCAAGCAGGGTGAAGATTGGCAGTCAGGAGCCATGCAAGATTTCCAGAATCTCAGTCTGTCTCCTGCAGCGGGAGTAATCAACTACGGACAAGGACTATTTGAGGGAATGAAGGCACAATACGCTGAGGATGGAAATGTGGTTCTATTCCGTCCGAGTGACAACGCCAGGAGGTCCCAGGAAGGAGCTAGGAGACTGGGAATGCCACCAGTACCCGAGAAAATGTTTCTCGATGCTGTGAAGATGACAGTTAGGGAGAACATCAGGTGGGTTCCACCTTTAGGAAAGGGTGCTCTATACGTCAGGCCTCTTCTCTTCGGGAGCGGGGCCATACTAGGCGTTGCTCCAGCCCCAGAGTTCACGTTCCTTGTATATGTCTCACCAGTAGGGCCATACTTCAAAGGAGGAATCACTCCTACTTCGCTAAGAGTGTCTGATGAGTTTCATAGAGCTGCTCCAGGAGGTTCCGGAGGGGTCAAGGCAATAGGCAACTATGCACCAGGAATGGTACCCTCCAAGATGGCTAAGAAGGAGGGTTACTCCGAGATAATTTACCTTGATGCAGTAAATCACAGATACGTTGAGGAGGTCGGTGCTGCAAACTTCTTCTGCGTTAAGGACGGAATCATATCTACTCCTGAGCTGACCGGTACTATCCTACCAGGCGTAACTAGGGCCTCAGTAATGGAGCTCGCAAAATCCAAGGGCTACGAGGTAAGGGAGGAGAAGATCGATGTCGAGTATGCGCTTGATGCAGACGAGTGCTTCTGCGTCGGAACAGCTGCCGTAATTTCCGCGATTGGAACGATTGAGCACGGAGATAGAGTGGTCGAGTACTGCGGAGGAGACGTTGGACCTGTTGCCATGGAGATGTATGATTCTCTTACGGCGATTCAGCAGAGACGTGTGCCGGACCAGTTTGGCTGGACTGTTGAAGTTTGATTGGATTTATCCTCTCAATACCATTCCCATTGAGTCGGGTAGTGATGATACAAATCCCCATTTCTCATAGAATCCTTCTACATCTGCCATCAGATTGATGTAGGAATTTGGCGGGGCCTCTTTCTGTAGATAATCCATAATTGAATTCATGATCATGGTCCCCCCACCCAAATTCTGAAACTTCTCTATAACTAGCATATCGCAGATTACGAAAATAGTTCCACCATCGCCTATAATTCGCCCCATACCCACGATTTCTTTCGATTCCTCCAGTCTAAGGATTACTGAGAATATCTCCTTTCCAAGTCCTTTTCTTGCTCCCTGCATTGATCTGGGGCTCATTCCTGCTGCGTCTCTGAGGCCGAGGAATGTCTCTGGATCGGGATTACCCTCCTCGATGATGAACAAGATTTCACTTCCTGCCGAACTTCTTCCTCTTTCTTTGCACGCTCTTCCGATGCTTTGTTGTCTTTCGCTGAGCACGACGTCTCCTGTCTCCCTTGGCAGGACCTCTTACTGAGTCCTTCCCCTGATCTTTTGCCTCTTTGGATCTCCTCCTCAGAATAGTACCAATTTTCTGCATCACACTTTCCTTATTGGATTCCCCCGTGACTTCGAAAACATGACTTGGGGGCATGATTAGTCTTCCCTCCTTGGCATGGGGTCTTGCAGGATGGCTTACTTCGGGCTCTTGTCTCATCTTTCTAACTCCAGCACTGCGAGCAGCCCAGACTATTGATTCCAGAGTTGGTTTTGGGATACTGGCTTCCTTAGGCACTCTACGTCCTTTGGATCGAGTGATTCTAGAGTCGAAGTACCCCGTCCACAGAGTCATCTCCTCACGCTTTGCGGCCATTCTATCGGCCTACCCTGAGAGATGAGTGACTTGAGGGCTTCGTGTACTATTCTTCTACAAGTACACCGCTAACTACACCATGCATTCCTGGTCTGCTAGTAACTCTAACTAATCCCTTATCAGTCTCCAATACTGCACCCTTGGTCACTATGTTCCTTCTAACGTAGTTAGAATCGGCATCATTTCCAACTACGTTCTTGACTGTAGCTCTTACAGTCTTTCCATCCTTGGAATTGACATTGATTTGGTTAACAGATAGTGTTCTAACTGTCTGAGATCCTGCCCTCTTACGGTAGTTCTTACGGACATCAGACTCGCCGACATAAGCGAGTTGCTCCTCGCTTGCAACCTCTGTCCTTCTCTTGCCTCTGTACCTGTTTGGGCGCTTGAGACGTCCGCCAGTAGGCTTCCTGCGAGAAATACCATGCCACTTCGCCATGCAACCCGCGGACTTGCCTGCCTTATTTCAAACGATTGGAGGGAAGACGTTACTTCATAGCTCGCCAAGTTCAGAAGCTGAGGACTCAATTGCAGACATTAGCTCTTCAAAGTCATTGACAACTGGAAATTGTGGAAATTCTTCAATGACATTATCCGGAGGCCTGAATAGGATTCCAGAGCTAGCAGACGAAAGCATGGAAGTATCATTGTATGAGTCCCCAGCTGCTATAACTTTGAAATTCAATTGAGTTAGTGCTTCCACAGTCTTTCTCTTATGGTCATCGCACCGTATATTCCAGTCTTCTATTCTTCCAGTATCATCTATGTCTAGAGTATGACAAAGTAGAGTCGGGTTTCCGAGCTTGGACATCATAGGTTTCGCGAACTGAGAGAAAGTATCTGATAGGATAAATACTGGCCACTTTGATTCTAGACTTTGAAGAAATTCTATCGCACCTTCCACGGGTTCCATGGAGTCAATTATCGAAGTAATATCTTCAATCTTGATGTCATGCTGATCCAATATTTCCAGCCTATATCCCATTAGCAGATCGTAATCAGGCTCTTCTCTGGTAGTTCTACGAAGTTCCTTTATTCCTGTAATGTCTGCGACATTTATCCAAATTTCAGGTATCAAGACTCCTTCAAGATCTAGACATACGACGAGCATAACCCATCGCTACAGTCGTTGCGCTTCAAGTGTACGCTCTCGGCATGTTCTTTCGTCCCCTTACATTCGGGAAGGATGTGGTAGACAAGAGGCTAAGGAGAAGAACCCCGGTAAGACTCAAGCAGATTCGCGGAGTTGCTGAGGAAATAGGGGGATGGTTAGGTGAGGAATTGTCCCTGTCCGGTTTTCTAGAGCAAGCTCATTATCAAGAGACAGATCTGATCTTAGTAGATAGGGTCCCTTTAGCAATGCGAATAGAGGTCAAAAGAAGAATGAGTTGGTACCCAACCCTTAGAGGAATAAGTTTCTGGGGAGTGGAGAAGTCTTGGGTGGCTGTAGACGATGGAGCGATCCCGTTTCTTAGGAACGGAGCAGACTGCATGGGAGCAGGCATCCACATAGCAGATCCTTCTCTGAACATTGGTGACTTCGTGTGGATTAGGGACCAAGATACGGGTGATCCTATTGCAACTGGAATCGCAATTTTGGATGGAGAAAAGATGATGTCGATGAGCAAAGGAAAGGCCATTTCAACAATTCATTGGGTAGGTGACGATCTCTGGAATCTTGAAGTGTGAATGGTTAGTATTCATTTGTGATGGGTACGACGCTTACTCATGCGAAGGATAGTGGCGCTTCTTCTGATCATGACGATTACGATATCCTTGAGTGCTGTTGCAGAGAGTGGGGTAAATGAGGAGTCGAACCTCTCAGGTACGGACATAGAGAGTGTTTTTTTTCCAAATGAAGCATCTGCGGGAGATGAGTTCGGAATATCCGTAAAACTAAACGAGGAGTCAGCGAGTAATGGTACGTCTGTAACCTGGATAACCCAAATGTGTATCAACTCTGGAATATGTTATCCTCCTGAAACTTACACATTAACTTCTGCAGGGGACGGATTCTGGGATGGCTCGATTGTCCCTGAAGAGGATTTGTCTTACATAAATTGGAGAATCGAACTTCATTACGAAAATGGGGACGAATCTGGGGTTCCTGCAGAGGGATTCGGTTGGAGAGTATGGTCAGACTGCTGGTATGACAACGGAACTTGGGGTGGTCCTTCATCGGATTGTCAAGATAGTGATAGTGTTCTTCCAGGTTTCTCGCTCTACACTGTTTCGGCCTCAATAGGAATGGCAGCGTTGATGGCTAGACGGAGCTGAGAGGACATATGGGCAACTCCGAAGAGGACGATGGATTTATCCTGTTGGATTTTGAGGTAATTCCTGAAAACGAGATGATAGAAAGAGCTAGGTCCTTCTTCAATCGAATGAGTAGGCGTAGAACGACTCGTCACTTCTCAGATAGAGAGGTTCCTAGGGAGATGATCGAGCTAGCCATTAGGACGGCAAGTACGGCCCCTTCT
>NHHW01000005.1 GCA_002172185.1 Euryarchaeota archaeon TMED173 | reverse complement strand
CAATCATATTGGGATTTTTTACCCATTCTTCAATACAGCAAATTGTTACCAGGCCCGTTGATCTCGCCATTGAATGGCCATCCTCGGCACCATGATCCTCCACAGTCCATTTGATCGTAGTTCCATGTTTACCTACGGCCATAATTTCCATCCAAGTAAACTCTGGAATTTTAGGATCATATTTCCATTGATCCATCAAAGAATTAATATCTAGAGAATCATCATTTCTTTGATCGATATATTTCTGGATATGTCCGGGCCATCTTACAGTGTACTCAGAAAGCTCCTCAGAGGGGATCGAATAAAGAACACTCCGCAGGCCATCCGTAAGAAATGCCTCCATTTCGCCTTTACCATCTACTGTTATCATGTGTCTTTCTGAAAGAGCTGGCAAAGAAATCACTTCTGAATCTCTAATAATTCTTGCAGGCCTTGTATACTCTGCAATCACATCGATTGGAGAGAATGGAGCCATGTAACTCCATCCTGAATTCTGTTCAGTTGGATTTCCTCCAACTCTTATGATACCATTTTTCAAGGGTCCAAGTTTTTTGTACGATTCTGAAAGAAGCATGTTTGAGAGTCCCGGAGCAATTCCAGTATCCCACAGTATAGAAGCACCGTTCAACTTTGATTTTTCATGGACTCTATCTGGAGTATACTCGCTGAAACTTAAATCAATTGTTCTCCATGGTTTTTCCGCCAATTTAGAAGTACTAATGTGTCCGATGCTGCCCGGTAACATATTGACAACAATATCTTCTTCTGGATTAAATTCTATGCCGTCCTTTTGTCCAATGATGTAAGTTAGTATTTCTACAGGATCATCATTTGAACTGATTGAATGTATCTCGATTCCTTCGATATTTGATATTCTTTCTGGCTCAGGATCATATGCATGGACATTGAAACCACTTGAATTTAGTTTTTTTATGACATATGAGCCAACTAGGCCCGCACCAAAACAATGAATCGAAACCATGTATTACCGAGACGACTATCGTTATTCTTTGTATCTATCTCCTAATTTCAGCTGATATTCATCGATGCTTTGATTGGGTGTATTGCCAGCGCGAACCATGGCTAATGCAGATAGGATTGATCCATGGTCTTCAGAACAGTCCACAGATTATGATAGAATCATCGATCAATTCGGCCTCTCAAATGTAGATACAGACATGCTCCCCAATCCTGGAATGCTTCATCGTAGAGGAGTAGTTTTCGCTCATAGAGATCTAGATGTTATTGTAGATAGCATTCATCGTTCTTCCTCATTTGGGGTACTAACTGGTCTGATGCCTAGTGGAAAGATGCATTTGGGCCATAGCATGGTAATCGAACAGGTTCGATGGTTCCAAGAGCATGGAGCCGATGTCACAGTGGCTGTGGCAGATCTAGAAGCTCTAGCTACACGGGGGACCTCATTATCTGTAGGACGTGAAACGGCAATTAGTGAGTATATACGTAATTATGCTGCACTAGGACTTGATCCCGAAAAGACGAACGTATACTTCCAAAGCTCTAGGCCAGCAGTTCAAAGGCTAGCATTCACTCTCGGCCAAAGGACGAATCTCTCTGAATTTGAATCAATTTATGGTTTCCATGGGGGGACAAACTTATCACACTTGCAGGCTCCTATGGTTCAAGTTGGCGATATAGTACATCCACAACTCGATGAATTTGGGGGGCTTCGTCCAATCGTTGTCCCGGTGGGTGTTGATCAGGATCCACATCTTAGACTAACTAGGGATATTACTCACAAAACAAATTGGTTCAATGTAAAAATTAGGAAGTCCGGTGGGCTAAATATTGCTTTATCGGTTCAGGAGGAGAATCAACATCACTTAGGCATAAACAATGACGGTACCTTGGAAATGTCTGCAAGGAATACGGTATTTTCTGAAATAAAGAATGTTATTTCTGAACTAGGATTCTCAGACATTAGGTCAAATCCGAAACATGGAGTAATCGAGATTCTCGGCGCAACAATACACGACAGGTCTAATATTAGGATGAAGTTACTGTCCCTCGAAAGAAAAATGGGAGGAATGGGCCTGATGCCCCCATGTTCAACGTATCATAGATTTGCGGTGGGTATGAATGGCGGCAAAATGTCTTCATCAAAACCCGAATCTACAATATTCCTTGATGACTCCATCGAACATATGGAAAGGAAGGTCAAGAGAGCAATTAGTGGGGGGCAGCCTACTGTGGAAGAGCATAGGAGGGTGGGTGGCGATACATCAAGTGACGTAGCATACCAGTATCTCAAATTCTTCTTTGAAGATGATGACAGCGCTCTCAATGAGGTTCGTAATGATTATGAGAGTGGAAGACTATTGGCTGGTGATTTGAAAAATATTTGTATCGAAAAAGCCTCAGAATGGTTGCAAAATCTCTCAGAAAGGAGAGTAATGTGGGAAGACAGGCTTTCTGAGTTCTTGGCACNCGATGCAATCTAGTCTATTTCAAAAACTGGAAGTTCCGGGCCCGTGCTTAATGTACTCAATTCAGAATCATTTAGATCTCTTGATTCTGCTTCATCATGAATTATCTGACTTCTTCCACGCGGATCCAGTAATTCTATAGTCAATACGTTAGAACCCTCCACTGTACTCTGAAGGGATTTCAGAAGGTCCTGTGCGGTTAGAAAATCTGAATCTGTAGTTTCCAAATCTCTGATCACAGATTTAACAGCATCAATGAAACGCTTCAGTACCCCTTCTATGTTTGTAATGTATCCGCTTGCTGATCCGCCAGGCGATACTTCCAGATCTAATTCAGGGATTCTAATCGTGCAAGATGATGATCTAATTATTCTAGCAGAGTTTTTTTGTTGATCATCAATTTTAATTATCCAGAATCCTTGCTTATCCCCATCCGATGGAATGAAATCAGTATGCTTCCATCCACAGGAGTCACAAATTATAGTAATTTGAGTATGCTCTCCGAAATAAGGTATTTCTGAACTCAATGATAACATTGAAACCTGCCCATCAACGTGACACTGTGGGCACTTAACATCTACTTGACTTTGCATATTTTCACTCTAAGAGCTTACTGGAGAAGGTAGGTGGCAAAAGTAGTAACCTTGTATTCCCAAGTCTAACTAATTGCCCTCTTAAATCTGCCTCTATAAAATCCTGAATCCTTTTCACAGCCAGTTTGAGCTCCATGTCTCTCCCCATCATTTCAGTCATCTCAACAATAACAATGTCTCCTTCCGAAACCCAATCCATTAATTGTGAGATCCCAGAAATATCGTTCAATTGAGCTCTATGGACAATGATATCCCTATTATCCCTAGGAACTGGCGCATCTGGATACTTTAGCCCCAAGTCGTGATAGTTTTCTCCAGGTTCAAGTTTACCAAAGAGCTCCTTTGAAACGCTGGGCATTTCCACCCATTTCGGACCCTCCTCTCGTTTTCCCACAATTTATCGAGATATGCTTAACCCTTGATATCTTCTACAGAAGCTATACATGACCGCCATAATTCCAATAAATTTTCAACACCCCATCCCGTCGCATTGATAAGGGGTCGATTTCTAGTACATATTATTCGGCAGCTCTTCGGTGATAAATATGGACGCAACTTCTAACGCATTAAAGACGGGCACTAGCACTGTAGGTATTACGTATGAGGGGGGTGTTGTCGTCGGTGCCGATCACAGGGCTACCATGGGTCACTTCATAGCAAACAAGTCTGTACAGAAACTATTCAGAATCTCAGATAATGTAGCTCTAACTACTGCAGGTTTGGTAGGGCACGCACAGTCTCTGTCAAGAGTTTTAACCGCCGAGCTAAAGCTTTTCGAACTTAAGAGAGATCAACCCATGACAGTTAAAGGCGCTGCAACACTCACTGCCAATATTCTTTCTGGCAGGCCTCATTACGTTCAGTTACTAATTGTCGGTATCGACGACTCTGGTCCAAGTGTGTATAGCATTGATTCTGCAGGAGGATCCATCCCTGACGTTTATTGTGCTACAGGATCAGGAAGTCCCTTCATGTATGGTGTGCTCGAAGATCAATTCGTAGATTCCATGTCTAGGGAAGGTGCTTTAGCTCTGGCGGCAAAGTCCCTCCTTGCTTCGGCCCAGAGGGATGCTGCTAGCGGAAATGGAATGGACCTAGCACATATTACTGCAGAATCTGGATTCACACTTCTTTCGGAAAATGAAGTTTCCGAGCTGATCTCCTCTCTTTGAATAAATTCGCAGCCCTAGGGCTTGTTCTTGGAAAGCTGCGTTAGCTGGAGTATTATTATGAGATTAACTCTGCCTGAAATTAAGAAGAAAGTCAACTCCATTGTTCCTGATGGGATTAATTTCGAAGTTTCTCTTGAAGCGGGATCTATTTCCATTATTACTGATAATCCGAGGGAATTTTCAGGAGGAGGTAAAAATCTAACCGTAGAAATTGCTAAGTCGATAAAAAGAAGGATAGTAGTTCGTCCTCACAAAGATATTCTTTCATCCGAGGAAGAAGTACATGATGCAGTGAATCGACTTATTCCCGCCGAAGCCGAAGTAAGAAATGTCTGGTTAGACCCAGCTCTAAGTGAGGTAATTATAGAATGCGACAATCCCTCTTCAGCAGTAGGCCCAAAGGGAGCTCATGTTAACGCCCTTAGGGATCAGATTGGTTGGTTAGTAAAAGTAGAGAGGGCGCCAGCTAGGGAGAGTAGAACTCAGCATGATATCAGAAGATACCGGAAAGAGCTAGCTGATGATAGAAAGTCTCTTCTGAGAAAATTCGGCACTAGGATATACAGACCTCAGAGGCCAGGAGAATCATGGGTAAGAGTCTCAGCCCTAGGATCGTACAGGGAGGTTGGAAGGGCTATGCATTTAGTCACAACAAATGAGTCAAAAGTTCTAGTAGATGTTGGAGCAAAGCCTACCAACAATGTTAACGAAGTCCAACCATTTTTCGCAGCTCCAGAACTGCTGCCTCTTGATAACTTGGATGCAGTAGTTATCACCCATGCACATGTTGATCACATAGGGATGTTACCAGTTTTATTCCGCTATGGGTACAAGGGTCCAGTGTATTGCACTCCACCTACTAGAGATCTAATGACATTACTGCAAATTGATTACATCAAGGTGTCTCAGGCAGAGGGTAACGACCCACCTTATTCTAAGGCAGATATACAGGAATGTATCAAGCATGTGGTAGATGTCAACTGGGGGGACAAAACAGACATCGCTCCAGATATCAAGATGACCATGGAAAACGCTGGACATATTCTTGGATCTTCTAGTGTGTACATGCAAATCGGAGAAGGTAAATCCGAGCATAGGCTACTATTTTCTGGAGATATCAAATATGAGAAATCCTGGTTATTCGATGCCGCAACAGTTAGGTTTCCCAAGGTGGATACCTTGGTAATAGAATCCACATATGGTTCCCCACAGAGCATTCAACCTACTAGACAGCAAGCTAGTCAGGAATTGCAGGATCTCATTGCCGACTCATTAAATAGAAATGGAAAAATTTTCTGTCCTGTCTTTGCCGTAGGCCGTTCGCAAGAAGTGATGCTAGCTATTGACGAGCTATTCAAGTCAGGTAGGGTCAAACCAGTAAAAGTATGGCTCGACGGCATGATCTCAGAAGCTAGTGCTATTCATTCAAGCCATCCAAATTTTCTCAACAGAGAACTAAAGAAGAGTATGCTGAAGGGCGGAGAAGAGAACCCATTCAACTCATCGTGGTTCAAACAAGTTGACTCTAGGGAACTTCGTGAATCGATCTTGCTAGATCCCAATCCTTGCATTGTCCTAGCTACTAGTGGTATGATGACTGGAGGGCCAATTATTGAATATCTAAAGTACTGGGCCCCAGAACCCGGCAATACACTATGCTTCGTCGGATATCAGGCATCTGGAACATTAGGAAGAAGGCTCCAAGAGGGTCACTCGCATGTTCCATTGATGGACAAGGGCCAGACACTGATGCTCGATGTTAAATGCAATATGGTCATAATTGATGGTTTCAGTGGACACTCCGATCGAAATCAACTGATGGACTATGTGGCTGCATTAAACCCAACCCCCAGGAAAATTATTTGCCATCATGGGGATCCCCAGACATGTAATGCTTTCAGAATGGGCCTTAGGGACCGTTTCAAGGTTCAGACCTATGCGCCTGCAAATCTAGAGACATTGCGCCTTTCATGATTAATTCATAGAACAGGTACGTCGAAACCCGCTTCCTCCGGGTCACCAATATGATTGTTCATATCGATTTCCTCTTCATCTTCCCATATTATTTTGGTACCCGAATCTTGTTTAGATTGGTTTTTTTCTATAGATAGGGCAAGTGCTATTGGTAGTGGAGTTAGTAGTAGGAGAGCCCAAACCTCTGCTGTAACAGCTTTCTCACTCCAAGAGAAAAAAATCGAAATCAGAACCATACTAATCGAAATAGTGTAAGCAATAGGCCTCATCAATTTACCTGTATTGCATATAATATACAATCTCATCGTTCTCGACACCATCAATAACCTAAGTTTTTTTCGATGGCCGTGACAGAACAGTGGCATCTGATGGAGTGCCAATGCGGAATCTCATTCGGCATTAGGAAGGGGGGCAAAGGATCATGCATAAGATGCGGTTCAACCAAATCAAGAATGATTTCAGAGTTCCATACCTCCTCAGAACTTGCAGCTGCAGTCGCATTAGCAAATATGCCGTCTGAGATAGCAGAGGAAATTGAGTCAAAAATCCTCAGGAAGGAAGTGACGCAACGTAAAAACAGTCATTCATTATCCTCTACATCCAAATCACTACAAGCATTGAATGATGCCACAAACGAAGATGGGGTATTGAAAGCTTCTGCTCTCCAAACAATACTTAACGAACGACACATCTCTGACTCAACTGCAGAGTATCTAATTGGGCAAGCAGAATTGGAAGGAATTATTGTCCGAATCTCCCCAAATTCTTGGTCTTGGCTCTAGTAAAGTTCATGTTGAGGCATCAGTCGGTTTTGTTNNGGGCCTGTGGGTTAGTCTGGTCTATGCTTGTTGCTTTGGGAGCAATAGACCCTGGTTCGAATCCAGGCGGGCCCACCACAACGTGACAGGAACGGCACTCCATATTCACCCTAAGGGGCGGCACGACGGACATCGCTACGTTTTTCAAGTCAGAGAGCCTAAGCCATTATCATGAATCTTAACGGTTTGGCTAAGCTGGAAATCTTCGCAATATTGACATTCTTTTTTGGTAGCTTACTGTGGGCCATACTATTCTGATATCACAATAGTTTCCTAATTGCCTCAACGTCGAACACGGAGGCCATTTTTTCTAAAGCTTCATTTTTAGAAAACCACCTGGCATCCTCTATTTCATCATCTTTAGGAGTAATCTCTTGGTCCTCTAAGTTTGTTCTGCACAAATATGTGTATGAAAGCCAGTTTATACCCTCATCATTGAAAATAGAATTCTGAACGATATATTCACTTTTACCCATCATTGGCTCAGAAACCTCACCCAGAGGGTCCGGAATTTCTATGGAAACTCCAAGCTCTTCCATAGCTTCTCTTTGAGCTGCATCTCTAGGGTGCTCGCCATAATCAACGAATCCTCCCGGTAAGGTCCAGCAACCAGTGAAAAATCCTCTAGAAACTTTGGCTAGTAGAACTTCATCTTCATTGTTTGTAATGATTACTTTACTAACTACTCTGTGGAGTGTCCTGTATACGGACTCTCTTACCAGTGGGTCTACCTGACTATCACTAATTACTGAATCCTTCCATGCCCATGAAGATGGCCATTCGATCATTGGTGTCCCATAAGTGACAGTGAAATCTTGTTTGCCCAGCCTGATTTTGTTGGTCCTCCTTTTTGTCCAATCTATCTCCATAAGTCTGACTTCTTCTTCGGTTGGCAGTCTTATTGAAAATCCATCTTCAAAATCTGACCTCCCAATAATGGGAATGGCCGGACCTTCTCCATCGATATTTACCAGTAGTATCTTTCCATCATGTTCTAGGTGTAGGAACTCTGACTTCACGATAATACCCAAATAATTTAGTAGTCTAGGATATCAACTAACTGCTCCTTGTAGAATTCTCCAGAACCCCTCAGACTTTGCATTTCATTTTCTTGCAACTCTAATTCAATAATCGCTTCAACTCCATTCTTCCCCAGAATTACTGGGACTCCGATGTAAATATCATCCAAACCGTACTCACCAGTCAAGTAAGCACTGCAAGGTAATACCCTCCTTCGATCAGACAATATCGACTCTGCCATTATAGCGGCCGCACTTCCGGGAGCGTAGAATGCACTACCTTTTTCTAATAACTTAACGATTTCTCCTCCGCCGTCTGCAGTGCGATCACAAATAGACTTAATTTCATCTTCTTCAAGAAGTTGATTTACAGGAATACCATTTACTGTGGTATATCTCGGAAGTGGGACCATGGTATCGCCATGTCCTCCTAAGACCATTGCTTGGACATCTTCGTTACTGCACCCAACTGCTTCTGAAATGAAATGCGTCATTCTTGCGCTATCCAAGATTCCAGCTTGTCCAACAATACGATTATGTGGAAAACCAGTAACTCTCTGCATGTGGTATGTCATTAGATCTAATGGATTCGTAACTACTACTACTACGGCATCAGGGGCAAACTCTCTGATTCCATTACCAACTTGAGTTATAATGTCGGCATTTTTACCTATGAGATCTTCTCTCGACATCCCAGGCTTCCTAGGAAATCCAGAAGTAACTACAACTACATCAGAGCCTGCTATATCTTGGTAATCTTTTGTCCCAGTAATTCTGCCATCATAATTTAGAACTCTACCGCCTTGACTCATATCCAGAGCTTTTCCCTTAGCGAAACCCTCGAATATGTCAAGCAGAACAACCTCACCAATCTTTCTTTCGGCAAGAACGAAGGCGCAAGTAGCACCAACATTTCCTGCTCCTATAACTGCAACCTTTCTTGCACCGTTAGCCATGAGTCTTCGCAGATGCTTCCAGTCTTAGCACTTTGCTGAAGCAATTTTGTAGGGGCAACTGTATTGTATAAGACTTCACGCGGATGTCATGAACAATTCATTAAGTCCATTGGTTGCGATTTCATTAGTAGCCTTTGTTCCTACTATTTCTATTCTTTTTACACTAGTTATAAATGAGGACGAGTTTTCCTCACAGCTGTTTTTTATTGCATGTAAAATTTGGATATTTGCGATCCCTACAATTTGGTATTTCAAGATCGATAATAATCGCTTCTTATGGGCACAAACAGAATTCGAGGGCCTCCGAATGGGAACATTATCCGGCATCTTAATGTCTGCTGTTATACTTCTGACGTGGATACTTTTCGGAAGCACTGTAGATGTAGAATCTATGATTATGGAACTCGAATCAACTGGTCTTACCGATTTGAACTTATATTTAGCAGGGATGATTTATTGGATTTTCTTCAACAGCCTTCTGGAAGAATATGTTTTCCGATGGTTCATTACTACCAAGGGTGTCGAATTATTCGGCAACGAATTAAGCGGCATTATTCTCTCAGCATTCTTATTCACGATTCATCATGGAATAGCTTTGTATCTTTTTGGTTTTGTATGGTGGCAAACAATCATGGCTTGCTTTGGATTGCTATCTGCAGCTGCAATTTGGTCTTGGCTATATCTTAGGTACGAATCAGTTTGGGTATGCTGGGTTTCTCATGCAATATGTGATGTAGCCGTTTTCGGTATAGGATATATTTTGATTTTCGGATAAATTGTGAACATCCTATGCCGACGGTTTCAATAACATCTTACAGTTGGACATAATAATTCAAACAGGTGAAAATAATGCGTCTCGGTGTCTTGAAAGAACCTCTACATGAGAATAGGGTATCTATTGTTCCTGCATCTGTTAAGAAGTTGACAAAGTTAGGATTTAATGTCGTTGTTGAACATGGTGCGGGCCAGAAGTCACACTACATGGATGAGGAGTATGTTGAATTCGGTGCAATCCTATCAGAATCTACAGATGTTTTTTCATGTGACATTATAGTTTCAATATGTATGCCCGATATTTCCAAATGCAAATCTGGCCAGATAGTTATTTGTATAGCTGATCCATTTAGAAATCCCGATAGAGTAAATCTTGCTAATGAAATGGGTATTTCGTTGATTAGCATGGATATGATACCTAGAAGATTATCCAGGGCCCAATCTATGGATGTTAATTCTAGTCAAGATAATTTGGCTGGATACAAAGCTGTATTGTTGGGAGCTGCTAATGTGTCTAGAGGCATCCCCATGATGACAACCAGTGCTGGTACGGTAAAACCCTCAAAATTTGTAATTATGGGTTCAGGTGTAGCGGGCTTACAGGCTATTGCCACGGCCAAAAGGTTAGGTGCCATTGTTTATGCATCAGATGTCCGAAAATCAGCAGCCGAGCAAATCGAGTCTGTTGGTGGAAGATTCATTGAAGTCGATGGGATGGATGATTTTGAAGATGAATCTGGGTATGCTAAACCACTAACTCCGGAGTTTATTCAGAAAGTTAACGACTGTGTGTGTGAAGTCGCTAGTGATGCTGATGTAATCGTCACAACGGCAAGGATTTTCGGTAGACCAGCGCCAATCACTGTACCTTCAACTGCCATTTCTAACTTTAAATCTGGATCGGTTGTTGTTGATATGAATGCTGACGTGGGGGGTAATTGTGAATTAACATCGCCAGGAGAGATTATACAAACAGAAAATGGGGTAAAGATAGTCGGCATAAAAAATCTAGCTGGTGAGCTTTCTTCTACGGCGAGCATGCTATATTCTAACAACATGAGTAATTTCATTTCTACACTAGTCGATGACGGTAAGATTGCCATTAATCTTGATGACGATATACTCGTGGGCGCCCGAGATGGTGATGATTTCCATATTCCGGGCATGGGCGGTGTTCTTCTTTGCCACGAAGGCGAAACACACGTCAAACAATCTAAATTAAAGGAGCTGCTATGATGGTATTAACAGTTGAAGTACTAGTCGCTAGTATTACCGTATTTGTTCTTGCGATCTTTCTTGGGTTTGAACTGATTAGTAAGGTTCCTCCCACGTTACATACTCCTTTGATGTCGGGTGCTAATGCTATTTCTGGCATTACTATTGTGGGGGCTTTGATACTCTCTAACTCCGAGTTTAACAATGGAGACCCAGGAACCGCTGCCTGGCTCGCTTTCGTAGCTTTGGTCATGGCTACCATCAATGTAGTTGGGGGATTCATGGTCACCAATAGAATGCTTGAGATGATAGCAGGAAAAAGGAAAAGGGGACGTAATTGAATGGTTGATTCTGTAATTTGGGATATAGGATATCTTTTTTCTGCTTCCTTATTCATTCTAGGAATAAAGCGTCTTTCTAGCCCTAAAACCGCTCCTCAGGGAAATAGGCTTGGAGCATATGGTATGTTCCTTGCTGTTGCAGTCACAATGGCAAAAATGTACAATGACGGCATCATTGACTTTTATCTCATAGCTGCTGGACTAGGAATTGGTACCCTAATTGGTTTCTTAATGGCAACAAAGGTAGAGATGACAGAAATGCCTGAGTTGGTAGCGCTTTTCAATGGCTTTGGAGGGGGGGCCTCCGCATTAGTTGGCCTCTCCGAAGTTCTCAAAAGATTGCAAGAGAACGATGTCCCAGATTCAGGTGTAGAACTTTACGCTACTTGGCTAGCAATTGGTCTTTCTGGACTAGTTGGATGGGTAACACTTTCTGGAAGTTTAATGGCCATGGGCAAACTTAGGGGTGGTTTCTATGTACCATTTACAAAAAAGGATGACAGAGGTAGAAGGAAATGGATAAGCTTCCCAACATGGGGGCCACCTTGGCTGAATCTGGTTAAGGTAGCTTTGCTCATAGGTTGCCTATTTATGATCGGAATGACTATCCAAGAGCCAGAATCAAAACAGTACATTTTCGCTATAGCTGCAATGTCTTCACTACTTGGAATCTTGTTCGTCTTACCAATAGGAGGTGCTGACATGCCCGTTGTTGTTAGTTTACTGAATTCTATGTCGGGCATTGCAGCAGCATTTACTGGTTTTGTAATTGGAAATAACGTTCTCATTATTGCGGGATCAATGGTTGGTGCAGCAGGGCTGATTCTCACATTTATCATGTGCAAAGCAATGAATCGAACACTCACTGCAGTCTTGTTCAAATCTTTCGGAGGAGCTGGCAAGGAATCAGTCACTAGAACGAAAGTTGGCAGCGATCCCGAGGAAGTTGCTATGGTTTGTGATGGAATCTCAAAATGCGTAATTATACCCGGGTATGGGATGGCAGTCAGTCAGGCTCAGCATGCAGTGAAGGAGTTCGCTGACCTTCTAGAAGAGCAAGGCGTCGAAATTAGCTACGGCATACACCCAGTAGCAGGGAGAATGCCAGGTCACATGAATGTACTTCTTGCTGAAGCTAGCGTCCCCTATGAGCAATTAATCGAAATGGACGATATTAATTCTGAGCTCACTGAAACTGATGTCGCCATAGTCATTGGAGCAAATGACACAGTTAATCCAGTAGCACGAACAGGTGAAGGGCCCCTGGGGGGTATGCCCATAATTGATGCAGATAAAGCAAGAATTGTCGTAATTATTAAGCGCAGCCTTTCTGTAGGATATGCTGGTGTCGATAATGATCTATTCTATGAGGATAAGACAATGATGCTCTTCGGCGATGGAAAGAAAATGATGAATGAGCTAAACTCTTCAATCAAGGAGTTGTGATATTCTAACCCCCCAATCGTTATTTGGTTCTCTGGCTTAGCAAGACATGGTGATATAATGGCGATAAACAACGCAAGAGCGATCCTCTCCCTAATTATCATTGCAGCAATTTCATTTCCAGCTCTTGGAATGAGCAATGGCCCTGGGGCAATGAACTCTGACGGAGAGTTGACAGTCAAGTACGGTTGCTCTTGTCACAACAATGGCGCTCCTTCGGATCGTGCAGTAGTTATGGTATCTGGAGTTCCATTGATATACGAACCTTCAGAATCGTATATTTTTACCATCCGTGTAGCTGACTCACTTACATTATCTGGCGGTGAAGGCAATGTCCAGGCAGGCTTCCTACTTTCTTCAGACTCTATTGGAAATTTTACATGGGATGAGTCAGAAGAAATCAGATATGCAGACGGCAGAGCAGATGATATATCCCACTCAGATCCTGATTTAGACGGTATCTGGATAGTCACATGGGCTGCTCCGAGTGAAGATTTGGGGGCCATCCAATTCTGGTTAGTTGGAAATTCTGTAGATGGAGGGGGCATCCCGGACGATATGGATTACTGGAATATCCTTTCCTTCTCAGTTAATCCACCAGCAACTATTACTACCGATGAAGCAGCTTCAACTCTTGAGACTAGAACAATATCAGTAGGATCATATGACTCACTTTTCCTAATTGAAATTTCTGACGAACAGCTGGAGCAAGAGAGGCAGGATGCAATATCTGAGAGAGTATTTTCTCAGGGTAATTTGTTTTATTGGTCTTCATTGGTGGCATTGATTGTTGGCGCTGTATTCCAGAAGGAGATTCTTGAGAGAAAATACGACGATGGACCTGAATTCCTCGCCTCTGAATTAGCTTATCCCCAGGGAATTAGGCGGGCGATTATCTGCGCCCTGTCGTTTTATTTCGGTGTAGTTTCAGCTTCAAGCGACTCTCCCCTGTATTTTCAGGATGTTGACTTCCGAAACTTCGTCATAGGTACTGCATTTTTCATAAGTACATGGGCGGCATATGGTGTTTATAGAACAATAATTGCAGCAAGAGCAGCTCCCAGTGTTGATGATTTGATGTGATGTAATTGGCCCTAATTTCTCAAAAAAGGAGTTTGCAGACTCATTTTTTTGAGCTCAATTACATCGCACGCATTTGCTCTTTACTTCTTTGCATATTATGCGTACTTTGGAGTTTTTTAGTTGATGACATGATTTCTTGGTGGTTAAACAAGACTCCTCTTGAATTAGGGCCAAATAAAGAAAATTTGTCACTTTACGGACCATTTGATTGGATTCAGATCAGATGGGGGGTTGTAATTCTCCTATCACTAGTTTCTATCCTGCCATTTCTCTCTTTCCTCCTGTATAGATTTGCTAGACAGGGCCTTTATCAAAGAGAGAGAAACTGGTTTTCAGCAGTACTTTTCATATCAACTACCATTATTCCAGTAGTAATTTTTTCAATTTGGGCATATGGTATTCCTTATTTAATTCAATTCTCTATACGCATGGGTACGCCTGAAGATGTTTATGTAAGATACGATGCAGCCTCATTACTTTCCTTGGGTTTGGGAATTTCATGGGTTCTTGTTATTTGGTCATTCTCAATGATAATTCTAAGTCTAACAAGAATTTTTGGATTGATTAAAAATGGTCAAACTAGGTTTCGAAATCGTATTATGGCTATTTCTGCTGGAATTTTGATACTCACATTGCCAATGGAATTCGATGGAATGAAGATATTAATCGGACTAACTGTAGCAATTTCTGCAGATTATTTTTCCAGAACTGCACCCATAACTCTAACGCCATGGGACGAAACAATTCATAATGACTCATTTGAATAACATGTAGGGATTTAATTGAAAGACCCCTATGTATGCTTAGTTTCGTGGAAGTACGTAGTCCGAACTCGAGTCTTCGATTATTTTTTATTATCTCATTTATAGTTGCATCACTATTGACACAGGCATATTCTTCAGATGTTAATGAGATTATTACTTCAAAGATTGAATCCACCGATCAAGAGGAAACTAACATTATTGGACTAAATAACGTAGAAGAGTGGCCTGTAATCAGAGTTGATTTCCCTAATCGGCCCTTTCCCAATTCGTTACTACAAGATATTTTTGATGGCAATAACTCAGCAGATGATTACATTGCCCAGATTAGTAGTGGAAAATCATCATTAAACATTACAATTGTTAATGAAATCTGGAACTCGCCATTCCCAGATTCATATTGGGGCACAGACTCATCTGAAAAAAGGGATGCTGGATCCGGATCTGGAGGTGCTCAGGAGCTTGCTTCTGAAGCTATTAACTCATTATTTGTTGGTATGGATTTATCTCTCTGGGACTTAGATAATGACTTCGTAATAGATAGGTTACTCGTCATTCATTCTGGACAGCCACAAGAGCAAGGAGGACCCTCGAGCGCCATTTGGAGTCATTTTTCTCCTTTCCAAGATCCAATTGTAATAGGCAAGTACACGATCGAGCATTATACTATGGCTTCCATTTATGGGGGCTTAGGAGTCATAATGCATGAAATGCTGCATCAGATGGGAGCTGTAGACCTATATGACGTGCATAGCGATTCTACCACTAAGAATTGGCATGGTCTTGGTGATTGGGATATTATGGCTAGTGGTAATTGGATAGGAGATGGAGATATGCCCTCATTACCTTCTTCTTCCACTCTAAATCTCATAGGTGCAGTTGACCCTATGGTTATCTCTCAAACGAATGATTTGAACTATACCCTTACTCCAGTTTCTCAAGGAGGTTCTCCTATCATGATAGAAATTGCTGATGGTGAGTATATTTGGGTTTCTTTGAGATCAAATTTGGGTTTTGATAGCGGCCTTCCTGGTCATGGCGTTCTTGTAGAGCATCAAGATTCTTCGTTTGGAGATTTGGATTCTAACCTTGTAAATACTGATCCATCAAGGCCATGGACAAAAATTATCGAAGCCGATGGCAACAACGGTTTGGCCCGGGGGATAGACTATGGGAGCAAGGGGGATGTTTTCTCCGAAGATAGTAGGTTCGGAAATACCGGGATTCAGATTTGGGATAATCGTGGAAGGCTAGTTCCATGGTCTATTATCATATCATCTATCAACGATGACTCTGCAGAAATCTTCTTTGATTATGTCGGAGACTCCTCACTAACTGTTTCCACACCACGAAATCCAATTGTATTGCTAAGANATGAATTTGAATTTATTGAGGTGTTCTATGATTCCCAAGATTCATGTGATTTGTACGTAGAATTCCAAGACCACGTTATTGAGATTAAGGAGTCAAATTCAACATATTCAAAAATAATTATTCTCAATGCAACAGAGCAATTGAATGATTCTGGTACATTGTCAGGAAGAATAGGTTGTGACGGCAAATTTGGTATCCTGACCCATATTACCTTCGAATGGATTGTAATTAACCATAGACTTTCTTCCAATCAGATAGGTGCAACAATACCTTGGGATTCTGAAACTATAATTTCATTATTTCCAGAATCAAATGGTATCGGACCTCGGACATACTCAATTTCGATAGATGGGCCAGCAGGACGCGTTTCTGAATCAATTACTTCAGGAGAATACTTTCCAGGTGATCCGATTATTCTTCAAATAAATCCCGATGGACTATTGGAACCAAGAATGATTGCTCGTGGCGAGCTTGTGATAATCGATAGCGATAATATAGAGCAAAGAATCCCTATTGTTCTTACTTCTGAAGGTGAACTCCCATTTGGGACCTTAAGTTGGGTAGCAGTTCCTGCCAATGCTATTTCTCTAATTTTGATACTTATTTCTATTTCCATCGCGTCGAATTACAAAAAAGATTAGCTATCTTCTAACTGGATTAGACCACCTAGAGTCCGATGGGGGCCTCAGTATCTCTAAATATCTCCATTCACCATCAAAATTTAATGGATAAATCCAGTGTTTATTTACACCTGATGCTAATCTGGACGACAAGCAAGCTTCTGCCCAATTTGTTGGCCCTTCGGTACTAGGATCCACTACCAACCAAGGAGCATGCCCATCGCCAATTTCTCTTGGATAGCACCTCCATTTAGTACCATATTTGAATCCAGATCTGGTATTTAGTCCACGTCCCCACAAGTCCAGCAATATTCTAGCCGAAGTAGAAAGTTCCATTCGTCCATCTTTATAATTTGAGATAATTTCCATTTCCACTTCATCTAATTGGTATCCATCAAGTACGGGGACTCCAATTATTTGAGTGGGCCAATCGGTGACATTTTGATAGAATGAAGGGGCATGAGTGGGATTGCCCATGCCTGTACGAATAGAATTCATTTCTGCTATATTTCGGAAAATATCTGTTCCAGGAGGTTGCATTTTTCCTTTAGGATTAGTCTCTTTTAACCTGTAGGTGACAACTGATTGTTCATCATCAATAACAAGAACTTCGGCTACTCTATTTTTTGAATTTACACCAATGCTCCATTCCAATAGTGTTTTCATAATACGCTGTTCTTCGTTATGTGTGTTTCTCAAACTGTCATTTGAATAAAACCATTTTACTTCGGCTACTGGGTCATCTCTAGTTGGATGCTTATCAGATGACCATCTAAGCGCCCACGATTCCGTTTCTTCTATTCCAAAATATTCTAAATTTCCTGATAGTACTATCTTGTTTCCCGGAACTCTTAGAGCTTCAAGAATTGCAGCCTCCTGTATTAAGGATGGATTTTTTACAATTTGTCCAGAAAGCCAACTTTGCAGTCCATCTTCACCAGTTATTTCGGNAATTTCAACCCCTCTATGTTCTAAACAGAAAATAATTTCAGCCGGACTAAGTAATATCCCGTCCTCATTAGTTGGCCTCCCAATAGCAGATTTCTCCCAGAGTCTGGACGAAGCTCTACCTTTGTATATCCAAGAGCCTTCATGCACCGCCATATATTATTACGCTAAGCTTACACTAATTAGACGCTATCCCCAAATATCATCCGTAATGCCCCAGTCGTATGCTCATGTCAGAGGAATCCCTTGCAATGAGGGAAGAGAGTCTAAGCACCCTTAGATCACTAATCAAAACCATAGATGGAAAGAAAGTTACACTCATTGGGGACACTATGTTAGATAGATTTCATCACGGTTTCGCAAATAATCTTAATTCAACTGCACCCGTTCCTGTTCTGAAAGTTACTAGAACAGAAGAATCTGCAGGAGCTTCAGCACATATTGCGATAGGTCTCTGCTCATTCGGAATGAATGTTTCTTTCTACACATGTGTAGGCGATGATTCTGATGGGAATTCAATTATCCAATGCTTAGATGAAGCTGGAGTAAATACTGGCGATATTGTAATCGCCAATAAAAGAAGCACTCTAACGAAAATAAGATTTTTTGGTAGCAGAGAAAGCCTATTGGATAGGGGACAGATTTTGCTTCAAGCAGATAGGGGACCAACAGACGATCTCCCAAAAGAAATCTCACAAAGGTTAACTTCCAATGCCAATAAATACTTGAAAGATAGCTGTGCTTTGATTATTTCAGACTATGATAAAGGTGTAGTAACTTTCGAAGGTGCACAGAGCTTAATCGATTCTGCCAATGAATCCGGAATCCCCTCGATCGTAGACCCTAAACTTACAGGTCTAGAAAAAAGTAGAGGTGCAACAGTGGTGATCTTTGAAAGAAGAGGGCTATCGCTTCTAGCTAGGAGGCTCAATACCAAAAATGATGAAGAAGCTGCAAAATTGTTGATTGATGACTATGCTTGGGATGGGATGCTAGTTCTTGACGGGATTAATGGCCTTTATCTATATCAAAAGGATAACGATACTATTCACTATCCTTCAATGGCTCCAGCCGCCGAACAGCAGATTGGTATGCACGACGCCGCAGCTGCCTCCTTAGCTGCCTCACTAGGCTCAGGCCTATCCCTCTATGATGCAGCACTTCTGGCAGCAGCTTCATGTGAATGCGTTCTTTCTGCCAGTACAAGCAAGGAGTATATAGACAGAACTACACTTTCTCTATGGTTAGATGAACTTTTATGGCAAATGAGGATATCAGAAAGATAAACAGACTTCCATGATGTTCAATACTGTTGGTTTTAGCCCGTAAGTATGAGTAATGTGACCTCCAAGGGATTAATGCCATGGCTCATTTTGAATACATTATTGATATGTTCTTCGCAGTCAATCGTTTCAGCAGAAAATATTGACACTAACTATCCTCCAATCTTAGAAGTAAATGTTCAAGATGGTATGGTGATAACGACTGATACTTCATTTACGATTTCAATCCAAGATGAGATGCCCCCTAATACAGTAAATTGGCGTATCTCAGGTTTTTCTGAAACTATTGCATTTTCCGATATGTCCGAATCTTTGATTTTTGAAGAGTTTGAAGACTCTCGGCATCTCTGGAGTTTCGACATAGTTATCGGACCTGAAATATACCCATCCTGCTCATGCGTTTTAGCATTAGAAATTGAAGATCATAGTGGTGAAGTTTATCATATCTATAGGACTATTTTCATAAGTGATTCTACTGAAAGCATGCCCGCATCAATATTTGTGTTTGGAGATCAAAAATGGGCTAGTAATTATATTGAAATTACTGGCATTTCCAAATCTTTACATCAAAACAGTATCTCCTTGATCTACAAACTTGATAGCTCTCCATCAATAAGATGCCTATCTAATACAGAAAGTGTGGTTTTTGAATCAGAATATATTTTGGCTGAAGATATATTTTGGTCGGACAGTCAGTTTTCTTTTGAAATTGGTATTTCCAATCTATCTGATGGGTGGTACGATCTAAGAATTCTTACCCGAGTAATACCCAACTCTATTACTAATCAAGATTTTCCTCCTCTTTATTCTGAACAATGTATCAGTATTAGGATAGACAATACTCCTCCCGATGTAATAATTAATGGCCCTAGCAATCTCATAGAGGGAACCTCAAAGATAGAGTATTCTGGAGCTTCCTCATATGATGAGTTTTGGGGTATTTCCGGTTTGACCTACATATGGTCATTAAATCAGATAATTGAAAATCACTCTAGAGTGATTGATGTCATATCGGCTTCAAATAATCGAAATGTTTCTTTCGATAGAACTAGTTCGGGAGTGTTCCAAGTTTGTTTAACTGTTATAGATAAAGCGGGTAATACTGCTAGCTCTAATTTGTCCGTTGAAGTAAACAATACTGCGCCCATTGTAAGATTGCAAATTGATAGTATTAGTTTCTCCGATGGTGAAACTATATATTTAGAAAAGGCAGAAAAATTATTCATAGACGCATCACTATCGAGCGATAGTGATAATGACATAAATTCACTAAGGTACATCTGGAGAGTTAACAATATTCCAATGTATGTTGGAAGTAGTACTGAATTAACATGGCCGCAGGAAATAGAAGAAGAATTTTTACTTACAATTGAGGTTTTAGATGATGATTCAGCATCTTCCAAACTCTCTATTCATGTCAAGGATCCGAATGTCCAAGCATCTTATCCTCTCCCGCTTCTATTACTTCTAGCTTCAGCATTATTTTTCGGATATTCACTTATGAGATTTAGAGTTAATACAGTGGAGACAGAGATTCCTAAGTGGTAAGCTTGACTTGAAAGGAGATGCAAATATGAATTTAACATTCGAAAAGAGCGAATATATTGATCGGCAAACGAGACTAATGCAGAAAATTCCCGACTCATCGGTTGTTTTTATTCCTACAAATGACGTTTCATATCGTTCAAATGATGTTAGCTACCCATTTCGACCAAATTCCTATTTTCTATACCTTTGCGGTTGGGAGGAAATAGAAAGTATTCTCGTATTAACCAAAGACTCTGATCATTTCCATTCTACTCTGTATGTATCCCCTAGAGATACTTCAAAAGAAATTTGGGAGGGAATCAGATTAGGGGTAGAAGGTGCTTTAGATTGGCCCGTCAATAAATCTGAATCCATTGATGAATTTGAAAATAATTTAGCTAAATTAACACAAGACTATCAAAATATATTCTCAATCTCTGGAATATCAAAGAGATTGGACTATCTCTTGAAGGATCAAGAAAGTTCTGATCCCAAACCATTTTTAGATTCTTTGAGGAAAATAAAATCACCCAAAGAAATAGAGTATATTGCTAGAGCGGCAGAAATCTGCTCCAATGGTAAGATATCTGCGATGAGAAAATCCAAACCTGGAATTGGTGAATGGGAGATACAGTCTATTATCGAATCAACATTTATCAAATCTCGTAGTAACTGGAGCTTCCCTTCTATTGTCGGAGGAGGAGATAATGCCACAATACTACATTACAAATCAAATAACTCGATCATCAATGATGGTGACCTGGTTCTTGTTGACTCGGGCTGCGAAGTGTTTGGATATGCGTCAGATATTACAAGAACATGGCCAATAAATGGTAAATTTTCTGAACCCCAGAAAGAAATTTATGAATTAGTTCTTAGGGCACAAATAGCAGGAATAGACTGTTGCAGGAGTGGGAATAGTTGGTCCAGTATGCACAGGGCAACTACTGAAATTATTGCTCAAGGATTGATTGATCTGCAGATTCTTGATTGCAATTTAGATGAAGTATTAGGCGACCATGAAAAATTGGATGGCAGGTTCAAATCATTTTTCATGCATGGGACCGGGCATTTGCTTGGTTTAGATGTTCACGATGTAGGTGGCGGGAGACAGGGCGATAAAAGGAAGGGCCCATTGTTAGAGGCTGGAATGGTTGTAACTATAGAACCCGGGCTTTATTTCGGTAGTTGGAGATCAGATATTGATTTTCCAAGTAGATATGCAGGCATAGGCATCAGAATTGAAGATGACATACTAATTACTGAAGAAGGGCCGGAGATACTTTCATCCAAGTGTCCCAAACAAATAGAAGAAATAGAAGAAATTGTTGGATTGAATGATTGAAATGTCATCATGGAGGGAAATTCTTAGAGGCATGTTGGATAATCCATATCATTATCTTTCAACTGAAGATGCATCAGAAATATACTATAATGCGTCACTAAGTGATCTGATGTATGCCGCTATGGAAAACCGGAATGCCAAGGTGCCAGGAAAAATTGTAACTTATTTGGTGGATAGAAACATCAACTACACTAATATCTGTACAATTAATTGTCATTTCTGCTCATTTTACAGGCCCCCAGGACATCCAGAGAACTATACTCAATCAATAGATCAAATTAGCCGTAGGGTTTCTGAGTTAGAAGAAATAGGCGGAACTAGGATTTTAATGCAGGGAGGGGTAAATCCAGATCTTGGGATATCATGGTATGAAGAATTATTAAACGAACTTTCTGAAAGGCATCCGAGAATTGATTTAGATTGTTTTTCACCCATAGAAATAGAAGGAATATCAGATGTTTCAGGAATTCCTACCTTAGAAGTACTTTCTCGATTCAAATCAGCAGGTCTTCATGGTCTACCAGGCGGGGGTGCAGAAATGTTGGTAGATAATGTAAGATCCGGAATTTCACCACTTAAGGGATCTTCGAAAAATTGGCTNCGAATTATGGGCGAAGCTCAAAAGCTTGGATTAGTTACTTCGGCTACGAATGTTTTCGGATTTGGCGAGAGTATCAGTGATCGTGTTGAACATTTGGATAAAATTCGAGAATTACAACAATCAACAATCCAATCTGGAAACCCTGGATTCACATCATTTATTTCCTGGCCAGTAATGCTAGAAAACAATGTTTTTGGAAGGATGAATAGGGGCTCAAACAAATTAAAACTTGGTTCTGGTTCTGTAGAATACCTAAGGCATGTGGCAGTATCCAGATTATTCTTGAGCAATTTCGATCATATTCAATCTTCATGGCCTACGATGGGCATAAAGGTAGCTCAGATTGCTCTCAATGGCGGAGCTGATGATATTGGTTCAACTATGATGGAGGAAAATGTTGTATCTGCATCGGGAACGACGAAAACAGAGGCAACTATAATCGAACTACAAAACTCGATTATTCAAGCAGGTTATGTTCCAGCAAAAAGAGATTCAAAATATAATATCGTTGAGACTAAGAATCCGATAATAAATCAATAATTCGACATTTCGGCCCTGCCACTCCTAACTGGAGCTTCTGCAATATGAATCGGCTCTGATGAGTGACTAACTCTCAGAGGTTTCACCCATTTTATTAAATCNCCATTTTGATTATGAAACTCTACTATCAGTTCCCAATGAATTGCAATTAAAGAAGAGTATATTGATCCAGGCCATCTTTTCTCTGGAAAGGATACTGTACAGTCTTCTGTTGTCCTATCAATTACTGACCAATCACCAGATGTCATGATTCTGAAAGGCTCAAGAATAACACTCCTCTTAGATGACAATTGCATAGGAGTAGCTTCTCCAACGCCGATTCCTTCGTCATCTACTGTTGAGACACGCTTCTCTGGCAATCTAGTAGACATTCCAGGCGAGGGTTGATCATCCTCTTTTCTTCCAAGTAAATTGAGTACTACATCCCTTTCAGGTACTGCAATTCCTACCTGGATTCTTGCACGAATTGGCTTAAATGTATTAGGATGTGAAATCACTCTAGCTGTGATATCAGTATCATTCTCAATAATACTAATTTCCGGTGGTTCTATTTTCTTTCCTAAGATTTTAGTTTGTCGTGACATGTCTCTAAAATTTGCTATGGTTCTGAAAATTAGAGGCATCAAAAACAAAGGAAAGGAGTATAGAAGCAGTCTGGGGTAATCTAATGGCCCCAGACTTACTGATCCAGCGAATGAATTAGAAATTATATTTTTATCAAGTAACCAAGGCTCTATAGCATGAATAAATAATGAAATAATTACTAGGGTTACTGTGGGAAAAATCAGTCTTCTAGATAAGTTATGGAGAGGGTCAGGATTTACGTACCATCCATATCTTGAACGTGAAATGAATTTAGGAATATCGAGTGTAACTTCACTGTCAATTTTCGAAACCCCCTTATCTTGCTGATCCATGCATCGCCATTCAACGAACCAACTATTTTCATTTCCGATTTTAAAATCTGGCATTTCCACCTGCTCATTATCTACTATTGCCTCCACAATGGGCAAGCTACCAGCATCCATATGGCCCTGTTCGAAGGGGGGGTACCTCACCCTCTGGATAGATTGAGTCATATTAGCCCCACAACACTGCCTTTGCAGCTCTACCAGCAAGTCTTCTGAATTCTGGTACTTCCCTAAGCATTCTAATGCCAAGAGGAATTGGATTTTCAATATCACCAATTTCGTTAATTAATTGCGTGACCTCAGGTTTGGCCCAAACAGAAAATATCTCTTCTAGTTCGGAATCATCAATTTCTGTAAGGAACGCATCTCTCAGTGCTCTCTTTCTTCGCTGATTCTTACGCATTGGTTTTAGTAAATTAGCAATTCTTTTCATTTTAGATTCACTTAGATCATTGGTATTCAATGATTCACTAAGAAGAGGCATCAAAATTTCCACTTGTTTGAAACCTGGACCTATTCCACCACCAGTCGTAGGCTTACAAATTCCAGCTGCGTCACCGAATAAAGCTACCCTTTCTTTCATTGGATTCCGAACTATGCCACTAGGTACCGGTCCACAAAACCTAGCTACTTCTGAGCAATTCTCGAATCGAGAGTTTAATTTTGGATTTTCCATCAGTCTTNCTAGAAATTGCTCACTAGAGGTGCCTTCCATCATGTTAGCCTTCGACCATGTTCCTATTCTGGTGGTTTTTCCAGAAGGAATTGCCCATGAAAAGAAACCTGGAGCAATGTTGCTACCAGTATACATATCGAGTAAACCGTTATCACCGGCATAACCTGTGACCTCAATCTGAAAACCGATCATTGTCTCCCTCGGATTACCCATCCTGAATCTCCTCCTTACCCAAGAGTGAGCTCCATCGGCCCCACATAGCAATTTACATTGGAATCTTGATTCTTCAGATTCATTTTGGATGGTCACTTCTACAAAATCTTCCATCAGTTTAGCTTTTATTGGCCTGGAAGATAGTAGTAAATCTGTACCAGTAGAAATGGCTTGCATTACCACCGCTTCATCGAACAATTTCCTACACACCGAATATGTTCGATCAATCCTTGGATTTCCTATAGAAACAACATTACCTTCCGGGCTATGTATATTTGCACCCCATATCGTAGTAAGTATGGTATTTTCTAATCCTACTAATGACATAGCTCCCGGATTAACCATCCCCGCACATTGAAACGGCCTACCAATTTGATCGTGCTCCTCTACTAAAAGGACGCTGTGGCCAAACTCATTCAGTCTTTTAGAAAGATAACCACCTATTGGTCCTGCACCTATGACAATCACATCGTATTCCCTATTCAAATCATAACCCCCTCGCGTGCTATTTTTTCTTGCGCCTGTTAGAATTTATTGTCTTTTTCAGATTTGATATTAGCATTGAAGCATCTGATTTGGTTATCGTTTCTATAGATTCAGTCTGAGCTGCCTCCATTGCCTGTTCAATAGGCATTGAAAGTGTATCAGTCATTGAAATAATTGTACTGACCTGCTTCTCCGTGGCGGGCGAGCTTCTATCCAATTCTATGAGTTTTCCAATTGCATCGCTAGCAGAGCCATTTCTCCCTCCGGTTAAATCATTAATTTCCTTAGCTCCAAAGTCACCTAAAAAGTCATTATAATCTAATTGTAATCTATCCAATAATCTTATTATTGCAGCGATTTGCTTCTCACTGGGGGGGAGGTTTGCCTGAGCATTATCGCTCAGATTATCAATAATTTTTCTAACCTCTTCTCCTGTAAGCTCTTCTAAACTTCTTTTACCGATAATTTGAGTTCTTTGTTCATCATCCATCCTATTCAATACGCCTTCAAGAAATTGAATTTGCCTTAGCGTAGGCTTCTCTCTTCGCTTTTCAAGTGCATCATTGTGGATTTGTCTGAATATATTAGAGAACTCTTCCCATTTAGTTGCAGCATCAGCCTCACTATTCTCTATATGATCCAGATTATTTTCCATACGAGATGTGAATTCATATGAAAACAATCCACCACCATAAACTTCGTTCTTGTTGTAGAATGGAGCAACTTTAGTCCAAAGCAGGTGGCCATTTTCTGTAGGAGATAGCGAGCTACCTTCTTTGAGGATATAGCTCCTGTCTTGTAACTTTGATACGGTTGAAACATAAGTAGACGGTCTGCCTATGCCGTCTTTCTTCATCATCTGAATAATTGAGCTTTCCGAATATCTCCTCGGTGGTTTCGTGAAATCAACAGAAAGAATGGAGTCATTATCAATAGTCCATAAGGATCCTTCAGTAAATTCGATTTTCGGAGCCTTAGATTGAATGTCTTTCTTATTCCAACTAAAAACTTCTTCCCAGCCTGCATGTATTCTCCATGAAGAGGTTCCGTTGATTTCCTCCTTTATATCCTGGCAAGAAAACTTCAGTGACCTTCTTTCTCTAATAGACGCGGACATTTGACTAGCCGCGAATCTAGACCATATTAGTCTGTACAAAATATTTTCGTCATGTTCAATATCAAGTGTAGGGATATTTGGATTAGTAGGCCTAATAGCCTCGTGAGCATCCTGAACATTTCCTTTCTTCTTTCCAGATTCGCCAACGCCATCTCCAAGATATTTTTTGCCAAATTTGTTTTCTAAAAATTGTCGCATATCTTTCCTAGCGTTTTCATTAGTTCGTGTTGAGTCGGTTCGAATATATGTTATGTGACCTGATTGATACAAAGAAGACGCAATCTTGCTAGTCTTTCCTATGGACCATCCAAGAATCGAGCTAGAATTCTGAAGCATTGTATCAGTAGTGAAAGGTGGTTGAGGCTTGCGTTTAACTTGTGACTCCCTAACATCTTCAAGTTTCATTTCCCTATGCTCATTCAAAAAATCTTTTACTAGCAAAGCTCTTTCTGTATTTGATGTTCTATTTGGAAAATGCTTACCCTCGTCATCCTTCCATGCATCAGGATCTTTTGATTCATGGAATCTAACACTACAATCAATACCATTAGAAATAACATTGACGGAATTATATTCTTTAGGTATGTGAGACTCTCTTTCTTGCTCTCTTTCTACAATATATCCAAGTGTTGGAGTCTGGACCCGACCCATTGATCTCAGCCTCCATGATCTACAAAACTTGGAACATCTAAAACCTACTAGTCTGTCCATTAGCCTACGAACAATTGCTGCATTTACCAGAGACATGTCTATTTCTCTAGGCTCCGAGATTGCTGTCAAAACAGCTTCTTCAGTGATTTCATTGAAAGAGACTCTGTGAATTGTGCCTAATGAAGAAAGAATGTGGCTCAATCTCCAAGCTATGAATTCACCTTCGCGATCAGGATCAGTAGCAATGAAAACCTCGGAAACGCCCTTATTTTGTGCCTTATTCATGATCTTATCCATCACACGTTCCGCTCTATCCGTCCAAGACCATGGTGGATTTGGCAACTCTCCAGACTTTGATGCCCACATCGCCTTTGAAGCGTCTTTTGATTTTCCTGAAGGTAAATCCTGAACATGGCCATTACATGCATCTACCAACCATCCCTTCCCCAGGTATTTCTTGATTGTTCGAGCCTTTGCTCCAGACTCAAGAATCACTAGTTTCAAACAAACCCTCGATTTTTCACGCCCTAATGCACACTGTATAAACATAGGTGAGTGAGGATGCATCCAACGCGCGCGTACGCGTGCGCGTGCGCGTAACCAGACGAAATATCCTCTATCATGTTGAATTTATTACAATTTGTTCACTACAGCCATAACGATTGAAGGACTAGTCTGCTTCGATGGCCTATGAGCATTGCATGGAAGTTGTTAGCAAACCCTGCTTTGCGCCTTATTGATTCGGAAAGAGCTCACTCAATTTCTATGAAAGCCTTATCGAAAATCGGAGAAAATGGATTCGGTGGAACCATCCTCAATCGCCTATACAAGTCTCCCGAATTACCAATTGAGGTATTTGGCCATCTATTTCATCATCCCCTAGGCCTTGCTGCTGGTTTTGATAAAGGTGCAGAAGCATTACTCTCATGGTCTTCACTAGGATTTTCATGGAGCGAGTACGGCGGAGTAACTCGATTTCCTCAGGAAGGTAATAATAAACCAAGAATGTTCAGAGCAAATAAACATAGGGCGCTAGTAAATAGTATGGGCTTTAATAATCCCGGAGCATCAGAAATTAGAAAGAGGTTGATTGAAAGGAAGTCATCCGATAAATGGCCAAAATCTCCTGTTGCAGCTAATATTGGAAGATCTAAGAAGGTATCTAATGATCAAGCTGCAGATGACTATGCTGCAACACTTGATCTTCTATGGGAATATGCCGATCTTTTCGTTCTAAATATCTCGTCTCCAAATACTCCCGGATTAAGAGAGTTACAGGAGAATGACTACTTAGAGTCGATTCTGAGCTCATGCATAGGTTTACAGAAGAAAAAAAATTCTATGAAGCCTATCTTATTGAAACTGTCCCCTGATTCCACAGATGAAATACTTAGAGAGACCGTTAATATCTCAATTAGAAGTGGCATAGGTGGGATAGTTGCGTCGAATACCACGATTAAAAGACCGGTTCCATTATCTACGCAATCAAGGAAAGCCTTTGCGAATAACGGGGGATTATCAGGGAATCCCCTTCATTCGAGGGCTCTGGAAGTAATTTCAATGTCATTTGAAGAGTCTCAAGGCCGGGTTCCAATAATTGGCGTAGGAGGAATTGACTCTAAGGAAAGTGCTTGGGATGCAATAATTTCTGGGAGCTCTTTAATCCAACTGTATTCGGCTCTAGTTTTCAAAGGCCCCTCAGTGGCATCATCTATTATTAAAGGATTGAAAAGCAGGGTTAAGGAGTCAGGATTTTCTTCGATCTCTGAAGCCGTAGGATACAAACACATTTAGTCGAGGGCCATGAGAACTTACTATGGGACTAACAAGGACAAGGAGATTATCAATAGTCTTTGGAGCTTCTTTTGCTGTGTTCATATTGATGATGATTAGTGTTAATCCCGAAATACAGTATTCAGTAGACGAAATAATGAGCGATCCAACAGACTTTGAAAATCAAGATATTTTTGTTAGGGGTGTAGTTTCTGATGGGACTCTAGATTCTGATGAAATGGTTTTTGTTTTAGAGGGAATTGATTTTAACATAATTGTAGATTTTTCTGAAACTCCAATTCCAGATGGATTTGATGAAGGTAAAACTATAGCTGTAAGGGGCCTATTCCAGCTTATTGAGGGTAATTGGTCAATCGACTCACAAGAAATCCAAACTGGTTGTCCTTCAAAGTATGAATCTTGATACTGGTCAGATTGATATCTGTGTACGCTGCCCAATCGACGGGCTAGGGGGGGAGTTGACGTGCTCTGTATTTCACAAATCGTCGAAAATGGTGACCCGAAGTCCGAGGGCGGCGCAACCGAATCTTTGAGAATTCGTTGGTTGACTAAGATGTCTCGCCCCCAAGAGATCCAGGTTGGCTCTAGCCCATTCCGGAGGGAATTGGCGACCGTCTTATGCCCGGGAACCAGGTCAGGCGCGGAAGCGAGCAACCCGACCGGGGATGCTGGATGCCTTGGGATTGCGGGATTGAGAAAACTAACGTTCTGTTCTTTCTGATTACGAGCGTCCACCGAGGACATGCCCATCAATTAGGTAATTTGGGTAGCCCCCCCATTTTGCAAACTATCTCAAAGTGCTCTATAGAAACGGGCTGAACTGAAAGTCTCTGGCCCTTTCGAAGTAGAGGCATACCTTCGAGATTTCCATTTTCACGAAGTTGTGGTAAACTAATATTTTCTAATTTGGATATAGATTCTATGTCCACCATCGCCCAACGAGGGTTTTCAGNACTAGATTTAGGATCGAAGTATTTTGATGTGGGATCATGAGCGGTATAATCCGGATAAGATTCCTTACAGACTCTGGCTACTCCAGCCACGTGTGGAGGTTTACAGTTAGAATGGTAGAATAGAACCATATCGCCGAGCTTCATTTTATCCCTCATAATATTCCTTGCTTGGTAATTTCTAACTCCGTCCCAATGTGTTGAGCCATCCTCAACAAGATTTTCCCAAGAGTACACATGGGGCTCGCTCTTCATGAGCCAATAACTTGTCATGAACCTGTGCTGATGGCAAGGCAAATCAATATTCCTTACCAAGCATCATTTGAACTTTGAATAGTAGTTGCAGAGTCGTTTCGCTCACTTCTATCATTTATTGGGATTTGATTAAGACCTGCGGACTTAACCATTGCTGACATCCCACCAGTAAGGCCAATCTTCGAAGTAACCATGAATGAGTATATGGCTGGAAGAAGTAGGAGCGCAGAAAGTGCCGCAATTATCAGGAGTATGATTATCACTGTTACGAAGGGAGTGATTGCCTCTATGGGGATCCCATAGGCGCATGTTAAGCCTGCAGCTGTGACCGTGGTAGCCTCAAATAAACTCATTCCAGTACTCGCACAAGATGTTCTTATGGCATCTATTGTACCCCCTAATTCCTTTACACGATTAGCGATATGAATCGAGAAGTCAATTCCGACACCGACAAGTATTGAACCAATCATTACGGTGACTAGAGAAAGTGAAACTCCACCAGTATCCATTACCAGCCACTGCATTGCAACAGTAAAACCGACCGGGACCGTAGTAAGAAGGGCGTACCTAATATCTCTAAAGACCAGTGCTAAAGTAAGAATTGTAAATCCTAGTGCGAATGCTAATGACGTCCACTGAGATCCAACGATTAGATTGTTAACCTCTATTGTCACTGAAGCTACACCGATTAGCTTGTCCCCAAGAACTGAAATTGGATTCTCAGAGTTACCTGCTGCCTTGGCCCAGTTGTTTATCTGTGTGGCAGTCTTCTCAGTACCCTTAACATCCATAAATGGCATGTCGATGTAAATTAGAGTTCGTTGATAATCAGGTGAAATGAAAAGCTCCCTCATCTCCTCTGTCATACTATTGTAAAATACGTAGAGTAGGAAATTTTGTACTTGCCTCCCCCCATCGTCTTCTTGGGCATCTAACGTATCTAGAATTGTCCAGAAAGAAACATTTCCCGCTTGTTCCCTATCGAAAATTAGCTCTGCTATTTCCTTTATTGGATCAGGCAGCGGAGTATCCTCGATAATGTCATTAATTGGTGTGCCAGATACGTTTACTCCAACCGCTATTGCCTTCATGAGGAAAACAATAGAGACTGCAGTGGCATTCTCTACGTCATTGCATCGAATTTCTAAGTTCTCAATCCCTTCCAGATTAGCATACGGATGTTCCGCAGTAATTGAGCTAAGGCCCAAGTCTGGCTCTGCCCTTATATCCGCCTCTACGAGAAGAAAACCGGGCTGGCCAGCCTCGAATTCCTGAGAATATACATCCATTTTCTGGACAGCCTCAACTTCATTTGGAGCCATTTTGAGAAGATCTATGTTTTCTTCCACATTCTGCCTATTATATCCAGCAGAAATAAGCATCAATGCAAAAAATAGTGCCAATGTGACCTTAGACCACTTTACTGGCAAATTAACCGCTGCAACGAATACTTTCGGAGGTGGATGTGATGGTTTTTTCAGATCTAATAAGATAGTCAGATTGGGAACCATAATCATAGTCATGATGTATACAACAACTATTCCCCCAGCTAACGCCCATCCCACGGTTTGTATCGGTTTCATAGGAGCAAAAGTCAACGAAATGAATCCGATTATCGTAGTCATGGCAGATAAGAATACTGCTTTCCCAGTAGAGTTCAAAGCAGCAGACATTTTCTCATGGGGCGTACCCTTTGACTCAGCATATCTATTTGTGATATGTAATCCATAAGATACTCCCAAAGCAAGAACTATGGGTCCGACTAATATTACTGTCATTGTTACCTCGTAATTCAGCAAACCAATCATTCCTAGAGTGACCCATACGGCACAAAGTGTGGGAAGACCAGCAATAATGACGACTTTTACACCCTGTACAAATCGGATTCTTCCAGTCTGAAGTAGGTCGCAGTGGAATAAAAAAAGTCCAAATGAGACAGCTACAACACCGACAGGAAAAACTTGCCAGAATAATTTGAATGACTCTTCCGTTACCGCATTGGTTAGGGGGGCAGGTCCAGTCAACGTCATTCTTAGGCATAATACGTTGTCCTGATCATCACACTTACCTTGTTGGTCTGGAACGCCCCAATTATTATCTAGAGCAATTGAATCTATCTTGGATTGGGTCTCTTCAACAATATCTCCTACAGATTTAACTCCAATATCATCAGCTATTCCAATAATAATTACGGCTCTATTCCAACGGAATGCCTTTTCTTCTGTTTCAGTTCCTACGTCTCTAACTAATTTATCAAGAGCATTTTGAGGCATCTCTTGAAGAATTTGATCAACTCTTTGCTGCTCGTCGGGTATGGCATAGTTGCCAATTAGATCACTCTGTGCATCTATGGTTTCGTTTATTTCATCGGAAAGCTGCTGGTTATTGGTTGCTTCAGCTAGTCCCGAGAAGAATGCCTTGACTACACGCCCGCCGCTTGAATTAACTTCTTTAATTACGGTAGAAATGGATAGAACATATATGACGTTATCATTTAATCCGCCATCATTAGCGAAGTTGTTAATGCCCCTCTCAACAGAGTCTATTTGATCGAGGATGTTAATTTGTGTTACATTATAGTTGTATGATTCTACGTAAATGACCATTACGTTGGTCGTCCAATCCTTTTCTACTTCATCAATGAGATTCTTAACGCTGTAGGGGTCATCATCAGTAGGGAGATACACCTCCAAATCTCCATTTACGTTTAGTGCAGACTCTTCGTTGCAGAAGTCTGGATTGTCAAAACCATCTCTACAATCCAGAACACCCGAGTGGGGGAGTATGAAAAGAGTGAATAAAAGTGTGCTGACTACCGCGAAAACAGGGAACATTGTTAGTAAAGAGGTGCTTTCTGAATCTCTTAGTTTCCTTTTCATTCTATTCGGAAATCGTGCTATGTTATTGGAAATATCAGCTGTCGTAATTGATGAAATTTTTGTCCTAAAAACATCAATATTACTAGAAATAGTTTCGCGAATCGAGCTTCTAGAACTAGACTTCGCCATACGCTTCCATACGTTACGTGAAAAGGCACACCTTCAACCCCTCGGCAAAGTTGATTCACACGGATAAGTTTTGGAATCTTATGGCAATGGTCAAGAAGATACTTGATTGCCGCATAATTGGCGGTCTTAATGGGAGAGCCCAGGATAACTGATAAGCGATGGAGCGTCGACCTTGAAAAAAGGATTCAATTAGAGCATTTTGATGACTCATCATATCTTGAAAGGTACGCATTTAATCCAAATTCTAAGAGAGAAATTTTCGTGATTGATACTCCACCCCCATACCCTAGCGGTACATGGCATATTGGAGCAGTAGCTCAATACAGCATGATAGATGTAATAGCTCGAAGTCAGAGACTATTGGGCAAAGAAGTGAAGTTTCCTTGGGGAGTTGACAGGAATGGAATCAATATTGAGTTCACTGTTGAAAAGAAAACTGGCAAGAAAATGAGGACTTACGAAAGAGGAGAGTTTCTGAATCTATGTTCAGATACAATAGAGGAGTATACGAAATCAATGAGGAATACTGCTAAGAGGGTTGGACTATCGTGTGATTACGATAATGAATATCTGACAGACTCACCCGAATATAGGGCTGTTACGCAATCTATCTTCGTTGACCTTTTCAAACAAGGAGAGATTATTGAAGATCTAAGGCCTAATATCTATGATCCAAAAGAAGCTACTACAATTGCTGATGCAGAAGTACAGAGAATCAAGAGAAAAACGGAGTTATGCGATATAATATGGCAAATCGAAGATGGTGAAGAAGTACCAATATCTACAACAAGACCCGAGATGATTTGTGCTTGCGGGGTCATAGTTGTTCATCCTGACGATGAAAGATACCAACATTTGATAGGAAAAAAGGCGATATTGCCAATGCAAGTAAAAGGACGTTCTAAAACGGTCGAAATCATTCCCCATCATTCAGTAAAGATGGAGTTTGGAAGTGGTGTTTTGATGGTATGTTCTTTTGGTGACCAAAATGATGTATCGATATTCAGGGAGTTGGGGCTCACACCCTTTGTCGCCATAGATCTAAATGGGACGATGACGGATATTGCTGGTCCACTTTCAGGAATGGCAGTTGAAAAAGCTAGAAGTGAGGCAATNAAAATCCTACAGGAAAACGGTAGAATTAGCTCGATTGTAGAGAGAGAGCAAGATATACCTGTTAGTGAAAGAGGTGGAAATCCGATAGAAATTATACTCTTGAAAGAATGGTACGTTAGGCAGACGCATATACTTGATAGACTCAGTGAACTCTCGAGTGAAACTAGATTTATCCCTGAGAAAAATCGTCAATATCTACATGATTGGATAGATGGTATTTCTATCGACTGGCCAATAAGTAGGAGGAGATGGTACCATACAGAAATTCCAGTTTGGTACTCAGAAGATGGTAAACTGATAATTGTTCCACCTAGGGGGACTTATGTACAACCTTGGAAAGATAATCCGCCAGAAGGTTCGGAGGTACTTGACAGGGAGAGCAAGAAATCTGTGGGTAGTTACTCGGAATTGAAAGAGAAATTAGGGGAAATATATGGCGAAGAAAAGGTTTTTGATACTTGGATGGACTCCTCCAACTCAAATCTTTTTGTTTCGGGATATTTGAAAGATGGCGAAATATTTTCTCGTTCATTTCCTACATCGATTAGGCCTCAAGGAAAAGAAATTGTGAGAACATGGCTATATTATACACTTCTTAAAAGTACATTATTACTAGATAAGCCCGGTTTCAAGAACATTTGGATAGATGGTCTTGGCATGGATCCTTGGGGGAGGAAAATGTCGAAATCTTTGGGTAATGGAATTGATGCTGATAGCGTAATTGATTGTGGAGCTGGTGGAAGAACGGGCAGTTGGAAGATTCGAGGCTCAGATGGAAAGCAAGTTACACTAAGGGCGAATAAAATTGGAAGTGAATGCTTCAGACTTTGGAAGGCGTGTGACGCACAGGTAGGTGACGATTTCCATATAAATCCTGAAGAAATAGAGACGAAATACTACGGCGTCTTAACTAAGCTATTCAATGTAGCAAGATTCGCCAGCCAATTTGAAGCTCCAGAAAATTTTGAAGAACCACCAGAACTGAATGTAGAGGACGTGTGGATTCTATCCGAGTTTCGAGAAACAATGAGGATTATAGAGAAATCTTGGCAAGATATTGATATCTATACAGCAGCGCAGAATATCAAAACATTTGGCACTGGTATTTTTCCCAGTCATTGGTTGGAAATGTCGAAATCAAAATTGTATAATGGAGATAAATCGAGTAATTGGACCCTACACAGAATAGTTAGGGATTTATTGAGTGCATTTACACCGATATGCCCATTTTTTACTCATTATCTCTCAAATACCCTGTATCAAGAAAGTTCTGTGGATGTTAGAGGGTTCCCCATTCTTCCTGAAAGTTGTAATCTAGATGGATTTGGTAATTTAGATAAAATAACAGAACAAATAGTATCATTCAATTCGAAGATTTGGAAACTCAAAAAGGACTCATCACTATCACTAAGATCACCGATAAATGATGTGGAAATTCCCAATGAGTTGAGTATCTTTTCTACAATTCTCAAGGATATGCATAATATCAATAATAGTAGCTAGATTTGCTTACCATTCAGAGAAAATCCTGGCTTTCCAGAATTAAAGAATTCTAGTAGGAGTGACGCCATTTCGGACCCAATCCTAGATTGGGCCTCCATAGTTGATGCAGCTATGTGTGGAGAACCATGAAATCCTACTCTAGAAAGAAGGGGGCTATCTCCAAGTGGTTCATTTTCGAAAACATCCAATGCCAATGAAGTTAATTCCCCAGAGTCAAGTGCTAATAAAGCAGCATTTTCGTCTACAATTCCCCCCCTTGCACAGCTAACAATATGATTGCCACATTCTACTCCATCGGCCCCAATTCCTGGCATTAATGAAATAAGATCCGAAGAAACAAGATTTTTTGTTTCATCCGTAAGGTTACAATGAATGGAAATGTGTGTGCAAGAAGAAAATAGATCCTCGATGTTCTGGTGAACTATTATGCCATCGGGAGTATCTGAGATAAAAGGATCGTAGATATGAACTTCCATTCCAAATGAAATTGCCATATCAGAAACTCCCCTGGCGATTCTTCCGAATCCGATTATACCGAGATTCTTCCCCCCAATCTCTGTTCCTCTAAACCTCTTTTTTTCCCAAGCTCTACTTTTAAGAGAGCTATCTGCTAATATAATATGTCTCGTAGAGGCGATTAGATGCCCCATAGTTAGCTCTACTACACTCCTAGTTGAAGCACTAGGTGTATTGCACACATATATTCCAAGATCTGTTGCAGTTTGAATATCGATATTATCCACGCCTACTCCGGCTCTACCGATAAAACCAATCCCACCTTCTGCTGTTGAAGAAGCTTCGATATGTCCTTTGAATAGTTTTGTGGCGCTTCTTATTACGACCGCATCGAATACTGATAGAGCACCTTGAAGAATCTGCTCTTCTGTAAAGTGCTCTTTATGAACAGAATGGCCTGCCCTTTCTAAAATATAGATTGCATTATCCGACATTCCATCTGTCACTACTATTCTTCCCATGTGCTCTACAGAACAATCATGTGCATGAATATTTTGAGTCCGAGNAAACGTAGGTTTGAAAATGAGAACCCCCTATTGGTGAATGAATTAGTATGGGATTTGAATTACCAGATTTAGAATATGACTATAACGCCTTAGAACCACATATTGATGCTCACACAATGGAGTTACACCATTCGAAGCATCATGCAGGTTATACTGCTAACCTAAATGCAGCAATACAGGGTACTGAGTTAGAAGGGAAATCAATAGAGGAAATTATGATGGAAGGGATGGATGATCCTGCAATTAGGAACAATGGCGGGGGTTACTGGAATCACGCCTTATTCTGGACAATAATGAGTCCTGATGGTGGAGGTGAGCCGAAAGGTGAGTTGGCCAATGCAATTAATGATCGATTTGGCTCTTTTTCTGAAATGAAAGATCTACTGAAGAAGGCCGCAATGACAAGGTTCGGTAGTGGATGGGCCTGGCTTTGCGTATCGGGAGGTGAGCTAGATATTTGCTCAACTCCTAACCAGGATAATCCATTAATGACGGGGCAAGGAGTTCCAATCTTGGGAATTGATGTATGGGAACATGCATATTACAAGAAATTTGGACCGGGGCGTAGCGATTATGTAGATTCATGGTGGAAAGTTGTAGATTGGGGCAAAGTTTCTGGCCTTTATGAAAATTCTTTGTAATCACCGTTTTACTGTAAATGAAACCGTTTCATTATTGGCATTGATAGCTTCCCGAAGTTATGGTCGACGATACTGAGGCAATGATTACCTCTATCCTAATTCTAGTATCGCCTGTATTTTTCGCACTTCCTGTATCGTTTGCCTGGAGGTGGTGGGTAGGTATTGAGCCAGAACATGAGCACTACAGGGAGAAAGTCCGTCGAGTTCTAGATGCTGGAATGCCTCTAGCGAGATATAGGGGGGAGCTTGATGCCGAAGCTAGAAAGGCCCACCTTAGTTCTGATAGGCAATCAAGAATTGAGTCTGATCTACTAAATAGACTCAGAATTCAACACTTTCTTCTATTCCCTAGTTTAATTCTATGGCCATTTGTTGGCGTATTTGCTGCTATAATCACCATCCCAATGATGCCCTTGCTTCGTTTACTTGAGTGGATTCTAATAGATAAAAAAATCCTCGCAACAGTTGCTAAAATTATACAGAGATATACTCGATGGGAGATAATTGGAATTCCTAAATTGCATGATGGCAAGAAGCAACTTGGAAAGGCTCTAGAATCTATACATAGGATGCCAACAACTGTTTTCTTAGGATTATTTGCTTACCTAATAGTTTCTTACTTTCCCACGAGTTCATTCTATGTTTTATTGCTAAGTGCAGGGGTATACATTATTTTAGTATCTGCAATTTCAGTAATTAGGGCTGCAACTGAAAGTTCTCTAACCTTTGCCGACCCTACAAACAGAAGAATAATTCCAATGGACTCATATGTGGATGAAAAACTAGGCCCCTGGGTCGGGGTGGGACTTGTTTTCTTACTATCGAGACAATTGATGTATGGTTCAAAAATTAGAACAGGGGAGTTGCTTTTGGACCCGGTCCCATTCTCAATCAGTGTCCTAGTTGTTCTTTACACTGCTACCATAATAGGCATTACAGTTGAAGTAATATTCTTTAGAAACAGGGGGGAATCTGTGAAAAGACAGTTCCAGAAGCAAATGATCGATGTTTTCGACCCCGATCTATATCTCTTCAACAGAGATGTTGGCATTCTTCGTTTGGTCCCAATTACTACGCTTAATGAGTGGATAGAAGCCGATGAGGACTTCGAGAAAGTATTCAAAAAATCATAATTTAACAATATTAAGCGAAGAGCCATCATATGATAACTCAATTTTGCCTTGGGGCAAATCCTTGCAAATCCCCAATGAATAGCATAATTCTTTTTCAATAAATGAAGATGTGATATTGATAGTACCGAAATCGGTAATTCTCAATTTTCCCACACCTATATTCTTACTACTAATTATCCTAACCAGTGTTTTATTCTTTTTGCCACGACTATCTATCCTTGCATGTATCTCCTGCCCAGGATAGCATCCTTTTCCTCTAGAAATTAATTTATCTAGGCCGACTTCCCAAGGTAGATTGCCCTTAGCATCGATCATATCGATGATTCCTAGCTTTACCCTACACAAATTCCAATTTTGTTCATCGATCTCTTTAATCTCTGCACTTTCAAATAATTCCAGTAACGTAAAAATGGATTCTTTTTGGCAAAGAATATCTAATACGGCCAAACCTTCTATTCTAGTTCCCAAAATTACCATATCGCCAAATTCATTAATGATATTTTCTTTAATTTCATCAATCCCAAAAATAGAAGAAAAATTAGGCAAACTCAAGATAACAGTGAATCGAGAAATTGCAGAAACTGCATCTCTAAGTTCAAATTCTTCATTCCATCCAATTCCTTCGACTAACTTATTCCTAGTTTCAGAGCAAAATTCTGTACTAGAAATCATAAGAATTTTATCATCAATGTAACACATTAACGCAACATCATCAATTCGTCCAGAAGAGTTACAGAATAGAACTCTTCTGAATTCATTATTATCAAAGTCTTGCAAACTGGTTGATATTGATCTGTCTAAAATGTTTATTTTGTCTGCTCCACTAATGAGGGAAATGCAATCTTTTCTTTGGAAAAATAGCGATTCCATATTGGGCAAAACTCCCAAAGTAAGGCCTCAGCCAAAAGATTGACCGCAACCACAAGATTTGTCTGCGTTTGGATTGGAAATCTGGAAACCTCCACCCATCATGGTATCTTTGAAATCAATATTTATGCCACTTAGTAATTCACTGTCCTTATTATGAACTAAAACTCCAATACCAGAGACTTCGATTCTTTGAAATGCCTCATCTTGCGGGTCTTCGACGATCTTCATTTCATATAGATAACCAGAACAACCTCCTGATTGGGCACTGATAACTAAAACATGAGAGTCCTCATCACCATTCATACTCGCAATCAAGGCATTCTTAGCGGAGTCGGTGAAGTTCAATTCTACGTTAACAACTTCGGTCTCAATGACTACTGGAAGTGAGAATCCTTCTCCGCCTAGAAGACTCATGACTGTGTGATTGAAAGGTCATATTTCAACAGTTGCTTGAATATACATTAAACATATCAATCATGAAGGCCCCCTAGAAGTATGAAGGGGTCAGAGAAGAGGGGCATTTACCGCTATTCAAATCATGATCTGAAAAAAGATTATGATTTTGTCGCATCTGAAAGCCCTCTCAAAATCTCAATTATTGATTATAATGGACTATCTCATAATTTAGGAATCACAATGAGAACAATAGGTAATGATAGAGAGTTGATAATTGGATTTCTATACGCAGAAGGCATAATCGACGGATTCAATGACGTTGAAGAAATCAATTTAGCCGAAGAAGTAGTAGTTAAGCTATCAAAATCTGCAACCTTTGACCCTTCAATACACCTCAGAACTAGTACAGTTACATCTGCTTGTGGCATTTGTGGCAGGATGTCTGCAGAGGGCTTCGTGGAAATGGCATATCCACAAATATCTGAAGGGTTTATGATATCAATTGATGTCATTAATAATTCAATACTTAAGATGACGGATCAGCAGATCCTCTTTTCTGAAACCGGCGGTTCTCATGCTTGTGCTAGTTTCGATGTTAATGGCGTTCTAGTGCATATTTTCGAAGATGTGGGGAGGCATAATGCAATGGATAAGTTAGTTGGGGCTCATATAGCTGAAGGTAAAATACCTGTTACAAATAACTTCGCAATAGTTTCTGGCAGAGCGTCATATGAATTAGTTCAGAAATCAATTAGAGCTGGTTTTTCAGCGCTAATTGCGATTGGTGCCCCTAGTACATTAGCCATTGATCTGGCAAGAGAATATGGGATTACTCTGGCGTGTTTTGCGAAGAATGAATCACTGAATGTCTACTCTGGTTCTAGAAGGATACAAAATAAATTCTGACATAGATATCATATCAAATTTGATACTCAATATTCTCACTATATTGAAATGTGAGCTACTTTGTATAAGGCCATGAGGCGCGAGGCTAGAGCGACTTCACCACTCGAAAAAAAAACTCCCATTATTAAAAAAACAGGAAAATCTGCAGCTGGAATTCCTTCAATAATATCTACAGCAAAACATAGTATCCCTAATATGGGGGTTTTGCGTACAATCAAAACTCTTTCAAAGGTAAACAAATTTTCAGGTTTTGACTGTCCTGGATGTGCTTGGCCGGACCCAGATACGAAAAGATCATTTGCAGAATTCTGTGAAAATGGCGCCAAATCTATTGCTGACGAAGCTACGAATAAACGCGCAGATCCTCAATTTTGGTCAAAATGGAAAATTTCAGAACTTTCGGAAAAAACAGATCAATGGCTAAACAGTAGGGGAAGGATTACTCATCCTTTGGTTATTAGGGAAGGTTCAGAAAAATATGAAGAAATAACTTGGAGTGAAGTATTTCGATTGATTGGAGATGAGCTCTCATCCCTTCATAGGCCTCATGAGTCGATATTCTACACCTCGGGTAGAACAAGTAATGAGGCTGCTTTCCTTTGGCAATTATTAGCAAGAAGTATTGGGACAAACAATCTACCTGATTGTTCCAATATGTGTCATGAGTCATCAGGAGTGGCACTAAATCAATCCATAGGCATTGGTAAAGGAACCGTGAAGCTTGATGACTTCAATCACTCTGATCTAATTATTGTGGTAGGACAAAATCCTGGTACAAATCATCCAAGAATGCTGACTGCATTGAGAGATGCTAAAAAATCTGGAGCATCAATAATCAGTATAAATCCACTAATAGAGAAGGGCATGGTTAACTTCAAACATCCACAAAATCTATTGGAAATTCTAGGAACTGGGACAAACATCGCCGACGAACATGTTAGGGTTAACATAAATGGCGATCAAGCTTTGTTTAGAGGTTTTGCAAAAGTTTTGATTAAAGAAATGAGTGGAGCTTCTGAATTCATTGAGAGATATACTTCTGGCTTTGAATCATACAAAGAATTGGTTGAGAATACTGACTGGAAAGATATTGCTGAACTCAGTGGGGTATCTAAAGGTGAAATTATCAGACTCGGTAGGATAATTTGCAAGGCTGAATCCATTATTTGTTGTTGGGCTATGGGCCTGACTCAGCATAAAAATTCAGTAGCTACAATTCAAGAGATAACCAATTTACTACTTCTAGATGGGAATATAGGAAGGAAGGGTGCGGGTCTTTGTCCTGTCAGGGGACATTCGAATGTACAAGGTGATAGGACGGTTGGAATAAATCATAATCCTTCAGAGGCTTTTCAAAAATCATTATATGAAGTGTTTCGGATTAAACCCATTGAAAATTTAGGTTTTGACTCTGTAGAGTCTGTGAAAATGATGAATGTCGGTAAATCCTCAGTTTTCCTTTCTATGGGGGGGAATTTCCTTTCTGCGATGTCGGATACAAATGCTACCGCAAATGCTCTAAGAAACTGTGATTTAACAGTTCATATCTCGACTAAGCCAAACAGATCGCATCTGATTCCGGGGAAGGTTGGAGTAATTTTACCATGTCTCGGGAGAACGGAGAAGGACATTACTGGGGGAAAAGAGCAATTTGTTACAGTGGAGAACTCAATGGGTATTGTTCACAAGTCAATTGGTGGATCTAGACCCGCTAGTCCAGAATTGAAATCTGAAGTTGCAATAATAGTGGGAATTGCAAAATCGATTGAAAATTTTGAAAACTCAAATAAGGTACAATGGGATTCATTTATCAAACACTATGATAATATTAGGCAGAAAATTGAGTCAGTGGTTCCGGGTTTTGNAAGATATAATAAGCGATGCAGAGTAGATGGTGGGTTCTATTTACCGAACCCCCCTAGAGACGACCGAAAATTTGAGACTGCATCAGGTAAAGCAAATTTCATTTCTCATAAGATGGAGGCAATTTCTACTTCACCTAATGAGTATGTGATGATGACTATTCGATCACATGACCAGTATAATACGACAATTTATGGGACAAGTGATAGATATAGGGGAATTCAAGGAGGAAGGAGGATTGTATTAATGTCAGAAAATGATATTCAAAAGAGGGGGTTTTCGCAAATGCAATTAGTCACAATTACTTCTAATTTCAAAGGGAATTCAATCAGTTCCGAAGGATGGAGAATTGTTAGTTATGATATTCCGGATGGTAATGTAGCAACATACTTTCCAGAGTCAAATGTTCTGATACCCCTGGATAGTGTTGCTGACTACAGCAATACCCCCACAAGTAAATCAGTATGTGTCTCAATAGAGGCTCAATTATAGCTTGGACTGCCTTTTGCTTTGTTCCCTGGAGAGTAGTCTGCATCTACTAATCTGCTTTTCACAAAGATCTGTCTGTTCCTTATCTAGGCCCCTTTCAAGCGACTGAGTGAAGCATTTAATAGCATCATTAAACATCTCTACAGCGGCATATGATGATCCCATGTTGAATAGGGTCTTGCCAGTTACATTTTGAGGATCCAACGAAATGGCAGTATGATATGCCATTACGCTCTCAGAGTATCTCCCTGAATTGTATAATGCATTTCCCCTACCGTTGTGAGCCTTGACTTTGATCTCAACTTCACTAATTGGGCATCCTCCAATACACTTCTCAAATGTAGAAATTGCTTCTTCATTTTTTCCTTGGTTTAGAAGATTAATGGCCATATTGTACCAACTGATAGATTGCTCGAGATCGCCTCTTTCTTCCTCGATAGTAGATTCGCTATGCTGTATTGATTCTGCTGCTACAAGTAATTTTTCGGTTGAATCCACTTCCTCTTCAACCTCAATTGTGATATTTTCCAAAGAGTTTTCGATGTTTTCAGCTCTCTTCCGGCATTGATCCGCTCTATCAGAATNCCCAGCTGAGTCAAGTGCTGTAGCAAGNCCCCGCCACACCTCGGGAGAGTCGGGCGAACCCTCAAGTAGACCTTTCCATAGAGAAACGGCCTTTGAGTGGTCACCCTTCTTAGTAAGGGACTCAGCTTTGGCAATTAGAGAAGATTTGCCATCATTTGAGTTGCTTTCTTGTATGGATTCTATTACTTGATCTGCTGTTTCATCAATAATTGGCTTTGCCTCAATGAATAGTTTTGCTGGTGACTCAACTAAGGAAGTTTGAGTATTGGACAAGGCAACCAATTTGGAATTATCTGGGAAATGGATAATGGCCTTGGATGCATATTCTGAGGCAGCTGAAAGATCTTGATTTTCAAGTAATATTGCAAGATTGGCTAGAGTAGCGCCATGGTTGGGAAATAAGTCATCTGATTTACGAAATGAACTAACAGATTCGGAAATATTTCCTAAATTATGATGAATTACGCCTAGACAGTACCAAGAAGTAGGATTATTTTCGTCTAATGCAATTGCTTGCAGGTAGGAAGAGAGGGATTCTTCATATCTTCCAGAATCAGCAAATTTAGAAGCCTCGAGTAATTTTTCAGAAAGCTCCCGGCTCACATCCTATATCGCAAAATACATGACGAATAAGAGTTCGCAGGTTATGTTGACGGCGACAATTAAGTCTAGTACCCCCTGTTGGAGCCGTGGATGAACCACTACTAATTATGGGAATCTGCGGCACGTATGATCTTGATTCAGCTAATGGAAGGATGTTGGAATTGGCTCTTTCTGAATGTGAAAGACTAGGTTCTAGAGTAGAAATTTGGGATCATGGAGAAAGGCCACTACCACTAGTTGGGGCTGCTGGTTCTTGGGATGATGACAACGTCAAGGATTTCCAAGATTTAGCTTCAACGGCTGATGCATTTATCCTTTCTAGTCCTGAATATCATGGAACCATGAGTGGAGTAATGAAGAATAGTCTGGATTGGTTATATTCCAAACATACTTCTGGGAAAGTATTCGCGTTGATTAGCACTCTTGGTGGACAATCGAGTAGTAACACACTAAACCATATGAGGATTGCTGCAAGATGGATTCATGGTTGGGTTGCACCCGAACAGATTGCAGTACCCCATATCAAAGAAGCATTCAATGAAGATGGTACGTTAGTGGATGAATCTATTACTGAAAGATTGGGCAAGATGGCAGAATCAATAGTAAATAGTACTTCTAAGTTGAGGAGATGACCTTGAGTTCCCTCATCTTAAATGATGATTCCATTATTGCTCTATCAATTATGTCTATTTCCGGGGTAGCGGCTTGGTGGTCGAAGAATATTCTTAGAGATTTATTCAAAGTTAGAGTCTTCGTATTTTTTGGAATTACTGCTACCATATGGTTATCCTGGAGTATGATGAAATGAATAATGAAATTATCCCTATACGAGTTGATGTAGAATGGCGGCATTTACCAAAAGGAAATGTGATTATTTTTCAAAAAAAGAAGCTTTCACGTATGGAGGAAAAAATAGCAAAAATGTTCAATGCACCTAAGCAAGTAAAAAGAGAGTTAGACGAGATGAACTCTTCGTTGTGGTTACTGATGGATGGAACTAAGACATTGTTTGAAATCATTTTTGAAATGGAAAAAACATACACTGAGAGAATTGTTCCTGCTAATGAAAGAGTAATTAAATCAATAAGAAATTTTGTAGAAATGGGATTGGTTAGAATTGTTAAATTGGGGGATGAGACAAATTGGAATATACAACCGATAGAGTAGGTTATTCATCCTCAGCAGATGTACGTAAATTCTCATTTCTATTTTCCCTATATCTCGCTGAGAAGTAAATCATTAGGGGGATGACCAAGACTAAGAAAAAACAACCTACTAATGCGGAAAAACTGTATACGGTTTCCTGGAATGGGTCTAACTGGAATTGCTTCAATTCTACTAACTCGTGACTAGAGAACTCGGATTCGATAAAAATTCCATCATTAGAGATAATCTCATCATTTTCATGAATTGAAATTTTCCATGTAATTGTCATTTTTGCCCTATCTATTAGTTCAGCAGCATCATTCTGAGCATTTTCTTCACTACTCGCCTCTAAGTAACCCTTGCCCTTGATCGGGAGGTCGAGGGATACTCGGCCACGTAGGATCCCACTACCATTCTCGAGACTCATAGAATGGGTGCGACTGTATTCACATGTCTCTATTATCGAGGAATAATCACTATCTGGCTCATTACAGACGTATTTCTGATTACTATCTCCCAGACTCGGCGAATGTGACCAGTTTGTACCCTCAGAAACTACTGTCAGAATAGATCCAGGTGGGGCATTTTGAACACTGAAATTTACCCAAGTTATTGCATCATTTGTACTGAAAAACCATTCTGCAAATCCTTCATTTTCCTCTTTAAAATCCATCGATTGGGACTCATTTGTTGTTGTATATTCGTAGTACTCGGAGTCTACAGTGTTAGAATACACAGCAAATGAAAGCAATATGATCAGAGTCATCCCTGTACCGACCATGGTTCGTAGCATGTTCGGATTCTTAGAGAGAGATTTTTTCACATTATTTCCAAGATGGAATCATTTTTGAATGCTTGTCAGTAGAATATTTCCTTTACATCTAAAACTAAAACCGTGACATCACGGTTAAATACGCTCTGTTGGACGGCCGGCACGCACGGTGAAGCTATGACGACGTACTATGACGTTCCAGCAGACATGTTAATTCCCGGTCTAAGTGAAAAATTGCATTCCTATGATTTGATTAAAGCTCCCGAATGGGCACACCACGTAAAGACTGGGACACACAGAGAAAGACCGCCGGTACAGGAGGATTGGTGGCATACTAGGGCTGCATCAATACTCAGAAAGGTTGCTCTCAAAGGTCCAATCGGGGCCAATAGAATATCGCAAGAATTTGGCGGGTCTAAAGATAGAGGTGTCAAAAAAAGCAAAGCTGTAGCAGGCTCCAGAAATATTTCTCGGAAGATTATGCAACAACTTTCACTATCAGGTTTACTTGAAGATTCAATGAATGCCTCGGGAACTGTTAACAAAGGAAAAATTGTTACTTCTAAGGGACAGGGGTTGTTGGACGAAGTTGCACATTCAGTTAGGGAAGAGGCAGAAAGTCGTTTTCCGGGACTCAGTAGATATTGAGGTGATTTTATGGCAAGAAACAAACCCTTTGCAAAGAAGAAGCGTTTGAATAAGGTGACTAAGCAAAACAAAAGGGTACCCGTATGGGTTGTAATGAAGACTAATAGGAAGACTAATTCACATCCGAAGCGCCATATGTGGCGAAGATCTAAACTCCAGAGGTGATGATTTGGCGGAGATTAAAGAAATGATAATCCCACTCCGTGCTGCTTGGAATGTGCCCAGGACGTATAGGGCCAAAAGGGCAATGGCAGAAGTTAGGAAACATGTTGCAAGGCACATGAAGAAGACTGATGAAGAAGAGATTTGGATTGATGAGGCAGTCAATCATGCAATTTGGTCGAGAGGTATGCAACACCCTCCTAGGAAAATAAAAGTCGTATGTACTCGTGAGGAAGGTTTTCCGCTTGAAGTAAAATTGATGGAGGAGTGAAATGGGAAATATTAGGCCATCTTTCATCAAAACTAGGGCTCTGAGGCTCGTCGAGACTTATCCGGATCAATTCACAGACGATTTTGAAACAAACAAACATCTTGTTTCGGAATTTTCTGATGTAGACAATAAGAGAATGAGGAATTGGATTGCAGGATACATTACTCGATACAAGCAAAGAAGAGTGGATTAACGCATCCCTCATCACCTATGACTAAGTCGAAAGATTATGGGTGAAAGAAGAATAGAACCGCTGCCTAATTATTCGAAAAATATTTCTATCATCTTAGTTAACCCTGAGCACGATGGAAATATAGGAGCAGTAGCTCGAACTATGCTTAATTTCGGCATTACTGATCTTAGGGTTGTTGGTAGGAATGGTGAGTGGTCAGAAGAGACTAGGAAAAGAGCAAAGAATGCACAACAAGTTTTAGACAGTTCAACTGTTTTTGAAACAATTGAGGATTCAGTATCTGATTGCTCCCTAGTTATAGGGACTTCTGGCAAGAGAGAGGATGGAGAGAAGACATCTGTGAGGCATTTTCTACTTCCTGAGGAAATACCGGAGAGAGTTTCAGGGACTGATGGTAGGATAGCTATCGTATTTGGTCCTGAGGGAAAGGGCCTGCTCAACGAGCAGTTGGCAATGTGCGATATTCTGGTAACAATACCGACATGGGAAGGATATCCAATTCTAAACCTAAGTCATGCAGTTTCTATCATTTGTTTTTCATGGTATGTCAACACAAATACTTCGAAACCATCGGGAACAGGGGGCAGACTTCTAGACCCTGAGCTTAGAAGAAAGCTAAGATTGGAAGTAGGTAGGATGGTTAAATCCATGCCTACAAAGGAGCATAAGAGAAAAGGAATAGAAGAAACACTGCTAAGAGTGATTATTAGGGGTCTGCCAAAAAATGATGAGATCCATAGGATTATCGGAGTACTCACAGAGGCTGCCAATTCATTCGAGAGCGATCCATGAGGCCCAAGACTTGGGAGTCTCCCTAACGTGAAATGCTCTAACTCTCAGTGAATTTCCATATTTAGATCTAATATGGGGCTCTACCTGCTCGAATGCCCACTTGGCTAGATTCTCAGCAGTGGGGACGAATGGTACGACTAAAGTTCTGTGCTGATTACCCAAAAGTGCGAGAGCTTGACGGGCATCGTCATCATTTTCGAAGACTATGAAGGCGTGATCAACAACATCATGAATGAATTCATTAAGAATTTTGGAGACATCGGAGAAATCTATCAGCATGCCCTCCTCGGATACTCCAACCTCTGTGACAACATCTCCCTGTAGCTCCACTTCCCATCTATATCTATGGCCATGCATATGTTTACACTTGCTCTTGTGGTTAGGAACCCTGTGACCTGTATCGGTCTCTACCCATCTTCTAATCCTAGACGCCACCTAATCACCCTTTTCGAAATCTATACTGGCTGAATTAATGCAATACCTTTCACCACCAAACTCCAACGGTCCGTCTTCGAAGACATGTCCGAGGTGGGCATCACATGATCCGCATCTAACTTCGACTCTCAGCATACCGTATGTCCTATCCTCCAACCTCCTAATACCTGCTTTCTCGTCCTCTGAGTGAAATGCTGGCCAACCACACCTTGAATGGTACTTCATTTCTGAAGTAAATAATAGGTGACCACAGCAAATGCACAGATAATTTCCTTTCCTATCCTCCTTGTAATAGATACCTGTGTTGGGTGGTTCTGTACCGGCTTGTCTCGTAACATGATACTGTAGCTTTGAGAGCCTATCCCTCCATTCGGCATCTCTTTTGGGATTAAATTCGGGCAACTTTTCACTCAATTACATCCCCTCCACGAGTCTGTGATAATGCATACTCTAGAATTGTTTCCCAGTCTTCAACATACTCTACTGTATCCTTCCTACCAATCTTATGGAAAGCAAGTATCCTTTCCACATCCGCACCTGATTTTCCAGAGCTTCTTCCCTTATCATCGGGATTGTAAGAAGTATTGGTGTTCTCAAGGACAGTATCGAAATCCAAACCCAGTTTATTACAAGAAATTAATGCATCCTGAAGAATAGCAGCCTTATCACCTAAAATGTATGGGAGATGGAAGGATATTCTCTCACTCCCCCAGTTACCTAAAGAGAACGATCTTTGAAGGGAGTCATAAAACTCCGGTCTGCAATCGGGATAAATCTCATGATCACCACTATGTACTCCGAGAGAAATTCTAACGTTACAATTCTCTGAAATAGATATGCTAAGTGCATGCGCGTATAGGATTGATGAAAATATAGAGTTCCTATTTGGAACTACAGTTTGTTTCATCTGTTCGGATTCGTAGTGACCCTCAGGAATATCGATATTTTCGTCAGTCAGAGCGGAAAATAATGTTGACATCGCAGATTCGAGATTTATAACAGAGTGATCTATGGAATAGCCCATTTCTGAAAGATAGAGGAGGTTATCTTTTGCACGAACTAACTCAATTGAGTGTTTCTGGCCGTAATCGAATGAAAGACAAGTGATCTTGCTTTCTTCGGTAAGTAGCCTTAGAAGAAGACAGGTGCTATCCATACCTCCAGATAGGGACATTACAGACCTGATCATAATATCCCCATCCATTTATGCATCTGTAAACTCAAACGCCAACCAGGACTTTCCTTTACAATTTTCTCGACAATTTGGAAACTCTTACCGTTCTGCTCAACAGTGTCACTATCTATGTAGCATGGTTGGATAAAGTGATGAGTGAAGCCTTCTTTAAGATCATCGTACATAGACATATCCTGTCCACAATAAACTACCTTAAGCTCGTCTCCTAATCGTTGCTTAATAGAAACATTAGGATATAACTGATCTTTAGGACTTACACATATCCAATCAATAACAGGATCGATAGGCATGGTTCCATTGGTCTCAATAGAAAGTGAAATTCCGTGATGCTTCAATCTTTTGCCAATAGGTGAAAGGTCCTGCATGGCAGGCTCTCCACCAGTGAATATTACCCGATCACAATCATAGGAGATGACCTGATCAACGATTGAGTCGATACTCTGCTCATCGAATGTTAAAAAATCAGTATCGCACCAATCGCATCTTAAGTTACAGTTCCCAAACCTAACAAATACATGAGGAGTTCCACTATGGAAACCTTCCCCTTGAATCGAGTGGAAAATCTCCACTATGGGATATGTTTGCAATTAATCACCCCTGGATGGGGGGAGTTCTAATCAGGTGTAGCACCTCATATCTTGCTTCTGCCTTATCAAAGAATACTCCCCGCATTGCACTGGTTGACATTATTGCATTCTGCTTCTTAACGCCCCTACACTTCATGCAACCATGTTGGGCTTCAAGAATTACTGCGCATCCTAGGGGTTGCAGATTCTCAACAATATCGTTCGCTACAGATTGGGTAATCCTCTCCTGATTCTGTAGCCGCTTAGAATGCATATCAAGTAGCCTCGCTAGTTTACTGATTCCAACAATTCTATTCACTGGAATGTAAGCTATATGCCCCCTTCCAGAGAATGGTTGAAGATGATGCTCACACGTACTATGAAACTCCATATCCCTAAGGAGTACAATTCCATCAAATCCCTCTGCATTGAATGTGGAGTCTAGGATCGATTTAGCATCCATATCATAACCGCAAAAAATTTCATCAAATGATTCGATGACTCTCTTTGGAGTATTGACAAGTCCCTCTCTGAAATCGGAATCTTGGGACTCGATGTACCTGAGCAAGGTCTCAACAGCCCTAGTTGCTTCCTCCTTATCGGCCATTCACTAAATCCCCCTACCGTGCCTAGCGTCGATTTCATCTAGCTGATCGAGCATCTTCCTGCAAGCAGTCCTAATCGCATCGGCCACACTAACGAATTTTCTTTCATCGCCAACATGAAGTTTCAAGTCTTCAAGAATCTCCAAGGGCATGTCCAGGCTAACCTTTGGCATGACTAACCGTCACTAATAGTACGAATAAATATTACTCAAGTATTATTCAGGTATTATTTCGACTATTTTCTATGCTATCATCCAATCCTGGATAGGATGCACATAGAGACGAAGCTCTCTTTTTGAGATTGGAAAGTTGTATATTTGCCTCCTCATCAGGAATTCCCTGTTTAAGTAGATTGATTATCAGTGAAAGGCCCCCCTGAATAGATCCTGCTTCTAAAAAGGCGTCATTTGTGATTTCCTCAGTTGCCCTAAGAACTTCAAGCACATCTCTTAGGAAATTCACCTCTATATTCAATACTGAAATACTGGAGCTAGATAGACTTTCGAATCTACTGAGTGAACTAATCATGATTACTCCAAACAGATATCCTTTTTGATAATTCTCACACCGAAGACTCGACTAATTCGATAAGCGTGCCCCCACAAGATGATGGGTGAATAAAAGCAATTCTATTCCCGGAAGAGCCTTCTACAGGCTCATCATTTATCATACGAATACCAATAGATTTTAGTTCTAAAATTTTAGAATCTAAATTGCTAATATTAACTGCAATCTGTTGAATACCCGGACCTTTTTTGGATAGGAATTTGCCTATCGGAGAATCGTCGGAAAGTGGCTCAAGAAGCTCTATCTTAGTATCTCCAATACCTTTCATGTATCGTATTTTAACACCTTGTTCTGCAACTGTCTCGTCTTTCATAGGGGTGAAACCAAGAGTCTTCCAAATTGTCTCTGATTCATCAAGTGAATGTGTAGCAATTCCAATATGATTAACGGACCCATCATTCATTCAAACACCACTCGGTGAGACCCATGTCCCAAACTCTTCTCTAAAGACGCTATTAATCTCCCCTATTGTAGCCTCCAGTTTAACTGCTGAGATGATTGAATCCATAACGTTTGATCCATCTCTGCATCTTTCACGAAGTTCTGAAAGTGCCTTTTTGACCGAGTCGTTGTTTCGAGAATCCCTAATGTTTGATAACTCACTTTTCTTGGAAATCGAATCTGTCGAGTCAATTACCATACCTTCAAAATCAGGTAAGTTTTCTTCCTTGTGAGAATTGACGCCAACAACTAGATCTTCTTTTTTCTCGATTCTTTGGAGGAGTTTCCAAGCACTTTCATGGATAATTTTCTGTTGATATCCAGACTTTACACACTCCATTGCACCTCCTAATGAGTCAATTTTCTCGATTGTTTTTCTCGCACTATCAATTAATACGTCCGTAGTTTTCTCTAAATCTTCTGAACCGCCTAGAGGGTCAACAAATGACGTTATCCCCGACTCTTCGGCTATGATCTGCTGTGTTCTTAATGCTAATTTTGCTGAGTCTTCAGTAGGTAAACCTAGAGCTTCGTCGTAACTGTTGGTATGTAATGACTGGGTGCCGCCAAATACTGCAGCAAGAGCCTGAAAGGCAACTCTGATTGAGTTATTCAAGGGCTGTTGAGCCGTTAAAGTAACACCAGAAGTTTGCGTATGAAATCGTAGTTGAGATGACTTAGTATTTTTTGGATCAAACTCCTCCTCAACAAGTGTATTCCATAATTGTCTCGCTGCTCTGAATTTTGCTATCTCCTCTATGAAATTGTTATGGCAAGCAAAAAAGAATGACATCCTAGGAGCGAACTCATCAATTTCCATTCCACATTCTATTGCCTTCCTAGCATAGAACAATGCGTTTGATAGCGTTAGTGCAATTTCTTGTGATGCAGTGCATCCCGCCTCCCTCATATGGTACCCACTTACTGAAATTGTATTCCATCGGGGAGTATTAGTTTTGCACCAGTACATTAAGTCGGTTGTTAAACGAATTGAGTGCTCGGGGGGGAAAATGTAAAGTCCCCTAGAAATATATTCTTTCAAAATGTCATTCTGTACAGTTCCTGAGAGGTTTTCTCTTGGGATTCCTTTCTCATCGGCTACTGCCACATATAGTGCTAGGAGTGTGGTGGCTGGAGCGTTAATAGTCATCGATGTGGATATTGATGCCATATCGATTCCGTCGAAAAGTTTCCTCATATCATGTATTGAGTCTATTGAAACTCCTACTTTTCCAACTTCGCCATCCGATAACTCATCATCTGAATCAAGACCCAATTGTGTGGGAAGATCGAACGCTACAGAAACACCTGTCTGGCCGCTAGAAAGTAGCTTCAGGAATCTTTCATTTGTCTTCTTGGGTGTAGAGAAGCCGGCATATTGCCTCATGGTCCAAAGACGGTCCCTATACATGCCAGGATGAATACCCCTCCGATATGGGGGCACTCCAGAATGATCTTCCATGGTTAACCCAGAAGGCATCAAGACAAGAACCATTCTCAGAGTTCATCTTCTGATTGTATATCTATCCACAACCTTCTCCAAAGATATTAATTGTTCTTTATCGAGAATACCTTCAGAGAGCTTCTCTTTTATGAATTCCTTAGCTTCGATGATGGTCTGTCTTTCACCCCTAGCCCAAATGGTTGCTAAAAGATTAGATCTGAATTCTTCATCGACTTTAATTTCAGAGAGAAGGGTCCGCATTTCGTATTTATATTCCATATGTCTACTTCTATCAAGTCTTTTTTCTCTATTGGCCGGCTGATAAGATGAATTCCTATTACGAAATTTTTTCTGGGGTTTTTTTGCTGGTACTGGAGAATTGGGTTTTGGAGATTCTAATTTCTTTTTGTTTACTGATTTTTGTTCTTTTAATGCCTTAGAAGCCTTGAGCATACTATCTTGAATAATTTGTCTCGCTTTCAGACTTGTTCCGGAGGCATCTTTTTGAATAGAAGATTTTAATTTCTCTTCCTTTGTTTTCTGTCCTTTAGTTAGGCCCATATCTTTCCTACTTGTTTTTCCGAGAATTTGATTTTGAACAATTTCAGTAGCTTCAGAAACTATTTCCTCTTTGGATTGAGTTTCCTCGTGATTGATTTCATCTAAATCTTCTGATTTAATTTGTTCTGGAACGATACCTGATACAGCCTGAACTAGCTTTTTTTCTATAGTGTTGGTTTTCTTTTTGAAAGGTTTTTCCGATTGATTAGTGGTTTCTCTAGTTCTTGAACCGGGCACAGAAGGTGGTGGGGCAATCTGTCTTCGATTTTTACTTGAAGGAGTAGACTTCGGAGTAGCTTTTTTCGATGACTGAGTTGATTGGGAGGTTGTCCCAAAAACGTTCTTTGGAGATGCTTTCTTCCTTCTACGTCTCTGCACTGTCTAATCAAGCCTCAATCTACCGACCTATGGGGCTCTCATAAGATTTGGCGATATTTTAGTCCCAGATAACCGTTGTATTATCAGTTCTAAGCATAGGCTGAATCGCACTTTGACTCAATTGAGTTGTTATATTTACCTCGAGCATTCTTCTACCTAATTCGGCAATCATAGTACCATTATCAATGCAGTATTGCTTCTCTGGCCAATGGCAGGATGCCCCCCTCTCATCACACATTATAGTGCACATTTCTCGTAGTCTTTCGTTACAAGCAACTCCCCCACCAAGTAACAATTCTTTCTTTCCGGTATGGGCCAGTGCTCTTTCTGCTACTTCTACACAAGTAGCAAAAGAGTGCTCTTGTAATGACCAGCAAACTCTCTCAAGAGATTCGCCTTCCTCTATTCTCTGTATAGCTGCAGTAAGCATTCCTGAAAATGCAAGATCCATACCATGAACACCATATGGTAAACTGACATCATCCAGATTGCCTTTTCCGGTTTCTTCAGAAGCTGAAGATAGCTCTTCTATTCTGGGACCGCCTGGAAATGGGATACCATTGATTCTAGCGAATTTGTCTAGCATGTTTCCTATTCCAATATCCAATGTTTCACCCATTACTCTGTATCTCCCATCTGCTCTGGCAATAACTTGGGTATTTCCACCGCTAACGTATAGAAGAACTGGATCATGGCAGCCTGTCTGATTTCTTCCGACTTCAATATGAGCTACGCAATGGTTAACCCCAAGTAATGGAACTTCGAGCATAGTTGAAAGAGTCCTAGCTACAGACGCTCCGACACGTAGACATGGACCTAATCCGGGACCTTGGCTGAATGCAATGGCAACTATAGAGTTCCAATCGAATCTTGATTTGTTGCTGAGTTTTGCAAGAAGATCACGGGTACTTTCAGAATGATGATCTGCAGCCTCGCGTGGATGAATTCCTCCCTTTTCAGGCCTAAATAGAGAAGAGTATGAAGGTAGGAGTTCTCCCTCTGTAGTTACTAGCCCGAAGGAGAAAGTATGGGCAGTGCTTTCAATACCTAAAATCAGACCCTCCATGAACCCGGATAAGCGTTGGTTCTTTCAAGTATCCCAATATTCGACAGTCATGAGGACGCTATTGTACAATTGTGGGGAGGTTGCACATCTGTCAAATCAAAATAATGAGTTTCCTATTTCAGGCGATTATCTTCACGAAAGAGAGAATCTAGTTCATCAGCCAGGAATGAGCATAATGATTGAGGACTCAACAATATCAAAAATTGGTCCAATGGAAGATTTGTTGACAGAATTCGCCCCATGGTATCCAGCGAAATCAGAAAATTCTGATACGAAAATCATTGATTTGGGAGGAATGGCGGTTGTTCCGGGATTCGTTGACTGTCACACTCATCTAATTTGGTCGGGTGATAGGACGAATGAGCTTTCGATGAGAGTTTCTGGTAAATCCTACAAGGATATTGCTAATTCGGGGGGTGGGATTATGAAGACTGTCCATGAAACAAGAAGTAGTCCTCAAAATGAGTTGGTTGAAAAGGGAATTAGAAGAGTCAATTCTGCTCTGAAAAATGGCACTACCACTATGGAGGCAAAGAGTGGTTATGGTCTAGACCTTAATTCGGAGGTCAAAATTCTTGAGGCTATTTCGGTAATTGACAGAAATACCGATTGTGACATACATCCGACTTGGTTGGGGGCCCATGACTACCCCCCTGAATTTAGTAGGAAGGAGTATGTGGAAAATCTCATTTATGAGCAGTTACCTGTAATTTCTGAGCTATCATTAGCAAAATGGGTAGATGTATTCTGCGAAGATGGCTGGTTTTCGAACGAAGAAACTGAAGAAGTTGTTAAAGCTGCCAAATCTTATGATTTGGGTTCAAGATTGCATGTGGATGAGTTTGTAGATAGTGGGGGGTTAGCCTTGGCTGCAGAACTAGGTTCTGCCAGTGGTGATCATGTTGCATGCTCTAATGAAGACTCAAGGATAAGCGCGGCCGAATCTGGCACATTGCAGACATTCCTCCCAGGGACGCCTTATGTGCTCGGAAAAAAACTTGACTTGCCGATTAAGCAATGTGTGAAAGAGGACTGGCCTTTCGCTATTGCGACTGACTTTAATCCAAACTGTCCAATGATTTCGCTACCATTTATTGGAAGTATTCTATCTTACAGAATGGGAATTGATCCCCTAATTAGTCTAATTGCTGCTACCAGGAACCCTGCTTCTTCAATGAATTGTGAAGAAACGGTTGGCGTTATTTGTGAAGGTGCTAAGGCTGATCTAAATGTTCTATGGTCATCAAAGTGTGACTCATGGTGTCAGACTCCTGGTATTTCTCCAGCGAGAATGACTTTCAAGAATGGAAATATTGTTAATCTCAACAATGTTTATTGAATCTATTTAAATTTTTTATTGTTATGATACAATATTAATTATATTTTCAAGAAATCACTTTTAATTTGAAAGGAAATAGTAATTATAGAAATAAAAACGTAATATGCTTGACTGATAATCTATGTTATCAGAATAAATTTACTAAGATGATATGGATAATGTCTTTCAGTGTGGCGTTTATTAAAAAAATAGCAAAAAATAAATCAAACCCCCCTACTTCGTGAAATATATATCCGAATTTGAGTGGTGGTAAAATGGTCGAGATGATATGGGGCCTATGTATGAAATGTAAAGAATATGTGAAGATTGGAGATCATGAAAAAATCACAATGTCTAATGGAAGAACTCGAGTTGCAGGATCATGTTCCAAGGATTCATGCTCAGGACGCATTTCGAAAATTATCTCATAATCAGAATGTTTCTTGAGTGTGCATCGACACGAACGAATGCCGGGCTCGTGGTCTAGGGGTTATGACGTCGCCTTGACATGGCGAAGATCGCAGGTTCAATTCCTGCCGAGCCCACCAATAGATTCCATACTATTTATTACATTACTCAAAATCATATGAAATTCTTAGCCTACCTTTTCCCTTGTTCTTCTTTCCAAGGAACTTGACCCTAGGAATTTGAGAAGTATTGGATACATGTGTCCCGGCACATGGACAGAGATCTATGCCCTCTATTTCCACGACCCTCAGATGAGTTATTGATTCTGGAATTCTATGCATAAATTTGGTATGCCTCATTTGTTCGTGAGACATAATTTTCACCCTGTTCCAATTATGTACATTTACTGGAATTCCAGAAGAAAGTATTGAGTTTACTTCATGAACTAGTACATCGGGATCGAATACTTCTTTGTTTTCAAAAAGTAGATCGACACGTGAATACTCTGATCCGATTTGATTGCCAACTGTCTCAGCCCCCCATATATCTTCAGCTAGAGCTGAGAAAATATGCTGAGCTGAATGCATCATTGTATGAGCATTTCTTAGAGGGGTATCAATTTCACATGTTATTTTTTCACCTTCAGAAAAAATATCTATATCATCTACTGGATGTTTAATTTTTTCTCCTGGCAAAACTTCTAGCAGATTTGAGGACTTCCCATCGGTAGATGTAATCAAGCCGCGATCTCCAGGTTGCCCTCCACCTCTTGGATAACAATATGTCTCTTCCAAAAAAAGGAAACTGTCATTTTTCTCCAATATTCTTGTCTCAAAGGGTTCAGGGTTTGTTCCTGGATGAAAATCCATATGTAACTTTCTCTGAATAAAATCACCCGAAAATTTTGATTAGAGTACCATCTAGTATGGCGGCAGAAAGAAGCTCACAATCTTTCGTCATTGACCTATCGCCGTCTAACATTGAAATTTTTTCTCTAACCCATCCTGATATCTTTTTTACGCCAAAACCGGGTTCTTCATCGATTCTCCGCAGTGCTTCGGAAGAGCATATCAATTCGTTTGCTAATACCTGAGAAAGTAAGAGCGTGCACTTGAGTGCCCTGTAGGCACCAGTAGCTCCCATTGATACATGATCCTCTTTACCCATACTTACTGGAACGTTACTAGTGGATACTGGATTAGCAAGAAGGTGTAGTTCGGCAATTACTGCTGCTGCAACATACTGAACAATCATGAGTCCGCTCTCAAGTCCCTCATTGTTTGAAAGGAAGGGTTTCTGATCGCTCCACTTTGGATCCAAGATCTGATCGATTCGCCTCTCGGAAATACTTGCGAGCTCATGGCAAGCTATGGCAATAAAGTCACTTGCAAGTGAAAGATTTTGACCGTGGAAATTTCCTCCACTTATGATTTCGGTCCTATCTCCTTCAATGAATACTAATGGATTATCGGTAGCACTGTTGATTTCAATCTCTAGAATCCTTCGAGTGTCCCGAATAAGCTCGACTACTGGACCATGGACCTGGGGGGAACATCTGAATGAGTAAGCGTCTTGAACTCGATCACAATCAATATGAGATAGCATGATATTTGAATCTACAAGAAGCTCTGAAATTCTAGAAGCCGATATAGATTGACCTATCTGAGGTCTGGACTGATGAATCCTCTTATCGAAGGGCTTGTGAGATCCCCTTATTGCTTCAAGTGAGCATGCTACTGATGCATCTGCAACAAAGCAAAGAGTTTCCATATTAAGAATCGTTTCAGTGAGATAAGCACACATCTGGCTTGTTCCGTTAATCAGTGAAAGTCCCTCCTTCGCTTGTAGCTTTACAGGCTTAAGCCCTGCATCGGAAAGTGCAGTCTGACTATCCACTACCGACCAATCATCTTCGAAGAATATAGCACATTCCCCCTCACCAATTAATCCCATGGCCATATGGGAAAGAGGAGCCAAATCTCCAGAAGCCCCTAAAGATCCGATTCTAGGTACTATGGGTGCTATTCTGCAATTTACCATAGAAAGAATCAGATCAACCAATTCAGGTCTTGCCCCGGAGATTCCCTTGGCAAGAGAATTTGCTCTAATTACCATCATCAATAGAACTGTCTCATAATCCATGATTTCTCCGATTCCACAAGCATGACTTCTGATCAGATTTATTTGAAGGGTCTCTAGTTCATCTTTTTCTATAACGACTGAAGATAGTGAGCCGAAACCTGTGTTGACACCATATACTACTTGATCAGAACGTATTACGTTTTCAATAGCTTCTCTCGAGATTAGCATTTTTTCTCGTGAAGAAGTCGATAGTTTTGCCTTGCAGAGGCCTTTAGCAATTGAAGAGGCTTGTTCGAGAGTAAGCGTCTCGCCATCAATTGAAATCTCCGACATAGTATTCCGAGTTAAGTCAACCAAATAGAGTCATCGAGAGGATTTGAGAATCCCATCTAGAATATCATTATCTACTAAATTGGGTAGTGTTACTTCTAGGCTCTTATCGGAATCCATAGCTCGAGTAATTGTCGAGATTGCACCGATATTTCTAGCCCAAGACCTGCGAGCTATCCCATTGTTCACGTCCCATGAGATCATTGAATCAATGTTTTTCTGCGATTGTTTAGAGCCATCAATAACTAGCCCAAACCCTCCATTTACAACTTCCCCCCAACCAACTCCTCCGCCATTGTGAAGACTTACCCATGTTGCACCCCTGAATGAATCGCCAACGAAATTGTGTACAGACATATCTGCAGTAAACATAGAGCCATCGTAAATATTTGCTGTCTCTCTGAAAGGACTGTCAGTGCCGCCAACATCATGATGATCGCGTCCAAGAACTATGGCCGAGCTTATCAGACCACTAGAAATCGCATTATTGAATTCAGTGGCGATGGATTTCCTTCCCGACTCATCTGCATACAGGATTCTCGCTTTACTACCCACAACTAATTCATGATTTTCAGCTTCAGAAATCCATTTAATATTATCCAAGTATTGGGTTTTGACCTCATCCGGGCATGAAGAACTTAGTTTCTCTAGTACTTCCATTGCGATTTTATCAGTAGTTCGTAGATCTTCAATTTTACCGGAGGTGCATACCCAACGAAAGGGCCCAAATCCGAAATCGAAACACATCGGCCCCATTATGTCCTCCACATAAGACGGGTAAGTAAATGAGCCATCCTCTGATACAATTTCTGCTCCTGCTCTACTCGATTCAAGAAGGAAAGCATTACCATAGTCCCAAAATTTTGTTCCCCTCTCAGTAAGCTTGTTTATTGCGGAAACATGCCTTACTAGTGACCTCTGAACAGATTTTCTGAACTCTTCTGGATTTTCACGGATAAGTGAAATGCCCTCTTCGAGAGTATTACCTACAGGGATATATCCTCCCAGCCAAGGATTATGCAGACTAGTCTGATCACTTGCCAAGTGAGGAGTAATGCCCCTATCTACTAGGAACTCAAGTAAGTCAACAATATTACCTAAGTATCCCAGTGAAACTGCCTCACCATTAGATACAGCGATCTCAGTACGATCAGATAATTCTTCTAAATCTTCATACAATTCATCTAGCCATCCCTGAGAATGTCTTTTGAGAGCTGGTTCTGGATCAATCTCGGCAACAATACAAACTGCCCCTGCAATTACCGCTGCTTTGGGTTGTGCTCCGGACATTCCCCCCAAGCCCGAAGTAACGTAGAGGACACCGGATAATCCTTGTTCGGAAGTCCTACCAAGATATTTTCGTGCTGCATTAAGGATTGTGATTGCAGTACCGTGAACAATTCCTTGAGGGCCTATGTACATGTAAGATCCAGCCGTCATTTGTCCGAATTGTGATACTCCCATAGCATTCATCCGTTCGTAGTCATTTTGAGTAGAGTAATTAGGAATGACCATTCCATTTGTTACTACGGCCATAGGGGAATCTTCGTTAGACGGGAATAAACCAAGAGGGTGTCCGGAATATATCACCAATGTCTGATTTTCATTCATCCTACTAAGATAATCCATCGTTACAAGATATTGAGCCCAGTTTTGGAAGACGGCTCCGTTTCCTCCGTATGTAATCAACTCATGAGGGTACTGAGCTACATTAGGATCTAGATTATTTTGGATCATTAGCATAATCGATGCGGCTTTCGCACTATTGCATTCATATTCGGATAATGGCAAGGCATTTATCGTATGAATTGGTCTGAATCTATACATGTAAATATGGCCGAATGTATCTAGTTCGTCTAGGAATTCAGGACCTAAGATAGAATGCCATTTTTTAGGAAAATATCTGAGAGAGTTGGCAATTGCCATTCTACGTTCATTTTCATTCAAAATCATTGGCCTTATTGGTGCGTGAGGTACTGAATGGTCAATTTCTCGAGCAGGTGGGAGGGAACTGGGTATCCCATAGGAGGAGTTCATTGATTGTCTCATTTCCAATTCAGCCTCTCATTTATCTTAAGACTTATATTTCTTGAAGTGTTTTTTGAATCCAAAATTACTTGATTAAGTTGGGAACTAATATTTTCAGCATCTTCACCTTCAACGAAGTCTAAATTAATTTTAACATTGAATGATGCTATTTTAACCGATGAAAGACACAACTCAGCAGCTGACGCAACATCCGTCAAAGCATTAGAATTACAAGAGACGCACAATCTCTCAAGACTGGAAAGAAGACTAAGGGCACTAAATGCTGTATCTAAGGGTGCCTTTGCTGCACCTATCGTAGCTTCTCTAATTGCTGAAGATCTGTATTTTTTCTCATTTATTGAGTCTTTAGCCATCCTATATGCCGACATAACTGAGTCAAATGCTTCAGCGTCCAACTGTGCTAGCCGTATCGCATTATTTACCCCATCAGTTGAATCTAAGATAACTTGTTCAGCATCCTCATGGCCATCTGACCACTTCTCTTTTCCCACTGTTAGTCGAGCCACCATTAGTGCAAGAGAATGAGCATGAGCCAATGACAATGCAGCTACTGATCCGCCCCCAGGAGTTGGGTCAGAAGATCCGATCGATTTGAGGACCTCTTCATATCCGCTATTCAATTTACCACCTTCTTTGAAATGGCCCATTCAATAATGCATGAGTTAGGATCAAAATCTTCTAACCTATCAAGCATCAATCCTTCAGTTGCGCTATCTACCAGAGACTTCTCATCTTTTTGTCCTTCAATTCTTGAATAGAATTTTCCCGATAATAACATTGCTTCCAGCGGAACTAGTCCCACTAACTCCCCTGCAGTCACATTAAGTCCGATCTCTTTTGCTTGTTTTCGAATTGCCTCGGTGACATCATGCAGACCAGTCTCTTTGAAATCAAGCAGATTCATTGATACTTGTGCTGTAGATTCATTGAACATCCAACCTGCGGCCTGTAATGATTGGAATAATCCGGGGTTTCTGAGTGGCTTTCCATCATCTCCTAGAATTTTTTCACCATTTTCATTCTTGATCAGAGTCCCGCTTGTCCTAATTCTACCTGCTATAGCGTTCGCTTTTGACTTATCATCAGTATCTAAATTCACATTGAATGCTATCAGTATCGATCTCGCACCGGTAGCAGTAGCACCTAACTTTGGATTGAATTCCTGAGGGCCAAAGTCTGGGGCCCAAGCTGAGGTAGCAAGCTTTTGTTCTAGGCCCTCATACTCTCCCCTACGAATATCTGGAAGTCGAATTCTCTCAGGGATTCTTGCCGCATCTGCGTATAGGAATACTGGTAAATCTAATTCCTTTGAAATAGCCTCTCCATACCTCTCAGAAAGTTTGACACAATCGTCAATGGTTACTCCATTTATTGGGATAAAAGGTACTACGTCAATAGCCCCCATTCGTGCATGTTCACCGGTGTGTTTTCGCATATCAATTAGTTCTGACGCGATAATTGTGCATTCAATTACTACACTTAGGACCTGTTCAGGATCTCCCACCATAGTTACTACAGTTCTATTAAAATCGGAACCCATGTCAATATCTAGTAAAGTTACAGATCCAGACTCACGTATAGGACGAGTAATCTGACGGATTATTTCAGGGTCCTTTCCTTCACTAAAATTAGGCACACATTCAACTAGTCGCATTTCCATGTGTTTTGGGGAGGCACTATTCGTCAAGAGATTTTGCTTATGTGTACAATCCCTCAGGTCCTGAATGTGAAGTTCCTGTGCGCTTTTCCTCTACCTTATTTACAGCATTTATGAAATCTCTCTTACCAGTAGATTTTTTTCCATTCGAGATAGCTGATATTCCAGCTTCTAGGACTACTGACTTAATTTCAGCTCCACTGAAACCTTCTGTAATTGATGCAAGCAATCTGTTATCCACAGCCTTCGATAGTGGCATCTTACGGGTGTGAACTTCAAAAATTGTCTCTCTTGCTTCTAGGTCGGGGATTGGGATCTCGATAATTCTATCAAATCTACCGGGCCTTAGTAAGGCTGCATCGAGTAATTCCGGTCTGTTCGTAGCAGCAATCACCTTTACATTGTCCAAACTATCGAAGCCGTCAATTTCAGAAAGTAGTTGCATTAATGTCCTCTGAACCTCTCTGTCTCCTGAGGTCGCTACGTCAAGTCTCTTAGAACCGATTGAGTCAATCTCGTCAATGAAAATAATCGATGGAGCCTTCTGCCTAGCCATCTCAAATAACTCTCGGACCATCCTGCCACCCTCACCTATGTATTTTTGAGCCAACTCAGCACCTACTAATCCAAGAAACGTAGCACTGGTGGAGTTAGCAACAGCCCTGGCTAGCATTGTCTTACCGGTACCTGGCGGACCTGTCAACAAAACTCCCTTTGGAGGTTCAATTCCAAATTCTTTGAAGGCTTCGGGATTTTCAAATGGAAGTTCGATGGCTTCTCGAATATCTGAAATCTGCTGATCCAAACCTCCTATCGACGAATATTCAATATCAGGTGCTTCTATCATCTCAGAATTAGTAACTAAAGGATCCCAAGAGTCAGATAGTATTTCCACCACGGATAGAGAATCTTGATTGAGAGCAACTCTTGCTCCGGGTTTTATTTTAGACGTATCGAGCCTTCGATTGACAGAAACTAGGAAAACCGTACCATTTGAACTCCTTACTATGGCCTGTTCATTACTGTAATCTTGGACATATCCTACAATCAAGGGTGGATTCTTGATATTACTCATTTCTTCCTCTAACCGACTGGCTCTTTTTTTCATCTGGGCGAATTCATTTTCGATGAATAATTTCTCTGTAAGTAATTGGTGGGCCTTATCTGAAAGCTCCTGGAAATCCTTTGAAAGTCTATCTAATGCTTCCTTGTTGGGATTTGATTTATCAGTTGTTTCAGAGAGAGGATTCTGATCATCGGCTTCACTCGACATACATCCGTCAGTTAATGCACACTTATGACCTCTGCGAAGGACTATGGCGGTGTTTTCACTGCGAATTGTATGGGTGCATGCGAGTTATGTGGAAAGGAAGGAGTTTCCACGAAGAAGGCGAAATTTTCACAGGCCATACTGGAATGCTGTAATCGTTGTATAGAGTCTCTTGGGCTATCTGTAGAGAGAGAGGCAGTTAATTTGTCATTTAAAGAAAACAAGGAAAGTCAGGTTATCGGAAGGGGCGTCAAAGGAATAGACATTATGTCAAATGAGGAGATGGAGCTGGCTGGAGATTTCCACTCGAGGATTAGGAATGCGAGAATAGGAAGGGGACTTTCACAAGAGAATTTAGCTAAGGAGATGAATGAAAAGATTGCTGTAATTCAGAAGGCAGAAAATGGAATTCGTCCGACTGATACACTAATTTCTAAGTTCAGTAAAACCCTTTCAATAGACCTATTTGTTGAGAAGCTACCTAACAATCATAGATTGGTAGCATCGAAGGATGACAGACAATTGACAATTTCGGATTTAAAGGATAAGGATGTTCAGCCCACCACAAATAAGAGAGTTAAGAAAAAAACAAGACGTTTTGGAGTTTCTAGGTCAGGTTCTCGTTCAAGGAGAAAATAAAGTGTTGGAAGTTCCGTTGCATGTCATTCACCTTGACCAGGACGATCCGAGAAAATGCACTGCCAGAAAACTTCATTCAATGGGATTAGTTCAAATTCATGATTCTTCTTTTGCTTCTCCGAGAAGGGGATTTCTTCTAGACCCCCAGACAGATGTCGTTTTCGGCCCTGAGGATAGGGCCCTTGCTAAAATGGGCGGTTCATTAGTTGCTCTAGACTGCTCATGGAAGCAAATTGATCTTTCTTTATTGGAAATTAAGGGGAGGACGAAATTACAATCCAGAAAATTACCAAAATTACTGCCGGCAAACTCAGTTTCGTGGGGCAAGATTGGGAGGCTATCTTCAGCAGAGGCTCTGGCAGCATCCCTAAGCATTCTTGGTTTCGAGGAACAAGCAATGAAAGTACTCGAAAAATTCCAGTTTGGAGAAGAATTTCTCAATTTGAATAAAGAGCCATTGCTAGCCTACTCGCAGGCAGGATCAAGAGAAGAGATGGAGATTATCGAAAGTCAGTTTTTCGATGTTTGAATGTTGCCCGATTGGCCGGGTACCCGGCCAATCGGGTTACGTATTTCCGTCGGTAAAATGATCCCTTATTCAAGAGTCCATCTTGGCTGCGTACCAGACCATCATTCCGAATGCGGTCTTGTTCACTAAGTCAGCTATGTTGTAGAGGATGTTCATGTCATCCGTATCCATTCCGCTGATCATATCGTTACCCATCATGTATCCTAGTGGGTAAATAGCCCACCCTACAGTGACGATCCACCTCATAGACTCGAATGCGAACTGAACCCCTTCACTGGCAGATTCTGAAGCATCCTTAACGTCGCCTTGCCATAGGGCATACAGGATGTAACCCCATCCTGCTAAACCGATGGCGAACCAGATCTCGGTGCTTAAGTCTCCGAAGAGCTCCCATGCTCCTGACTCGCCGAAGAATCCGGCTACGAGCATGACAATCGATGCTCCCATGAGATTCCTGAACATGGCGAAGGTTGCGGCTCCGATAGCAGCCATGATGAGGTAGAATTCTACTACCTGCAGAGGCACGGTGATCAACCAGTCTATGTATCTGTAGACCAATGGCGAACCAACTGCTCCAGCAACGCCGTATGAGTCTGCCCATACTTCCCTCATGTAGGTGTAGTGGTACCATGCGATACCTGTGACCAGTGCGGCCACAGTCATCGATGTCTTCCACTTATCATCCACATTCTGCCTTTCTACAAGGAAAAACACAGTTGATGCCAGCATCATCGCCGTAGCGAGCCAAAAGCTGATCCCAACCCAGTCATCCGTTGCAAGGGCAGTTGTCTCAGCGGCTACAGATGGTAGTGCAACCACTGCTAGAGCGATTGCGGCACCTATAGACGCGCCTCTTGTTATTCCCTTTTTGTTTCCATATGGGGTTAANTCCATGTCATCTGCCCTGAATTTCTTCTTATATATTCTAAGGTAACTTTTCTACACTAGGGTAGTAATTTTGCATATATTTGTATTTTCGAAAGATTTTCAAGAATGGTCAGCATATTCGGTCACCCTTACTCCGAGTCCACCGATTTTCGAATCTCTAAGCATAATCTTATCCATTTTTTCGTGGAACTCGCCTTCCAAATCAATAGCCATTGCTAGAGAGTGCCCGAGTAATAGAATAAGTAAATCTGCTAGTTCTTCAGCTATTTTTTTCTTGGGCTTACCTTTCGTTATTGCTGCAGAAAGCTCACCAAGTTCTTCCACCGTTAGAGCGATTCTGTATCCCATATCGTGTCCTCGTTTCTCTTCTGAGTCAAAGGAGTGCTTGTGATGAAACGCCGCTACTCTTGACATCATAGTTGACCATTGATCGTCTGGAAGATTTTTCCCTTCAAAACCAATCCAATCTTCCAAACTAACTCTTCTCGACATATTCATTCGAGGTGGAGTCAGACAAAAGTAATTTCTACTGATTAATTCTGTTTAGTAATTCAATAATACATTTTGAGACCGCCTTCCTCGCCTCTGATGCTTTCGAAGATACACCCTCGTGATCAATCTCTGAGTTTGGATTATCGGGATCCCTTCCAGCAGCCCAATTTGAGGAGCAAAGTAATGAAATGTGAGATGTATCCAATTCGGAAACTAAACGCTGTTCGGGACCTAGGGTCATCCCAACTACTTGGGCCCCCAACTTCTCTAATGCATCGATTTCGGAAGGACTCTCGAATTGAGGTCCGACGCATTGGGCGACGACTATCCCATTTGGGGCCGTTCCCTGTTCAATAGTTAGTACGCTTGCGCATATAGACGATGCGTGACTGTCGAATAATAAGGAGCGATCAGAGTGTTTTGCATCGAAATCGTGGAAAGTCCATGGAGAGGTGGAAAGATCTAGGATATCTCCGGCTATTCCTACTTTACCAGGGGGCAACTCATCGACCATAGTCCCAACTGAATTAATGCTAATTATCAGATCGGGATTTCCTGAGTCGGCGGCATGGACGTTTGCTCGATGTTCAATCATATGTGGGGGAGTTCTATTTCTACCGTCTGAATAGTGTCTATCTATTACGATGATTTCACCAAAGTCTGTAGATATATGGGAAATGGGGACTCGTCCCCATGGCGTATCAACATGCATTGCTACGGATTCTGAGGGGCAGAATGAGGCTAGTGTTTCGGGAAATGTGCTCATCCCTGTTCCGCATATCACCGCTATACGGGGCAATTGCTCACTCCTGTAATCTAGAAATTAGTTCGGATTTTTTCCCAGAAACTGTTTTCCCCGCTTCTTTCAGAAGTTCCTTCAATTGGGGAACTGTCATAGATTCATATTGAATAGAGTCATCCTTTGACTCTACAGATTCATTTTCGGAATCCTCCGTACTTTGATCTCGGGCTTCTTCAATTGTCTCTGAATGTTCTAAAAGATCGCCTTCCTCAGTACCCTCATCCTGATTTTCTGATTCCTTTTTCGATTCCTGTTCTTGCTTTTTTATCTCTTCCAATGTAGGGCCATCGTCGATAATTACCCCGTCTTGCATAAGCTGACTACGTCTGAAGATAACAGAGCGAACGGGCTGAATCTTGGTTATTTCCTTGGTGACAGCTTCCTCAAGCGAACCGTCCATCAACGCTTTTTGGATGGAAATCCAAGTAGATTTAGAACAGAACTGTATTATTACATTCCTTGCAGAACTTCTAGTCTCCTGCTTCTGACTAGCTTTTACTCTCGATCTAGTAACAATAAATGGTTTTATTCTGATAAAGAAGCCGTCATCGGTCACTACATCGATGGAATCGTCAATCTTTCCACGATCCCTTCGGATCTGTCTCCTGACAAAATCTTTCATTACATCATGGCCAACATATTCAGTTAGCGCATCATTGCCAACTACTTCCTTTACTCGAAATTGAATCTTAACATGCATTTTGGTGAAGTCGCCATCGAGTTCATTTTGCATAATTTCGAAGGTCCTTCCCAAAAGCATAGACTCCTCTTCTGCGATAGTCTCCCCAATTATCTTGAATGACCAAGGGTTTCTTGGGGCTCTAATCGAATACCAGCGCTTTGCCTTCCACTTATCTTTCTGCCTTCTTGCAGCTGCTCTGGCTGATGCTCCCTTGGCCATTGTATTGACTCCTATGTTACAGGGACTGCCCCGTTTGCGAGCCGTCCGACTTAGAACCAGTATTTGAACGGAATGCAACTAATAGAAATCTAGCCAGGGTGCAATTGAATACATATGTGCTCAAGGAAGACATATGGGGTTACATGGTGGAGTATGGAGGGTCCACTCTAGTGCAGTTGATGATACAGAAATTATCTACGAAGCGCTCAGATGGCTATGTGGGAATGATGTTCAAATCATAATGAGTGATGACAAATCTTCAATAGGTGCAAAAATGTGTATTTTCGAATGCAAGATGAAATCAAGAGAGGCCATAGAGTCCCTAAAGAGAATCGATCCTGAATCTATTAGGAGAGTAATTCATGGAGATTTAGAATCTAGGATTGATGAGGAAAAAAATCTCCATATTCGATTGGATTTAAGCAAGCTTGTTTGTGGAGAGGGAAAATTGTGTGAGCATCCTAATCCGTCGGTAGTGAAGGGGAAATTCAAGCTTGAAGTTTATCCGGGCCAGGAGGCAACGGAAATAGCGAAGGAGTTCCTATCTTCAATGATAAACTAAACTAATATTCATATGCAAGTTCTTCCCAGCCCTATATACAATGACTCACGTAGTAACAAGCGCTTGCGTTAGCTGTAAATACCAAGACTGTGTACATGTTTGCCCAGTAGAAGCATTTAGGGAAGCCGAAGAATATCTTGTTATTGATCCAGACGAGTGTATTGACTGCGCTGCTTGTATTCCTGAGTGTCCGACAGAAGCAATCTATGCAGATGTCGACCTACCAGAAGAGGAAATGAGCTGGTTAGAGAAAAATGAGCAAGAAGCAATAGATCTACCTCTTGCAGAAGGGGATTCCCCAGTTCTTGCAGATTAGATATGAGAAGTTTTGGTGAACATAGGTTCATCAATGAGCTCTTGGAGGGAATGGTGTGCCGGATAGATTAGATTTGGGAGAAATGCGTCACGGGACTGAGCTTCTGAAGAGAGGCTTCGCCAAAATGCAGGAGGGAGGCGTCGTAATGGACGTAGTTACTCCAGAGCAGGCGCATATTGCAGAAGATGCAGGAGCTGTCTCAGTGATGGCGTTAGAGAGAGTTCCTGCAGATATCAGGTCATCTGGCGGAGTAGCCAGAATGAGTCATCCGACGCTAATCAAGGAGATCATAGAAACTACAAGCATTCCAGTAATGGCGAAGGCAAGAATAGGGCATGACGAAGAAGCCAGAGTGCTAGAACATTTAGGCGTAGACATGATTGATGAGTCAGAGGTATTAACCCCTGCAGACCCATTCTACCATATTGCAAAGAATGACTATGCAATTCCATTCGTTTGCGGGTGCACAAACCTAGGAGAAGCAGTACGCAGAATAGCAGAGGGGGCAGCGATGATTCGTACTAAGGGAGAAGCTGGGACTGGAAACGTGGTCAGCGCAGTGAAGCATGCCAGACTAATTGAGGCAGAAATCGGATTTTTAACAAGCAGCGAGGATGATGGAATTGAAGAAATAGTTAATCGGATAATGAAGGGATATAGAAGACTCGAAGATTCCTCAGATTTAGGAGTGGAAGTTAGTTCCACACCATTCGGTGAGATTGAGGAAATCCGTAATGAAGTAACTTCTGTGTTGGAGGAAGTAAGTAATATTGGAAGGCTTCCAGTAGTAACATTCTCTGCTGGAGGCATTGCTACTCCCTCGGATGCATCTCTCATGATGAAACATGGGATGGATGGTGTTTTCGTTGGCTCAGGAATTTTCAAGAGTGCGGAACCGAAGACTACTGCAGAGGCAATAGTTCTAGCTACACATCACTTTAATGATCCTAGTGTGATAGCTGAAGCCAGTGAGATGGTCGGTGAAGCGATGCCCGGATTAGAGATTGAAAGTCTCGAGATTAGACTTGACGAGAGAGGTTGGTAGTTACCTCTTTCTGCCACGTGATGTGCCTAGTTTCCTAGATCTTCTCTTGGAGGGTTTACTTCCAGAATCTCCAGATTGCTTATTTTCAGAAGATACGGTTCCACCAAAAGTAATGGAGGTCCCCTTTAGAAGCCTTGCAGTCAACGAATCGGCAAGTTTGTCATCTTCATCCGGTCTCTTCAGTGAGTCTCTTACGGACTTATTGTGGTCATGGATCAGTTTTTCTCTCTCCTTGAGTTGTGATTTTATTTCATCTCTAATTTCATTGACCTTTGAGAGAAGCTCTACTACTCCATTGTGGCAATCATCAGCCTTTTCTCTCTCTTCTATGAATAGAGAATGTAGACGATCGCTTTCGCCCCTTAGGAAATCTCTTTCCTCGAACATCGGCTTGATTTCTTTCCAAATTTCATCAGCTAGCTTATTTTGTTCTACCATAAGTTTGTGTTCGTTGTCGGCTTCTGATCTAAGTCTCTGAATAGACTCATCCATATCGTTCAGGTCTATGGAGATAATTTGGTGATTTTCAACTTCTGGAATCAGTTTATCCCTTTCAGAAATTAGAGAACGAAGCTTCTTAATCAAAGAGTTCTCCTTCTCTAAAGAGATTGTTCCATCTGTCATTATCCTATTTTCTATTTTCTCAATCTCGCCAACTGTCTCAGATAATTGTATTACCACAGATTTTCCTGGGCCGTCATCACGCCTGCCCCTTTTCATAGAAATTATCTCCCTGATACTCTTCTGGATTTCATCTCTTCTTGCTTGATGGATTTTGGATTGGGAACGTATGATCTTCTGTTCTTCCATCTTTGAATTTATTGACTCCCTAATTTCTTTTCCCTGTTCATTGACAGAATTTCTTGAGTCGGCGGCCCGCTTTGCAGCATCGTTATGGGCATCTCTCTGAGTTCTTATCCTCTTAACCTTAGATTCCATTGCATGTAGCCTTGAGCGAAGATCTTCATCCTCAGGCATATCATTCTGCATGGTCATGGGAATGGATCCCCCTTATTGAAGAGAACTAAAGTCCGAGAATATTCGCTGCAAAGGGAAGAACGGGGGAAATAATAGCTAAAAATGCTCCAATCATGAATACTGCTCCGGTAGTCATCCTAAGTCTGGTAAAGAGATCTGATCTTACTTGTGAGGTTAGCACTTTCCCGGAAATTAGATTCCCAGAAGCGTCCTCTAATCTAACAGTAACTGTAGATTCCCCCATCGAAGAAGGAATCATGGTTTGCCAGACAATCCTAGATGCATGCATAGATTCTGACATTTGATCGTAAATTGGTTTTTCTGAAATTTTTTCACTTTGAATTGGATCTGCCTGTAGGTTGTATACGCACTCATTTGGACGGAAATCCGGAGTCTGCACTCTGAGTTTAAGGTTCTGCCTCTCACCAGTGTAGTTCAATACTGTGGCGAATAGATTTGCCTGGCCGAGTGTTAAGTTTTCCATATCTACATCGAACCAAATGCCTTGTTTTACCGGATTTGATAAGTGCATTCTTAATCTGTCGTTTAATCTGAAAAAGGGTGCACACCTCTCCCTAGCGTGCATAAGAAGTCTGTCTAGAGTTTCCTCCCCTAGTTCTGGATGATTGATTATCTGATCGATAGTCTTGGAGTCTACTAAAGAAGTAAGAGAAAGATGGAACTCATCCTCGTCTATTACGCCAGAACGGAATAGGTCCAAAGTCTGAAGGAGATATTCCTGAAGATCTGAGAGTTTAACACCTCTTTGTAAGTCAGAAGAGAATGAGGAGACGTACTTGGAGAATCTAACAGCAAGCATCGGATCGACATGCGCCCTAATTACATCAGTATATGGGCGATTAAGTAGAGCTGGGTGCATTGGTGGTGAAAATGCCTGAAGAAGGCCCCAGGGGTTTACAGTATTGAAGCGAGGTCTTTCAGAGACAAGATAGACGCTGTGGCCGGAAAGTAGAGCCCCAGTAGAAAGAGCAATTAGAACAGGTATCCCTTCGGTATCAGTAGTGAAATTTAGTGCAAGAGAGAGAAGCAAGGTTGACAGAATCATTAGGGTAGTTGAGATATTTAATTGGTTAGAAGCTCCGTCAATTACCGCCTTCATCTCACTATATCCATGGGCACTTCTAAATGTGATTCCGGAAGAGGTTATCTCCTCTGTTTCGATCTGAAATATTCTTTTAGTGACCCAGAGAAGGTAATGTAACACGAATAGGAGCAAAAGATCTGCTAATAAGATTACTAATGCGAGGAGGTAAACCGACATTGAGAACGAAAGATCGAGGAAAAGTTCTCGAACACTTCCTTCCCACCATAGTGGATCTTCGCCTCGATGAGATTGAGCAAGGCCAAAGAGTAATATCACGATTATAGGCAAGAATAGGATTAATCTGGCCCCCCTGCTAATAATTAAGTCGTCGAGACCATATAGCAAGGCCTCGCGAGCTTTCAGAGTTTCTTTGTAGGAATCTGGCATTTCTTTACTAAATTGATCCTTAACAATATTATCAATTTCAGGGGCTGATGGAGTTTCTGTATTTAGAGCGGCTACCATTGAATCGATGTCTGAACCTAAGTCAGCTAGTTCTTCTTGGATTGGAGAGTCATTCATAATCGTCACCTATTGAAATTATCCTGACAATTACGCACATTGAAATTGCTGGTGACAGAGATAAATTATTTTTCTCACAAACAAGTTTTTCTTCTAATCTGGAAATTTGAGATCCTATCGAAACTCCTACTTCTCTCAGTGTAATTATATCCATATCGGGTAGAAGTATTAGTTCGACTAATGAAGTGGACATATCTGGAAGACTAGAAATTGGTAGAAGGTCTCCAATTCCAAAAGTTTCAATCGAACGTTTTACTCCTGGAATTTTCTCCCCGTTCAAATCATTTTTTGGGAATCCCAGCATCTTATCCAAAGCCAGCTCCAATTCTTCATCAACAGAGTACCCCATCTTACTTGCAACTCCAGAAAGATCACCATTGTAGCCGATGACCTCCGAAAGTAGAATCTGTAAAAGACACTCGCGCCTTTTTACACTAGCGGCGCGTTGGAAACCGGCTGGCGTCAGTCTACAACCCCTATATGGGACATGAGTAACCATTTCCCGGTCTGATAGTCGTTGAATCATCTCTGTAACAGAGGCTGCAGAAACTCCCATTAGTTGTGACAGTTGAGTAGTTTTTACAATGGCTTCGGGAGTGGAATAATGCACCTCAAAAATTTTCTTCAGATAGGAATCTTCGATTGGGCTGAAATCCGACATTTTACTACTCCCCCCTTTCAGCTAAGAATTCGACCCTACAGATTGGACATCGTGACATTACCGGTCTTTTATCCAGAGGGACTCTCAAAGTCTGATCGCATTCAGGACAATTCAAATTTGGAATTATAGATTTTACCACTTTAAATTCATCATTTTTTTCGCCTACGATGAATTCCATGGTACAAGAAGGACACTTGACTGCTCCGACATGTTCCTCGGGGACCATCAATCTTTGATCGCAATAGTTACAAGAAATTTCCTTTTTTGAAATGGACTCTAAAGATTTGGTCGATTCCTTGGCATCCCTCATTCTGGCATTAGAAACGGAAGGAGTCTTTGTAGAGACGGCCCTCCAGATGAAGGCCCCCAACATGATTATCACAATACCGGAAAATGCTCCTATGATAGCAGAGAAAAAATCAAATGGAAGCTCGAGACCTTGATCTTGCACTATCGACTCAATGGAATAGTCTGATTTGGCTGAAACATCTCCGGCATTCCATTGGGCTCTGATATCGACGTTGGGGCCATCTGGCCAAGCAGGAATCTGAATTTGTGTGGAAATGGAGGAGCTTGGGTTTACTGACTGAACAATTACTTGATTGACAATTGTACTTTCAGAAAGGAGTATCAGACGTAAATTTCCAGGCGATGTGCTAAAATCTGCATTATTTTGAAGAGTAATTGTTACAATTACGGATTCGCCCTCGAGTGGTTTGGCCGGATCAAAGGAAGCACTAATAGAAAGTAAAGATGAGTCTATGATAGGCATAAAAATCTCTATTTCAGAGATATTTGTAGAAGACTCCTGTAGCTCCCAACCAGAAGGAATAGCCTCGATCTCTAGATAATCGGCCAAAGGGTGACCCAAATATAGTTCAATCAACCTCCTGCCAGGATCAATCGAAACTGAAATCTGCTGTAAATTCTGAATTGATCCTTCAAATCCAATTTTTGAAAGGAGTTGTATTTGCCTAGATTTTCCTTCAGAAAGAGAAATTGATACGTGGACTGTAAGTCCATTATCTTCGTCCCAATTGTAAGATTCAATAGCTGTCTCCAAGGTCTGTCTTTTCGAAGCTTGGATTGAAAACTGGCCAATCAAATCAGAACTTTCAATTTCACCGCTAATTGTTAATATTGACCAATTAAATATATTTATTCCGCTGATATTAGTATGAAAAAATGTATAGATTTCTCTAGTAGAGCCGGGTGAAATATGAACAGGATCACCAGTGAAATTTTCTCCAGAATCCAGGTTTTCCAAAAAAAGCCAAGCGGAACCACTGGTATTTCCAGAGTTGCCAACGAGTACAGCGGCACGAAGGGGATCTCCAAGATTTGCTGGCTCTCCAGAGATTAGAATGCCGGATTCTCCAGATGATGTGAAGTTTGCAGATTCATCAGAGTATTTTTCATTAATTTCAGAAAATAAGATCGGTTCATGATCAAAGCTTTCAATGAGGATGGGTGCTAACAAAATCGCCAGAGAGAGGGAGGTGAAAATGCAGATATTGTTATTCATCGATTCACGCTGTGATGGCCATCGTATCAATCAAACGCAAAAAAAATGACTGCATATGGCTTTATGGCGGGTATTTCCTCCCACGGAACATAATATGGACACTGAGACTCTTATGCGAGTTCTTCCAGATGAATTGGGGAGCTTGCTATTACAACGTAGGGTTATGCTGAAAGACACCTTGCCGGGGGTGATAAGAAATCTTGAGGCAGAAGAGGACCAAATTAAGCCTAAGGTTGAGCGTCTTAATGCTTCATTTAATGTAGCTAATTCCAATGTTGTAAAGGAAAAGAAGATTAGGGATCAAAATCAGAAAGAGGCGAGGATTCTGATTCCACAAGTAAAGTCAATCCGTGAGAAATTAATCGATTCAGGCGGGATGATTATTCTAGATCCCAAATGGAAAAAGGAAAAATTGATTGAGAGAATTGAGGAAATAGAGCATAAAATTCAAACATCTGCCTTGGATCAAAAATCTGAAAAGAAACTATTAGATCAAAGGAGAGCTCTTGTTTTAGAAAATGATAAATGGCTTAGAAATAGGAAGGACTCAAATCCCGAGATGATTGAGTATCTGGAAAAAAGTAGGAAAATGTCTAGTCTTTTCAAGAAAGCTGACAAGGCCCATTCAAAAATGATTAATGCGGTAAAAAAAGCTCAGCCTTTGTACGAAAAAATGTCTATTGCAGATAAAGAACTAAAAGATATTAGAAGTCAACTAGATAGGGCTAGGGAATTACTTTCCCAAAGTGATAAGGCGATTAGGTACTGGAAAAGGAGGTTGGATGAAGGGTTTGGGAATCTTGGGCCAGGATTTAATGATCTCCTCAGACAAAAGCAGAAGGTTGAGGGCGGGGGCAATTCATCATTCGCAAAAACAACCGTCAAAAGACCAAAGAAAGTATTGGAGGAAGAATAATGAGCGAATCCAAAGTAAACACTTGGGATGATCTAACTGGAATGGATGGGGATAAGATTTTACAGATGAAGGATGAGAAGAAGGCGATTCTAAATTCTTTGCAAAACCGACTAAGTGAGCTTCGTTCAGAAAGAAAGCAGCAAGTAGAAATTGTAAAATCACTTAGATCTGCAGTTAGCGGTGTTGAAGCTTCTGATTCTGGGAGAAAGAAATTACTAAGTCAATTCCACAATCACAGAAAGAAATCCCAAGAGCATAGAGAATTTCGTGATACTATCAATAAACGTATCCCTCCCCCCTCCAGCATCCTTCAGGAGTGGCTCAAAGAAACATATCTAGGCCTCACGATGGTTGCGAATGATTTGACTGCAGTACAAATGTTAAATCCTGAACTTGCAGCGTTTAGTAGATTTTTTGAGATTCAAGCATCGATAGGAATAAAGAGAGAGGCCGAGATATCTCATGAAAAGTATATTTCTTGTCTAGGGGAAATGCGGAAGTTATCTTCAAAATTAGATGAAAATAAGGATACTGCAAAGAAAACAGTTTTAGATTTAAAAGAAAATATAAAGATCGAAGAAGATAAAATCAGTAGGAAAGAGATTAGGAAAATTAGTAAAGGAATAACATCCATAGATGGAGAGATAGACAGGACAAATATTGAAATCAAAGCAATTAGAAAGGAGTTTAAGAGAATCGAAAAATATTCTAGAGTTTCGATGGGAAGAAGAGGGGCTATTGGGGTTGGAGAAATTAGAAACATTGCCGCAAAGGGAGGCTCTCTAAGTGCATATGAGATGGACTTACTACTGGTTAGTGGTGGCTTGAAGACTATACCTGAAGAAGTGAACGAGAAGGAATCATCGGATTCTGGATTAAGAAAAACCAAAAAGAGAGGGAGGAAATTGGGCGTTTCTAGGAAAGGCAGTAGAAGGGGAAGTATTGCTGGAAGAAGGGAATAGAAGCAGGGATTAGCGGCATTGCTTAAATGTGAGTTCAAATTACGAGAAACACTGGTGTTAGAATGGCCCTCGATGATTCTAATATGGATGTGATTTTTGGGAATAAAACTGAGGAAGTAAGTGAGAAGCTTTCGGAGTTTAAATCTCTTAGAGATGAGCTAAATGGAAAGGTACGAGGGCAATTGGATAGAAGAAATGAGATTAATCGTCAAGTTAAAGAGTTAATTTCCGAAGTCCAGAAGCAAAAAACATTACGTAACGAAGCGAATGGAAAGGTTGCTGAGTTAAGAAAAATTAGGCTAGAAAGGACCAATCAATTGAAGAAAATAAGAACGAAACTAAGGGGCATTACAGAGAAAAAACCCAATAAAAATTCAGGAAATGGAAAGGTAACAAGTTCTCATAAAATTAGAGAACAAATGAATAAATTAGAGTGGAGGCACCAGACAGGACAGATTGGCCCCAAAAAGGAGAAGGATTTTTTCGCCACGATGAAAAGATTGCAAAAGGATTTCAAACGTGTTAAATCCGAAGAAGATGCTAGTAGTTCAAGTGTTCTCAAAGAAGTAAAGCAGGCTGAAAAAAGGCAGCAGAAGGCTCATGACGCAGTATCAGATGCATCTGAAAAATCAGAAGAAGCACACTCGCTGATGATGGAGCTGTCGAATGAAGTAGATCGTCTAAGGGGTTTGGCGAATAATGAGCATATGAGCCTAACAAGCACTAAGAATAAAGCCGATGACTTGCATAATAAATATATTATCTCACTTAGGTGCATTCATTCGATGCAGGATATTCTGAAGCTATCAGGAGATAAGAAGAAAACTCCTGATGATGAACGTGTTGATGTAACTGACCTAATGTCTAGGCTGATGAAAGGTGACACTCTTTCTGATGAGGATATGTTGCTACTTCAGAGAAATTAGAGCGAATAAAGCCTACCGTTCAATCCATGAAGGATCTGCTCTTCTTCGAAGTGAATAATCCAACCCGGAACGAGAATTTTTTCTCCTGTGATGATTGCATCTTCTTTGTTGAATGACCACCGTTGAAGGAGCATGCTCCTAACAGAGCCTGACTGGGTTTTTTCTTCCATTTCTGACTTCCTACGGACGTTCAAAAGCCCCCCTACCAATTCCCTGAGGCTTTCTTGAGAAAGCCAACTAGATACAGCTGGTTTCAATATTCTGAGATGTAGCGAGTCTTGGAGATCCCCAATATCATCAATTTCTGAAACTTTGTTTGACCAAGGGTCCTCGAAGATATTCCANGAACCTCTTTCAGTTTCCTTATTAGGGCCAATAATTTCTCCCTCAATAGTCCAAAGTTTGGATTCTAGAAGTATTGGCGTAGAAACTAATCCCGATAATCCCCTCTGGGACATCCAGGTTGAGAGTTCTATCTGAGGAGGGAGTCTTTTCGTACGGGATGAAGTGATTTCATTATTCTCAATTATTTTCTCATGGTTCTTCTTTTGCGTTAGTCTGGCTTCTAAATCACCAGAAATAACGGCTTCTCCTATCCATTTAGCGATTTTTTCAGGAGACCAAAAAGCTATTCTCAACGAATCTTCTATTTCACAACCTTCTTGCAAGTCCCTTTCACTCAGAATCCAGTGAAATCCTTCTGGCGCATCAATTGTGAATCTAGTAATCTCACTAATGGTGATAGGAAGAAGGCCCGCAGGAGCGTGCCAAATAATTACATCCTCAGAATCCATATTTCTGGGCAAATCGGGTACTGAATCGGTCATGCCTAAATTAATGAAACCAGATATCTCTTTTTTATTTTCGAAATCACGAAGATTGACATTATGTAAGGAAAGAAGATCTCGCAGGGTTCTCTCCATGGTTGTGTGGCAAAGCGAGTGGATTATGAATAAAACGTCCTGAAATGTCTGAAATCTGACTTTTCTAGGTCATTGATTTGGAGCCAATTGGAGTAATTCGCTTTGACCGGCATCTATGACGCAAAGAGAACTAATTGGGAATGGCTTTCCACATGCTGCTCCAAGTTGCCTATTTACCATAGTAACTTGATGAATGGGCACCGATGGGTGTGAATTCCTTAAATCGTTGATGAATGACTCTGGGCAGTTGGCAGCAACTAGAACTAACTTGGCTGACCCTTTGGAGCAATGCGAAGATGTTTGTCTCTGACCAAAAACTAATGCCCCTGTACTGATGCCTTGCTTCAACTGTCTCGGAATGTCCATTTCATCACCTCAGTTACCTTCCTCTGGAATATAGAATAGTTCGACGCTGCCTGTCCCTAATGCTACTGGCTGTCCAACAATAATGTTCTCCGTGACACCCGAAAGCATGTCTCTCTCTCCTATTACTCCTGCCTTCAGGAGATGCGTCACTGTGACTTCGAAGGCTGAACGAGCAAGAATTGAGTGCTTTGTTCCACTGACACCATGCCTTCCAATAGCTCTGACTTCGCCACCAGTGGTCATCACATCAGAAACCATGATCAGATGCCTGACGTCAACATCCAGACCTGCTCCCTCCAGAGTATCCCACATCTCGTTTATGATTGCTTGACGAGCTGCTTCAATCCCTAAGTAGTCATGGATTTCATTTATGTTATTAGTATAGGTTCTGGCTCTATCTATTCCATCAAATTCACTCACTTTAGCTAGGTTGGAGCCAATAGTTGAGATATAATATTCACCGGTTTCAGACATAGGCCCCTGTACAGTGGCTCTCGATATACCGGGCAGTCCTTTCAGCCTGAGTTTCTTGATCTTTTCTTCTAACTGAAGGAGAGCGGTGTATGTAGGAGGGTCTGATGCTAAATCTACTAGATCCTCTTCTTTCGATACTCCGGGTACAATTCTTAGCGATTTAGGCCTGTCCTCATTGTCTGCTTGGACATACAGCCTCAATGCCCTGGAAAGCTTGTCTCGCACCTCTGCTCCGGTCATTTTTTTCAACTTCATATTACTATTGTTGAGTTGGAGACTAATGTTCCTCTGAGCAACGTCAACGTCAATTGCTGCAATATCCACTGCTGTTGTTGTCTCTATCGCAGCTGCAATGTTTCTGACTAACTTTTCATTGGTTCTTAGAGGCTTACCCTTGGAGTTATTTTCGTCTAGATAAATTATCATCGTAGGGGTCTTTGGGACCTTCCGGGCGTCAACAATCTCTATAATTCTGGGAAGACCCTGTGTAACGTTTACTGTAGCAACCCCTGCATAGTGGAAAGTTCGCATTGTCATTTGAGTTCCGGGCTCTCCAATAGATTGAGCTGTAGTAATGCCAACAGCCTCGTGAGGCACAGCTCTAGCCTCTTCGTAGAAACTATTTGCAGAATCAATTATCTTTCTTGCTTTTGAGACGGATACTTTCTTTTCGCCTCTCTTCTGGAGACCTTTGACTAACTCATCCAGCATCTTCGGTGTCATGTTAGAACCACTATCTTCTGCAGCCTTTGAGAGTTGTAAGAACATAGCATCCTCAGTATCTATATCTCTGATTAATTGCTTCATCTTTATTTCGTAGTCATAATTCTGAAGAGGTAGTGATCTCTTCATCCTCCTAGTCCTCGAGACCGTCCTCCTGCGAATAATTGTCTTCTCCGTATTTGCTGTAGAGGCCCTAGAAGATTTTGCCGAAGCTGCCATGACGTCGTAAATCTTCTGAGAGGTTCCTGAATCGATACCGCAAATCTGTGCAATCTGACCTGGGGAGAGGCCCTTGACGTCATCCCACTTCCTATCATCAGCTAATTTGTGAGCATACTCTTCTTCAATTCCGAGATCCATTAACTTCTTTTTAGTCGCACTCTTAACTACCATCAGTTTCCACCCCCTAAGGCGTCATTGAGAACTTGGTCTACATCGAATGGACTACCCTTTCTACTTCGAGCGGGATCAGTACCGTCTTCACCATACTCAAACTGGATTATTCTGTTTGCAGTATTTCTCACTGATGTCATGTTGTCATTGGCAACTTTCAGATCATCCATTGCATTGATTAGTCGTCTTTGCATATATCCGGACTTACTGGTTCTTACAGCAGTATCAACAAGTGATTCTCTTCCAGAGACTGAAAGCATAAAGAATTCTGTTGGTTCTAATCCCCTCTTAAATGAGGATGAGACGAAGCCCTTCTCCTTAGCACCCTTGACCTTTCGAGGGAAATGGGAGAGGACCCTATCCTGATAGCCCCTCTCTAGCCTCTTCCCCCTAACCTTTGGCTGCCCTATTGATCCTGCCATCATCGCAAGATTGTCCATGGAACCCCTGGCACCAGATGTGGCCATGAGTACGGCAGAATTGTTATCGCCAAGAAGAGCTTTTGCCACATTTCCAGTCTCGGCCTTTGCTTCGTCTAGAATAGTCAGAATATTCTCTTCTAGTGTTTCAAGGGGGGTTCTTCCTGGGCGTGGATCATACTTCCGACCATCTTTTCCAAATTTTTGAAGTTCGGAATCTACTTTAGTACTGGCCTCGGAGTTGATCCTATCAATTTCTTCTTTCGCTTCGGGCGGTAGATCCTCATCATCAATACCTGTAGTGAAGCCCATAGCAGTACAAATCGCAATAGTCATCTTAGTCATCTTGTTAATGAAATCCCCTCCTAGATCTGTTCCATGAGTCTGAACAACGGCATCTAGTAAACGTCCATCTTCTGCACCTATGCCTCTTTTGTCTATGGAGCCAGATACGTCTCCCTGAGTGACCTGTACGTCTTCACCGGCCCTATTTTTGAAATTGAGACTGAAGCCTTCCTTGACTAAAAGGCTGAAAATTTCATTTCCGAGGAAACCTTCCTCCCCATTTCTCTCTACAACATCGGGTAAATCTCCTTCCCAACCAATTGAGCTTAGAACGTCCATAGCGGCCTGTGATGGCAAGAATGCTTCCCCGTGAGTCAGAAGATATGCGCCAGTAATATGATCGTGAATTCCCCCAATTACGCTACCCCCATAACGAGGAGAAATAATGTGTTCCTGTACCCTCATCAGTATCCTTGCCTCGGCCCTAGCTTCTTCGCTCTGTATTACGTGTAGGTTCATTTCGTCGCCATCAAAATCTGCATTGTATGGGGTACAATCTGCCAAGTTGAATCTGAAAGTCTTCCCTTCCATAACTCTGATTTCATGCACCAGCATGGACATTCTATGCAATGAGGGCTGTCTGTTGAAAATGGCGACATCCCCGTCTATGAGGTGTCTTTCTACGACTACTCCCGGGCGAGGATTACCATCTCTGTCATATGTGCTGAGTCTATCTTCAGTTTCGGTAGGGTAAACATTGCCATGCTCATCTTCTACTTCTGGACTACCGCAGTGAGGGCATTTGACTTCTAGGTGTTCGGGAAGATATTCGTCGGGATTCTCAACTTCCCATTTCCATCGATTGTGAATTATTGCGTCGGGATCCTTCTCAGTTAGAGGTTTCCCGATTTCATCTTCTCCTTTGAGGTTGGAAAGAGTTGAGTCTAAGTCCACACTCCACTCGGGCACTAAATCATCTGTGATTGGGTCTCTTCTCATCTGTTCCTTTAGAACTAGTCCTGGAAGGAAGTTTGGAGCCGGCAGAACCTCGTTAAGGTCTGGCCTGTAACCCATGTACGGCTCTTCTTCACTACCACAGTGGCAATCGGGATTTAGGCACCTAAATCCTGACCAAATGAACTTGGTTCGATCTGTAATTCTCACCCTAAATCTATCCCCTCTTATTATGTAATTTACTCCGGGGTGTACATCTGGTCCACGGAGAATCATCTGTCTAAGTTGCTCTCTGTTCCTACTTGTGGCCCTAATTGGTACTGTCAACTCTTTAGCAGTTTTGACGGGGACGCCTACCTCATTAATTCCTAAATTAGGATCGGGACTAATTACGGTTCTGGCGCAGAAATTGACTCTCTTTCCGGAAAGATTGCTCCTGAATCTACCCTCCTTTCCCTTCAACCTCTGTGAAAGAGTCTTCAATGGCCTTCCAGATCTATGCCTTGCAGGAGGGATGCCACTCGTCTGATTGTCAAAGTATGTCGTGCAGTGATACTGCAATAGTTCCCAAAGGTCCTCTACGATTAGTTGTGGTGCTCCGGAGTCCCTATTCTCCCTTAGTCTCTGATTAATTCTTAGCACGTCTACTAATTTGTGAGTAAGATCATCTTCAGACCTATCTCCACTTTCGAGTGTAATAGAAGGTCGAACAGTTATTGGCGGCACTGGTAGGACCTTCATTATAGTCCACTCTGGTCGGCTAACATCCTTCTCCATACCTATGAAAATAAGATGTTCGTCCGGAATCTTCTCCAGCCACTCACGAATATCTCGAGCGTTGAGTTTGTGTTCGCCCTTATCTGCCTTCTTTTCCTTAAATGTCGTAGGCTTATCAAGGATTATTTTTCCTTGTTCGGCTCCGCAGTGCATGCAAATTGCTCTCTTAGCACCAGCACAAATATTCTCGATATCCTTGATAATCTTCTTGAATTCTCTACCTCCGACACCATGTTTCAGAATAATATCATTAACTCTGTCCCTGTAGTAATCCTGCTCAGATTTTTCTGGGTCTGTCGGATGCGTCTCCGGAGCATCCAAGAGAAGCGCTTTGCTGCAAGAATTACAAGTTGTCTTCAAACAAGTCTTGATTAAACCAGAGAATCCTATGTGCATCACAGGTAGTTCAAGAGCAATATGCCCAAAGTGGCTCGGACACTCCTCATGCTTGTTTCCACATGTCTCGCACCTAATTCCTGGATCGATGACGCCCATCTTTGGATCCATCAGACCTTGCTTGAATGCATGACCATCGTCCTTGTAGGTATCTGCAGTCTTAACCTCAACAGAAGACATCTTCCTAATCTCGTTCGGATCCATAAGTGTGAATCTAATTGAGTCGATTCTTTTTGGAATCTTTGCAGCGTCTCTTGTACTCATCTTCTATCCTCCAGTTCTAATCTCATAGCAACACCTAAGCTTTTCATTTCGTCTAGAAGAAGCTTGAAGGCATAGGATGTCTGAACAGTATGAACATCTGAGCGATCACCACAAACTGGGCAAATGGTCGTCCTCCTCTTCCAGTCATAGTAAGCAATGTGTCCGCACCTGGGTGTATTACAGACCATTAGATTCCATCCGTCGGACTCATCCAATAGCCTATCTTTAATCACCATTGAAGCACCATGAGAAATAAGACAGTCCCTCTCCATCTCACCGAATCTTAGACCTCCTTGTCTAGCCCGGCCCTCTGTTGGTTGTCTTGTCAAAATCTGGACCCTGCCTCGACTTCGGGCATGGAGTTTGCTACTTACTAAGTGATGGAGCCTCTGATAATAGATTACTCCCACGAATGTATCGACTGGGAAGCTTTCTCCAGTCTCACCGTTTACCATGGACTCTCTACCTGTATGTTTAAGCCCGTTTCTGAGAAGTCCGGAACGAAGAGACTCTTCCTTTTCTCCTGTAAATGCGGTCCCATCAATTCTCCTTCCCTCCATAGAACCAACCTTGCCACCTATCATTTCTAGTACGTGTGCGACAGTCATCCTAGATGGAATAGCATGGGGATTAATCAACAAGTCAGGAATTACGCCGTCGACTGTGAAAGGCATATCTTCCTGGTCAACTAATCTCCCAATGATACCCTTCTGTCCGTGTCTACTTGCGAACTTATCGCCCAACTCTGGGATCTTATTAGTCCTAAGCGTAATTCTGACCAATCTTCCAGAATCCAGAGATTCTGTCACGTATACGTTGTCCACCCAACCTTTCTCCCCGTGCCTGACTAGCATAGATGATTCTCTTCTCTCTTGGGCCTGCAAAAATGCACCGTGGGCTTCTTCGAGGAATCTCGGTGGACTAGTCTTCCCGACCAGAATTGATCTTCCTCCCTCTTCGCTAGTAAGCTCTTGTTCGGGAACTGGAAGGCCGTCCCTTTCTAAGTGAGAGTAGGAATCCCATGACTTTAGCCCCTTTATTTCATCCAAGCCTGTTCCTGGAACTTCTATCCTTTCCTCTTGACCGCCTGGAAATCTCTTATTTTCTGCGTTGTATGTCCTAATGAACGCTGAACGCCCAAGAGATCTCTCTACTGATGCTCTATTCATTATCACAGCATCTTGCATATTGTAACCATGGTGGCTGACTATTGCTACAATGTAATTCTGACCCCCTGGCCTCTGATCAAAGTTGGTTGATTTCATTGCTCTGGTGCCTACAATCGACCTCTGTGGGTAGTGCATCACATGCGCCCTAGTATCTGGCCTTAATCTGAAATTCGCACTGGCGACTCCAAGACTCTGTTTCACCATTGCAGTACCACCGGTTACCCTAGGGGTTGAGTTGTGCTCAGGATAAGGAACAAGAGATGCACATACGCCGAGAATAAGTTGTGGATCTATCTCTACGTGAGTATAAATCAACACAGTAGCGTCTTTCTTTTCTTTTCTCTTCAATGAGTCGAGATTCTCTTGGTAATAGTTCAATGGAACCTTGAACTTCTCTGTCTTAGAACTTCCATTGGGCATCTTGACTTCAGCTTTCACTTCGGCATGAGATATTCCATGCTCTCCCAGATTTGTCCATTCTACCATTGATGGATTAATAGGCCTGTTGTGCTTTGGAGAATGAGCCGGTAAATCGAACGGTCTAGGTGCAATCAAAAGGTCTTCTTCTTCCTCGGCATCTACCCACTCTACTACTCCGCCGGATACTAGGTCAGAGAATGTTATTTCCCCTGAGCTGAGTCCTTCAAGATGCATCTTAGTTAGCTGGAGGCTGCCATGATCAATAATCAACAAAGGGCGAAGCATTCGACCCCTATCAGTGTTGATGTACACATCTCTATTTTCAACATCATGTCTGATACTTACTTCAGGTCTAATTCTACCTGATCGGCGTCTTCGCTTGAACTGGCTCACTAGTTTGTGAGGTCTTTTATGGAGGCCAAATATATCCCCATTAACATGTATCCTTGAGCCATCTGCCCAACCGTCCGGGTTATCATTAACTCCTGCCTCTTTGAGAAGATCCTTCACATCAGCTTCCCTTACTTCCTCGGAAACATCAATCATCTGAGCGCCGTTTTTCACCAGGCCACAATTCTGCCCCTCGGGAGTTTCATTCGGACATAACCTACCCCATTGAGTAGGATGGAGATCTCTTGCCTCAAAATGTGGCTGACTTCTAACAAGAGGGCTTGTGACCCTCCTAAGGTGGGACAAAGCTGAGAGATATGTTGTTCTATCGAGTAACTGACTTACGCCTGATCTGCCACCGACCCAATTCCCAGTAGCAAGAGCATGCATAATCTTAGTTGTCAGAACATCTGGCCTCAGGCAAGAAGAGATTCGCAACTCCCTCTTCCTGTTGTGATGCCTCTCCAATTGATACTTCAAGTCCCTTGCTAGTTGCTGGAGACTGACCCGAAATAGATCCTCAACTAGGTCACCGGCTAATCTTACGCGCTTGTTTGCGTAGTGATCTTTATCGTTTGGGTCCTTATCTTTGATAGCCATCTCAAGGACTTGCCGGGCAATCCTTCCTAGGAATATCGCCTTCTTTTCTCTATTTTCCCATGTGGAGCCAAGATGTGGTAACAGCTCATTATCCAGAAGATTCTGAATTCTTGATTCTCGATACTCCTTCTGCTGACCAGCTGCGAATTTCTTTTCTAGCCAAGCTAGTGCCTCTTCAGAGGTATCTACGCCATATTCCTCATTATCCCTAACGTCATTCAGATTGGCGACAGTGTATTTCATTGCCTCGGGAGGGCCAGCTATGGAAGCGAAAATTTCTCTGTCATTCTCAATTCCTAGGGACCTCATGAGAAGAACTAGTGGAACTGGAGTAGTTCCCGCACTAGGAATTTTGACCATTAGCATGCCATCCCTTCTCTTCTCGACGTTGAGTGGTTTCCTTACACCGTCTTTCTGAGAGAAAATTTTGGCTACCTGAGTTTCATGGGCGTACTTCTTATTCTTCTCCACAGTGACTCTATTGGGAGCTAGGTCTTCCATAGAAATTAGGACCCTTTCTGTCCCGTTGATAATGAAATATCCTCCCGGGTCAAGAGGGTCCTCGCCGGACTTTCTCAAGAGGTTCTTGTATCTATCCGAGTCCTCGGCAGAGGTTTCAGGAGTTAACCTCCTATTCTCATCAATGTGGTTGTGGTTAAGATTGCACCTACCTGATCTGACCATAATCGGAAGGTTGCCAATATGGACACTAGTTTCCTCCTGGAAACCCATCTCGGAACCTGGTGAAGGTGGCAAATCATCACGATAAATTTTGAAATCTAGAAACACAGGTGAGAAGTATGTAAGCTTCCTTAGCCTGCATTCGAGTGGAGTTGCTGGATGCTCTGCTCCATTGGCTTCTTTGATTGTAGGCCTTCCCAGTCTAAGATTCTTTAATCTCACAATAATTTCCTTGTCAAGAAGATCTAGCTTCACTAGGCCCCCTTCATCATCATCAATGTGCTCATCTGTTCCAATCCTTATGTTTCGAACGATTTTTTCCATTCTACTCTGCTTTCCATCCCCCAATGGTATACAGTCATCATAAGAAGCAAGCTGATGATTTACCAGACTCCTTTGCTTGAAGTAACTCTCTACTATTTCTTTCATTTTTTTTCACCACTTAACCACTAAATTATGCACTTTCAACAATAAGCCTGTATGCAATGGAACTGCCCGCAGATCTACTGTAGCGAACGACTTTCACCACTCTGTTGGCTAGCCAACCAGCGGGTAACTCATCGTTCTCTAGTTCCTCCATTTCCTTTATTGATTGAATCGCTGGATCGGTAATGAGAATCTTAGGGAGTAATTCCTTTGCCAATCTATTCTTACCGAATGCGTCATCGGTTCTAAGCCCCCAAGGCTCGAGAACCTCTGATTCCGAATCTATTGGCACTAGTTCGTGGTGGGGGACTAGAATGTGGTTAAGTACATTGAATCTATAATCTCCCGTAGGAATATCCTCATCAAGAAGAGTCTTTCTTGAAATCGTGATACGATTGCTCTTGCTCCTTTTCCGAGATCCAACATGCTCACTAATGACTTGCATTATATGCTCGAGTTCCGAACCACTTTCCTCTACTCCAACCTTTTTTGCTACCTGTTCTCTGGACATTCTCTTTATTGCGTCCAAGTTTGCGTCGTCGGCCAACTTGTGAGCGTGATCCTCGGGTATCCCTAGCTCGATTAGCCTCTTCTTTGTTGAGCTCTTTACTGCCATATTGCTTCCCCTATGTCCAGAAAAGCGTGAGCCTGTGAAGCTGTCAGGCGGGCCTGAGGGGATTCGAACCCCCGGCCACCGGGTTAAAAGCCCGGCGCTCTAC
>NHHW01000004.1 GCA_002172185.1 Euryarchaeota archaeon TMED173 | reverse complement strand
ACGACATGGACGACGCCAACGGAACGGACGACGACATGGACGACGCCAACGGAACGGACGACGACATGGACGACGCCAACGGAACGGACGACGACATGGACAGTGACATGGTCTGCTACAACATGTGGACCCACACCACCACCAACGACAGCGAGTCCGAGTGCAGCGGATACGGATATTACGTCAACACATCCTTCGGCGAGGTCGAGAACTTCACCGGGTGCTACAACATAGTATCCCACGTAGTGACCACCGACGACGCTGACTCCTGTCTCATGTACATGTGGGTCAGCACATCCGGAGGACCAGGAGACGACGACGGACACGACGATGGTGACGGCGACGATGGCGGCGAGCCAATGGCATGGCCTAGCGCAGATGACATGGCTCTGTTCGAGGACACGTTCTGGGACTACTACCTAGCTTGGGACAACGACAGCAGCGGCTCATTCTCCTTCGACGAGTTCTGGACCATCGGAGTCTACGAGGGTGACATACCATCCGAGTTAACCAACCCTGGATGGTCTGCTGGATCAACGGACTGGGACCAGTTCCCATACGATGACGCGGAGTGGTCAGACACCGACTTGGACGGAACCGGCGACAACACCGACAACGACGATGACGGAGACGGAGTGCCTGACAGCCAGGACGAGTTCCCTCTAGACGGATCAGAGAGCTCAGACCTAGACGGTGACGGAATCGGCGACAACTCCGACGACGACATAGACGGCGATGGTGTCGACAACTCGGACGACGACTTCGACAGCGACCCAGGAGCGGCAGCCGACAACGACGGAGACGGCCTCGATGACGCATCGGACGCGGACGACGACAACGACGGAGTCCCAGACGTGGCAGACTGGTCCCCATTGGACCAGGACTGCATCGCCAACCCGATGGGATGCGAGCAGTACGACACAGACGGGGACGGGGTCGGCGACAACGCTGACACCGACGACGACACGTGTCCAGCAGCCGCAGATGCGACCACGGGTGCCACTTGCAACGAAGGCTACTACCCCGGTGACGGAGTGGAGGATGCCAACGACGCATTCCACCTGGACCCATCCGAGACCACAGACGCTGACGGCGACGGGATCGGCGACAACGCAGATCCCGACGACGACAACGACAACGTCCCCGACGGACTCGACGCCTTCGACTTCGATGCGACCGAGAGCAGGGACACGGACGGCGATGGCGTCGGCGACAACGCTGACCCGGACATGGACGGAGACCAATACCTCAACTCTGATGACGCGTTCCCTCTTAACGAGCTGGAGTGGATCGACACCGACGGCGACAACATCGGCGACAACTCCGATTCCGACGACGACGGAGACGGCGTAATCGACGCGGACGACTTCGCACCACTGGACGACAAGCAATGGATGGACACAGACGAAGACGGGATGGGCGACAACGACGGAGCGGACTACCCGAACGGGGACACCGATGACGACAACGACGGCTACTCCGATGCAGAAGAGGATGATTGCGGAACCGACTCGAAGAGCGCGGCATCGCAACCATCCGACTTCGACGGAGACGGTCTGTGCGATGCCAAGGATGCAACCGATGACAGGGCTGAGAAGCTAGACGGACAGGAGGACCCAGGTTTCACGCCAGGCTTCCCATCCGTCCTCGCAGCTATATCCCTCTTGGGAGCAGCCGTCCTAGGACGACGCAAGGAAGACTGAGCAATAGCTCGGAAACGTAACCCCGGGCCGGGGGCCAACCGGCACCCGGCCCGGGGCCACAACCCAATGCTGATAAGGCTCCCTTGAGACAAGGGATCATGCCAGGCACAACTCGTGCGGAAATAAGGACACTGAAGGTTGGAAGGTACGTCGCCATAGAAGAGGATGCATACAAGATCCTGAGCATGTCAAAGTCGAAACCGGGTAAGCACGGCTCCGCCAAGGCCAGGATAGAGCTAGAGGACATTTTCACTGGACAGAAGAGGTCTCACGTGGGGACCGTCACCGACACAATCAACATCCCCCTCATCGAGAAGGGATCCGCCATCATCACCCATCTCCAGGGAAGCGAGGTCCATGCAATGGACAACAAGACCTACCAGACCCTCATACTGCCGATAGACGAATCGATGAACCTGCAGTCGGGCGGCGAGATCCAGTGGATGGAGGCAATGGGCCGATACAAGATCAGCAGAGACCACTAGCTGGTTTTTCCCTACTTTACCATCCCCATCCCGCGAGAAGTATAAGCGTCGCTCTCTGACGCTAAGTGCGAGAGACATGTCAGACGTTGAGCGCTCGGCCTACAGGCAGCCCGTTACCGCATCGGGACTGGAGGCAATAGAGGGCAGCACGCTGACTTGGCTCGATGAGGATATGTACAACAATCTGAATACAGGCCTCCTTGAGCAATATCTCGAGGAGAAGAACCTAGAGGAGTCCTTCGAGATCAGCCATTGGGACACTCGCAAGGTACTCATCGGGATACTCGTGGGGGCCGTCTTCAGCGGCGTCACAGCATACATAGGCCTGAAGATTGGGCTGGCCGTCTCAGCAGCTTGGTACGTAGCATACCTGCTTGGTATGGCACTGCAATGGTCTCCGTCAGAGGTCAATATTGCGACTAGTGCGACGACCGGCGCAACACACGCCTCCACCGGATTCATATTCACCTTCCCCGCAATCTTCCTACTTGCATACTCCGATGACTACATGGTCGGAGACGGACATCTCCTGAGCTCCGTGGACACCCTCAATCTCGCATTCATCGGCATCATAGCATCAATGTTCGCAGGTTTCCTCGGAGTCATGTACTTCATAATTTTCAGGAGAGTCTGGCTGGTCGAGGATCCCCTCCCCATGCCGGGCTTCGAGGCGACACTGAAGATGCTCGACATATCCTCCGACGTGAGTAGCGGCTCTGCCGATGCAGCCAGGGACTCCCTGAAGACCGTAGGGGTGTGGACCGTCCTCACTATGGGTCTCATGTTCGTCATAGACTACCCAATCCGCTGGTCTAAGAAGGTAGCAGGAGTCCCCAGCAGCCTCGCAGACTGGCTTGCAATGACCCTATCGGGGGAGCGCTGGGGGCTCGCCTCAGTGTACACCGAGCGGTGGATCCACCAGCCCAGCGAGCTCGTTGAGGGTAATTTCGCTCCTAGCGGAGGGATTACCCACTACGATCCTGGAAACCCGATGTCGTACACGTTCCTGGGGATAGAGATCAGCCCAACTCTCTTCGCAATCGGGTGGTTCATGAAATTCAGGGCCGCCCTCCTCGTTAACCTCGGTGCTATCCTCGCATGGTTCTGGCTGATCCCCCTGGCCGTAATTCAGGACGTCCCAGTCTACGACCCGGCCCAGGGGAGTTACGTCAACATCACCGAGCTGGGGCCCACAGTTCAGTGGCAGGCATTCGGATCAATAGTTAGGACGGTTGCAATCGGCGCTATACTGGGGGGTGGCTTCCTTGGCCTGTTCAAAATGACTCCCACTTTCATCGGCATCTTCGGAGACATCGCCCAGGCATTCACAGGCGAGCAAGGCGAGGAATTCGTCGAGGGCAGGGGTTGGTACGAGTGGCCTCTATACCACATACCCATCTTCATGCTCATCTCCTTCTTCGCTATCTCCCTAATTTTCGTCTTAGGGGGGTATCCTATCTTGCCCTCACTGATATTCTCAGTCGTCCTCCTCTCAACGACTTTCCTACTGGGGGCGATCGCCGTGAGGGTGATGGGGGAGACCGGAATAGAGCCTGTCTCCGGGACATCTTTCATAGTCTTGCTAATGCTTCTGATGATTTTCCTCAACGTGGACGTCGGCCTGACGAAGGAGGAATCGATCCTCATGGCATTGGTCGGCACTACAGTCTTCGGATCGGCCATAAGCATGAGCGGTACGGTGATCGGGGACTACAAGAATAGCCTTTACATCGGGAACAGGCCATATCACATTTCCAAGGGCAACATCATGGGCGTCGTTCCAGGGGCCATACTAGGTGCCGGAGTCGCAATCTTCCTCTCCAAGCTCCTTGCCGATGGCACCATCGAGCTTCTGGCCCCACAGGCAAATGCTTTCGCCTACTTCACAACAATCCTAGCAGAGGGGCAAGGAAATTGGAGCGCACTGCTCCTAGGAATGGCCCTAGGGGCCTTCGCAGAATGGGCAACTGGTATGGGAACCTCCTTCGGCCTGGGAATGTACCTGCCCACTCCAGCAACGTTCCCAATGCTGATCGGGGGGGCCTACCGTTCGTGGTGGGAGGAGCGTAGGATGAAGCCAATCGTTGAATCCGTACGAGAAAAGGAAGGAAGCCCTGCAGCGGAGAAGAAGAGCGCACAGATGCTTCTGTTCACTTTCATGATCGCAGCCGGCGCACTGACCGGCGAGGCCTTTTACGGTGTCGAGGCAGCCATCCTGGCTGTGTTGGACGAGACCGCACTTGGGGCGAACTCATGGTGGCCGTATGCCCGATTAACCGGATTCGTGCTAATCAACTTCATTTTCGGAGCGCTGATATACATACTGTTCAGAAAGGCAGGAATAATCGGTTCAGGAGGCCCAGGACCCGATAGATCACCAAACACCGAAGCAGCATCACAGACCGTCCTAGACGCCGAACTGGCGGACTGAATATGGCGGTAGAAAGGACAATCCCAAGTAGAGCATGGATCATACTTTCGATAGCCGTGATAGCAGTCTCAAGCGGAGGGATAGTCCTGCAGGAGATGTCCCAAGTCAAACCACTTCTTCGCGCCTCCTGGAGGATGCAAGGGACAGCTCTAGTCCTCCTTCCCGGTTTCGCATACCAGTGCATTCGCACCACTGGATATTCCCTAAGCAGAAATGACTGTCTTCTAGTTGCGGGATCCAGCCTTTTCCTCGCAATACACTTCGGAAGCTGGGTCTGGTCTCTTGACAACACTAGCCTCGTCCATAGCCTGCTCTTCGTGAACACGCATCCACTGGTCGTGGTCGCTCTTATGCCCATAATGGGCGAAGCGGTTCGCAAGCCCCATCTAGCTGGCGTCGCATTGGGGCTATCAGGTGCTATTCTGGCCCTGAAGGACGTCGGTGACGGCGGACAAGTCACCCTGATAGGCGATTTCGCTGCGTTCATCGGGGCAGTCACAGTAGTGGGCTACATCCTATTCGGAAGACATCTGAGATCCAAGAGGGAAATGCCAATCTTCGTCTATGCTTTCCCGGTTACTCTCGGAGCTGGAATATGGCTTTCTGCCGCATCACTCATCCTTGAAGGCTCAGCGATCTCATCCATTCCTCCCGAAGGGGCACTCCTGGGTTGGATCGACCCCCTCTGGCTGGTATGGGTCGCATACCTCTCCATTGGACCGGGCCTTTTCGGACACACTGGGGTAAATACCGTTTTACGGTGGATTCCGCCAATCATTGTCTCTATCGCACTACTGCTGGAACCAGTCATCGGCGCCGTAATCGGGTGGCTCTGGACGGACGAGGTAATCATCGGGGCACCAACGGTCATCGGCGGCGTGATGATGATTGCGGGTGCCATCATTGTCACTCTTCAGGAAACTGGCAAAAATGACGGGGAATCGGTTTCTTAACGGGTCCAGCGTGCGGCAACCATGCAGCCATTCCCCATACTCCTGACAAATGACGACGGCATCCATTCTCCGGGGCTACTGGAGCTGGCCGAATCCCTGCATTCCAGGGGCCATCCCCTGGCGGTGCTAGCGCCCCTATCAGAGCAATCTGCGGTAGGCATGAAACTAACACTCAGAGATGACATGGCGTTCGAAGAGCATCATGATATCGCCGAGAGAATGAGGGCGGATGCAGAGGTACCGCTCAGAATATTCTCTCTCGACGGGTCTCCCTGCGACTGCGTAATTGTTGCATTAGATGGCGGGATGAAGGCATGGGCCCCAGAGATAGAGCCATGGTTGTGCATTTCAGGTATCAATAGAGGGCCAAACCTATCAGTGGATGTCCTTCACTCAGGAACCGTCTCCGCGGCTAGAGAGGCATCCCTCTATGGGCTGCCGTCAATATCCGTAAGTCTTGCAACCTACTCTCACCAAGACTACTCCAATTCAATAGAGGCAACCATTAGGCTCGTAGACCGACTTTCCGAGGTCTTGGAGATGCCTAGCAACATCCTTAGGCCAGAGGGATCCAGAATTATCCCTTCAAAAGGAACCGATTCAGACTCTGTCCGATCTTGGTTCCTTCAGGGAAATTTATTCCTTAATCTCAATATTCCTGAGGTTTGGGGTGGCTCTTTTCAAACTGTTCCACTTGGAGCTAGGTGGTACCACAATGCCACTGACATGATCGATAAGGATTCAGCAGGGATCGCCTTCGAGGTCGGTGCAGCCAGAATAGTGAACGAGGATATCGAAATGACTGACTGCAATGCAGTTGGAAGCGGTATAGCATCTATAACGCCCCTAGCAAGCTGGCCTCAGAACCACCCCTTAGCCGTCCCAGACTTAGTACTCTCTTCCTCTACGAAGATGGGGTCGGACGGACTCCCCTTTTGGATCTAGATCTCTCTGTCTAGAAAATGATGCAGAATGGAAATACAGGAATGGCCCTGCAACCATATTTCCCCCAATGAGAAAGACTGCTCCCCAACAAGAACACTCCAGTCTGCTTCTGTTAGTGGTAAGTCATCTGAAAGAACGAAGCCCACGTTTCCGGTCGGCAGCTCTTTTGAATCCCCAGCTTGATCCAGAACCACTGGGGCCACACCTCTTTCTTTCCACTCCGATAGTGTGTGACTGATATTACCACCAGAGTGTAGAATGCCCTTAGAATACTCAACAAATCTACCTATTGGTGGTATCGGATGCTTAATTATGGCCTTAATCTGTCCAGCAATCGACCTCTCATCCGGCCTCACTCCTCGTAACTCGGAACCATTGAACCAAATCCTTCTATTCGGCTCTCCTGTACCTTGGAGATGCAGAATTATGTGACTATCGCCCCTTATTCCATGAGAAACGAACAGAGCTGTGTTAACAGCTCTGACTAGGACGTCTACTCTCCCGCCAGAACCTGCCAGATCGTTCAGATTCAATGCCCCAAAACTTGGCGCCCTGTGTCCAATAATCGCGAACCATCTTTCCAGAAGATCACCCCAAATCGAGCTCTTCATCCAGGCCCATCATAGATTGCATCTGACGCCTCATCTTCCTATCTCCTCTGAATCCTCGCATCATCTTCTTACTCTTGTTCCATTGATTGAGTAATTCCTTCACTTCCCTCTCTTCGCATCCAGAGCCTCTTGCGATTCTCCTAATCCTACTGGACTTGAGCAGCAGGGGATCGTCTTTCTCCTCCTGCGTCATTGAGTCCATAACAATCCTGTACTTATCCAGATTTGACTGCATTTGTCTTTTCTGTGCAACGCTCATGCTCCCCATCCCACCAAACATGGTATCGGGAAGATGGGAAAGTACCTTGTCCAGTGTACCGATTTTACTCATCATCTCCATTTGCGCATACATATCGGTTAGAGTGAATCTTCCTGACATCAGCCTCTTAGTCAATCTCAATGCTTCCTCTTCGTCAAGATCCTCTGGAGCTAGATCAATCAGCCCCTTGATATCTCCCATCCCCAATAATCTCGAAATGAAACGATCAGACTCGAACTTCTCCAAGTCGCTAATCTTCTCCCCTTCTCCGACAAAAACGATTGGCGCGCCAGTTGTGGCTACTGCACTAAGTGCGCCACCGCCTCTTGCGGTTCCGTCAAGTTTTGTGACTATCGTCCCTGTCACTCCAACTAGCTGGTGGAAGGTTTCCGCCATAGGACCCGCAGCTTGACCAACCTGCGCATCGATTACTAGGAACCTCTCAGAGGCATTAGCTACATCTGCAATTTCAAGCAGCTCATCCTTAAGATCTCCATCAAGACTGTCTCTTCCAGCAGTATCGATAATCACTATATCTGCAGTACCAACCTTTCTCAGTCCATTTCTGACTATCTCAGATGCTGACGTGTTACCTGGCTCCCCATAAACCTCTACGCCGGTCCCATCAAGCATCTGGCTAAGTTGCTCAAATGCTCCGGGCCTGTGTACGTCCGCCTCTATTACCGAAACCTTCGCACTGTGATTCCTCCTCCACCACTCTGCAAGCTTCGCTGTAGTCGTAGTTTTTCCTTGACCATATAGCCCCACCATCAAAACCGTCTGGTTATGCGGCCTAATTTGACGAGCAGGCCCGAGAATCCTTACTAGCTCCGAATAAACTAGATTCATCGCATGCGTTTCTAGTTTAACTCCCGGGCGCGCCTCTTCCTCCAACATCCGTCTCTCGATTCTCTCAGTAAGCTCCTTTGCCTGACGTACATTGAAGTCAGCCTCCAGCAGAGCTCTTCTGAGAGATTTACTAAGCTCCCTTATCGTCTCTTCGTCAGCCTTCCTCTTTCCTCTTAGAAGACCAATCGATCCCAGTACCTTACGCTTGAAGCCCTCTAGTGCCACGAGTTCCGAAAACAAACGTGTGGTTTGAACGTTGTCAGGGCAACTAGCACCGGCCAATCCCATTTCTTGCGCTGGACTGAAAGGCAGGCCTTCATGGGCCCATCATGGCCGACGCCCCCATAGATATGTGGGAAATGCAGCTCGCATTCGCCATTGGACTCCTAGGAATATATGCTGGATGGAGGGGGACAATTGCCAAAATGACAGGTTTTTATGATCTCTCAGGAGCAGTCAAAACTCTACTTTTTGGAATTCTGGCTGGAGTTCTTGCCGCTTCGGCTATCGACAATATGATTCTTGCGAATATTCGCTCTTCATCCCAGAATATTTTCGCTCTTAGCGCAGTAGCTATTGTAATTGCACTGGCCGAGTCTTCTTTCGCTCTGTTCGTCCTTGGAAGGTCAAGGACTGTAGGTTTGAGGGCTTCCGCGCCATATGGGTGGACTCTAGGTTTGGGGTTCGGAGCAATGCGTGCCTCCCATCTGAATGTTAGATTGTTCGATGTCAGTACCTGGGAAGGGACGACCGGATTCGAGATTCAGAACATATTGTTGGCCTTTATCATCACCATTACTACATGCATAGGGCATGCTTCCATAGCTACATGGCAGGGTTCAAAGATAGTAGATAACGTCAGACTTCGAACACTCCCGACTAGCACCATGTTGAGGGCCACATTAATCATGGCATCTGTTATGGCCATATTCTACCCTCCAACTATAGCTTTAATCTTACCAATTGTGGCTTGGTCGTGGTTCCCGGCCCATGAATCATGGCTACCATCAGGACTCACACCCGCTGCAAAGCAAGCATTTCGAAGAACGATCCGGCAGTCTGAAAATATCAAGTCTATGTCAGAGTCAAGAATTAGGGGAAAATTACTAGAATCAGATGAATAGGCGTAAAAATCCTGCTTTTCTGTCCTTTTCTATTCTTGGCGCAGGATTATATCCAATCCACCGATTCATAGGTCTGAATGCGAGTAATTATCGCAGGGGCCGGGGAAGTCGGTCGTGGGGTTGCTGCTGCACTAAGAGGTGAAAAAAGGGGCGTTGCCCTAATAGATCCAGATCCTAGTGCGATCAGTGATTCACAGTCACTGGACTGCCTCCTAATTACGGGGGACGCGCTTTCAAGAGAATCCCTAGTCAGAGCCGGAATCAGCGATGCAGAGATCATTGTCTTTGCCACTAATAACGACCATATCAACATCCTGGGTTGTGCGTTTGCCAAGAGGGTATTTAGCGAGCAGGTTGGAGACAGAACTGCATCCGGGCTAATTACAATTGCAAATATTAGAAATTCAGAAATTACAGATTCATCCAGAGGCGCTGGCCCATTGGAGAATTGGGCTAGGACTAACTTCGTAGTTTCCCCGTCCAAGGATGTGGTCGATCAGCTAATTTCAGGATTAGTCGCACCTTCTTTGGCGGATGTAATTCCATTGGGCGAGAATGCTTGGATTGTCGTATCTAGCGTTTCTGTTGAATCCCCGATCATCGGTTCTACTGTATCGGATGTGAATTTAGAAGCGGGAGGAGACCCAAACCATCCTAGAATAATAGCTCTCACAGCACCCGGAAAAAGGGGTAGGATAGTTTCTGGAAATGAGATAATCCAAGAAGGCGACATGCTTGTCTTCGTTACCGGCTCTACTAAGTCATTCAATGAAATAGCTAGAATTGTCGGGGACTCAATCTCAGATCTACCCGATAAGCCATCCGTTGCTATATTTGGTGCCACTGACTTCGGAAGTAGCCTAGCCGAGCACTATCTCAAGAGAGGATCTAACGTAGTGATAATCGAACCAGACTTAGACGCTGCAAACTCAGTAGTAGGATCCAGGATTGGCGTCAACAAAAGACTAGACGTCATCCATGGAGACCCGCAAGATGAAGATCTCCTAAGGGAGTTGGCCGTTGAGGACCATGACATCGCAATTTCTACTCTAAGTGACGACAACCTCAACATTTCCATTTCAATGCGAACTTTCGATAAAGGGGTCTCAAGAACTGGCTTGATTCTTAAGGATCGAGCCCTAGTAGAGGCGATTCAGCGCATAGGACTCAGGCCCGTTAGTAAGAGAAGAGTTGCTGTTAAGTCAATTCTGAAAGCAATACACATGCATGTTCCTGGCCTATATGAGCCAATACCAAGGATACCATCGCTAGTATCCATGTCCGCAGAAATTACTCCCGGAAACAGCATTCTCGGTAAGGAACTTGACGAAGCAGAGGAGATTATTGGTGCAAATCTAGTCATGCTCGAGCGAATTGATGATAATGGGGCCTTCCAGAGAATATCTGAGGATAAAATAGGACCTCTCCAAGAAGGAGATAGGATATATCTTATTCTGGAGATCAATGAAGTAGGTAAGGCTGAGGAATCTCTACGGAGCTAGTATGCGTTGGGACGTAGTGAGCCTGGTTCTGGGTTGGACAATTGGTTTGGTCTCAATTCCACTAGTCTTTGTTGGATTATACAGCTGCTATGCAGAGGGGATAGAACCAGCAATACGAACATTCGCAATCCCCTTATTTGCTTCACTACTTGCCGCATACTTCCTGGTAATTCGTTCTGGGGTTACTGACGCTTCTTCGAGAGTCAGAGACCGTGAGGCATTCGCTTCAGTGGCACTCGGTTGGATCCCTGTAGTCATCGTCGGAGCTATGCCCCTCTGGCTTGGTGGTATGTTCCACGGACCATTCGCAGATTACTGGATAGAGGGCGAAGAATCTTCATTGAACCAGATGATGTACGGCATTCTCCATTCATGGTTCGAATCCATGTCGGGATTTACCACTACCGGAGCATCTCTAGTCGACCAATCAACTAGTCCAGTTTGCTCTGGTGAATTCGAGGGAGATTGCCTGGGAAGTCAGAGGAAGAGCCTCATTCTATGGAGGTCAATCTCCCAATGGATTGGCGGGATGGGAGTAATTATGCTGGGTCTGCTGATTTTCTCAAGGGCATTAGGAGGGGGGATGGCATTAGCTAGAGCGGAATTAACAGGGCCATCCGTGTCAAACCTGGGCACTACCCTCGAAAGCACGGCTAGGAAGCTATGGGGTATTTATGTCGGTCTAACTTTACTGCAGGCCGTATTACTTCTGCAGTTCACGAAGATGGGGGCATTCGATTCGATTAATTATGCCCTTACTACCATGCCATCGGGAGGTTTTGGAACCACTGACGAAGGAATAATGTATTTTGATGATATTTTGATAGAATCGATAATTATGATATTTATGCTATTGACCTGTATCAATTTCAGTTTGCTATATTTCGCTTTCTCTGGCAGGTCAAATGAGATTTGGAAGGATGAAGAGTTGAGGACATATCTGTTAATTATCTTCATCGCTCTGTTTGCTATGTCTGTCAATATCTACAGGACAGACTCATTAGATTACGGGTTACTCGAGTCTATTAGGCATTCATCTTTCCAGGCAATTTCAATTTCAAGTACCGGCTATTCTAGCTCCGATTTCTCAAATTGGCCTGTTTTCAGCCAGTTCGTCCTCCTGCTTCTAATGATTATAGGTGCTAGTGCCGGATCAACCGGAGGTGGGCTCAAGGTACTTAGAATCAGGATCGCATTTGAATTAGCTAAGCGTGAGGTGATGAAAATAATTCAGCCTAGGAAGGTGGTAGCAATAAGATTCAATGGTTCTGTAGTAGATGAGCAGAGAGTGTGGATCATTCTAGGCATGGTTAGTTCATGGATGGTTTTGGTCACGGCATCTATGCTAACAATTTCTTTTCTCGAGCCTTCTCTTTCGATGAAAGACGTCCTTTCCGTTTCGATTTCTCTTCTAGGAAATACCGGACCTGCCCTAGGTGACTTCGGGCCTGAGGGAGCAGCCGCTACCTGGGCTGGGATGAGCATCCCATCACTATTGGCGTCTACGATATTGATGTGGCTTGGCCGTCTCGAGCTCCTAACTGTCCTCGTACTGCTCCATCCAAGGACGTGGGAGTCCGACTAGCCGAAATTATCTAGAGTGGATTGTGATGCATCCGCTTCTTCTCCAGAATCTACTACTTCCTCACTTTCTAACTTCCTAATTTCCCAACCGGGCTCTTCCGCATCCAGTTTGTCAAAATCCTCCACTATAATCTTCGATTCTTTACTGCTCTTAGGAAGGCCATGCAATGCCAGATGGTCCTCCGCAGTTAGTCCAATCTTCTTAGCAACAGTGAAATCTCGACTAGAGCCGCCAAGGCTATTATCGTGAATGGCAAGAAGATTGGGCCATAGATCTTCCCTGATTGAGGATTTGCTGGATCCTAGGGATTCGGCTAGTCTTGCGATCAAATAGCCTTTCCTCCATACCTCTCCCCCCCTTCTTAGGAAGTCAGGGAAGCTGATGTAGATATTGCCATCACCTTTCACCGGAGAATGTGCTACTGCTGCCTGAGCAGGTATTGACGACCCCCAGTACCAAGATCTGAAGGCGCGATTGGAGTACTTCGTAGCCAAATAAGAATCTGAGCAACTCATCGCTTCGGAAATCTCTGCAAGACTAGACTGACTCATTATTGATTGATTGTTCCATGCGAACCACGCAATCATTTCGTCTGGATCCTTATCCGAATTTCGGAGAATCCTCAATGCTTCAGAACCCGAAGTTTCCGAATACGCCCTTTTTAGAGAATTGAAGACGTTAATCTGAGAGTCCCTTACTACTGCGTCCTTCAATTCTTTAACTTCGGTCATTCCTATGTGGCCATCGCTCGAACCGGACAATGATTGCAGATCTTTTACGAGAGCACGTATGTCGCCGGGATTCTGCCGAACCAGTGAATCTAGTGAACCAGGATCAATTCCAATCTCCTCAGAATCCAGAATCCTGTTCGCAATCCTTCGGAGGTCCAGATTACTGGCTCTGTCAAACATTATGTTTTCTGACATCCTTAGTACTCTGTCTCTGTTAGCCCTCCAACTACCTCCACTCCCCCATAAGCGCATCAGGTCATTACAAGTCATTATTACAGGTTGTTGAGTATTTTTGAGTAGGTTAAGCAACTCCGCCTTTCCTCCAGAGTCCCCCTTCAGAGAACCCCTCTCTTCCAAAGACCCGAGTGTCCTCTCGATTCGATCTTCTGAAACCTTTGAGAACCCACCACTGAGGTGGTCCACTTCATCCAGTAGAATCACAGTTCTACTCGTGGACTGAGATTCATCTCCTTTCGAGAATTGTTCAAGAGAAATGTGCTGTGAGCCTCTAGTAGCAGAACTCCTTATTGCAGCCGCATTCCTCTGTTCAGAAGCATTCAGCTCCACTATTGTCCAACCCATCTCTTCTGCTATGGCGTAGGCAAGAGTGGTTTTACCCACTCCCGGCGGTCCCGATAGAAGCAAACCCCTCTTCTTTGGCCTATGGCTAGTAGACCAGCTCTCAAGCCAACTTTTCACTCTCCTAATCTTGCCGTCATTTCCTTGTAAATCTGAAACCGAATTAGGACGGTATCTCTCCGTCCAATCCGAGGGGATACGATCTCTCGGCATGGAATCAAATTTCTTCGGCGACTATTGAAGATTGGTACTAAAACAAGTCACCTGTGGAATTTGAAGAGAGCGATTGAATAAGTGATTGCACTCCAACTCTTATTTGCTTCTGATCGTCCCTCCTTCGGATAGTTACAGTGTTGTCCTTTAGCGACTGATGGTCCACTGTGGCCGCCCACGGGATGCCAATCTCATCGGCCCTTGCGTACCTTCTTCCAATCGAACCCCCGGTATCCAAATTTGCCATAATTCCAGTTTCGGATTTTATCGAACTGAAGATCTCTCTCGCCATATCATCCATCCCATCTTTGTCAAATAATGGAAATATTGCAATATCATAGGGCGAAATAGAAGAGTTAAGGGAGAGAATGGTGTAACTCTCATCTTCTTTTTCCAGCTCCAAGAAATTATGATCCAAAATATGCCAAATTATCCTATCGATACCGAATGCAGGCTCAATGACGTGAGGGGTGAAGTACTCCCCATTGATTACAATCTTCTCAGAACTTCTCTGAACCATTTTTTCCGCAATCACTACCTTTTCGCCATCACTAAGTTCTAGTTCAAAGGGAAAAATCTCTGGAATCTCTTGCAGCTCAGAGAGTGCAGATGAAACTTCCGCGGCCTTTTCTCTAAATTCAGGACCAATTATCGATCCCACTGGCTTGAGAGTATCTCTTTCCTCCCTAACTGGGGAATCATATTCCCTCCACCCCATCAATAGCTTCGATCCGGATTTTTTCTGATGTGATTCAAGGTCATGACAGGTTCTATTTGCTATCCCGACGGCTTCAATCCACCCATGTTCTCCCAGAAGTTCACAGTCCCAGCAGTCCGATGCATAGTGGGCCATTTCGCTATTAGCATGTTGACGAAATCTAATCTTAGTCAGATCGATGCCAACCTTCTCCAGAAATTCTGCAGTCATACCAAGGAACCATGCGACGGTAGGATGCTTCACTATTCCCGTTTCAAAAGCTTCTTTGATTTTGAGATTTTTTTCACCAGCCTTTTCCCCCTCAGGATCTGGAATCATGCAAACTTCCCACTGCCATTTTCCTAGATCCGTGGAAGGTGGCAATTCGGGATCAATGAAGAACTCTAACTCGGCCATATTGAACTCTCTCAGTCTAATCATGCCCTGACGAGGGCTAATTTCGTTCCTATAGCCCTTTCCGGTCTGAATCGCCCCAAATGGCATCTTCTGCCTGAAGTGCCTGAATAGTACGGGAAATAGCATGAACATTCCCTGTGCTGTTTCTGGCCTCATATATGCAGTCCTAGAACCTCTCATGGCGCCAATGCTGGTCTTGAACATCAGATTCATTGGAATCGCCTCTTTCCAATCAGACTCTCCACATCTGGAACACTTGATTCCGTGTTCAGAAATCAATCTATCCAGCTCATTTCCGTCTAGATTGTCAGGACTAGGATGAAGGCCTTCTAGCAGGTGGTCGCTTCTGAAGATACTGCCGCATGATCTGCATTCGGACATCTTATCGTTAAATTCTCCAACATGCCCACTTGCAACAAGTACTGGCTCGGGAGTAATTGTGGGAGAGTCAACCTCGACTATGTTAGGAATTGAATGCCAATGCTCAATCCAAGTATCTATCACTCTTCTTTTGATAGTTGCTCCAACAGGGCCGTAGTCGACCAAGCCTGAAACCCCACCATACAACTCAAAAGATGGCAGAACAATCCCTCTTCTTCTGAGAAGAGATGTCAATCTTGACATTCTTTGCTTGTCAACCATTATTATTCCCACAATCAATCGTAGTTTTCAAGCCATCCTCAGTTGAAGTTGATTATTAGCGATTGCATAACCAAAATAGAATTTTCAATATATTTTAACCAAGATTCCACATTCAGAAGAGAAGCATTCATTTATTGTATCGATAGCCTGAAACGCAAGGTGGGTGCAGAAAATTGCCTGAAATAACATACGTANCAGAAATTTCTGAATCGGAGGAGATACTTTCGCAGCTTTCTCCCCCCGTAAGAAATTGGTTTACGGACAAGTTTCCAGATTTTACTGATCCACAAAAGGTCGCCATTCCACAAATACTTGATGGTAATCACTTACTTCTTTGCTCCCCTACTGGATCTGGAAAGACTCTCACTGCTTTCCTTTCCATAATCGATGATCTAGTACGCAGATCATTGGAAGGGTCACTAACCGATTCCGTACAATGCATCTATATTTCTCCAATCAAGGCTTTAGCAAATGATATCCAGAAAAATCTGATTGGACCACTTACGGAGATAAAGGAACGCTATCTACCTGGTAGGGCCCAGGAAATCAAGGTAGGACTCCGCACGGGGGATACTCCGCAGAAGGATAGGGAGAGGATGCTCCGTAAACCACCGCACATCCTAATCACAACTCCAGAATCTTTGGGCCTGGCCCTAGCATCCAAGCGATTCAGGCCACTTCTCAATGATCTCAAATGGCTAATAATTGATGAAATGCACTCTTTGGTCCCTACTAAGAGGGGTACTCATCTATCTCTCAGTCTGGCATTAATGGACACTGTCGTGGAATCAGATGTTCAGAGAATTGGCATTAGCGCGACAATGGAGCCATTGACGGATGTTGCAGAGTTTCTCGTAGCTAGCGATCCTCGGGAATCATCTGACTCCCAGAAACAGAGAGTTTCAATAGCGAAAATATCTGGTTCAAGAAAACTAGATTTGGATATAGTTCTACCCACTCCCAGATTCACTTCAATTCCAGTAAAGGAAATTCTCGATCATAATATCGATCGAATCAAGGAATTGGTTGAGGCTCACACAACAACGCTAGTCTTTGTGAATACTAGGAACATGACCGAGACTTTCGTCCAAAGACTCAAGGTTGCAGGATTGGAAGGGGTGGAGGGTCATCATGGATCGATGGACAAAACTATCAGACTAGATGTAGAGCAACGCCTCAAAGAAGGTAGATTACGATGCGTCGTCTCTTCATCTAGCTTAGAGATGGGGATCGATATCGGCTCAGTGGATTTGGTAGTCCAAGTGGGATCGCCCGGGTCCATTGCTACTGCTTTGCAAAGGATTGGGAGGGCCGGTCACCAAGTGGGGGGGCTGCCCAGGGCGAGATTCCTTCCAACATCGTCCCATGATTTACTAGAAATTGTAGCCGTCCAAAATGGAATTTTGTCTGGGAATATGGATTTACTAAAATTCCCACAGAACTGTCTAGACGTCCTTGCACAGTTTTTGATAGGTCTAACAATAATTAGAGAATGGGATATAGATGATGCCTATGAGCTAGTTCAGGCATCATGGCCATATAGAAATCTCCCATATGATGACTATATTGAGGTCCTAGATCTCCTTGAAGAAGAAAGGAGGTTGTGGGTAGATTGGGAGGAAAATAGATTCGGAAAGCGAGGATATGCCCAGATGATATACTATACCAACATAGGTACTATCTCTCCTGATAATAATTATCTTGTTTTCACTTCTGATGGGACTTTAGTAGGCCAACTTTCCTCCTCATTCGTTTCAAGTTTAAGGAATGGAGACGTTTTTCTTCTGGGTGGATCGACTTACAGAGTTTCTAGTGTAATTGGAACTAGGGTAAACGTTACTTCTGCTACAGGTTACAGGCCTACTATACCATCTTGGACCGGCGAAGCAATGAGCAGAACTAGTGAGCTTAGTAGCGAAGTTCTTGATTTATTGAGCATTCTATCTGTTCAATATCGCACAGGGAATTCGATTACACCTTTCTTGGTGGACGTTCTTGGTTTAAACAAGCCAGTAGCCAACGCATTGACACAATTTTTAGATGAACATTCCGCCACTACCTTTCAAGTACCTTCCAAAGATCGAATACTGGTAGAACAGGTCCAAGCACCTCTCCCGACCTATGTGGTAACAACCTGTAGGGGGAGAGCATTCAATCTAGCTCTGGGCTATCTCTTTGCAGGGATGGCTTCTAGGGATAATATCGCAATCCATGAACTTTCATTCGACGAAAATGGATTCATGGCAAAGTTAAGCCATGAAGTAGAAGTTTCTTCAATTCCTGAAGTATTTCGTAGTAAGAGTAGCGAAGACTCTCTAAACAAATATTTACTGGAATCTCAACTTTTTGCAAAAAGATTCAGAGAAGTCTCCTCCAGAAGTATGCTGAACCCACGAAGAATAGGCGCAGAAGAGGTCAGTCCGAAGCAGTTCCAGCAAAAAGCTGAGCAAATCATGAATCGTCATAGAACAATGGATGATTCGGTGATAGTAAGGGAGGCTATGAACGAGATACTCACAACAGATCTGGATATGGACCAATTGCGTCTTTTCATAGGGAGGATGGATACTGAGGACGTTCGCATTGTTCATCGGAGGGTGAAGATACCTTCACCGCTAGGTTTGACTCTCTTCATGTCCTCGTTCGAGGATTTGCTTTCTCTCAGAACTCGTGCCTACCTAATCAAAGACGTCGATCCAGAGATACTGAGAAGACTTCTTGGTGCTAGATCATTAGCTACAGACCTAGACAAAGAAAAACTTCAGGAATATTACCAATCTAAGGTTTCCATTCCGAAAAATGCGAATGAGTTGCTCAGACTAATGGATATGGGAGGGGGTTTGGAAAGGCAACTAACTCACCCACTTTACAGTGATAAATTGAAGGATATCGAATTTGAGACGATGAGGGAATGGGTTCACGAGCTAGCTGAGAGGGAACTGATAACCAAGGTTAGGGGCACCGGTCTCGAAAAGATTGATGGAAAATGGTTCTCTATGAGAATGACCGAAGTCCATGGCACCTTGGGGTGTCTTGCTGTAGCTGGGGCTGCAGAGATGGAAGATTTGAGGGAATTATACACAGGGGGGCTGACATATGAAATTGGGGAAGAATTTGTTGGTGGCAAACCGTCTAAGTGGCGAAAGAAGTCCCTATCCGATCCCATGGATTGTCTTAGGCTCAAACTACTGGATATGTTGGGTTCCGAGGGCCCACAGACAATAGATTCCCTTAGCAAACGTCTTCCATTCCCGTCCGCCCAAGTTGAGTCAGTTCTCCAAGAACTTGAGATGCGCAATCTGGTGTCTATAGGCTTCTTCACCAGGACAGACGAAGGCGAATTCATCCTCAGGATAGACGAATATCGAATTACGGGAGGTGAAGTAAACGTAATCGATTATCGATCTTTGCAAACCTTGATTCTAAACAAGTCATTTACAAAATTCGATGAACCATCAGACGCAATCAGGAATTTATCTTTGGTACAAAGAAGGGAAGAGTTGCTTCATAGAGTGAAAAATTACAGGTTTAGAGATTGGAAGGATATCAAACACGACTCAGATGTCTACAACGGAAGGCTACTTCACAATAGGGTGGGTTACACACTTAGCGAGAAACTACCAATGCTGATGGGACTCCGTGGAGATCCCTGGTTCGGGCCATTGGATGAAGAACTTCTGGAAAAAATACCCGATGAGGGAATCTCTAGGAATGAGTTGTTTTCAGACTATCCCAAAGGAAAAGAGAACGCACATATCCAAAGAAGTCTGAAATCTGCATTAGCTAATCTGGAGAGGCAACTAGTAGTGGCTAAGCAATATCTAGACGTTCCCAACAGAAAGAGATCAATGGCGATTTTCAGAAGACTCCATGGAAAAGTCAAACCTCTACCATTCAACAAGGCATTATCCCAACTCATTTCCAGTATAGGTCCGGTTCGTCTGCATACTCTGAGGTTATTTGTCTCTAGGCCTGTGGAGGAGTTGGCAGACTCACTTAGAGAATTAGAGAATAGAGGCTCCATAGTTAGGGTTGTAGCTCTCCAACCAGACCCTACAGATTATTACGCTTCTCCAGAAGATTCGGAAAAGCTGCTTTCCCTAATCCCAGAAGACAGGAAGATGCGGATTCTTTCTCAGTCCGATCCTTTCAGTAGTAGATTCATCCAGGAGGTTAGACTTCTTCTCAAACAGGGCTGGTATTATCCAGTCTTCAAGGGCGTTGACCCAATAGGTAGGGTCCTCATGTTTGTCGTAAATGACTATCTGGAGATAAAGGATATCAATATTCCACACTCTTACTTGGATGATTTCAAGGAAACCTTCGCCGAGCTCTTGGAGAACTATCGAGATAGGCTTGTAGACGTATCAGTTCTTCATTCATTTAACGGAGTCCCAGTACATGACTGCGATAAAAATATTCAGCAAATCCTCTCAGANCTGGGATTCATTTCCATGGGGGATGGGGAGAGATACATCCGTGGAGGGGTTGTAGAGCCAAGATCTAGGAATCAAATTAACAGGATGCTTTTCTTCCATCACTCCCTACATCAGAATAGTAGGTGGGAGAATGAGACGATGGCACTGGAGAATGCAATCGAGCTCAGGGATGATTTCTCCTTGAGAGGCCGCTGTGAGATGTTCAGAGTAAACCTTGACTCTATGGTTGCAGCCCACCAGCTACACCAAGGGTCAAATCTTCGTGGCCATCTTGTATGGGCCAGATACTCACATTTCCAGAGACTTCTAGCGATTAGAAACGTACCAATTTTCCCCGAGGACGAAGAAGTAATCCAATTCTTTAGAGATAATAATGATCCGGAGCTATACATGGATAGAAATGCAATTTCTCGATCGCAGTTTAGGAAAATCGTCTCCCCAATGGTCAGAAGTGGTCATCTGATTCAGGACTATCGAGGTGGCTTCAAAACTGTAGAGCCCCTACATAATGTGGATTTGTGGGAAATAAAGAGGGATTACTTGAGGGAACTGGTACAGGATTACCCAGTAATCACTCTGAGGCAGGTTGAGAGGCTAGCCGGGTCTTCATTTACAGCCGAAGAGATTAGCGACGTTATGCACGACTTCGAGGAAGATGGAACTCTGATCAAGGGATTTCTGGTCGATGATCTTCAGGATATATGCTGGGGAAGGCTAGACATGCTAGAGGGCCTAGGATCAATTAATCGTACACGCGACTTGGTAGTCCCCCCATCCGATCCACTGATACACTATTTCGGAAGTCTACTTAGGGAGAGATTCGGATTTGGTTCTGCTTATCTCGTATTTCACAAGGAAGAGCCAATTGCAGCATTCAAGGCTAATACTAGAAACAATAAGATTGAGTTAACTGACTTCGTAGGAGACTCAGAACTAGAAAAGGAAGCAATCAGGGTGATGAAGGAATTTGCTTGGGAGCATGATATGCCACTATCCGGGAAGCTCTTCAACAGAATTCGATCAAGAATTGTCTGAATCTTTCTTTACCTGTCCAGTGGCGACTAATATTGGCCTCATAGTCTTCATGATATGTCTGTGGAGCTCTGGAAGCAGATCAAAAAGAGCTATTGCCATCAAGAACATGGCGAAAAGACTGGCAATTTTCGCAGCATAACTGTGTGCGAAGTCAAACATTCCTATTCCTGCCAGTCTCCAGTTTGGATAGGTGTCGGTTAGCCAGACAATCCCTGCATTTCTAAACACATTTAGAACATGAATTGTGGGGATTGCAATCATCAGTGCTCTAGCTCTACGTTTCCAGGAAACGGAGCTCAGTGCCACTATCGCGCCGATAAAGACAGCCATCGATTGTAACGCAGAACATGCTAAGATGAATGAGACCACTCCTTCCCCATCACTATTGGTCATAGGGGCAAAGAATCCCCCTTCGCCCAATGGCTCACTTAGTAAAATTCTACTCCCTCTCCATTCAGATACTGGAATAGCTTCTTTCTCATACCTCTCGATCATCATTGGCCCAATTTCATATCCGCCCAAACCTACGAAATCCAATAGAATATTAGCGCTAACTGCGGTTAATTGTACAAACGCCATATTTAGGTAAGGAACCCCGAAAACTAGGTAGTAGGGAATCATTGACCATACCACAAAACCCCTCATCCAGATGATTGTATCCACGCTAGACCCATCATTTTTCCATTCCCATATTGATGCCGCAAAGCCCGCAGGCAAAGCTGAAGCAGTCATAAAAATTAGAACAGGATCAGATATTTCCACATAATGGCCAGAATAGAGATAAAAAAACAGTCCAATCAATGGCCAGCCAGAAACTGCAAATAATCTCGAATAATCACGCGAACTCTTATGGAAAGCTACTCCTAACAAGAATAGCCCTATGGCCCCAATAACTAGTTGAAGAGTAACTTCTGACACACCAAGAGTAGAGGAAAAATCACCTATCACCGACGCAACTGGGTCCTCCACGACCCTCTTGCTTTCATCAACCCGTAAATATGATGCCCTCATCCGAATCCACTAGTATGGGTTTCGACTTCGAAGAATTCGCAGACGATTATGTCGCTTCCCTGATGAATACTTTGGAAAATTTTCCTACTTCTAGCGTAGAAAAATTCTGGGGATTGGTAGAAGATTCCAGATCACGAGGTTCAACAGTTCACTTCCTTGGTAACGGTGGTAGTGCAGGAACACCATCACATAGTGCCGGTGATTGGTCGAAAGAACTCAGATTAAAGACGATATCACACGTCGATAATGCTTCCTCCCTTACTGCATGGGCAAATGATGCAGATTACGAAAGCATTTTCGTCGGACAGTTAGAGACCTTTCTCAATCAAGGAGATTTAGTGGTTGCATTCAGCGGCTCTGGAAACTCCAAAAATATCTTGAATGGTATCAAATATGCAGGTCAAAATGGTTGCAAGACTGTAGGGGTTACTGGGGATTATAATGGAATGGGCGGGGGCGAGCTAGCACAAATAGTCGATTTACCAATTGTTATTCCTTCAAAATCAATGGAGAGGATAGAAGACTTACAATTAGTGATTAACCATATTATCAAAGAGGCGGTTAAGTCCAATAACGGACTGTGAGAAAATGCATCTCCCTCACAGACATGGTTCTTCTCTCGATGATGAATTGATATTGACAGATCTCCCATCTGGTGAGCCTTGGTCAGGGAAAATTGCCTATCTCGATAGGGATGGAGTCCTGAATAAATGGTCTGAAAATTACATCAATTCGCCCGATGAATTGACTCTCCTTCCAGATGCAGCAAAATCTGTTGGAATGCTGAAGAGGTCCGGTTTCAGGATCTGTGTAGTGACCAATCAGTCGCCTATTGGGAGAGGAATTTGGGGGCATGATATCCTCAATTCAATTCATGATAAATTGCAGGAAATATTAGTGGGGGAAGATCCAGATGCGGTTATCGACTTGATCCTATACAGCCCCTATTCGCCAGAGGATGAATCATGGGCACGAAAACCGAATCCTGGAATGCTTGAGGTCGGAAGGCAATTGCTGGATTTCGCCCATGATCCTGAATCTAATACAATCCAGTTGTTCCTAGGGCCAAAATGGCTAGACAGGCCCGATGAAGGCTCTTCCTTCCTTGTAGGCGACCAGCAATCTGACATTTTTGCTGCCAATAGATTTGGAGTAAGGGGTATTAGATGCGATACAGTAGTCGGCTTAGGGGGAGTAATTACACAGATTTTAGAAATTCAGGATTGATCTAAATGATGCTGAGAATCGGATTAGACGATACCGACCATGTTGAGGTAGGTTGTACAACGAAGACTATGGATGATTTCCTTAGATATATGGCAGCTAATCTCGAAGTTTCCATAATTGAGAGGAGACTAGTCAGGTTGTGGCCCTTTGCTAGAAGGAGGACAAGGGGTAATGGGGCCTTGGGAGCGATTGTAGATATCGATTCTTCATCATTCGATGAGTTCGTGACAGCCAGTAAGGTGTGGTTCTCAAAATTGACAGAGATGATTAGCACATACCCAAGTACGGGGATTCAACCATCGCCAGTTTTAGTAATCTCAACTGACAATGTTCCAGAGGATTGGTATTGGAATGCAGTAAGAAACGAAGTTGATCACAAATTTATGATGGATAGTGCGCTTGAATACAAGTGCGAGGTTCTTCATTCTCAAACTTTTTTCGGAGTTGTAGGCGCCTGTGCAGCGGTATCTTGGAATCCAGATCATTATTCTTCCTGGGAATTAATTGCTTGGCGGAAAGAAGAAGCCATCGGAAGTCCAAGAAAGGTTAGTAGCAAAGCAGTATTGAGGCTTGAGGACAACCACAAAGATACATTTCTGAATAGGGATCCAACAAAGGGCAAGGGGATGATTGCCCCGAGAACACCATGTCCAGTTCTATATGGCATACGGGGCTCTTCTGAGACTTCCGTTTCTAATGCTCACCTTTGGTTACAGGAAAGATCTGATGTGGAGGAGAGCATCAATTATGCAACCCATAGGACCAATCAACTAAGCGACGACCACATCGTTTCGATAAAAAGTGGCACCGTAACTAATACTGCTAAAGAGACGAAGGGGGGACATGCGCATATCTCAGTATTTTCATCAGGTAAATCCATCAATTTAGTAGCATTTAATGAGGGCGGCCTGGTTAATTCACTGTTGAGAAAATTGGACCCTGGCGATTTGGTCAGCTGGGCTGGATTGGAATCTCCTGATGGTTCCATACATCTCGAGAGACTAAGATTAGATAACGCCTCTCCCAGGATTTTGAGTAGACCGATTTGTTGCTCTAGGACAATGAGGAGTGCAGGGAAGGGTCAGAAACTTAGGTGTGATAACTGTGGTAGGGAGGAGAGGAAGATTTGGCTGTGTTCCGATAAGTTGACACATTTTGGATATAAAGAAGGTACTTGGGTAGAACCATCAGCCTCGAATCGGAGACATTTGTCAAAGCCCCTGTCTCTCGGGAATCCAGGGACAATATGATACATCACAGGGGTATCCGGGTATATGGCGCAAGCTCTGGATATATTGCCAATTTTGGCTGTGATGATCGCAACAGCGGGGTACCTGATCTGGACGATTACTAACATTAGACAACGCAGGTTGAAATTCGCTGCAGAGGGTGGAGATAGCTACAGGGGAGAAGCAAAGGAACCAGAAGCTCTGATGAAACCCGATGAGGAGGCGCTTGAGCAAATGGGGGAATTACTGGAGCAAGCCGGTTTGTCTATCCCTGAAGAGGAATAGGCGCAAGGATAATTGCCATAACCCTCTGCGAAATTCATGACTAAGGACTCTGGCAAGGTAGAAAGGATGCCTAGGAGGGAACCCCCTGCGTTCGAGCATTCAGACAAATCTCTGTTCGGAGCAATTCTTGATGACGGATTCTTCAATGTCGCACTAAACGACGCAAATCAGTATGGGCCCCATGCGATGATAGTCCTTCTTTTTGCTGTAGCTACCGTTACGGCCATAGCTCTGTTAATACCAACTTTATTCTGAGCATCTAGTCCTTGCAATTTTGACTGCGTGATCTACAATTTCTCCTGACGAGCCAAGATGTGAGCTAGGATCGAAGAATTCGGATAGATTATCACCAACTAGCTTCATTATTGCTTCTGAATCTCTACAAGTATCTTCCAGTTTTAAACCCTCATTAAGTGCTTTCATCGAGGCAGTCCTGAGCTCTTCATGCGCTTCATCCCTAGGCATCCCTCTTCCGACCAATTCCAACATCACCTTTTCAGCCATAATCAGGCCTTTCTGAGATTCAATGTTCTCCATCATCCTGTCCCTATTTACTGATAATCCAGAAAGAACCCTATTACACTTAGAGAATACGTCGTCTAAAAGGATCATTGCATGTGAGAGTGTGAATCTCTCACTGGAAGAATTTGCTAAGTCCCTCTCATGCCAGAGGAGAGCATTTTCGAAGGATGGGATTATCATGGAACGAATGATTCTTGCTAGGCCGCAAGCATTTTCAGCAGTTATCGGATTCTTTTTGTGAGCCATTGTGGAGGAGCCTACCTGTTTCTCCATATCGAAAGATTCTGCTACCTCGTTAATCTCAGTCCTCTGAAGATTCCTAATTTCTTGGAGAACTTTCTCTATGCTGGTTGCAACATTTGACATCCACCCTACCCATTCGATGTATCTATCTCTTCCAACGACCTGTGTAGTAGCTATTGGGACCTCAAGCCCCAATTCCCCCAGAATTAGACTCTGCAGCTCAAGTGCCCTTTCTCCCTGAGCAGCACCAGAACCAACAGCGCCTAGGAACTTCCCTGTTATGCATCGGGGGGCCATCTCATGCAGACGATCCAGATGCCTCTTGAATTCATCTACCCAGACAGCAACTTTCAGTCCAAAGGTAATTGGAACTGCAGCTTGGCCATGCGTCCTTCCTAGCATTACTGTGTCTCTTTCCCTTTCCGCGATATCGCACATTGTAAGAATCAGTTTTCTTATTGCCTCATCTTGAAGGGATATGCTATCCTTGATTTGTAGAGCGACAGCCGAATCTACAATATCATTACTGGTTGCTCCAAGGTGAATGCACCAACCGGAATCCCCCGCTACTTCGGCCATTGCCTTGGTAAGTGCCATAATGTCATGCTTCGTTTCAGCCTCAATTTCATCTACTCTATCCGCTGTAACTATTCCCGGATCGGCAATTTCAGCTATTGCATCATAGTCTTCAGGAGAGACCCTCCCCATCTTACTATGGGCCCATATTAATGCCCTCTCGACTTCAAGTTGTCTAGCATGCCTNCCCTCGCGAGACCAAATCTCCTTAGCGACGTCTCGCCCATACCTGTAGTCAAGAGGAGATATTGGCATAATTTCCAGTTGTCCGACTACGGTCACCTGTTTGAGCCTAACGATGCTAGTTCAATGAGCAGGAATCGATTTTCAATACGCCCCTTGATCCATTCCAATCAGGCTTTCCAGTATACAATATCTCCTTTGCCATATCTGGGGAATTAACAACGAAGGTTTCGAATTCACCACCCTCTCCATCCAAGTTGAATCTATATTTTTTAGAGAGAGTACGTAACTCCAATAGCGACTCCATGTCTAACTTCTTTCCCAGCCATTCTTGATCCATGCCCTCAGTAGAAACTGATGCGAAAACCACATCGAATCCATGTTCCACAAGAGACTGCATGTGACTTTCCTCATTCTTATGCCATAGTGGACAGAATGAACGTATGCCCAATCTTTCGCACATCATCTCAATCCTTGTTTTCTGGTAATCTGAACGAAGTGCACCTACCACTAGACCATCAATTTCTGGCCTTTCATTTTGTAGGACCATTTCAGGGGGAACTTTCACCCAACTAGGCCAAATTTCCTCAAATGTTTTATTGATTTGCAAATCGCCGCTTAGCGCCCTTTCTAAATCAGATATCTCTTCACCCTCCGTCCCTTCAGTAATGACTGGAAGCCAAGGAAGTCCCATTGAACAGGCCTGCAAACCCGCTACCCACGTATTTCCCAACTGGAACATTAGAGAGTCTTCTCCCCTTACCATGACGGTAATTATAGAGACAGTATCCCATCCCTGTAACCCTGACCACCATGAAGCATAGGCAGAATCCTTCCCACCCGAGGACAAAACTGCGATTCGCATCTTTTCACCAATTTCAAACTCCGCAGAATGTATACTTGATTGAGTCTTCTCTCGACCAAGATTCATAAGAGTCCATTATGGCATGGGGGTGATTACGATGCAGCCTAGCGGACGAGGTTACGATCATGGAGTCTCAACATTTTCCCCAGACGGTAGACTTTACCAGGTAGAATATGCCCGAGAATCGGTAAAGAGGGGCACTACAACCGTCGGTCTCGTCTTCAAGGATGGAGTAGTACTAATCGTGGATAAGAGGGTCCAGAGCAAGCTCGTAATCACAGACTCTATTGAGAAAATGTACCAAATCGATAATCATATTGGAATCACAACATCTGGATTGGTCGCCGATGCTAGGCAGCTTGTAGATAGGGCGAGAGTACAATGTCAAGTAAACAGAATGACATATGGTGCTAAAATACCACTATCTACCCTAGTTAAGAAAATGTGCGATTACAAGCAATCATTCACTCAATATGGTGGAGCCAGGCCCTTTGGAACTGCTCTACTAATAGCAGGATTTGATGATGAAGGTTTCCACCTATTCGAGACGGATCCGTCTGGTGCATATCAATCCTATAATGCTGGAGCGATCGGAAGGGGCCGTTCTACCGCTATCGATTATTTCGAAGAGAAATGGAAGGCTAATATGACACAAAATGCAGCAATTAAGTTAGGTCTTGAAGCACTTAAGGAATCTTTGGAGGATGATTTGAACAGGGAAACTGTTGAGATTGCATGCGTGGACAAGGATGGTTACAGGAAGTTGGACAGGGAATCAACGTTGAAGCATCTCGATAAGATGTCTTGATTTCCGCCAATGTCTAAGCCACACCCCCAATGGGGCCAACATGGTCAGTCTGGACGATGCGGTATTAGCTCGCCTCGAGAAGGGAGGAAAAAGATTCGAGATTCTAGTAGATCCCGAACTAGTAGAGTTATGGAAACAGGATCCTGAAGCAGTCTCCATTGGCGATCTCCTTGCAATAGATGAGATTTGGTCCGATGCTAGAGCAGGAGAAAGGCCCACCTCCGAGTCCCTTGAGAATGCGTTCGATGCCACTGATGTACTTGATTGTGCAAAAAAGATTCTAGTTGGTGGCACAATACAATTAACCACATCCCAGAGAAAGAATATGGTCAATGAAAAGAAACGGCAGATAGTAAACGAGATTGCTACTACTGCTACTGATCCCAAGACTAAACTTCCACATCCCAGGACTAGGATAGAAAATGCTCTAGAGGAGATAAGATTCCAAATTGATCCGTTCAAATCGGTAGAGAGACAAGTCGAAGATGCGGTTTCCGCTCTTAGGCCGGTGATTCCTCTACAATTCATTACCGTTAGATTGGCATTCAAAGTACAAGGTAGAGACTATGGAGTAATCAGTCAGATGCTTAGAGATTCGATTCAGAAGGAAGAGTGGATGAGTGACGGTACTTGGGTCTGTATTGTTTCTTCTCCAGGTGGTATGAAAAATGACTTAATTGGGAGGGTAGCATCAAAATCGCCCGACGTCGAAGTACGTGAAATCGACTAATTAGGCATATCTCCTCAGCATCAACGGTTATGAACATCAGGCCGGTCGCGCGGCTCGATAACATGACAAAAAATAATGACGCGACGGGGTCGCGAAGTGTGCGAGGGCAAACCCTCGTCGTTCCCGGAGAGGATCTGGGAGAATCTGAAGGGCAAGAAGCCGGCCATGGAGTTCTTTCCATTTCTGGGCGACTAAAGGCAATAAAACAAGGAATAATTAGGAAAAAAGGAGATTTAGTCTCCGTGGAGCCAAAACATACGAGGTACATGCCTCGTCCTGGTGATTTGGTGATTGGGTTTATCGAAGGATGTACAAACAATATTTGGTTTATCGAACTAGGTGCCCCTTTCAATGCGATACTACCAATGAGCCTCGGACCTGGAAAGGTGGATTTTGGAGGCACTAGATCGGTAATGGACGTCGGCGACGCAGTCCTGTGTAGGATACAGGAAGTCGAGGAGACTCATTCGAGTGTTGTAACAATGAAGGGGATGGGCCTCAGGAAAATTCGTTCCGGAATCATAGAAGAGATAGATCCACATTTGCTGGGCAGGCTAATCGGCAAAGGCGGCCAATCACTGAGAAGACTGAAAGAGGATACGGAGTGCCGTGTAGTTGTAGCGGACAACGGAAGGATGTGGATAGACGGAGATTTTGAAGGAATCCTAGAAGTTAGAAAAAGACTATTCGAATTATCAACAAATGTCAATGGAGGTGCGAACTAATGGGTGGATACGGAGATATTCAGATGATCGATGAGAATGGATTGAGAATGGATGGACGAGGCCCAGGAGATGTTCGGGAAATAACTATTCAGACAGGAGTAGTGCCGGTTGCAGACGGGTCTTGTAGGATGACTTGGGGAACCAATGAAGCGATAGTAGCAGTATATGGGCCAATGGAGGCACATCCCAGGAAGATCCAGAGACAGGATAGAGCAGTTCTCGATGTGGCCTACAATATGGCTCCATTCTCAACTACTGATAGAATCAGACCAGGTTTCAATCGTAGAAGTAGAGAAATCAGCAAAGTAACAAAGGATGCCCTTGAAAGCGTCGTACTTCTAGACCTCTATCCACGCTCAAAAATTCGAGTAAATATAGAAATTATTTCAGCAGAAGCAGGAACAAGATGCGTGGGTCTGACCGCAGCTTCCGTAGCTCTTGCTGATGCAGGGATTCCTATGACCGACCTAGTAGTCAGTGTAGCCAGCGGTAAGATCAATGATGTTGTAGTCTGCGATTTGAACAAGGAAGAGGATAATTATGGTGAAGCAGACCTCCCCATGGGCATTCTTCCAAATTCTGGTGAGTTAGTTTTCCTACAGATGGATGGGGACCTCTCACAAGATGAATTCAAAGAGGCATGGGACTACAATATGGGAGCTGCATCATCGATACACGAAAAGATGGTCGAAGCGCTAAAGGAGGGTGCATAGAATGACCATCCCTATCGTACCAAATCTACTCAGAGCCCATCTTTCGGATCTTGCCGACAAGGATGCCAGGATTGATGGTAGGTCTAGGTGGGAAGGAAGGAAATTGGAGGTCGAGCATTCCATTCTTCCAAGAGCTGAGGGCTCAGCAAGGGTTAGGATGGGCGATACAATCGTTTTCGCAGGTGTTAAGTTCCAAATCATGCAGCCATATCCAGATCGTCCAAATCAGGGCGGTTTGATGTGTTCAGCTGAGGTTAGACCGGTTGCGGGTAGGCACTGGGAAGCAGGCCCACCAAGCGAAGAATCCATTGAGCTAGGAAGAGTTGTTGACAGAGGAATCAGAGAATCAGGTTGTATTGATGTCGACTCTCTATGTTTAATTCCAGGTGAGAAGGCATGGCAAGTCATACTAGATTTGTTTGCAGTCTCTGATGATGGGAATCTTTTCGATGCGTTCGCTTTAGCTGGGATTGTAGCACTTAGAAATGCCACAATACCTGCCGAAAGGTTCGAAGTAGGGGAGGACAATCAACTTGAAGTCTCTAAAACCCCGATTATGTGCTCTTATCACAAGGTTGGTGGACGTTTTGTTTATGATGCAAGCTCTCGAGAAGAACTTGGCGGGGATGAAAGGATACATATCACTCTCGGCGATGACGAAAATGTTCACTCTCTCCAGAAGGGTATAAAGGGAATTTTCTCAGCCGATGAGTTTGCTGAGATTATGGAACATGCTCGCAAGAGGACCAAGGAACTTAGAGAAATTATAAACTCACTGTAGGTGAAATAGTATGGCAAAGAGAACGCAAAAAGCCGGGGCAACAGCTCGCTTCGGACCTCGATATGGGGTAAGTGTGAGAAGAAGGGCCGGCTCTGCCATGGCCAAGAAATCAAGATGGTACACCTGTCCAAAATGCCATTATGTCAAAGTAAGGAGGAAATCAGCTGGAATTTGGGACTGTAAGAAGTGTGACTACACATTCTCTGGAGGTGTTTGGGAACCCTTCACCAGGGCTAGTGATGCAAACAGGAGGATCGTCAGACGATCACTAGAAGGGGCCACTGCAACTGATATGGCCGTAATAGCTCAGCAGGCTGCATTGGATTATGAAAGAAAGATATCCGAGAGAGAATCAGATGAAGGATCAGAAGAGGAATGAGAAAGTCCAGCTCAGCCTAACGTTGGAGCACCCTGAATCTCACGCGTTATCATCTTCCTTAGTTACAGAAGCCGAATTTAGTTATACCGACAGGCAACTCCAAGTCTCTATTTTTTCTAACTCATTCAATGATCTTAGAGCAAGGTGGAACTCATTAATGAGAGCTTTAATTGCTTCCGAACATTCCCTTATGGCAACAAGAGGGGGCGGCAAGGATTAGCGACGAAGTTACTACTGAACAAATTCAGTCCATTGCTCGCGAACTACAGGCAATTAGGAATCAGATTCAGACGGTTTCATCACAAATCTCGGAGTATGGCATAACTTTGGAGGCACTTGGGGAACAGGATTCGGGGAAGCCTGTTTATCGTTCACTCGGAAATCTTCTACTTGAGGTTGCAGACAGGGAGAAACTTTTGTCCGAATTAACTGATGCCAAATCTTCCCTTGAAGAGCATCTGAAGAGGCTGGTCGAAAGGGAAGAAAATCTTAGAGAGCACTATGAGGAAAAAGCCGAGCAGTTTGAGAGGGAGTGACCTTTATTGGCACGGCCATCAGAATCATTTGAAACCTCTTCAGCCGAATCAGAAATTTTTCGGTACTTAATTTCTGAAGGCAAAATAAAAGAAGCCTTAGAGATTAGTGAGAAAATATTGGAGAATTCAAGGGATTTGAATGATAGAGACCATGAATCCGAGGCTTGGATACGTATGGAAAGGGCCTTGCTTGGGGCTTGTCCCGCTGAAGATCTCGGTCCCGAATTGCGTTGGTGCGTCGATCGTCTGAATTCTATTTCATCGGGCTCTGCTCTTCATGGCCTTGCACTTCTAAATTTAGCCTCCTGGCATCTAAACTCATCAGAAGAAATGATGGCATTAGTTACCCTTTCAGAAATCTCTCCTTCTCTGGGCCATCCAAATGATCTAATCGGCCTTTCACGATTGGAATCGGGCAGGATTCTTGTTTCAATTGGAGACATCGGTCCTGCAATGAGGCATCTTTGGACAGCAATGAGCAGACTCTCTTCCGAAAAGATGTATGCTGAATCCCTTGTTTGCGCGATAGAGTGGCTCGATATCGCTCTAGATGAAATCGACCCTAACTCCCCTAGAATGGAAAAAAGAATCTCTAAGGCAAAGCCTAGAGAGGAGCCAGGATTAACTAGCTCCCCTTCAAACCCGGAAGATATCCGGCAGGTTGTAGACCTGATAATGCCACTTTGTCTTCAAGATCTGTCAGGTGAGAGAAGAGATGATTTAGGCTTGATTATTGATGCAAGCGATGCATTGGGGGAAAAATCTTGGAGGAACGAATTAAGAAAAAGAGTATCCGAGATTCAAGATACTAGACTTATTGCGGAGCTCCAATCATAATTTTTAATCATCATCAGCTCATTTTTATCCCATGCAGTATCTTCTGGGATATGGAGGCACCAACCAACCTCTCCAATGGACCCATCCTGTGAAAACCAGGGGTCAGGATCCGCAAAACCGTCTACATGGACTAATACCACGCAACCATTCTCGATCAAGCTAAATTCCATCGCCTTTGCAGTTCCTAAGATGCCCGCCTCTTCGTAGAGCTCCCTAAGTGCAGCTTCATCCGCCCCCTCTCCATCGAAAATCCGACCACCCGGTAGCTCCCACCCCCTGCTCTTATTCTTTACCATAATCCAACACTCTTCTTCTTCTACGGCCAAAGCCCAAACAACAACAAAATCCGCTTTATCCATCTAATTCACCTAGTAACTCATCTACTAATTCTTGTGACCCCTCTTTCCCTTCAGCTGCAAGCCTCCTAGCGAGGAAGAAGGCCTCAGAAACCTTTCCTTGGTGCCGTAGATCATCAATTCTGGTAAAGTCACTTTCCTCACTATCCAATACTTCTGTCCCCTCATGAAATATTTCATCCTGTGTCTTCGTAAGATCTCGTAATCTGTCTAAAAAAATCGATCTGTCAGAAACATTTGGTTTCTTCCAAGGGGAGGGTCCCTTTCCTTCGAATAAACTGACCATCCTCTCCTTGAAACGTTCTCTCGACGAATTACTTGGTGAGACCGACTGTGCCTGATCATAGCATAGCCAGGCTTCATCGAACTCCTCTCTCCGTTCGTATAACCTGCCCAGTTGTTCCCAAGCTTCATGATTATTTGGCCTGTTTGCAAGGATAACTCTTGAAAGCTCAAGGAAATCATCCTCCAAACCAGCATCCCTCAATCTTTCTATTCTTCTCGAGAAAAGAATATTTGCTCTTTGATCAGAAATATCCAATGACCTGAGCCTTTTCGCGAACTCTTGAATTCCACCTTCTGCTTTCATCGTTTTGTTCCACCATTGGTCTGCATCCAACGGGTCTTCCGTCAATGCAGCTTCCAAAAGACCTTGACACGAATCAATAATTTCTTGCCCTGATAGCTGCATAACTAGGTCCGATTCCCTTCCTAGCACAGAAAAAAGATCACCTAAAACGGCCAGTGCTCCTTCCGTGTCCTTCATCAGAACCTTGATTTTAATCAGAACCCTCCAATTTTCATCATTGGTAAAATCATAAAGTACGCTTTGACGGGCATTTTGCTCAGCCCATGGCAAGTTAGTATCATTTTCCTGATGTAATTTGAGGAATTTTTCTGCTTGACTCCTATATCTATTTCCTAGGCTCCTTCTGGGGTGTTGAAGGGAGTCCGAAATCTCCGTATCTCTTTTTACCATTTAGAAAACTCACAAAACTGATTCGAAAGGTGATCTATCAATGCCCGGATCTATTGTTGCATCCATACCTATTTTGCTAGTTGTACCGTCGGAGGATCTGCTAGGATCCAAGCTCGATCCTTTCTGATCGGAAAGTATGATCGTATCCTTATCCGGCTGCCAGCGAGTCATTAGCGCCCACTCAACCCTTGAAGAGTCAGCAATGTCTATGTCCTGATCAACAACAATAACCTGTTTCATTGATTTGTGCCCGTCCAAGGCTGCGTGAATTGCCCTAATTCCATCGCCCTCATTCTTAGGATTGATCTGAACGACGGAAGAAAGCCAACCACTGCCACCTTCGGTAAGGTAAACATCAGAACAATCCACGACCTTCGAGACTGCGGTTTTGATAGTGGGGGCTCTGGGCATCCCCATCAGCGTCATGTGCTCAACTCCGGCAGGAATTAGGGCATGGAATATTGGCGCGCTCCTATGGTGAATTGCATCATATTCAATAATAGGCTCAAGCCTAATATCATCTACTGTGCCGGTAATGTCCACATAGGGCCCTTCCTCGCCTCTTCTATCGGTTATCCTCGCCTCCATAGCGTATTCTGCCTCCGCAGGAACCATGACCCCATTGTTCAACTCTACAATCTTTAATTGAGTATTGTATATCCTTTGGTGAAGTGCGGCGGCAACTTTCAACTCATCCAGCGGCTCATCGAATGACATCGCTCCAGCAAGAAGTACCACGGGATCAGGACCATTTACCACTGCAATATCTACATGATGCCCAGACTCCTCTGCACTATCCACCATAGTCCTCAGGTGACGGGGAACTAACCTAACACAAGTCTCCCTATTGCCCTTAGTTAATTGCCTGTGAAATGAGGTGTTTCTTTGTCCCGCATACTGTGCGATAATTATAGACGAAGACTGGTACCTACCTCCATCCTCCGGATAATGCCATGGAATCGGCATCAACTCTAGGTCTACGGCCGACATTGTATTCTCTAATACTGGAGCTTCACTAGAGTCGATAATTTGCGGATCAACAGGATTATCCATAGCCCAAGAAAGAATATCAATCAATTCACCGGGAGAAATTCCAAACGATTCACAGAGTCTTTTTCTAGTGAGGATGTTTATTGCCACTCTATGGCCTGGAACCTCTTTGATTTTGTTGAAGACAATAGGAGCATTTCCATTCGCTTCTGACGCCTCTCTGATTTGAAAATCGACACTAGTTGGACCGTCAATGATCATACTACCTTCGACCAGTTCTCTGAACCCCATATTATGTCCTAGAAAACTAAGCCGCTTGAATGTTGGCTCAAAATCATACTCTGGCGTGCTACATTCATGATTATACCCGTCAGTATCATAAATGGAGGGCAGTTCGCCAAGTCGTCATTTTGAGGTATACACTTGGGACGAGGCCTATTCTCCGGTTCGAAGATGAAGTCAGATCGTAAGAGGTACCGTTGGAAAGAAAGGCAGTTTCGAAACCGTCAGGCAAAGAGAAAGCACGGCGGAGTTCTGAAGCATGACCCATTGAGGGGTAGCCCCCAGGCAAAGGGTATTGTGATAGAGAAGGTAGGTTTCGAAGCCAAACAGCCAAACTCCGCAATTAGGAAGGCAGTAAAAATTAGCCTAATCAGAACTGGGAATAGACTTACTGCATTCGCTCCTGGTGACGGAGCTATATCATTTATCGACGAACATGATGAAGTAATGGTAGAAGGAATTGGGGGAAGCAAGGGACGATCTTACGGCGATCTTCCTGGAGTTAGGTATAAGGTGATTAAAGTCAATGGTGTTTCTCTTGACGAAATGGTCCGCGGTAGAAAGGAAAAGCCAATCAGGTAAGGGGTGATTAGTTGGAAGAACAGGATGAAATCGTTGAAACACCGACTGAGGAAGTCGAGGAAGAGGTCCCTATAGCTGGAATCGGTACTATGGTTTTTGGGAAGTGGGATGCTAGTGAAGTAGTTTGTAGAGATCCAGGAATTTCCCGATACATCAATCTGAAGATGATAGGTGCCCCTCACACTGGCGGCCGACACGCTAATGCATGGTTCGGTAAACAGGATCTTTCAGTTACTGAGAGATTCATCAATAATCTGATGCGTTCTGGTAAGAACAGCGGTAAGAAGCAATATTGTGCGAAATCCCTTGAAGACGCTTTCGATATCATGAATTCTAAGAGCGGGGTAAATCCCCTGCAAAAATTCATCGATGCCATCACTGAAGCAGCTCCATGCGAGGAGACAACAAGAGTCAGGATTGGGGCTGTAAGCCAACCTAAGGCTGTAGACTCCTCTCCGAGTCGCCGTCTTGACCTGGCACTGAGGAACCTAGCCATAGGAGCAGCTTCAGCGACTATAAAGAGCAAGAAGTCACTTACTGAGGGGATAATTTCAGAGATTTCTAAAGCTTCTGAGGGGGACGTCAACTCTTTTGCAGTTGGGAAAAGGCACGAAGTAGAAAGAATTGCTTCCTCCGCGAGATGATGGAAAGTCCGCTCCTTCACGGCATATTCAGTAAACTACTCAATCGTCTTTATGAACCGTTTTCAGGTCGGCAATTTATCGGAGTGAGAATATGGGTCGTAAGGAAGACAACATTAAGCGTGCCACAGAGGTTATGCATGAAAGGGAGAGAATTCGAAATCTAGCCATAGCGGCTCATATCGATCATGGAAAAACTACACTCTCAGACAATTTGATTGCAGGCGCAGGAATGATGTCGGAGGAGCTGGCAGGCAAGTCGCGAGTTCTTGACTTCGATGACCAAGAAAGTGCTCGTGGCATCACAATTAATGCTGCAAGTGCTTCTATGGTGCACAGCGTAGAGGGCGAAGACTACTTGATCAATCTGATCGATACCCCCGGGCACGTTGATTTTGGAGGGGACGTAACACGTGCAATGAGGGCTGTCGATGGGTGTATCATACTTACCTGCGCGGTGGAGGGGGCCATGCCTCAGACCGAGACTGTGGTCAGACAGGCATTGAAGGAGAAAGTGCGACCAGTCCTATTCATCAACAAGGTTGACCGACTAATCAACGAACTCCAGGTAACCCCAGAAGATATGATGGCAAGGTTTCAAGAGCAAATAATCAAGGTAAACGCTTTGATTCGGACCTTCGCACCCGAACAGCACAAGACCGATTGGCAGGTAGATGTTGCTAAGGGTACTGTTGCTTTCGGTTCTGCATACCACAATTGGGGCATCACTGTCCCATTTATGCAGAAGACTGGGGTAAACTTCCCTGAGATTTTCGAATACTGTAACAATGAGCAACAGAAGGAGTTAGCCAAGAAGGCACCAGTGCACGAAGTTCTCTTAGACATGGCTGTTGAGAAGCTACCATCTCCCCTCATAGCCCAGGAATACAGGATTCCAAATATCTGGCAGGGAGAATTAGATACCGATACGGGTAAATCGATGATTAGTTGCGATGCGGATGGGCCACTTTCCCTTATGATTACCAAGATTTGGATGGACCCCCATGCAGGCGAGGTAGCCGTTGGAAGAGTATATTCGGGGACAATAAAGCAGGGAGAGACTGTTTGGGCAAGTGGAGCCGGCAAGGCTGAGAGAGTTCAGCAAGTTAGCATGATGGTGGGTGGCGACAGGATTCAGGTTCCTGGAGTTTCAGCAGGCAACATAGCGGCATTGACTGGAGTAAGGAGCGCTGCTGCAGGTGTCACAATTTCAAGAGACAAGGACGAGACCCCATTCGAGGCTATTAGACACTACTCAGAGCCCGTAGTTACGGTAGCAATTGAGCCAAAATCAATGAAGGATCTGCCCAAATTCATTGGCGCACTACGGAGTCTAGCCAAATCAGACGCATCACTTTCAGTAGATACAAACCATGAGACTGGTGAGGCATTACTCTCTGGAATGGGGGAACTTCACCTCGAGATAACAATTTATCGACTGGAGGAAGAACAGGGCATCAAAGTAAACCAGAGTAATCCGATAGTAGTTTACAGGGAGTCTATTGGAAGTGACAACAAGGGCAGGCCCTTCGAGGGCAAGTCTCCAAACAGGCACAACAGATTCTATGTGGAGGTAGAGCAACTTCCAGAGAATGTAATCAACGCGTTGAGAGAGGGCGATTTGGGAGACGGCCCAGTTAGGACCAAGGATGCCAAGGAGGTCGGTAATAAGTTCGGCGAGCTTGGAATGGATAAGGATCTGATGAGGAAGATATACGCCATCAATGCCACTACAGTTCTAGTCAACGACACAAAGGGTATTCAGAACCTCCATGAAACGAGGGAACTAATCATTGAAGCATTCAACGACGTATGCAAGAAGGGACCAATAGCCGACGAGCCACTTACCGGGGTGATGATGAGGCTAGTTGATGCCAAGCTCCACGAAGACGCAATTCACAGGGGACCTGCTCAGACTATCCCTGCAGTCAGGAATGCAATGAAGGGAGCCCTCCTGAGATCTAATTCCGTTCTCTTCGAACCAATTCAAAAGATCAGAATTGATGCTCCCACGGAGTGGGCTGGGGGCATTACTAGACAATTGATTACTAGGAGAGGGGTCATTGAGGATATGCCCGTTGACGGAGAGGTCACCTGCGTAATTGGGAAAATGCCCGTTGCAGAGTCATTCGGTTTCTCTAATGATATCAGGGCTGCAACCCAGGGAAGAGCAGTTTGGAATACCGAGAATGCTGGCTACGAACAAGTCCCCATAGAACTGTTTCATAAGACCGTGGGTGAAATAAGGGAGAGAAAGGGATTGAAAGAAGAAATTCCTGGAGAGGCGCAATACACTGATTGATTAGCTAATTCTAATCAATTGGAAGTCCGTCAATTCCCTTAGAATATTTACAGCATTACTATTTCCTAACTTGTTCAGACAAGAATGAGCAATCGAATGATGATGTAGTGCCCTATCCCTTGCATAGTCGATAGAACCACTCTCTTCTAGCTCATTTACAGCCTTTGCTAACTCTACATCTGAGCCCTTTCCTTCGCCAAATAATTTTTTGAAATTAGAGAGCTCAGCATCGGATTTCAAGGCATGAATGGCAATCAAGGTCATTTTTCCTTGTAGTATATCCGATCCTGCCGGCTTTCCAAGCGTCTCGGTATCGCCCGTGATGTCGATCAGATCATCCATTAACTGAAAACATAGGCCTAGGTTCAGGCCCCATTCAGCCATATTGCTGATTGAACCACTATCTGCATTTGCCAGAATAGCTCCTGTCCTAGCACATGTCTCAAACATGGCACTAGTTTTCCCTGCGATCATTCTGATGTACTCATCTTCCGAAACTTCATTCCTCGCTTCAAACTCAATGTCTTCCTGCTGACCGGCTGCAACCTTTCTGACCATTTCCCCTATTGATGTAATCAATTGGCCCAAATATTCCTCTGGAATATCTTTGGATTCTGCGAGAATTTCAAATCCCACAGCGAGCATCGCATCACCCGCATTGATTGCGGTAGCATCGTCAAAGGCGACATGAACTGCGTCAAGGCCTCTTCTGATAGGATCCTGATCGATAATATCATCATGAATAAGTGTAAAGTTGTGAATAATTTCTATCGAGGCGCCTAAGGTGTAGTGCCCCTTATTCGCACCCCCAACAGCCTCGCCCACAAGTCTTGGTAGTATCGCTCTAAGTCTTTTACCTCCGCCCCTGAAAAGGTGAGTCATTGCTTGAAATAGTGTTTTCTGAGACATCTTGCTAATACTATCCAAAATTTCCGCTTCTACTATATCTCGATGCTCGGTAAGAGCGTCAAGAAGGGCCTGACCGGGGATTACAGAATTGCCGCTCATAGTAACCTCCCCGCAGTAGATTATACTCTCACTTTTCTTATTTGTCATCAATTCAGGGACAGACTCCTTTGGAAGAGCGTAGTTTTCCCAAATTAGTCTAAACCATGGGGCAATAACTTGTTCAGCCCATTCTCCCTCTCCATCCATCATCCTCNGGATTTCTTCTTTATTGACCCATTTGACTTCCGAAATCTCATTACTATTGGGGGCAACCTCTACATCAGCGAAAACAACCATGATGTAATCAATCTCCCTCTCAATCCATTCCTCGTCCCATCGACATGAATACTCCATCCTTCCAATATGTTGAAAATCCCAGCTATCTGTTATGTCCGTAGAAATCCCTAATTCCTGTTCCAGCTTCCTTTTTGCAGCGTTCTCCACACCCCTTTCTCCAAATTTTTCGGATTCAATATCCAGAGGATGACTACAACAACTGTTTGCCCATACTCCAGGGAATGTGATTTTTTCACTAGCTCTTTTTTGTATTAGTAATCTAGACTCACTATCAAAAATGAGGACACTGAATGCTCTATGGCGAATCCCTTCTCCGCGGTGGCAAGACAATTTCGATGACGATCCAGCCACTTCGTCATTCTTGTCCACAACTAGACACATTTCCCCCATCATCTCAGACTGTATTGAGTCGTGATCATTTAGATCGTGAATTCCATCCGTCATATATGCATGGGAGTGGAGTTCGTATATGAAGACTCAACCGAGCACTATTCTAGTGCCCATAGTTTCTCCATCCTCAAACAATTCGAGGATTCTTTCTGGTTTTCTTCCATCAATTATCCAGACATCGTCCACATACTCAGAGATCATGGCCGCCCTTTCTATCTTCAATGATATGCCCCCCGTTACATCAATTTCCTCATCATGGTTTGACCTGATTTCAGAATTGCTACTCCACTGCTCTATAAGTTCAGAACCTTCCTCGTCAGGGGGGGCAGTCATTACTCCAGGTGCATCTCCAATCAGAAAAATGGAATGAGTCACACCAGGTATTTCCTTTGAAATTCTAAGCATTAAGTCATCTCCAGATAGAATTCCAAACTCTAGATCATTTCCTGTTTCGACTACATCGCCGAATGTTATTGGGATTGGTTGATCAATGCTTCTCTCAAACACACCCAACTCTCCTCGGAAGTCACTTCCAGTACCCTCTGCCCATTCTGAGGGAGGAAAACTTTCGCTCAGCAAACCCTCCATCTCTAGTCTGAATGCTACCATAGAAGATAGCTCTCTCATATCGGATCTAATCACATTGACTGCCTCTCTTTGTTCTCTAGAAATTGCAGACTCTACGCCCCCAGCAATAGCCCACTTCTTGGCCATAAGATGGCCGAATGAGCCAGCACCATGTACCAAAACTATGGCAAATCCTAGACTTGAAATATTTGAGATGACCTTAGCCAGATTTTCCATATTTTCCTCATCGAACGTCTTCATTTTTCCTTTATTTGTGATCAATCCCCCTCCTAGCTTGATCACAACTCTTGGATGCATGTAGTACCTAGGTCAGTACTCTCATATTCTAATATTTTCAAAAAACTGCACACAGATTTAATCAGTAGTACTCGTTGGTAGGTCCGTGGAAAGTACTTCCGAGATTGAGAGATTCCAAAGGTGGCTTCAGTCAGAATTGGCCGAAGCATCTTCCATTGAGGATAAAGGAGAAAGAGAAAGGCGCCTTTTACAGATAGATATCGCTATTTCAGAAACAATAAGATACAGAGGAATTTTGGAGAATCTGGAGAAGCCACCCTCCTCGCCATTTGTCTACAGAGAAGATCCTGTAAGGGCAAAGAGTAATTCTGAAGTCAAACCAACTACAAAGAGCGGAGAGTGCCACATATGTGGGGCCATCAAGTCCAACGATCTGGATTTTTGTCCTGTTTGCGGAGAATTCTAATCACTCTTCTTCGAGCCAAGACTCTCTTAGAAGGGAAAGCTCGGGATCATCTGGCCCGACCAATGAGAGATATTCGCCTGCTACACTATCAGTCAAGTATACAGTTACACCTGCATGCCAAATTGTCTCCCCAGAAGCCGTCATTCTAGCGGTATCAACTTCGATTATTGAAGGATCCTTATGGTGGAATCTTCCTGCTTCAGCAGCAGATCTGATACTCGCAGAGAGATGTACATGGGATCTATCTCCTGGGCTAATTCCAACTTCAAGTAAGTTCCCAGACTCTTCTGGATCGCATGGATAGTATAGTGAGTCTGGAATGTCCGTCGATGGGAGGTCCAACTCAATTTCCACAGTATGGCCGTAGGTAGCCCTCATCATGTTCCCCCTCACCTCATACCTACCTTTTGGATCAGTCTCAGAAATAGCAGAGAGATGATGAGGCCTCAGCCAATGCTGCCTTCTCCTGCCATCCTTGAATTTCCTTACAATATCTCTTACGTCTATCCATCCGTTAATATCCATTTCCAATTCGAATTTTTCTGGAGCATGCCTTAGTACTAATGCTAGTTTCCTAGCCATACTATCCCTCTCCCTCGTACTCATAACAAACTTACCCTCAGCATTACACGCTGGACATAGATCATCATCTGAGAAATAGCGGATGCATCCATTCATCAAGCACTCTTTAATCATAGTAGATCGCCGGGGTAGATTACTCATGAACCCCTCGGTCACTAGTTGGATTGGTTTCTGGCAATCGTTATGTCCTGATAGCCTGACGAGTAAATATGAGGGCCGTAATTGCAGATTGGAAGAGGTCGCCTTTTACTAGGGCCCACAAAGGCCAGCTTTCCACAGTCAGACCGGATGAATTGGCATCTCAGGTACTCAGAGAACTACTAATGGAGTTTGACTTCGACCCCCTTCTAATCGATGACATTATTGTTGGTTGTGCATACCCCGAGGGAGAACAAGGTTACAACATAGGCCGCATTATGTCTTTCCTGGGCGAACTTCCACATCAGGTACCAGGACATACAATTAATCGTCTCTGCGGGTCTTCCATGCAGGCAATTTTGTCTGCTGTATCTAGTATTTCTTCAGGTTGGGGTCAGTGCTTTTTGACTGGAGGCATTGAATCTATGTCCAGAGTGAAAAGGAGAGGTTTCAATTGGAGTCCACATCCGACTCTGGAGGTTGAATATCCCAATGCATACATCAACATGGGCGAAACTGCAGAAAATGTCGCTAATCTATACTCCATTTCTAGAATAGATCAGGAGATATTCGCCTTAGAATCTCACAATAAGTCATCTATTGCATCTTCAAATGGACACTTCCGGCAAGAGCTAGTAAGAATTTTATCTGAATCTGGAACCATAGAAGTAGATGGCTGTATACGTTCTGATACTTCGCTTGAATCAATGTCTAAGTTGAAACCAGCCTTTTCTGAAAATGGTACTGTTACAGCTGCCACGTCCTCGCCTCTAACTGATGGAGCAGTATTTGCATTGATTTGTAGTGAAGAATTTGCGGAGACAAATTCCTTGAATCCGTTAGCGGCCATAGTTTCAGCCGCAGTAACTGGATGTAAACCAGATCTAATGGGGCTTGGGCCTATTTCAGCTACTAGGCAAGTTCTTCAAAGGACTGGTTGGGACTCATCCGAGGTAGATATCTTCGAAATTAATGAGGCATTTTCTTCCCAAAGTATTGCTTGTATCAGAGAATTGGAGCTTGATCCAGATAAGGTGAATATCGACGGAGGAGCCATTTCCATAGGGCATCCTCTTGGGGCCTCTGGTGCAAGAATATCCTGTAAAGCCGCAAGCATATTGAAAAGAACTGGAAAGAGAAGAGCCATTGCAACAATGTGTATCGGAGGGGGAATGGGGATAGCAATTGCTCTGGAATCTCTTTGAGGAAATTGAAATCTGTTATGGTGTATGAAATGTCTAAGACCAAAGATACTGGCGTGGATAGGATAAGTGATTGTCTAAATGATAAAAAAATAGCTCTTGTTATCTCAGGAGGAATCGCAGCAACTGAGTCAATAAAAATCTCTAGAGAAATTAGAAGACATGGAGGATCAGTCTATCCTATAATGACTAAGTCTGCTGAGAAAATCATTTCTCCTTTAGCGGTATCCTGGGGCGCTGGGAGAGTTTCTCTTACTAAGGAATGGAACCATAAAATGGCACAATTAGACTCATTCGACGCTGTTCTCCTAGCACCAGCCACCAGGAACACAATTGCCAAGTTCGTCCATGGGATAATCGATTCGCCTGCTCTCATGTCTCTTTCCGCGGCTTCTGGAAAGGAGATCCCTACGTTATTTGTTCCTTCGATGCACAACGATCTTTTTGACGATCCAGTAACGGATGAATTGCTGAAATCAGCTTCAAAAAAAGGCGTTGAAATCTTTTTGTCGGATTCAGTTGAGGATAGGAGAAAACAACCAGATCCAGTTTCAATAGTCGCAAAACTTTGCCACATAATGAACTCTAAATTACCTCTAAGAAATAGAATAGCTATAACTCTCGGGGCTACCAAATCTCCAATAGACTCCGTTCGTTTTATCCAGAACTCATCTAGTGGAAGAACCGGGTGGTCAATCGCAGAACACCTTTTCAGAATGGGCCATGATGTCATTTGTGTTGTTGGAGAGACGCATTATGAACCAAGTTTCGTCCTACCAGATATAAGAAAATCTTCTACTCCAGACAAAATGCTTGAAATTTGTATTGATTTAGCATCATCAAGTAATCCTCCAAGATTCTGGATTCATTCAGCAGCTGTACTAGATTATCAACCTGAAAAAGAACCAGGAAAGAGGAAAAGCGGTGATGACAAATGGAATCTTTCATTATACCCTTCAGCAAAACACCTCGGCGCCCTTACAGAGTATACTAGTGGTTCAACAAGAATAGGATTCAAGCTTGAGGACGACTCTAATAGCGAGAATCTGATCCCCAGAGCTTCAGACCTTATCTCGAAGTATGGATTGCATGCAGTCGTAGCAAACCTAATTTCTGAAGCCTCTGAAAAGTCCCTACTTAGGTGCCGTATTGTTTTTCCAAATAATGAGGTAACGGAAATAACCACTCTAGAGGAGTTATGTAATAATCTTGAATCGATGATTTCAGAGAATTAAGTAATAATTGAACGAATAATTCAAGCGGCTTGCCTCAGGGGCCCTCATTGTGTCAAGACCGTCTAAGGCCAAAAGGGGAATCCCTTCAAAGTCTGATTTTAACTCATGGTACCCATCAATTGTCGAGATAGCCGATTTAGTGGACAAAAGATATCCGATTAAGGGAATGGATGTCTGGAAGCCTTATGGCCTTTCAGCCATGAGTCTGATTGATTCCCTTGCAAGGTCTGAGATGAGGAGGACTAAACATCAGGAGTATCGCTTTCCTTTGCTAGTGCCTGAGGACTTATTGGATAAAGAGAATATTCTGGTTTCGAGGCTTAAGGCAGCAAGGGAAGCGGGGGTAGATCCCTCAGATCTCAGATTGGATGAAGAAGAATCAGGATTCAAGAAAGAAGTCTATTGGGTTACTCACGGGGGAGAAAATGAGTTGGAAGTCCCTATGTTTCTAAGGCCAACATCTGAGACTCCGATGTATTCAATGTTCTCTCTTTGGGTACGAAGTCATGCTGACTTGCCTCTTAAGACGTTTCAAATCGTCAATACTTTCCGTTATGAAACAAAGCAAACTAGGTCCTTCATCCGAGTTAGAGAAATACATTTCTTTGAGGCCCATACAGTACACGCAGATGAAAAGGGTGCCGATTCGCAGATCGAAGAGGATGCTGAAATGGTTCGAAGAATTTTACGAGAATTATGNCTCCCTTCAATAGTGTGTAGGAGGCCGGTTTGGGATACATTTCCTGGTGCTTGGTATACCAAAGCAGCAGATGTTGTGATGCCCAACGGAAGAACACTTCAGGTTGCAACCTACCATCACTATCGCGATCAATGGGCAGATGCCTTCGACCTAACTTACGAAGACTCGGGGGGAGAAACCAAATCTTGCCATCAGACAACATTTGGAATGTCGGAGAGGCTATTGGGGGCAGTAGTCGGAATGCATGGCGATGATAATGGCCTAATCATGCCACCATCAGTTGCTCCATTCCAGGTAATAGTAATGCCAATAGCAGCTCACTCCGATCCAAATGTAATTACGGCGGTAGAAAATTTATCTGAGCGACTGCAAAATCTTGGTATAAGAGTAGAATTAGATGTCAGAGATGTCAGACCGGGCGTAAAACACTTCGACTGGGAAATTAAGGGTGCACCCCTAAGGGTGGAATTGGGGCCAAGAGATCTAGCTTCTGGCAAATGTATAGTATCATTGAGGACTGGGGGAAAGGTGGAAGTAAAATTAGATGATGCTCCGAGCAAAATAATAGAGCTACTAGAATCTGTATCGGATGAGCTTAGATTAAGAGCTGAGAAATTGGTTTCGGAACTAGTGAAACCATTTCCTTTAGAGAATATTTCTCACAAGGGATCAATCGAAGATGAAATTGAGGATGGAATAGTTTACGAGCTCCCATTCTCAGGTAATGACTCAGATGCCGAGATTCTCGAAAAGAAAACAGGCCTCACTCTTCTAGGGGAATGTGATAGCGACTTTGACTCTCAAAAGCCATGTGTTATTACTGGAAATCTAACCACTAAGAGGCAGTTCTTGGCTAGGATGTACTAATCTTTTCCTCCAAATTAATCCTATTAAAATCATTGAGATACAAAGGCCTAGAAAAATGATATCTCCAAGAAGAGGTGAATCCATTGGTTCAACCCACGCTTCTATTTGGTGGATCGCATCCCATGAATAACCTTCTGTAAAAACTAACTTTGTTTGTCCGTATTCGTCATTGCATATTTCCTTCATATCAGCAACTCCTGTGGAGCATAGTACAGAACCAAGTCCGAATGCCATATTATACAGTACGAATATTGAGCCAAATAATCCGATTAAAATTAGTAAATATCTGGGTCTACCACGAATTGAAGAATCACTCGCTTTATTCAGAGGAATAATTGGTTGAAAATCAGGTAAGCTAATATCGCTTGTAATTGGAGTAGTATCAGGGTGTAGTTCAACAGTTGAAATCTCTGGCGCTAATACGCCCATTTCTTCTAGAACTTCGCTACCATAAATCCTCTCTGCCATAGAATAAAGTCCGGAATCACTTTCTATCTCCTCGGGGTTAATCTCACCTGAAAGAAGCCTCCTCACTGCGTCTGGATCGGGCATAACGATAGATTCTCGCAATCCATACCCCTATGAAATGAACCCCATAATGAACTCAATTATTGCACATTCTTACGGTTTATCGATTTCCTAACAGCCGAACATATGGAATTTACGTCTAATCCCATCATAGTCATTAGCTCCGAGGTCCCGCCACTCTCACCAAATCTATCATTTACTGCGACCATTTCTACGGGAATGGGGTTATTCTTGGCGGTCCACTCTGAAATTGCACCCCCAAGTCCCCCAATTGCGGAGTGATCTTCTGCTGTAACTAGGCAACCACACTTTTCTACCAAATCTGATAATAGCCCTAAATCCAGTGGCTTAATTGTATGCATATCAACTACTGCACAATCTACTCCTTCTTCATTTAATATTCTTGCAGCTTCGATGGACCTCTCTACCATCACTCCACACGAAATGATTGCCACATCACTCCCATCAATAATGGTGCTGCCCTTCCCAATTTCCAAATTCCTGACTGAGTCTTTATCATATATCCTTGATGTTTTATTTCTTGCAGTCCTCATGTATGATGGGCCTTTATTTTCAAGCAGCTTTACCGTGAGCTCTTCCGCTGAATAATCATCACAAGGGTGAATGACTGTCATTTTTGGAATTGTTCTGTAGATCCCCAAATCTTCAATTGATTGAGCACTGCTTCCGTCGCTACCAGTATGGATTCCCCCATGGCTACCACAGATATGTACAGAAAGTCCCGGTCTAGCAATTCCATTCCTAACTTGTTCGAACGCTCTCTCTGTAAAAATTGCGAAAGTGCTAGCAAAGGGAATCTTGCCCGAAGAAGCCAATCCAGCGGCTACTAGCATCATATTCTGCTCGGCAATACCTAGGGAAACTGTTCTATCAGGAAAATCATCTCTAAAGTGGCATGATTTGGTAGATTTGCCAAGGTCAGCTTCTAGGACAACCACCCTCTCGTCTTGAGCCAATCTTAGGAGCCCCCTCCCATATCCATCCCTGGAAGCACCTCCTCCTGACGGAGCACTCATGCCAGTTCCTCCAAAGCAATTTCTAACTCCTGATCATTTGGGGCCTTTCCATGGAATGAGGGATTGTCTTCCATGAATGAAACCCCCTTGCCCTTTATCGTATGTGCAATAATGGCACTAGGCGACGACTCATTCTGATTGGCCCAGTTTATTGCCCCAATTAGTTCAGGGATGTTGTGACCATCTACTTCCAAAACATTCCAGCCGAAGGAAGCGAATTTTTCTCCGATGTTACCAACTTCCATCTGAACTTCCATGAAATCATCATTTTGTATTCTATTTCTGTCAACAATTACCCTTAGGTTGGAAGCATTGTGATATGATGCTGCCATTGCTGCTTCCCAAATCTGTCCTTCTTGGGTCTCTCCATCTCCCAACATTACCCAAATCCTTCTTTCACTGGAGTCCATCTTTGCTGCAATGGAACAGCCCAATCCGAAAGAAAGTCCCATACCCAGACTTCCCGCAGAAAAATCAATACCCTTAGTCCAGGCCATATCTACGTGGCCTTGACACACAGAACCAAGAGTCCTAAAACCAAGAATATCCTTTTCTTCAAGAATTCCGATCTGATGTAGAAGGGAATACATTGCAGGACTTGCATGTCCTTTACTCATTATGAATCGATCGCGATCAGACCAATCGGGATTGCTAGTATCGAATCGAAAATCAGTCCCGTATAGTGCGACCATGGCATCTATTGCTGATAGTGAACCACCTGGGTGACCTGATTTGGCTGCATGTGTCATCTTCAGGATGTCTATTCGGCACATTCTAGCCATTTCATTAAGCTCATCGTGACTCTGGTTCGCAACCACGCCCATGATTTGAAGTGACAACTCGGGGCTATTGATAGTTTTCAATGTGTAATTTCTAAACTAGTAGGAGAGTGGTTCAAATCATACCTTTACTTCGACAATATTGAAGATGATGCCGAAATACTTCTCAGATTCCGATTGGCGAGCAAACCTCGCTGATTTTCCTGTCCCAATTTCTGTTGAAAACGATCCATTACTATCTAAAACTCTTTCAATAATATTGGAAGATAAAAGAGTTCCAAACGAACTAGGGGTGGAGTTGTACAGAGATGCATCTCTTCCTGCTCTAGCATCTCTTGCAGACTCAATAAAAATGTCTAGATTCGGAAAAAATATTTTTTTCAATGAGAATCTTCATGTTAACACTACTAATGTGTGCGTTCTTGCATGCAGGTTCTGTGCATTTAGAAGAGGTGCTAGGAGCGAAGATGCTTATTCCCTATCTCCTGAGGAATTTATATCTAGGATTAGTCCATTTTCCGATATAATCGATGAAGTCCATGCAGTAGGAGGCCTTCATCCAGAATGGACCGTTGACAACTATGTCAGAATATACGAGATGTCAAAGAAGAAATTTCCCCATATCAGTATTAAATCCCTAACTGCTGTAGAAGTAAAACATCTTTCTACAAAGTCTGGGATTTCAGTTACCGAAACTCTCAGAATACTGAAAAATGCAGGTTTAGATTCCCTCCCTGGAGGGGGGGCTGAAATCCTTGTCGATAAAATCCGCGATAGGATTTGCAGAGGTAAAGAGACTTCATCAGAGTATCTCGAAATACATGAGATTGCCCATTCTTTGGGTATTCCCACAAATTGTACAATGCTTTTCGGGACAATTGAGTCAATCGAAGATAGGGTTTCTCATTTGGATAAACTCCGAATTCAACAGGACTCATCTTCGGGCTTCCAGTGCTTCGTCCCTTATCCTTTCCTTAAGGACAACACCAGACTCCCAGAAGCTAGATTGGCAAGCGCAGATGAAATAATTAGGGTAATCTCCTTGTCTAGGATAATGCTTGATAATATTCCTCACATTAAAGCCTACAGGATGAACATTGGCGATCACCTTGCATCTATAGCAATTAATTCTGGAGCAGATGATATAGATGGTACAGTAGGCCATGAAGAGATCATGCATGAAGCTGGTAGCGAGACTAGAGTTGATTATGATGGAAAAAAATTGGCAAGGCTGATCGTCTCATCTGGACTGAGTCCGGTAAAGCGAGACTCAACATACTCTTCTTTCAAGAACATAGAATCTGAACCAGAAAACCTCACTTGGTCTCTCCCAATAGTGGCAAGTGATTGAAATGTCTTGGGAGAACGTTCTGGGCAGAGTATCATTCATCAATTGTGATCCTGTATTCCATAGTATTGGGGAAAAGTGGAACGTTTTGGCAGCCCCTCCATCATGGTTGACAGGACATTTGCTGAGGAGGGATTGTATTACAGCCCCAATTCCTACTGCAGATTTCGCACTCCATCATGACGAACTGGATCTTCTTCCTAATATCGGGATAGTCGGAAGGGAAAAGGTCGGTTCTGTACTTCTGTTTGGAAATAGGGATATTGATTCAATGAGAGATATTGCATTGCCATCAGACTCTTCTACTTCGAGAATGCTGATGCAGTGGATCTTGAAAAATAGAAAACTTGACCCCAGACTCGTAGAGATGGGCCCTGATATCGACTCTATGCTCGAAAGATGTGATGGGGCATTGATAATCGGAGATAGGGCTATTTCCGCATCTCTCCAGTATCCTGACTTGGTAAAGATGGATTTAGGAAGGGAATGGTCCAAATTAACAGGTTTACCTATGGTTTTCGGAGTATTCGCCGCAAGAAAAGACTCACCGCAACAAAAAGTCATCGAGGCCTGTAACGCTATGATCGCTCAATATGAAATTTTTTTATCCGACTCCGAGGTAAGGAGGACAGTCATAGCTTCGGCATCAAAAAAAGTCGGACTTTCTACCAAAAGAGTTGAGGAATATTTTCAGTCCGAAGTGTCCAATAAGCTCGAAAATGAATCAATTAGAGGACTCAATCATTTCCTTGAAAGCGTCTACGGGATTTCTGCAGAGGGCTCATGGTTGGGAGTTAATAATCACGAATAATCAAGTCTCTTCCCTGAAACCCAGTTTAGAAGATCTATTGCAACCTCGCAAGATTCTGCAATTACTGCCTGCTCATCATTTACGAATTTCTCCAAAGTAGACATTGCAGTCCTGTTTCCTATTGCCCCCAGAGCCTCTGCAGCCTCATGTCTGACCATCAAATCTTCTTCCAAGTCCTCCAGTCTTTCAATCAAACATGGTACTGCTCTATCATCTTGCATCTGACCAAGGACATAGGCAATTTCATGTTTGAGTAAGGCAGACTCCGAGCTGAAAGCTTCTGCTAGAGAATCAACAGCTTCACCCCCTCCAATGTTCCTCAAAGCGAACAATGACCTCATTCTTTGGAACATTCTCTCTTCCTCGTCACATAAAATATCCCGTAATTTCACTACTTCTTTGAAGTCGCTTGCAGGAGCCGGGTCAACAGAGCCAAACTCGCTTACATCTGGTTTTTCACTAATATTCTCACTCACCTATGAACTCAATTTTACTTGCGTCAAAGTCTTCCCTGACTAGTCCAATTTCTTTTCCTCTTTCAAGAAAAATCCTAACAGCCTTTCTACCGTCTTCGCCATAATCAAGCGTTCTCTGGTTAACATACATTCTGACAAACTTCTCATTTGTTTCTGCATCTATTCCTCTCCCCCACTTTCTTGCGAATTCCAGTGCTGTATCTGGATTTGAAAGTGAGTACTCGATACTCTTCTTGATGTCTGAAGATATGGATTCACACAATTTCATTCCAAGATCCCTCCTAACTATATTGCCCCCCAATGGAAGCGGGAGACCTGTTTCTTCTCTCCACCACTGTCCAAGATCAATAACAAGCTCGGCGCCTTCTGCTTTCCAAGTCAGCTGTCCTTCGTGAATTATTACTCCTGCATCTAATTCACCATTCATTACTTTTGGAAGAATCTCATCAAAAGGGACCTCTTTCGTTTTAACTTCACCAATTGCCAATATTAACGCTAGATATGAACTGGTACTCTTACCAGGAACCGCTATCACACACTGCCTAACTTCTTCAATAGTCATTTCTCTATTAGATATTAGAATCGGCCCATAACCCTCGCCCATCGAGGCTCCACAATTCATCAGCGCATATTTATCTGATACATTTGGATATGAGTGTATGCTCAATGCAGATACTTCGAAATCACCCTTTTCAGCATGAGAGTTGAGGGTATCGATATCTACCAGGGCATGCTCATATACTCTACCTTGAGTATCAAATGATCTCTCTGTGAGAGCATGGAACATGAATGCATCATCCGGATCGGGAGAATGCCCAATCCTAACCTTAGTCATGCCTTCTTCCATGTGCTTTCGACTGCTATTTGGTTGAAATGCATTTGCTTTGTGATTTCTGCCACGTAATCATGAATAATGATGACAGAACGGGTAAAAAATATGCCAGACCCTAGTAAGCTATCTACTGCATCCGGCCAATTAGGTCCAGTTTGTGCCATTACTGGAAAGGCACTCAAGTTCTCTGAAGCTATAGTTTTGGATAATGAGTACGTATGTTGGGAGGCTTATGTTGAAAAAACAGGAGCTTCTTCTTCTTCAGATGCGAAGGAAGTCGAAGGTTTGAAACTAGATTGATTGAAAACTTATTTCCCGACTGCAAACATAGGTAACATGGCCGAGGGTTGGAGCAGGTTCGCTCTTCGATTTTCAGACTACTACGATTCCTTGGATATTGAATCTATTTGGACACCTCCAAGACTAAGAAATCGAGAATGGATGTTCATTCCTTGGGGGGGAGCTCCACCAATTAGACACACTGCCTTTTCAGACAAGACGGCGCTTCAGTCATTTCTCCGTACTAGATCGCCACATTCATGCTTTCATAGTACAGCTTACTACCAGGACCCNTCAAGGGGAAAAATGATAGAAAAGGGATGGCTTGGCGCCGATCTAATCTTCGATCTAGATGGAGACCATCTTCCGGGAGTGAGTGATAACGATTTCCCGTTAATGATTGAGACTATTCAAGGTCAAGCTTGGAGACTTTGGAACGAATTNCTTGAGCCAGAGTTTGGATTTAAAGAAGAACATGTTCAGACAACATTTTCCGGCCACAGAGGATTCCACATTCATATTAGGGACCCCAAATCAATGCATCTGGATTCTAATGCTAGAAGGGAGATTGTGAACTATATCCGGGGCGAGGGAATAGACATCCAATCAACTATTCACGCTAAATCAGGCTGGGGAAGTAGAGCCTTAGAAGGAATCGACTCTACTCTGGAAAAGCTGTCCAAAATTTCTTCTCCCAGCGATGAAAAAGAGTCAATCACCAAGGAACTTCATAATATTCTAACTACCAGGGCAAATTCACCCAATGTGTCATTGAGGTCAACATCGATTTCTAGCATTGTTGAATTATCAAAACTATCTAAGTCTAAGGATCGCATCGATCGTCTAAAGAAAAACCCAGAGTTAATGGTTTTCGGTGAAAAATGTACGCCAATATTCTGGGAACTGGTAAAAGGTGACTCTTCTGTAGTAATGGGGACCGCTGGAGAAACGGACGAGGTCGTAACTATAGACACAAAAAGGGTGATTCGTTGGGTAGGAAGTCTTCATGGAAAATCTGGTATGAGGGTTACAGAGTTCCCATTATCTCGACTAGATCCAGATGGTAGTAGGCCTTTCGATCCACTTTCGGAGGCGGTTGTATTCAAAGGAGGCTCTCTTAGGGTCAATATCGTTGTGGAAGATGCAGTAGCAAGAATCAATGACGAATCTATTGAACTCAATGCCGGAGATCAAATTGAAGTATCTGAATCCATGGCTATGTTTCTTTGTTTGAAAGGTTGGGCTAATCTAAGCAGCTAGTCCGTATTATTAAATTCACGGAATAATTGAAGTATTAATGATATTATTCACAGAATATTGAATAATGGTGGTCTCGAGTAGAAGTTGTGGTTGACCCTCTGGATGACGTAGACTCTCTCGAAGAAGCTTTGGACGAGTTACCCCCTCTTCCCCCGGGAATAATGCCCCCAAGTCCCCCCGTTGCGCCTCCTCTGCCAGAATTCGATATCCCTCCTCCGGGCCAACCACTACCACCACAATTCGGACTTACTCCCCAATCAGCCAGTGACGGTGATCTCTTGGATGCGGCAAACTCCCTAGGAACTACTCCTGAACAACCTAATCTGGATTCACCTTCAGACTTCAAATCTGTATGGGAGAGGAGGAAGACCACAGATCCCTCAGTATCTAACGATTCTAGAGATAGCATTTACAATCGAATCAATAGAATATCTTCTGGCAAGGGTGACAGTCTGATGGATAGATACGCAGATAGATTTGGATCCGACTTAGACAGGGAGATTATAGTGCTGAGGAAGAAAGAGCAGGATGACTTAACTTCAATTAAGCCAAAAGTGGAGCTAATCTCCTCCCCAAGTACTACAGAGATGACTCTCCCCGAGTTTCTAGAAGCTATGGATGATGATGATTTCGTGTTCCGGGTTGCTGAGAAAACTGGAGTTTCCGTGGATAAGATAGACGAGTTAGATGTCGATTCCATGCAGAAATTTTTCGATAAAGCAGACACCGACAACTCTGGGTCCTTGGATTTCGATGAATTTGTAAATGGAATTATTGACAGCTTCAGAAGTTATGATGAGGATTTCACACATTTCTTCAACGTAGTCAACGGTCTTTTAGGAGAACTTCCTGATTCCATTGCAAATAGATTCATAGAGTCCGATGACTTTGAGTTATTCAAGGAAATCGGAGCAGACCCGGGTTCCTCAGAAGGGCCTGTTAGAGGGACTTTCTTCACGATGGTTAATGAACTGCTTGTCGACTTGCCTGAGCTGGTAATGAACCGGTTCACTGATTCACAAGACTTCGAATTATACAAGTTAATTGCTGAAAGGTATGGTGAATGAATTGGGATTGCTAGAGAAGGCTGATCAGCTTAAGTCAGAAAAACCTACAGCCGAAGCCCCTGAACCCCTGACCCTGACTCCAGAGGCAAAGGCAACAGAACCAGCCGCAGTAGCCCCTCCTGTTAAAACGAAGAAGGAGAAGAGGAAGAGAGGGCGTAGGGAGAAGAAGGTCAAACCTCCAAGAGAAAAAAAGGTAAGAGTCGCGAAGGTTTTGCCAGATGGTTTCGAAGAAGCCTCTAACGGTCAGAAATCCCTTCGAAAATTTTCGGATTTTACCATTTCATGGGGATGGGCAATCCCTATGATTGGACTTTTTGCGTGGGGAGCCGCTACTGACCTGACATATGTAATTGTCTTGGGCCTTTTACTGACAATCTTCAATGTAGCAGTAATGCCGTCTCAGACATCTCGAACAATGGGTAATTGGGTTAGTCGTACCACATATGTCAACTCAAAGTCAGAGGTGCCACATTTCTCGTATATTTTCCTAAAGAGTATGACATTCCCATTAGTCCTTTTCTCCTTGATAATGTTCTTCTTTGTCCCTTCAACTGGAATTTCAACTTCTGCTGGCAAGGTTTTCCTAGCAATGGGGGTGCTCTCGATACTTCCTCCAATGATTGATTATTTGTTCTACAGGATGAAAATGGATAATCTAGGGTTATGGGACACACTCTATGGGGGTGTATGGATGGTTCGAACAAAGAAGGCTGCCCAAGCAAAGGGTTGGCTAAAGAGGCTTGAGCAACTAGGAGATTACACCGAAACTCAGGGTTGGTGGGCCGAGAAAGATGCTGAAGCAGATTCCGAAAATTAGAATTAATATCAAATTGAATATTTTTTTCTGCAACTTTTCTTTGCAAGATCATGTTTCACTCATTAAAATTCCCCCACTAATGAGCATAACTAGTAGTCCAATTATCATTACAACAGTAATAATGTGACAAAATATTGCAAATAAGATTTGATGGTTTCCTTTTTTCATTCCGTTGTAGGGGTAGATCTTTACCACCTCTTCATGACCCCCCTTCATTCCAAAAAACACTCTAAAATATGATGCACGTCTCACAACTTCAAAGCAAACCAAGACACCTATTAGCAACAATATTGTTCCAATTGTGAGGCCGGCATAGTAACCGAGCCCAAGAAATCCGAAGATCCCAATGGTGAGGAATGTGAGGTGGAGATGTACAATATACGCCGGATAAACAGCCTCATTAAGATAGGAAAGCCATTTGTTTGGTTTATTGAGTAATTTTGAAGCCCAACTGAAAATTAACAAGCACCAAAACCACGAATGGAGGGATTGAACTACTGTAGCGATTGTGGCATCTGCCGAGAAAGGCGCGAAACCATCACCCTCCCAACCACCTTGCATGACATTAGGTATGTCAGAACTATCTTCCAATACAAACCACAGAACTGCTAGAATTGGCGTGATTATGGAGATGGGGATTCGAACAACGTCTAAAGCCTCATAATACTGTTCCTTAGCGCTAATCAGCAGGTATCCAAACAAGAAAAACAACAAGTAGCGGGGGAATTCCCACCACATTCCAACCTCGCCAAATGCCCATGGTTTGAACAATATTCCATTAATTGCGAGAATCATTGATGGTAGCAGCAGTATCCCAATACCGTGACGAATACTAATAATTGAACGAATTAATCTAATTACCCTTCCTTCTGGATTATTGTGAATATGGGAGAATAACGGCGTGAGTAGAATCGAATATATTAGCAGATTATAGATGAACCAAAGATGCCAGTATGGCATACCCTCCTCTCCAGGAAATATTTCGAACAGTCCGAATAAGGTTTTGAATGGAGTGAGGATTCCGAAGAAGAGAATGAATGAACCAAAAATTAACGGTAAACCTAGTCTAGTACCTCGTTCACTGACATACGTCTGCCATGTACGACGACGAAAAGCGAATGCGGACCCCATGCCAGAAATAACAAATAGCGCTGCAAGACGCCATTGGTGCATAACTGAAATTATTATGAATAGTGGAATGTTGAATAGTTCCAAACTACTACCCCCTCCCTCTAGCTGATCAAGAGAGAAGACGGCGTAGTGGAACCAAATGAGTAATACAAAAAGTATGACACGCAGCCAATCAATATCGTACTGTCGAACTTTTTGTATTCCAGGACTCATCCGGTCCGACATTTGCATGAATTGTCCACAATAGGTCGTTGGATAAACGAATCTATGCCGGAATGGGGATTGGTATCATGCAACTCTAGCTTACTTGGTTCGTACTAAGAGATTTATTATTCAGTATTGATCCACTTCAAAAAGGCACGAATAAGGAGAACTCCAATTGGGAGCGTCAACAGTCTTAGAGAAAGATCTGTCACAAAAAACTCTGTACTAAACATATAGGGAAAATCCGATGAATTGATTCCGACTAGGGATAATACACCTATAGCTACCAATCCAACAACAGGAAGTCCCAATATCAAGGAAATAATGGTTGTATTATTCTCCCACCATGGATGCAACTCATCAGCTTCGTCCCGAGTCATTGCCCTACAAAAGGGACTGTCAGTTTCAAACATGTTGGATTTTTTATTCAAAGACACCTAAGTATTCATATTTATGACTCTCTATCCAAGCTTTCTCTGAAAGATGCAAGGTTTGATGCTCTACTCTTCTTCCTATCAACAATAGGCAAGGGGTAGTCCTTACCTATTATGCATCCAGATGTATTCTGCACTTCGATTGGTGCCAGATGTGGCTCAAAAATGAATTTCGATGGAAATGATGCCAGCTCCGGGATCCAGTGTCTGATGAATTCGGCCTCCTTAGTTTCCACATTAAGGCTGGATTTTGAATCGGGACATGGATTGTACACTCTGTAGTAGGGCATAGAGAAGGGGGCTACTCCAGCTAGCCATAGCCAGTTTCCATTGTTGACTGCCCAGTCCGAATCTACAAGCTTCCTCTCGAAAACGTCTCTGCCATGTTTCCAGTTCTGCCACAGCTGACCACGGGTCAGGAAGCATGAGACAGCATGCCTGCCTAGGTGATGCATCCATCCAGTTGCGTCGAGCTGCCTCATCATCGCATCGATGTATGGGAATCCAGTCATACCAGTCTCCCAAGACGTCAACATCTGCTCATCATAATCTCCCCATGAAATTGTTCTACAGTTGGAGTTATCTACATCGTCATCCCAATTCTCAACTGATCTGGATAGTAGGTAGAACATCTCCCTGAACATAAGTTGTCCCTGAAGGGACTGAGGCGGATCTGTGTGATTCTTACCTTCGTTCGCCTTTCTGCACTCCTCCCACAGAAGTCTAATCGAAAGACATCCAGTGCTCAGATAAGGAGAGAGTCCCGTGGTTGTTGGCTCTAGCGGATTACTTGTTTCGTTAGTGGAAGTAGTAGATGGCTTGTTGAATTGATTAACGAATTCCGGCCTCTCAATGACTTTGCTCATAAGCCTGTGAATAGCCTCAGATTCCCCACCAGGAAAATAGCATCTTTCAGCAGAAATACGGTCTGGATAAGTGGATAAATAATGCCTGCTTACAATACTATCCCTTAGCAACTCTGATCCATTCAATTCACTAACAACATTATGACAATAATCTATACTCTCAGGCGGGTCAAGAGGCTTTGGTACGCGGTATCCTTTAGTTGTCTTCCCCAGACTTCTATTGAATATCTCGGCCATATCCTTAGACGACTTTGGATTGACAAAATCATCACTCTGAGTAATTGCCTCTACGTCCAGTAAAGTATTAACTGATGAAAAGGTCCTCATATTAACTCCTTCATCTGATAACGAACACTGGATCGAATTTACTTCGTCTCTACTTCTAGGGTCCTGAACGTAGTCACATAGTAACCATTCTAAACGATCACTAAGAATCTCAGCTATCATGGGGATGAGATCCACAGGTCTCCCTGATAGTACTGTTAGGCCAGCACTGTAATCGGTTGTTAGCCTGTCTGAGAGATCTATTAGCGAATCATGGAGAAACCTCATTCTTGCACTCCCAAGAGGTTTTGTTCCTCCAAAGCCTCTCTCAGGATTCATTATAAATATTGGAATAATCGTATCCAAGTCTTCTCTGGAAGAAGCCCAAGTCAGAAGTGGATTATCGTGAACCCTCAGGATATTCCTCATCCAGATAACTGCTACTCCCATTGCCAAACCTCTTTTCGGTTAAGGCTGCGTGATATTTGGAGTTGTGTTATCGAGTTTGATTGAAAAATATTTTTCAGAATCTTATTATGCTGAAATACATCATTCAGACTCGGAGTCAAATCTTATCTTAGCTAGCTCTCTCATGTCTTCGTGCAAAACTCCATCGTCGATAGCCACCTGATCTGACTCGTCTACTATTTCTACTCCAAGCAGAGTCTCAATAATGTCCTCCATGGTTACCAGTCCTGCAGTACCTCCGAATTGATCTTTGGTTACAATTAGTTGCTCCTTATTTTCCAGCAGTATGTCCAATGCCTTGTCTACCGATGTATCGACGTCGCATGTGACCAATTCTCTGCAAATATCACCCATCTTCTGTTCGAAATCATCAGCTGCAGCTATCCTAAGGATCTCACTTCTTAGGACTAAGCCAACCATATTGTCTACATTGCCACTAAATACGGGAATTCTACCATGAGTCATTATTGGGATCTTATCCATTACTTCCTTGACTGAACTACGGGCATCTACGCTAGTCATAACTACCCTTGGCGTCATAATATCGGATACTTTCATTTCTCTGAGTTTCAAAAGATTCTGAATTACTGCCTCTTCGTCTTCCTCGATCACGTCAGACTCTTCTGCAATGTCGGCCAATACTGATAATTCGTCCCTAGTGACAGTCTCAGTCTCAACCTGAGGAAAAGGAGCCCGCATGAGCTCAATAATTACAACTATTGGCCAAAGTATCCACATTAGAGCCCTAAGGGAGTGGTAAGTCGAAACAGTGAGCCTTCTCCAATACAAAGCTCCTATGGTCTTGGGCAATATTTCGCTCAATAACAGAATCGCGACAGTTAGAATGGCTGCAGAACCAGCAATCACGTATTCTCCTTCGAAATTATTCTCAACCTCAGACCCCACACCTAGGGCACCAACAGTGTGTGCGATTGTATTGAGAGTCAATATTGCTGTCAAAGGACGCTCAGGATCTTCTTTCCATGTAGACCACCTCTCACTAACTCGTCTGTGAGTATCCTTCAAGGCAACTATGTGTCCATGGGATGTCGATAGAAGAACTGCCTCTAGGATACTACATAGAAAAGAAGCACCTAACGCCAATACGGCGTATGCAATCATCAGCGTGTAGTCCGTCAATTAAAATGCCTCTCAGGGCCTGAAAAGGAACTTGAGAATACTCCAATGAGGTTTTCCACAGCGTTGGCTCCGAGCTTCTGCGAGCGAACATGACATAAATATCTAACTTTACGGGCACAATGGTGACTTCATGCCTTATGTAACAATTTTCATGGCTTGGCCTTATGCTAATGGTCCACTTCATCTAGGACATGTAGCAGGGAATTGCCTTCCGGCAGACATCCAATATCGATACGAGCGAGCCAGAGGCCGAAGGGTACTGATGTGCAGTGGTTCAGATGAACATGGCACCCCTATTACGCTTACAGCAGATCAAATGGGCGTTGAGCCGCAATTTGTAGTTGACAAGTTTCATGAGATTAATACACAGGCTCTAGCTGATTTGGGATGTTCATGGGTTAATCCAATTGATCCAAGAGGAGCAGAATATGGCGGAGCTTTGTATAATCGGACATCTGATCAATTGCACAAGGATATGGTCAAGGAAGTATTTCTGCAGTTGCTTGATTCAGAATTTTTGGAAAGGAAGACTATGCAACAGTATTGCTCTATAAAAAACGATGGCAGCATGAGATTTTTGCCCGACAGATACGTGGAGGGAGAGTGCCCCTCTTGTAAGTCCGAAGGAGCTAGGGGTGATCAGTGTGATAGTTGTGGCTCTACATACGAGGCGCATGAGCTTGTGAACCCAAGATCTAAGCTGGAACCAGATTCAAAAATAGAGGTTCGTGACACAGATCATTATTTCCTTAGGCTAGGAGATTTCCAGGAATCTCTCGAGAGACATGCTTCGAAACGGCAGAATGTTTGGAAACCCAATGTGAAGGCGATGACAAAAAATTGGCTTGATATGGGCTTAAGATCAAGGGCAGTAACTAGGGATATAGAATGGGGTATAGAGATTCCATTGGAAGGGGATGACTGGGAATCAAAAAGGGTATATGTTTGGTTTGAGGCAGTTCAGGGGTATTACACATGTGCAAAGATTTGGGCGAAAAGATATGCCTCAAAGGCGGGACACCCTCTTGGCGAAGAAGCATGGGAGAATTGGTGGAAGACATCTGATGGCCAAGACACTGCTCGACACATCTATTTCATGGGTAAGGACAACATACCGTTCCACACAATTATTTGGCCCGCGATACTAATGGGCCTAAATGCATCCAATAAAAATGAAGTCTCCCATTCATCATCACCTGGAGATTTAATTCTTGAAGATAATGTATGCGCAAATGAGTATCTAATGCTTCAGGGCGGACAATTTAGTAAGAGTCGCAAACATGCTGTATGGCTTCCGTCATATCTGGAAAGATATGATCCGGACGCACTTAGGTACTACCTCTCAATAAATATGCCAGAGACTCATGACACTGATTTCCGTTGGGAAGAGTACGTTGACAGAGTAAATAACGAGCTTATAGGTACATACGGAAACTTTGTCCACAGGGTGATGACTTTAACTCATAGAATCGAGTCGAGAGGAATAAATCCACTACAGGATTTTGATAATTTTTCGAACCACGAACACACCATCTCCAAGATAAACGAGCTCATAGATTCAGCCATATCTTCAATGGAGAAGCAGCGCTTCAAAGAGGCCCTCAGAAGCATAATGGGAATCGCACAGATAGGAAATGCAGTTCTACAGGATGCCGCCCCATGGAAATACATCAATGTGGATGATTCCAAAGAAAGGTCCGTTTCTCTTTCCTCTCTATCCTTGTCATGGAGAATATGCTCCTGCCTAGCAGTTTGTTTGAGGCCATTCATCCCATATTCTTCTGATAAGCTATGGAGAATGTTGGGCAATGAAAATGATATCGATCTCGTATTGTGGGAGGATTCCATGGAAACATCATCTGAACTTTGTTGGAACCAGGAACCCCCAAAACCTCTTTTCAGTCGACTCGATTTAGAAGAAATATTGGAAACCGAGAGCTCTTTATCAGATGGCGAGGGCGAGAGTAACGCAGAAAAAGAGGATATTCGGGGTGATTGCATAGAATTTGATGATTTCATGAAGGTTGATATGAGGACTGGGAAGATAATTTCAGTTGACGACCACCCAAATGCAGACAAACTATTCGTAATCAAAATTGAAGAGGGTGACGATTCTACAAGGACAGTTTGCGCAGGACTCAAAGGGCATTATGAGGCATCTGAACTAGAGGGCCTCAACGTGGTATTCGTTGCCAATCTCCAGCCTAGGAAGCTTAGAGGCGTAGTGTCGGAGGGAATGATACTAGCCGCAGACGACGGCGATGGGGGAGTGAAGGTTCTAACGACAGAGGGAGAGATACATCCCGGATCGAGAGTAAGATAATCTACTATTAGCTGCCCCTATCTCTCCTGCCAACCAGCATAGATGACGCCAGTAAAACAGAAATCGCGGATATGAATCCAAAACCTGGCGTGAAAACGCCCCCAGTTGGCATGTCGGCCCACAAGTCATAGAACATAATCTGGAAATCCTGGTTCCTGTACTCATCATCATCGGGACAAGGATCGATTACCCTATCAGTTCTGGTGACTGTATAAGCATCCCCGGCTGATACATACCCGTCGTTGTCGTTGTCCGCCCATGACATCGTCCATTGGTAGCACTGATCTGTGCGGGTTGCGGTTTGCTCGCTCAGAATCATTTCAGTAACAAGAGAGCCCTCACCACTATCATCTTCTTCGGACTCTTCTTCGCCCGCGTATACTCGTAGGACGATTTCAGTCAGGTTCACTTCCTCGAAGTGATCTTCCCCTAGGTCAGCAGACCAGGTCCTAGTACTCCCGGAATCTTCCTGCACCTCATTCTCTATCTTCATGGTCATCGAAGTCCTTGGGAGGCTGGTATCGATTTCGATTTCAATTTCCGTGTTATCTAGTATCTCAGTTGTGCACCTAGACATCCCATTAATCTGTGAAACTTGCATAAGATTCAGTCTAGGTGGGTTTCCAACGAATTCTAATGATATATCCAATCCTCGAGTCTGGTTCGATGCAACCGCAGTATTTACTCCTTTATCATAGGAAATTATCCAATTATCTGCCCAATTTAATGGGTCCGACTCTTCGAAATCGCAGAGAGAATCGCCTTCTTCTCCATCACCCTCTCCAGTGTCATCATCGTCATCCGATGATCCGCCTTCGTCATCACCCTCTCCTTGGAATGGATTTGCATATTGGTAGACATCATCCCTAGCATAGTACCAGGAACCAGAATTAGAATTGCCTATTCGATAGTTTATTCCTTCTGGTCCCTGAACTGTAGTCTGTTCCATAGAAATATCGCCCATGAATCTTATTAGCATGCTTTGATACATGATTTCGTTTTCTGGATCGTGACCAATTATCATCTCTACAGCAGTGGTATTGGCATTGGAATCTCCCTCAAGCCCTTCTTCTTGTTCGGCACCCGCATCTACTTGAACTACCCTGATGAATGATGTCTGGTTTGCGAGATCACGAGCAAAGATCATATCTTCTTGGCCTAGGAAGAGGGCCTGCATATCATCCAGAGTCATTATGTATGGATATTCGCACAATGTCTGGTTGCTTTCCGTGGCACTGGGATCGTAGTTAGTTGCATTGACGTCAACACACCCGTCTGTTTCAGCCCAGTCGTACACTCCATCATCATCTTGGTCATAATCGCACGTGCCGTCGTCATCCGTCGATGATAAGTTGTGGTTGTTCGCATTGGGATCAGTACAACCACTCTCCTCGAAATCATCTATTATTCCATCGCCGTCAGTATCGTATACGCAACCACCATCATCCTCTGTGGCATTCATTTCGTAGTTGTAAGCATCAGAGTACATGCATCCAGGAATAGGATCCTCAACAACAGGATACCTGCATGACCCGTCATCCTCTGTTGCCGAGGGATTATGGTTCAAAGCATCAGGATATTTGCAGCCAAATATTGGCTCCGGGGGATCGGGGTAAATGCAGGATCCATCGTCAATTGTTGCAGAATCGTTGTAGTTCAGAGCTTCTTGGTATGTGCATCCCAATGCCTGCTCCACTTCTTCGATTTCTGTCTCGGTGCAACCTGCAAATAAGCAAGAAAAAAGCATCATGACTAACAAAATATGCAATCTCATGTTATTGCCGAATCTGCCAGGCAAATCAACTCTTTGTCCATATTGAGTATGTAGTCACGAATTCATTATCCACATCATTTTTTCTAGACTCTACTTGTTCCTCTGTCCAATCTCTCCTGTCCCATTGGGGGAAGGGAACGTCTCCGTTTGATTTTGTATGAACTTTAGTAACATGAATCTCCTCAACCCTTTCCAAAAACATCTCGTAAATCTGGGATCCTCCAATTATCCAGCATTCATCACTTCCCTCAGCGAATGCAATTTCTATCGCCCTTCCCACGTAAAGTGCTGCTTCAGCTCCTTCTGCAGACCAGTTCGTATCTCTGGACATAACAATATTCGTCCTTTCTGGGAGTGGCCTGAATATATCGGGCAATGAATCCCAAGTCTTCCTACCCATGACTACTGAATTATGCCCATCTCCGATTGTAATGCTCCTGAATCTTTCCATATCACTCTTAATCCTCCATGGGATACTACCAGAATCGCCAATAAAGCCTTCTTCATCCATGGCAACAATCATTGCAATCTTCATAATATCACTATACGGAAATGGGTGCTGAAATATGCGGATGATGTTGATAGCCCTCGATAGTAATATTTTCGTATTTGAATTGGTCTATTTCTGTAATATCAGGATCTAGAACTAACGTGGGCAAATCCAGAGGTTCTCTGGAAATTTGCAGCCTTGCTTGTTCAAGATGGTTCATGTAGAGGTGGCAATCCCCTCCCGTCCAGATAAACTCGCCCGGCTCTAAGTCACAAACATGTGCAACCATACAAGTAAGTAGGCTATATGAGGAGATATTGAAAGGCACCCCTAGAAATGCATCGGCACTTCGCTGATAGAGATTGCACGACAGCCTTCCTTCGTTAACATAGAACTGGAAAAATGCATGACATGGCATTAGAGCCATATCATTTAGCTCGCCTACATTCCATGCAGAAACGATTATTCTTCTGCTACTTGGATTATTATTGATCATATTGATTGCCCCGTCAATTTGATCTATCACTCCCCCTTCTGATGTTTCCCACCTTCTCCATTGCTTACCGTATACCGGACCTAATTCCCCCCCCTCATCTGCCCATTCATTCCATATCCTGACATTGTTCTCACTCAAATAAGCAATATTAGTATCTCCAGAAAGGAACCAGAGTAACTCATGGATAATACTCGGCCAGTGCAGCTTTTTTGTGGTTACGGCAGGAAATTTCTCTTT
>NHHW01000003.1 GCA_002172185.1 Euryarchaeota archaeon TMED173 | reverse complement strand
ACGCTACGGGACTGTAGCTCAGCTGGGAGAGCGCCGCACTGAAGATGCGGAGGCCGCTGGTTCAAGTCCGGCCAGTCCCACCATTATCTCGTATCTGAGAGGGCGTTTCTTTGTAGTCTGTGGAGCTTGCTAATCCCTGTTTCTGCAGCATCGATAAGGGATTCCAGTTCTGATCGGGAAAATGTGGCTTCTTCGCCCGTACCTTGTACCTCGACAAAGTCTCCTGAGCTTGTCATAACTACATTCATGTCGACATCTGCGTTACTATCCAAAATATAGTCTAGATCCGTCCACACCTGACCATCGACTACACCCACACTCAGTGCTGCGACGTCGTGAGGCATTACTGATTCCTCGTGTAATGCCATCTCATCATGCGATAGTGGTTCAGCCTTGGCACCCTTTCGAATTTCCTCCTTAGTAAGTCTCTTGTCCTTAGGAATGCATTCTCCAGAAGAAATCAGTCTTCTTATTGCAAGCCTTAGTGCGATATTTGCTGCTGTAATGGAGGCGCATCTAGTCCCGCCATCGGCATTCAGGATGTCACAATCGACTGTAAGAGCCAATGGACCTAGTTGCTCCAGATCTATTGCCCCCCTTAGAGACCTGGCTACCAACCTCTCAATCTCCATTGTCCTTCCCTTTGCCCCGTTCCTCTCTCTTCTAAATCTGGTATCTGTTGATCCGGGGAGCAAGGAATATTCAGCATGAATCCATCCTCTTTCTGCATCCCTCGGAAACCATCTAGGCAGTGATGGAGCTTTGGTAACGCATACTAGAACCTGAGTCTTTCCCTGGCAGTAAAGCAGAGAAGAGAGAGCATTTGGCGTAAAGTCAAGCTTGACCTCTATTTCCCTCATTTCGTGATTTTCTCTATTGGCATTTCCCAAGTCGGCCTTCATCTTTGACATAGCCGTCCGAAAGCACGCTTGCGGATGAATCATTCGCGTATGGCATGTGATGGTCGGAACGAGTCGACTACTGTTTTTTCAGTAGTAATATATGGCCCGCCAATTAAATCGACACAGTATGGTACTGCAGCAAATACGGAGTCCAGAGTTTCTCTTATTGATCTTGGAGAGCCGGGCAGATTCATGATTAGGGACGAGCCTCGAATCCCAGCGACCTGTCTAGAAAGAATAGCTGTTGGAACATGGTCCAACGAAATGGATCGCATCTGCTCTCCGAACCCGGGGAGGATTTTCTCACAGACAGATTCTGTAGCCTCAGGAGTGACGTCCCTCGCAGCAGGCCCCGTTCCCCCAGTAGTGATGACTACAGAGCAAGATCTTTCTTCTATAAGAAAAATTAGTGCCTTCTCAATTTCCTTCTGGACATCTTTAACAATTACTCTTTCCACCTCCCATTTCGATGTGATTGCTTCGTCGAGAAAACTTTCTATTGATGGCCCACTAATATCTTCATATTCTCCGGAGCTAGCTCTATCTGAGGCGGTTAGAATCCCGAATTTGCATAGCTCGGCATCTCCCATTGAAAAGCCGTAGAGGGATTAAGGGAAAACGCCGTCGGTCGCAAGATTTTGCTATGGACACGTTCAAAGACCGTCGATTCAAAGCGTATACTCCGGAGGTAATGAGGTGTCTAGTCTGCCCCAACATGCACCAACAATCGTTTCCCGCGTAAAGGCACTGAACGTGACTTTCAGAAAGCGAATTTGTTTGTTTTAGGCAGGTTCGGCACTGACTTCTGAGTAGTGATATTATGAGCGAGCTTAGGATATATGATAGTCAGATTGCAATAGTGAAGCAAGAGTGCCCTGATGCAAATGAAGAAGAAATAGGAAAGGAATTTGAAAGATACGAGAGAGATTTTCTAATTCCTCCAGAGGATGCCTTGAGATCAGTAATCAAGAAATTTCAGACTGATTCGGGTTCGGATGAAATTACTAGGGGGCAATCGCGGGTTCAACCGGAGGAAAAGAAAGTGGATAGATTCGCTGAATTGGGTGCAGATGATAGGAATGTGACAATAGAAGTAGCAGTAATCTCCCATACTCCAAGAACTCAGACAGTTAGAGGAGAAGAGAGGCAGATTGCATTCGGATGGATCGAAGATAATCCTTGGGATTCCTCATCGGATAGTAACAGATGGGACTACAAAGATTGGGGTGAAAAATCCGCTAGTTTGGTTCCAGGATCAGTGGTCAGACTAGAAGGTGCGTCAGTAAATGAGTGGAATGATAAGAGATCACTGAATATTAACAGGACTACTAGGGTGACGGTCCTCAAAGAGGGAGGAGTTGCTGCAGCTCCGGTAGGGGATGAGCCGATTTCCATCTCCAGAGCATCTGAGATAGAAGGTTTCGTAAATATCGTGGGGAGAGTGCTTTCTACCAAATCTGATGTCATAATGAGGAAGGATGGAAGTGGAGAAATACCAATAGTCAGAGGTAGAATTGCAGATTCCACCGGGAGCATGGGCTTCCTTTCTTGGAAGGAATTTGAACATGAATCAGGCTCATTGATTAAGATAGTGGGGGCTTCTGTTAGGAGATTCAGGGATACGCCTGAAATCAACATCAACGATGGGACAGTGATAGAGCAATATCGAGACTCTGCATTCCCAGATTCTGAAGAGCTTTCTAAGAGTGATAAGGTAACCATTGCGGATCTCAGAAATGGAATGCGGGACATTTCAATTACTCTCCAAGTAGAGAGTTGGGTGCAAAGAACATTCGAGACAAAGGAAGGAGAGACGAAAGTCGTCAGGAGCGGCGATGTTATGGATCCCAGTGGCAGGTGTAGACTCACTGCTTGGTGTGATTTTGATCCTGAACCGGGAGATGCAATTAGAATCGACGGGGGTCGGGTTCAGTTCTGGCAGGGTTCCCCTGATTTGGTCATTGATGACATCGAACAGATTTCTAATCTCTCGGAGCATCCTTGGGAGAAGATCGATCCAGAAAATCACTGGGTAGAAGTTGATTTGACCAGTATAACTAATGGGGGATCAAGGAGAGGAATTGTCACTGAAGGGACTGTAGTTTTCATCAATAGTGGTTCAGGAATAATCGAAAGATGTCCGGAGTGTAGAAGAGTCCTCAGAGAGGGTTCATGTGCAGAACATGGGCAACAGAATGGAATTGAGGATCTCAGACTTCGTTTTGTAATAGATAATGGGGTATCGAATGCCAACTTATTCCTTGGTAAAGAGGCATCTGAGGAATTCTTGGGATTAAATATTGGTGAAGTAAGAGAGCAAATATCGGCCAGAGGGTCTGATGAGTTCATATCACAGCTAAGTAGTCGCGTTCTTGCCAAGAAAATGCTTGTAAATGGGAGATGCGCAGTGGATGGGCAAGGCGCAATGATTTTTGCTGACAAAGTGGAGTTAATTGATTCTGATCCGAATAAAGAGGCTGAGGAAGTTATGGAAAAATGGGGGGTATCACTTTGATACAATCAGGAGGAGAGATGCGGGTCAGACAGAGTGCGATACGTATTTTCGCACAAGAATATTCTGAGTCATCCCTGATAGAGAGGGGAGTAGGTGAGTTCGCACCTTTATTCGTAATTACAAAATTGGGTGCCAAGGTCAATCGGTGCCTAGTATGTGGGGGTCTGGAGAGTCTGGAGAGGAGAGATGGGGACTCAGGTGCATTCTACAGAGGTAGAGTCAGGGACCCATCGGGTACTCATTTCTTCGATATTGCGCCATTCCAGCCTGAGCTCCATCCTGCTGCTGAAGAGCTTTTAGCGAGATTTGAGACGGGTGACTCGATACTTGTTTCGATTGTAGGAAGGGCGAAACATACCGAGTCTGAAGAAGGAGGAATCTTCACGTCCATAAGAGCGGAGATTTTCACTGAAGTGAATCAGGAAACTTACAGATCTTGGATGGTAGAAACTGCGGATTCAACACTCAGAAGATTAGATGCTTATTCTAGAGCTGATGGCTTGGATTTAAACGAATCTTCACTTAGCGAAGCGGATATTCCTGATGATTTGATAGGCGGTTTAATCAAGGCTAGAGGGCACTACTCCGATTTTGATATCGAATCATACAAGTTGTGGGTTCTGAAGGCCTTATCTAGTGTCACGGGAAAATTGGAAGTAGAGATGGAGGTGTTTATTTCTGCTCAGGAAGATTCATCTATTTCTAAAAATGAAGTGAAAATAGAATCTATGGAGGCTACTGATTCGAGAGAAGTGATACTCGGACTGCTTTCTTCGGATATCGGAGGAATGGTGGACTATGACTCGTTAGTTGGTGCTTGTATCTCCGCTGGATCTTCGAGGGAAGATTCAGAGGACGCAATAGAGCATCTAAGGGATGTAAGTATGGAAATTTCAGAACCTAGATTTGGATATTTTTCCATAGTTGAAAAATAGCCAAACTTGTTACTCTCGAGCAGATGAAAGCTTTGATCTAATTCTACTGATTACAGATTCTGAATTCTCAGACATACCTTCAGGAGATTCCTTTTCTGCCATATTTGCGCCTTTCATCTCAGCGATATTGGTTGCTACGATTGACATGCGGTGCTGGACAAATTCCTCCCTGATCGGCCACCCCCTTCTAGCGGCCAGACGAAGTAGTAAATCCTTCTCAGATTCTCCCCAATACCCCTCATGGCCCCTTAGAATGGTTCCTACCATACGCTCTAATTCTTCTACTCTTGCTTGAATTGTAAGTAAATCTCCTTGGACGTTAGTTGGCTGTTTATCCAATCCGATAACAATTGAATCGCTGGCATCCTCCAGAATTGCTTTAGAAGAAGGTTTCTCGAATAAATCCTCGTCAACCTCAGCACTTGGAAATGGGGACCCCCCCAATACTGGACTCTGATTGGAGATATTATCATCGATAATCGGATTCTTTATCCCGTTTCTCCTAAGACTTCTCTTTATCCTGCCCCATCCCTTCATCTGACTAGTCAGAACTCCAGCAACACGTCCCATTAAGACTGTACGATTTCCAGTTAGATCCAGTTCTAACCTCAGACATAGTTGATGTAACTCTTCCCTTCCCATCTCAGCAAGATTCTCGATTGTCATTCTTCTGGAATCGTAGTTCAAATGTAACCATAGGCGCTGCCTCCTTTCCTTATGCGAGCCTGAAGACTTAACGCCGAATACTTTCAAAATCTGTCCTATTTCCTTGTGTGAGAATGATTGGATCCCCTCCCAAGAAAGGTCCATTTCCTTGAGTACTTCCTCACTAATCAGTCTAGCTCTTAGTACCTCCACAGAGCCAGACTTGGCAATTCCAACTTGCTCGGCTCTAGTTCTGAGTTCCTGCAACCTTTCAGTATAAATTGAGTTGAGCAAATCGTAATCCGCCTCAATCATAACTCGCGCTCGAGATGACTGATTAGTTATCGATTGCCCCGATAATTCTTTCAAACCGCGTATTTTGATTGTAATTCCAATTGCCGTTTTGATTTATCAAAGTGAGAGAAAGGGTGGTGCCTCATCATCTGTGGGGTGATCCTTTGGTACAGTACTAGAAGACTCTTTGACCAAAGTGTTCCAGTCCCTTAGAAGACCGATGACAGCATATTGATATTCACTCAATATTACCAATCTGTCCATAGCAATTGTCCTACTGCCATCCTCTGAAATTAACTCCATCCTCACTTCAACTCTGACCTCTTCCTCGATGATATCGCCATCTGGGTTGTGACATGCCTGCTCCAGAATAATATCTCGATAATCTTCTGCCTGCCTGAGCAATGAGCCTACTTGCCTATGCCTGACTTGGATTCCCATTTTATCATGGAAATATTCGTTGAGTTCACCTAGTATCCTACTCTGGACCCATAAGATAGTATTCCCCTCGGGTTCAGTCAACTTCTCGGAGAGGGACAGGGGGAAGCCTTGTCGAGATAAAATAGCGACCAAGTCAGCATATGGCTTTGGTAGGAAATGGGGACCTCCTCTCTCTTTGGGAAATGGCAGTAGAGCATGTCTCCTCTCTGACTGATTCGAATCGTCATATTCAGCTCTTGAGATAACGAATCCATTGATTTTGTCTGCTTGCAACAAATCTGATAACCAGTTTAACTTCATTTCATTAGATGGGTTTTGAAGGTCCTGATCGATATCTGGAATCATCTCGGATGATACGGCCAGGATATCCGGCCTTGCCCTAAGAATTTGCCTTCTGACGAGATCTGAGTCGGAAACAATGATTGCAGACTTGGGCTGATAAAGTAGTTTATCTGGGGATACTAGAACCTCGCTAGGCCTCCTTGGAACCCTTGCACCGATAATTTGGCACCCTAGATCTCCTATTTCCTGGTCCCTGCCGATTGTCTCAATTGCGGGAATTGCTAATATGTCCAAAGAACCATCGGAGAGAGATTTTATTCCTGAATCGAAATCTACCACGCCTGAAACAGATATTTCCATTTCGTCCGACCCAGTATGATCGAAGTGAGAAGCTAGAGTAGATCGGATATTGGATGTATGAGAATCCATTGCTCCCACTTCTAACCGGTTTTCCATCGCATCCACCTCTAGGGGGGGGCACGCCTTGTGCCCGATATGAACGGCGTGCGCACCTGTTGATATATACGACCCCTCAGCCAATTAACATGGATGCGGTAAACTCCAATTCGATGAGTCTCGATTCATTCAAGAATATGGTTGAGGAGAACATTGAACAGTTAGTTCTGGCCAAAATGGCTTCAAAAATTGATAACCCCGTAATGTCAATAGCCAGAGAAGTCCTATTGGGCGGCGGGAAAAGATACAGGCCGATGTTATCCATTCTCGCATACAGGGCTTCAGGGGGAATGGAAGTAAGGGAATGCATGGACCTAGCACTTTCTGCAGAATTAATCCACACTGCCACACTAGTGCATGATGATGTGTACGATCAGTCAAAGATGCGAAGAGGAAAACCCACAATTCATTCCTCATACGGGATGGCGCATGCAATAATTACTGGAGACTACCTGTTCTCACTAGGGTTCGAACTAGGGGCCAAATACGATGAGAGGATTATTGGCCAGGTTAGGGAATCTTGTGCAGGTATTGCGTCGGGGGAGATACTGCAATTCCATCACATAAATGACCTAAGTACAAGTCCTGAAGACTATTACGAAATAATCGACGGTAAGACGGCGAGACCATTCGCATCTGGTTGCTCAAGTGCAGCTATGGTTGCCTCTGCTTCAGAAGTGAAGATTCAGGCACTATGGGACTATGGGATGGAGCTGGGGAGGGCTTTCCAACTAGTTGATGATCTACTTGACCTAATTGGGGACGAAACGACTGGAAAACCCAGAGGTACTGATGTTCATGAAGGAAAAATGACGTTGCCAATAATTTATGCGCTCACTATGCTACATGGCCCGGAAAGAAGTCAACTAAGGGACATTCTGACAAACTTCAGTAATGACAGACTTAGTGAGCTATGCGAGTTACTTGAAAGGGCAGGATCCTTTGAATATTGTAAGATTCTTATTTCTAACCATGTGCAGAGGAGCTTGGATTTCCTTGGACCTCTACACGAGTCTGAAGCAAAGGAGCTCCTAAAGGAAATAGCAATGATTTCGAAGTCAAGGACTGCCTAGATGGAGGTTTAGGGATGCCTGATGAGAGGTATTGGGATGTGATAGTTATTGGAGGGGGCCCTGCAGGCAGCACCGTAGCAAGGTATGCAGCAGAAGGTGGACTTAGTGTACTGGTTATTGACGGAAGAGACCCGATTGGAAGCCCACTACAGTGTGGAGAGCTTGTTCCATCTAATGAAGAAATGAGTAGGCTGTGCCCAAATGTGCCCGATATGGATGACCTATTCAGGACCCCGGATTCAGCAATTTCGAAAAAAATGAGCAAAATGAGGATTGTTAAGCCTAATGGAAAGGGCCTGGATTACAAATTCGAAGGGATTGTTCTAGATAGAGTGGCGCACGATTCTGCGTTAGTTGAGCTCGCATCGGAATCTGGTGCAGAGTATCAATTGGGAACAAGAGTAGACAAGGTAGACGGCGAAGCTGTTTTTCTAACAGACGGAACAAAAATCCACGGCAGGGTGATTGTGGGTGCTGGAGGGCATAACGACCCAATAAGAAAGGGCTTCTGGGGAGAAAGGTCGTTGAATATTCCAGTGAAATTTGTTCTAAAGGAAGGTTACCATACTGACGCGCTTGAGCTTCACTTTGGCTCTGTCGCCCCGGGAGGCTATGCCTGGGTTTTTCCGAAGGAGTCGGGATCTAATATAGGCGTAGGAATTCAAAGGAGACTCGCTGGGGGCAGGAGTCTAAATGAGTTCACCAAGGATTTCATCTCAAATTATGATGGAGAGGTGACATTCAAGGGAGCTGGATCACTCCCAATGTCTGGAACGATCAAGACCTTCGTGAAAGAAAACCACTTACTAGTAGGGGATGCAGCCGGCATGGTACTACCTTCCAATGGAGCAGGAATTACCATCGCAATGATTGGAGGCAGGATCGCAGGCCAAGTGATTGCCGAGCATATTAATGAGGGAGCTGATCTATCAGAGTATGAGAAGAGATGGAGGTATCAGATGGGGGATGTAATGAAGAACTCAAAGAGAGCTTTCGCATTGGGAAGCGTAATGTTCAGACTCCCCGACTGGGCTCTGAATCTCTCATTTAATCGCCTTACTAAGGGATTGATTTGGCGGGCCATCACCTGTAGGAATATGTTCTGGCTATTCTAGGGTGCCTTAGCGTGCCAGATAGTGGCCATTCCAGGAAAGATCAACTTGGAAGATACGTCTGTAAAGCCAGTTTGTTTGAGCATGTTTATGTAGTCTCTGGTGGTTCCAAACTCTGAGTAAGTCTTTGTGAGCCACTTCCATGGGTGATCTTTCACCCCACAGACTATTCTTGCGTATGCAGCGACCCAGTATTTCATCCAAATTACTCCCAGAAAACCATGGATTGAGTTGAGCTTTGCAGGCTCAATGATGACAAGAGTGGCTCCGGGTTTCAGTACTCTCAGCGCCTCTGTGAGGCCTGTTCTCTTGTCAAACCAGTCTCTGAAAGAAAAAAGTGTGCATACTGCGTCGAAATAATCGTCCTCGAAAGGAAGATTCTCGGCTATTCCTTTCACAAACTCCGCGGGTTCTTCTCCCCTAGATTTTCTAGCAACATTTACCCTTTCTTCGGCGGTCCTGAGCATCTCTGGAATTGGATCCAGGCACACAAGTTCTCTTCCAACGAGATCCTCTGCGAAGCTACCTGGCCCACAACCAATTTCCAGGACCCTGCCTTCTGGGAGCATCTTTCTTACCATCCCCCTCCATCTTGAAACTTGCCCTAATGTGGCAAACCGGTTTATCTTGTCGTAGACTGGAATGGTGGCTTCTAGGTTCCTCTGGAGTTCTTCCCACTCTTCATCCCCCATCCCATGGACATCCATAGTACACCCAAGGGAGACCCATATTTGGACCGTTCCGGCAGAAATACTGAATTGGTCGTATAATAGTAGGAGTTAGGTGGGTATCATCATAAACTCCTCAACTTTCGGATTGCACCATAGGTGCATAAAATGGGAAGAAAAGAAGTTCTTCATGCGATTAGGCATGCAGAAACCGAGGCAAAGGAGACGATTGCTAGGGCAGAATCTGAAGCCTCGGAAATCATATCAAAAGCTAGGTTGGCAGCAACAGAAATAGTTCAGACAGGCAAGTCCGAATCCGAATCCAGCTCACAGAGTATAATCTCTGATGCAAGAAACGAGGCAGAGGGAGAAGCAGCCAAGGTTGTGAAGGAAGGTAACTCGGCTATCGGGTCCATTCACGATGGTGGAGAGGGAAGTAGGGAGGCAGCCGTGAAGGCTGTTCTTGAAGCATTCAGGTCTTAGAAAGGGATTTCAGATGTCGCAAGTCCATACACTCCAGATGGGAAGGCTTGTGGCTGCTGGGTCGAAGAGTAAGCTTTCAGATGCTATTGACAAGCTTGCTGAATTGGAGGCGTTACACATAGTGGATTATGATGACTCCGAAGAAGGCTTCTCACTGGGGGTCCCGGGAGAGAATTCCGAAGAGGTTGGTAGAGATTTGGTGAAGGCGAGGGCAGCAAAATCTGTAGTCAGTGCATCACCTCCATCCAGGCCATTGAAGGCTTCCGAAATTAGGAATAAACTCCAAGGAGGGCTTCAGGAAGAAATCGAAAGGGCCCTAGACTTAAGCTCCAAGATTTCAGATTTAGAAACGGAGATTGGATCGCTAGAGGAGCAAGAGTATTCTCTAGCAGAACTGGAGCCTCTCGGTGTCGACTTGGAACTGCTCTCCGGATACGACTCAATCACGTCTTTCGTTGGTAGAGTAGATGACATTGAAGCAGCCAATACCGCCGCTTCAAAGGGACTAATTCTTATTTCTAAAAAGCAGGACGGGATGATTGCTATTTTCTTGCGGAACGATGACTCGAAGGAGGTTGATTCCATACTCGAGTCTGTAGGATTCCAACAGACCCCGATCCCTTCAGGGAGCGGATCTGTCACAGAGCTGCTATCTGAGATTAGAAGCAAGAAGGAGCGCACAATTAGTGAAAAAATACGTCTCGAGGGAGAGCTTGCTTCATGGTCTTCAGCAAATGGATCGATGCTCGTATGTGGCCTAGAAATCCTGGAAAGAGATCATGAAATCCTTACTGCGCCTGTAAAGGTTGCAGTTTCCGATCACGCATTCGTCATAGACGGTTGGCTTCAGATGAGGCGGGCGGATGAGGTCAATAAGGCATTGAGTGACTCCTGCCTACATGTCGAAATTGCTCCTTTCGAGATGGAAGCAGGTGGCGGGGGCCATGGCCATTCTGACCACCATCATGAACAGCAGATGCCCCCTATAGCATATCAGGAGAGAACTTCGAGTAGGCCGATGGAGCTACTCACGGACGCAGTTGGGAGGCCGGCCTACGGTAGAATTGATCCCACGGTGTTCATGTTGATTTCTTATCCACTATTCTTTGGAATGATGCTGGGAGATATGGCATATGGGCTGGCAACGATAGCTTTGGGAGCCATCCTAATTACCAGATCTGGGACCAATGAGATGATGATGCTGGGGGGTAGGTTCCTGACCTACATCGGCTCCGCTACAGTCATCTTCGGCTATATCTATGGAGAGTTTGCTGGATTCGAGTTTCTACCGCATATCGAGACCAAGTACATGTCTGCGGAAGCTTGTAGCTACGTTTGGGAAAATGGGCATTGTTTCAAGGACGCCTATGACATACCATCATGGGCATCATGGATGACCTCCCTCTACCCGAATGATGGGAGGATCCACTACGTTCTGGAAGGTCCATTTAGCACCACTCTAGCATTTCCTTTCCATCGTGTTGCCCTCGTAGATAACGGTGGAAATCTGGAGCATCTGATTCTCCTCACGATCTACCTAGGAGTCATTCACATCTTCATAGGCCTATCAATAGGTTTCAGAGACATTCTCCTGTATGGGAACGGCCATGGAGGATTTGGTTTGATCTGTGCATTCTTCGAGAAGGGGACATGGATGCTACTCTTAATCGGTGGCTTCCTATTCGGTTACTCCTTCATTGGCCCGGGTAGCGAAGATATGCTGATTTTCGGAGCTAGCCTCGCTGGAGCTTCAGTACTGATGCTTATGTGGACTCTCTACAGGTATCACGGAGTACCATTCCCAATCAACGTCGGATTGGCCCCCATAGAGGCAGTTGGAATGATGCCATCAGTGATATCCTATGTTAGACTATTCGCCGTTGGGGCGGTAGGAGTAAAGATCGCGGAGACAGCCAATAAGAAGTTGTATACCGAGATTGATTTTGGAGACCCATTAATTGCTGTTTTGCTTCTATTCGGCTGGATTCTCGGGCAGCTCTTCGCCCTAGTTCTCGGACTTTTCAGCCCTAACATTCACGCAGCGAGACTCCACTTCGTGGAATGGATGAGGCAATACTACGACTCAAGCGGTGAAGCGTTCGACCCCTTCGGTACAAAATCGAAGTTCGTGGAGGGAGATTATTAGATTCCAAGCAGATTGCTTGACAAAATGGAGGTAAAAAAATGAATGACAAAAAAATGATGAGAGGAATGAGCATGCTGATGGTTCTGCTAGCCCTGATAATGGTGGCTAGCGGGGTTCAAGCCCAAGAGGCTGCGGATAACGAAAGCACAGAAGCAGCGTACAAGATGATTGGGGCCGGCCTAGCGCTAGGTCTTGCTGGAATCGGGACCGGGCTAAGCCAGGGGCCAATTGGTGCAGCAGCAGTCGGAATGATTGCAGAGGATGAAAAGAAGTTCACATATGGACTAATATTCACTGCACTACCAGAGACAATCGTACTATTCGGCTTCCTAGCGATATTCCTGTTGTGAGATGACAGGCGAAAAATTTGAGTAGGAGGATAGAAGATGTCTCTTGACACGCTAGCAGACGAGATTACGAAACAAGCAAGAGCGGAAGCTGACGCTATAATCCATAATGCCAAAGCAGAGGCTAAGAGGATTGAAGACGAAGCTAGAACTGACGCAGAACTGACGTCATCGAAAGCCTCGAGTAAGGCTGAGAAGGAAAGTCAGCAAATTTCTGTCGAAGTAGTTGCATCCGCAAGGCAGGCTAACCAGAAAAGGGCGCTTATTGCCAGAAGAGAAGAGTTAGAGTTAACGTGGCAGACAGCCAAGGAAGAGGTTGGATCATCGAGTATGGGGGGGAGGAAGGAAATTCTAGACTCGCTGGTCAAGGAAGCCTCTGGGATGAAGAAAGACATGGTTCTAAGACCAGTGAAAATGGATAGAGGCACACTGTCAAAGAGTGAATTCAAACTTGGGGAAGACATTGATGGATTGGGGGGATTCGTCCTAGAATCAAAGGACGGGACTACAATGCTGGACTATAGATTCGATTTAATGCTGCAAGAGGCATGGAAGAAAAGCCTGGGCGAAATAAATAGGATACTGTTCAACGAGTGAGGTGGCAAAGATGGTGAGGGCTCAGAGTGGAAGATCGAATGTCTATAATGCGGCAGCAAGAGCCAAGGCCCGAAAGTCCTCACTTATTGATTCTACAAGGATGCGGCAGCTCGTACAACAGGGTCCTGACTCCATCGGAGCTAGTATTGGCGAGATGGGATATAGGGCTGAGATGGACTTGTACGCTTCAAGGATGAGCGGAGCGGATGCAATCGAGGCTGCCTTGTTCCACAACATGGACAATGATCTAGCGGGAGTACTCAGGTTTTGCCAAGGAAAGCTCAAGTCGATTGTTGGGATATACGTGGATAGGTTCGACTATGAGAAGGCCAAGACGGTGCTAAGGGCTGTTAATGGTGGTGCCTCTGACGAAATCATCGAGAGTCAGATCCTCCCTACAGAGAACCCTCGGAACGCTCCATGGCTGAACATTATCAGGAATACCGAAGGCCTTCAGGAAGCCGTAGAAGCTATGTCTGGAACTCCTTGGGGGCAAACTCTATCAAAATTAGAGGGGGAACCGTCGCTAGAGTCCATGGAGAACGCCTTGGATATGCAGTACTTTTCTGAAGCATTGAGGGCTGTTAAAGGGAGAGACGGTGGCCCGCGCCTTCTGAAGTATCTTAGGATGGAGATAGATCACAGGAATGTGATAAACCAATTCAGATCAATAAGGATGGAAATGCCAACTCATAAGAGGCAAGAGATAATCATACCAGGCGGAAAGATTGACCAGACAACTATGAGGCAGACTTGCCAAGCTGAAAGTGACGAAGAGCTGATTGAGACCCTCCGAAGAAGCAGCTCTTTCGATGATAACGGCTTCGACGAGGCTAAGGCCGAGTCTCAGAAGCTCGGAAGTCTGGACCCATATGCGGAGCTACTCTCCCATCAGAGGCATGCTGTTTTGAAGAGGTTCTCCCATCTCAGCCCCATTTCCGCATTCCCCATCATCTACTACATCGAGCAGAAAGCGCTCGAAGTCAGGAATTTGAGATTACTAGTGCGCGGAAAGGCGGTGGGACTCCCCAATGAGGTACTAGAGGCGCATATGGACTACTGAGGTATTGGAATGGAAATAGCAGTAGTGGGACAGTTGGAATTTACACTAGGGTTCCAGCTTGCAGGTGTGGAAAACCTGTTCAATCCGTCCGATGACGATGAGCTAGCGGATACCCTCCGTGCTCTACTCACTCAGGACGAGATAGGAGTAGTCGTAGTAGACAACTTCGACCTAGTGAGGCTACCCGAGAGGCTCAGAGTGCAGCTATCGGAGAGCGTGACGCCCACAGTTCTGGGCATAGGGACCGAGGAGGACAACACACTCCGAGAGTCCATCAAGTCGGCACTCGGTGTTGACCTTTGGAAATAAGATTCAAAAATAAATGGAAGTGAAAAAAAATGAGCAAAGAAAATGGAGTGATATACCGGATTTCCGGACCAGTAGTGACGGCGATAGGGATAGCACCTCGGATGTATGAGGTAGTAAGAGTAGGAAAAGAAGGTTTGATGGGAGAAGTAATCGAACTACATGGAGACCAATCTGTGATTCAGGTGTACGAAGAGACATCTGGAATCAAACCTGGTGAGCCAGTGATAAGGACGGGGCAGACTCTGTCTGTTCAACTTGGCCCGGGACTTCTGACACAAATCTATGATGGTATTCAGAGACCTCTTCCAAAACTGGAAGAGACAATGGGTGTTTTCATAACGAGAGGTGTTGACGCGGATGGTCTTGATTTGAAAAAGAAATGGGAATTCAATCCTAAGGTTAGTTCCGGGGATGAAGTTTCAGCCGGAGACGTAATCGGAATAGTTCAGGAAACCGAAACTATCGAGCATCGAGTAATGATGCCACCCGGGAAGAGTGGCGTCATAAAAAGTATTGAAACCGGATCCTTTGATATTACGCAGACAATTTGTAAGCTCGAAGATGGTTTGGAGATTGCTATGATGCAAGAGTGGCCTGTTAGGCACCCTAGACCGTTCGTCCAGAAATACGCACCTGATGTTCCACTGATGACTGGTCAAAGAATTCTTGACTTCCTTTTCCCCCTAGCTAAGGGGGGTACTGCAGGAATTCCCGGTCCTTTTGGTTCAGGCAAAACGGTTACTCAGCAGCAATTAGCGAAGTGGTCTGACGCACAGATCGTAGTATACATTGGTTGTGGAGAGAGAGGAAATGAGATGACAGAAGTCCTAGATGAGTTTCCCCATTTGATTGATCCCAACACAAATAAGCCCCTAATGAATAGAACAGTGATGATCGCAAATACATCAAATATGCCAGTTGCGGCCAGAGAAGCTTCTGTTTATACAGGGATTACAATAGCGGAATATTTCAGAGATATGGGATATAACGTTGCGTTAATGGCGGATTCTACCAGTAGATGGGCAGAAGCCATGAGAGAGATTTCTTCTAGGCTAGAGGAGATGCCGGGAGAGGAGGGTTATCCTGCCTACTTATCCAGTAGGCTTGCTGAATTCTATGAGCGCGCTGGAAGAGTTCAAACTCTATCTGGAGAAGATGGTTCCGTTTCAGTGATTGGAGCGGTCTCCCCCCCTGGGGGAGATATCTCAGAACCTGTCAGCCAAGGTACACTGAGGATTGTCAAGGTCTTTTGGGGATTAGATGCGGGACTAGCACGCCAGAGACATTTCCCAGCTATCAACTGGTTGAGTTCATACAGCCTTTACCCTCAGGCTCTCGATCAGTGGTATCGTGACAATATTGCCTCAGATTTTCCTGAAGTAAGAACGGAGATCAGTACACTTCTGCAGGTAGAGGCAGAGCTACAAGAAATTGTTCAGCTAGTTGGTTCCGATGCCCTCCCAATAGATCAGCAACTAACACTAGAAGTAGCTAGAATGATCAGGGAATTCTTCCTTCAACAGAATGCTTTTCATGACGTTGATACCTACAGTGATCTGAAGCTTCAATACGATATGGCAAGAGCTATTCTTTCCTTCCAAGAAGAGGCGAAGAAGGCTATGGCAGGAGGCTCTCAGTTGGAAGATGTGGTGAACGTTCCGGCAAGAACTGACCTTATGAGGGGTAGATTCGAAAAAGGATACGATGAGAAGATAGAGGATTTGGTATCAGAAATGAGCAAGCAAATATCTGCTAGCATGGAGGCAAACTGAGGTGATATAATGAGTGGAAAAGAGTACAGAACTATTACAGACGTAAAAGGACCATTGGTGTTCCTAAATAAGACTGAGCCGGTTTCCTATGGAGAGATTGTTCAGTTGAGGCTTAGCGATGGATCAATGAAGAATGGACAGGTGCTTGACACATCAGACGAACAGGTGATCGTACAGGTCTTCGAGGGAACTGCATCAGTAGATAGGCAGACTGGGGTGAAATTCCTGGGAGATGTCTTCAAATTGCCCGTAAGTAAAGGATTGATTGGCAGGATTCTAGACGGAGCTGGAAGACCTCGAGACGGTGGTCCGGAGATAGTAGCAGACGAGATGGCAGATATCATCGGTGCAGCAATCAACCCATACTCAAGACAGAGTCCTGAGTCTTTCATCCAGACTGGAATTTCGGCAATTGATGCGTGCACTTCACTTGTCCGTGGGCAGAAGTTACCAATTTTCAGTGCTAGTGGATTGCCTCACAATGATATCGCTCTACAGATTGCTAGACAGGCAAAACTAGTAGGTAGCGATGACGATTTCGTAGTAGTTTTCTGTGCCATGGGGATTACTGCAGAGGAGTATAACTTCTTCGTTCACGATCTTGAAAGAACTGGGGCGCTAGAAAATGCCGCACTTTTCGTAAATCTAGCTGACGACCCGGCTGTAGAGAGGTTGATTACGCCTAGATTGGCCCTAACTGCCGCTGAATACCTAGCCTTCGAGCACGACTATCACGTCCTGGTCATCTACACTGATATGACAAATTACTGTGAGTCCCTGAGGCAGATCGGAGCAGCTAGGGAAGAGGTCCCTGGCAGAAGGGGCTATCCTGGATACATGTACACCGACCTTGCGATGCTATACGAAAGAGCCGGTTTGGTAAAGGGGAAAAAGGGTTCAATCACTCAATTCCCTATCCTGACCATGCCAGGAGACGATATTACGCACCCTATCCCTGATTTGTCAGGATATATCACTGAAGGGCAGATTGTAATTTCCAGAGAGTTGCATCAGAAAGGAATTTATCCCCCAATAAATGTTCTTCCATCACTTAGTAGGCTTATGAATGCAGGAATTGGCCCTGGAAAGACTAGGGAAGATCACAAATCAGTTTCTGATCAGCTCTATGCAGCCTATGCCCAGGGTAGAGAGTTGAGGGGGCTTGTGGCCATAGTTGGAGAAGATGCCCTTAACGAAAGGGATCTTCAGTTGCTAAAATTTTCTGATATTTTCGAAGATCAGTTCCTCAGGCAGAGCAGGGATGAAGATAGGTCTATTCAAGATGGAACTCTTGACTTGGCGTGGAATCTACTCTCCAATATAGATACGAAGTATCTTGTAAGACTAGATCAAAAATGGATAGACAAATACCATCCAACTGATAAGAAAGATGACTGAATAGGTAGTGATTTTATGGCACTTGATATCAAACCGACGAGATCTGAGCTGATCAATCTGAAGCGTAGAATTAAGCAGACCTCGAGCGGGTACAACTTATTGAAAATGAAGAGAGATGGCCTTTTTCATGAGTTTCGAACTCTTTTGTCGGAAATGATCCAAGCCAGGGAAGAGTTAGTGGTAACATATAGGGAGGCTTTGCAGTCAATCAATCTTGCATCGTCAATAGAAGGTGGCTTGGCGGTTAAGAGTGCGGCAATTGCATCTTCCAAGCATCCAGAGGTACAAGTTTCGAAGAGGAACATCATGGGAGTAGTAGTTCCGAAGGTTGAAGGTCAAAATTTGAAGTTGTCCTCAGAGGATAGGGGGCTTGGGATGGTAGGTGGCTCCCCTTACATTGATGAGTCGGCTGATGCTTACTCACTGCTGGTTGAGAAAGTGGTCAAAGCAGCGGAGATGGAAGCTACCCTCAAGAGACTTCTAGAGGAAATTGAAGCTACTAAGAGAAGGGTAAATGCTCTAGAGTTCAAGGTCATTCCCGAAATGGAAGAGGCGCAGACTTTCATCCAATTGAGGCTTGAAGAAATGGAAAGAGAGGAGACTTTTCGTCTTAAGCGCTTCAAAAATAAGTGAGTTTTGAAAGAGCAGGGGTCAAATCCCACCTCCCTCGGGATTGGTTCGGAGGTAATAGCGGATGACGGATCAAATCTTGATCGATAGTGAGACTTGGAGCAGTAGGGAACTAGTGGAAGTCATTGCCTCCAGGTACTTCCTATTAGGAAATGAAGGCTCATTTCCAAACTCCTGGGAAGTTGAAGGAATCGATGATAGTGTTAGCGAACAGCTGTCTAGATTGAATGGACATTTGAAATCTATGGGGATGGTAGGTTCACTTGAGGATAAGAACCCCCCCGTATTGACGATATCACTACTGCCGCCGGGAGAAGAAGTACTAGGTAGGTTTCAGCAAATTGCTCTTTGGGTGGTCATGTTTGGCTTCTTAGCAGTAGTTGGTTCGCATTGGATAAATGAGTATGGCCATGGAAGTAATCCTCTAAACTTTGGAAGTCTGGGCCAGTCTATTTTCTATTTCGCCCTTCCAATAGCATTGAGTATGCTAATGGCAAGTTTTTCCAGAATTTACATTGCCAGATGGTTCAATATTGAAGTTGGGCATATTTCCCCGGTTGTTCTGCCTGTCCCCGCATGGTGGTCATTCGGAATCGTTGGCGCGATTGGTCAACGAAAGCCTGACATGATTCCGATTCCGAATAGGAGGGCTCTTGGCTACATTGAGGTCGTAGTGCCATTCGTGCTTTTTCTATCTGGAAGTTTGCTTACTGTGATAGGGGTGATGATGACACCTAGCAGCCCACCATCCCTTAATGGCGCCCCTACTGTTTTTCAGACTAATTTTCTGACCAATGCATTACTTGATTCATGGATGGGGGAAGAATTAGGCATCAGACTTCAGTGGTTACACCCAATAGGAATTGCAGGTGTCGGCCTATCGATAATAGGTTGGGTGCTAATGATGCCAATTCCCGGTTTGCCGGGTGACAGGATCCTTCATTCGATTTTGGGGCCATCGGAAATGAGAGATGGAAGGTTGCAGACATCGATATTCGTAGCTGTACTACTGGCAATGGTAGTTATTTTTGCTACTGCTCAATGGACTCCGTGGATTTTTCTAGCATTCATTGCTGCATGGCAGAGATTCAATCCAGATAATTATTCACAACCCGTTATCTTGGATGAGTTTGTTGGTTTGGAAGAAAATGTAAGAAGTCGACTAGTGGCCATAGTTGGAGTGATATTAGTTGCCGGACTGCCTGGCTCCATCCCATCATATGAAATGGAGAGTTTCGATTCGGGGATAACCACAGAAGATTGGATAAGTAGATTGGAAATCACACCAGGAGATGATAGTGAGGTAGTTTTGAGTATTGAGCCAGATGGGGTGGTGCCTATATCGGGTTGGATTCAGTACAGAATAGAAGGCCCTGGGGCGAGTGATTGGTCGATCAGCGATTCTTGCCCTCAGAATGAAGGATCGTGTAGATTCGAAAATATTACTCAGAGTAATCCTAGCGAAATCTCTTTCAATATTTTGGCTCCAAACGAAGCCCCTCTTACTCATAACCTACGAATTTTTGTTGAGATACCGGGATTTGAGTTGGAGCATGTAATCATTTTAACAAATTCTTCCCAGGAAGGGCCAATCAATCCATTTTGGAAAATTATTGAAGAGGATCCTCTCTTAATCTGCAGCGAAATTCGTCTAGAGGAAGGAGGGGGTGCAATAGTTGTCGAAGGCCCATACTGGAATCTTGAGAATTCCAATCTTGAGAATTCCAGCAATCTCAGTTCTGGAGTTCAAAACGTATGTGTCCGAGGTCAAGAAGGAGCAATGCAGAGCTCTTTGACTTTCGATGAGCAAGGGAGATTAATGGGGCCAGAAATGAGTCTGATTAGGGATAACTCCACACTAGGGCCTTGGCTATTGGCAATAGATGGATCAATGCCACAAATTGGAGTAGAGAATGGTTCTTGGTCGCTTCCGCAAGGATTTGCAGAAAGTGGCGATGTTTTGTTTCATGCAGATAATGGATCCCCCTATTGCCCGTCTAGTGATGTTTCTGCAAAAATTGATACAGATACAAACTGGTCTGTAGAGATGTCGAACTTCACGTCATTGAGGTTGACTGGAAATCAGATGGCGAATGGGACTCTGGGGCTGGGATCAGGGGGATGGCTTGCTGTTTGTTATGGTGACGGCACATTTGATTCATACCTGATTTCTGATTCTCTTGACGTCTTCGTATCTCCGGGAACATTGAATAGGGGATTGAGTGGAGAGATTTTCTCCTTAACTAATCGAGGAACGAGGGAACTAGGGATTTCTCTAGAAACACATGGAGACTCCCCGCTAGGAGGAATATGGGAATTAGAAATTCCAAGTTTAGTAGGCCCAGGAGAGAGTGTGAATCTTTCAATTTTAGAGAAAGGAGAAGCCCCTCTAGAAAGAGCTGTGTGGATTACTGCGGATGATTCAGGGGTTACTGTACATGTTTCTGCAAGGTGCCCGTCGGGGGGTTGTTGATTGAAGATTGCCATACTGGGAGTGGGATCGATTGGGGGAATCATACTCGGCAGTTTGGCTGATAGTGAAGCAGAACTAGTATGTGTTTCAAGAGGGGTTAGTCATGAATTCTTAGAGAGTGGACTAACCCTCTTCACCCCCCAGGGTTCGATGGAGATGATACCGGGGGAAAGGTACTCACTTTTTGATAGTGAAAATGGCACTTTGCCCAAAGAAGTTCTTGGCTCTTGCGAGGTTGCTATCATCTGTAGTAAAGCTGAATCGACTGCATTCCTGGCATCGATGGCAGAGGACTTGATAGCGGAAAACGGGATTGCAGTAAGTATTCAGAATGGCCTTGGGCATGCTGAAATAATCTCATCAAGAGTTGGCAAAATTAGAGTAGTTGGCGGTTCAACAACACACTCAGCATGGAGGGATAATGATGGTTCGGTTCATTGGACTGGAAGGGGAAAAATAGAGCTAGGGAGATTTGATGGTGGCGAACCTGGAGAGGTTACTGAAAGATTTATCTCAATTCTTGAAGAGTCGGGCCTTTCACCGAGATGGTCATACAATATAGAAGGAGAAATTTGGAGAAAACTGCTGATTAACGTCGCAATAAATCCTGTTTGCGCCATAGCGGGAGTACGTAATGGCGCTCTAACAGAAATTCCCGAACTATGGGAGCAGGCTGTTGAAATCATGAGGGAAGCAGAGTTAGTGGCCTTAGAATTGGGAGTCGATCTAGGGCAAATAGATAATGAGGAATATCTCAAAAGTGTGATAATTTCTACTTCTGAGAATAGAGTTTCGATGCTTCAGGATCTAATGTCTGGAAGAAAAACTGAGATAGAGGCACTATGCGGAGAAATAGCATCTATTGGGGAGAGATTAGGTATTCCAACCCCAAAAAACGGTGTGCTCCTTGCACTTGTTAAGGGGATAGAGATGTCTCAGCATTTTGACTAGTCTTCGATGAATATGAATAAGTAGGCTGCGGAAATCCCTCCGATAAGTTGCGGAGTCAAATGGAGCCAAATATCCCCTAGAGACATCTTTCCCAGAATAATCAGAGAAGTAGTGACTGCTGGATTGAATGAGGCAAGAGATATGCTGCCAACAGTTAGAGCCCCAGCAAGAACTACGAATGAGATGGCGACTCCGAAGTAACCATTACCTTGGTTTCTTTCTGAAGTAGCAACGTTAAGTATAACAAAAACTAAGGCAAAGGTGAATAGCATTTCGCAGATAATTATTGCAGAAGTCTGACTGTTGGTGGGATCGAAGGAATCCAAAGGAAATTCCTCATGATAGCTGCCAGTAATTATCAGGTTAGAAGTAACTAGTGCTGCCAAAGCTCCTCCGAATAATTGTGCAAGAATATACGGAAAAACTTCTGATTTTTCGGATGCTCCTCTAATCCAAATAGATATGGTCACGACAGGATTGTAGTGAGCGCCGGATACATGGGCTCCAGAGTATATCAATACCATCAGAATGGATGCGATGGCGAAGGGGGCTAATTCTCCGGCCAATCCATGGGCAGCAGCGAGACAAATAGTTAGAGAAAGGAAAAATGTACCTATGAATTCAACAGCTAGCTTGGGTTTCATGATATTGGCGCCTCCCATGCCCCAATCCCTGGAATAGGTGCTCATCAACGTTGGCAGAGTGGGCAGTAAAATGTGGATCTGTTTGCCTGTAAGATTCTTTTTATGATACTTGGACATTTCTTGCTGAGGCACTTCTCCCCTTCTCTGCCATAAACCTGGAAGTTATGGATGAAGTATCCGATTGATTCGTCGCCATCTACGCCACGGAAATCCTGAAGGGTGGAACCACCGGCATCTATCGCCTCAATTATTACATCATGTGTAGCTGCAGTGATTCTCTCCACCATTTTAGAAACTCCAGCCTTACCAGCGACACTGCTAGCTCTTCTTCTAGGGGACACTCCAGATCTAAACAAAATCTCACAGACGTATATATTTCCAAGTCCGGCTACTATCCTCTGATCCAGTAAAGCAGATTTTATTGGAGTTTTCTTTCCACGAAGACCATCTGCCAAAATTCTCGGAGTTAGATGATCCGGAGTGGGCTCAGGGCCAATACTATTCAGCATTCTTTGTCCCTCTTGATCTAAGGTTTGGAAACAGTCCATGAATCCAAATCTTCGATGATCGGAATATACTGCCTTGATACCATTATCCATGTATACTACTACCCAGTCATGGGGGCCATCTCCAGTACCCAAGGGTGTCCCATTGGCAAATTTTCCTGGTCTACTCACCAAGGAATCACCCATCAAAGTCCACCTCCCACTCATTCCAAGATGGCAAAGCCAAGTTTTTCCAGAATCGAGTCTGATGAGGAGATACTTCGCTCTTCGATCGACTGAAATGATTTTACAGCCCTCGAGAGATTCGCGAAAATCGTCGGGGAATGGGAACCTGAGATCATTTCTCCGTAGTTCTACTTCCATTATTCTACTACCCAAAAGATGCATTTCCAAACCAATCCTAACTGTCTCGACCTCTGGCAACTCTGGCATAATTCTCCGGAGTAGTTGTCGGACATTACCTTTCTTGGTGAGATATGATTTGAACGACAGAGTTATCAAAAAAATATCTAGAGGAAAATTTCATGGATGCAAATAATATTCCGGATTGGGCAAACTCAAATCCAAATCCTAAGTACCCTGAAGAGGTCACCATCTTCGACGATATCCCGATCATCGAGGGGAGTGGGGGCAAGCAGATTTTCCTTCATACTGGTGAAAAAGGGGATCGAGGGATGTTTCCAGGGACCAACGCAGGTATCGCGTTGATTTTGAGCATTATTGGCTTACTTGTTTGTAACCTCGTTACTGCTATTCCAGCTCTGATCATAGCTTATCAATCACTGAGAATAACGAATCAATATCCCGATCATCCAGAGCACGGAGTAGCTAAAGCAGCAATGGTAATTTCATGGATCACGATTATTATTGGTGCCATAATCGTAGTAATAATTTTGTCTATATGGGGAATTATCGTATCTAGTTATGGCATCTAGTTAAAGGATTATTTTACAGACAAAAACAACATGTTGTTCTTCCAAACCCTTTAGATCGATCCTTTCTATCAACTGTAAATCGGAACTTGTAATAATATCCTCAGCCTTCTTGAACCTGAAATCGATATCCCCCTCGGAATATCTTTCACTGGCAGCCTTAAGACTAAGAAGCCCTATTCCGTCATCAGAAAGGAAATCCATGGTAGAGTTTACGAAAGTCTCAGCCTGATCCGGAATACTCAAATCCTGGTGTATCCAATCGGCCTTACTCCTGATGAAAGGGGCAATTACTTCGGTTTTTCGCGCGTCCCCCATTATCGGGATCAGACCTGAACGATTTACACATAGTGAAGCCAGATCCCGAGTCATTCTTGGGGAAATCTCCACTGCTACGACTTGTCCAGAGTGATGATTTCCGGAACCACAAACGATATCGTGGATGTGACTAACGGTACCTCCTCCAGATGCTCCGAGATATAGGCAAGTTGAGCCCGGATCTGGGATTATTTTTCTCGGATCTTGCTTCGTCCTCAATATTGAAGCAGCAACCTTTGATTTAGTTGGATTCCAAATCCTCCACTCTATTCTGCCATCCTTCTTTCTTCTTTCACCCCTTACCGAAGTTCCCTTGACAGCATTTCGAGTCCATAATGTTCTACCCTCTCTCTTAATTCCCCAACCCAGAGATTCTGATTTTCTGGGCATTTTCTTACTTCCTCTTACTGGGCTTAGAAAACTTGTTTTTGATAGAGTCTATTTCACTATTAATTTCATTTATTTGACTCTCCCCCCAAGGAACTCCGTTGAAATGATCTATTCGGACTGCAATACTGGCCTTCCCTGCCAAGAATCTCGCAATCTTCCCCCTCACCCACCTAGGGGAGCGGCTAACCTGGGGCAAGGAAAATAGGATCGCCCCGTGCTTAGGTGGGGGGGCCCCTCTTCTATGGGCGGCCATTGCTGCGTGGGCACCAAGAACCTGGAGTGAACCAGAGGGCATTCTTGCTAGTCTTTCTCTCCCCCCTGCTAAGGAAACTAATTTTGCGGCTGAGATTGGCCCCATTAAAGCACTGAGAGATGGCAAATAATCCATTGCTGACTCCCTAATTGCACTCTCAATTTTATTCAAAACACTTGAGCATTCAAGAACAAATGTTGCCTGTGATTTCAGGGAGTCCCATTCTAGATCTGATGGGAGATGCTTCGGCGGGATAACTCCTAGAATCTCTGAAGCCTCTTCGATATTGTCGGATTTGGACAGGGCNGTAGGGATTTCCACTCTTTGAGAGTCCAAATCTAGTTCAGTTATGAACAACCCAGCCCACTCAACACATCTCGATTCCGATGTAGTCCACGAAGCACGGGTTTCCACGGCGGCAGAAACTAACATGTCTATTCTCCTATCCATATCTCCCGATGATTCTGCGACCCCCATCTTTGCCAGTTCTACTGTAGCTCTATGGTGGATCTCGACGAAATCCTCATGATTGGGCCATAAAGGATCAGATAATGGCCCTAGGACGTCTATGTCAGCTTCTGGAAATCTTTCAGATAGCGTTTTGACCTCTGGGGGCAACCTACCTTTCTGAATTGAAAATAGCCTCTTTGCCAGACTTGATGGCGTTATATTGCCATCCCATCCTATCTCGTCGATGATATTGCCTACGTCATCGACAACTCTAGCGATTTTCCAGTCAAAGTAGATTTTCACGCCTTATCGGAGAAGGTTTCGGGCTTGAACGGTGCGGAATAATAGGGAAGGAAAAACGAATAGTTGAATAGTCGTAAGGTTCAGCGTAATTTGGTTCGCGCTAATGCGCTAATGGATGTTGATAGGATGTTTTGCCCAGAATGTGGTTCACTGTCGTACCCTGATAATAGAGGTTGGATAAAGTGTCCGGATTACAAATGCGGGTATGAAGGTCCTCTTTCTGGAGAAGATGGGCGAGGTTCGGAGTTCACCGATCCTATGACTGGGGAGGTGATTGATTTAGCCAAAACTACTGCAACAACAGACTCAAAGTCTCTGAAGCACCTTACAGAGGTAGTTGAAGAAGACGGACCCAGAGGAACTCTGAGAGTGGGCGACTATCTTTGTCCCAAGTGTGATGGAGACAGAGCATATGTTGAGCTCAGGCAGACTAGGTCTTCGGATGAGCCTGAAACTAAGATTTGTACATGCGGTGATTGCGGCCATAGGTGGAGGGAATACCAATAGTTTCGAGGGTTTTTACCCCAATAAGCATCAAGAGCCGCCTAATACGTAAGAAGTACGGGTGAGAGTATGTTGAGAATAACTGCTAAGCAGCAACTGATGAGAGAAATTGTCGACATTCTATCTGTTCTGACAACTGAAGCTAAGTTAGTATGGGGTGAAAAGGGGCTAGGAGTGTCTGTTGTTGATGGTTCACATGTGGCTCTTCTTTCTGCTACTATTGCTGACGAGTGCTTTGAGACATATGAGGTAGAACCGGTAGAAATAGGATTAGATCTTGGCAAGATGCGAGATCTACTGACATTGGCTGGACCGAGTGATCTAGTAGAGATGGACTATGATGATGCTGTTGGAGCAATTAATGTTAGAGTTGGAGAGGTTCACATGATTCTTAGAGGAATTGACACAAGTACAATGGACAATCCCAACCAGCCCGGCCTAGAATTCAAATCTAAGGCTACAATTGATTCTGAGAAGCTATCCAGAGCCCTTAGAGCAGCCAAGTTTGTTGGGGGCGAGGTTGATTTGAGCATGGATAAGAATCAGTTATCTGTCTCTGTAACTGTTGAAGCGGGCGAGGGCGTGAATGTAAAATTCGAGTCGGGAGAGTTGACCGAGTTGACTTGTGCTGCACCAACACATTCTACTTATTCTCTTCAATACTTGGGAGAACTGACAAAAAAGCTTGCCAGTGGTTTGACGAATGAGGTTTCCCTAGAGTTTGAAGAAAAATATCCACTCAGACTGACTTGGGTAAGTAATGGCGGTGGAGCAAAGTGGATTTACTTCCTAGCACCCAGAATTGTCAATGACTGACCCGTGAACTCATCAATGGGCTCCCCTCGGGACATCACGTGCCTAACAGAGTATGCGTAATTATCCCGAGTGTAGAAAACTCCGAAGAGCTGGGGATAGTCATCGATGGATTACTAAATCAGACTTATGAGGATCTAGAAATAGTAGTTGTTGGGCCTGAAAATGATCCAGGGAGGGGGATTGCAGAAAGAAAGGGTGTTCGTTTCGTTGATGACGAGGGTTCTAGGAATAGAGCGGATGCTTGCAATGTAGCAATTAGGGAGACGGATTCAGAACTAGTTTTTTTCACGGATGACGATGTCATAGTCCCTTCTAATTGGGTGGAAAGTCTAGAAAGGTGGTTCGAAATGTCTGAAGTCTCAGGAGTAGGTGGTCCCAATTTTGCCCCAGTAGATGAGTCTAGTCTGTGGCAGATGGTGATCGATGTTGCATTCTGTAATAGATTTCTCACTGCTGGAACGAACTACGGAAGACAGACGAAGGGAGATTTGGAGGAAGTGGAGCAGCTGCCGGGCGTGAATTCTGCTTATCGGAGGGATGTTCTTTCTGAGGTGGGAGGTTTCGATTCGGGAGCAATAGGTGCAGAGGACGTAATGCTGGATCACAGAATTAGACTTGCTGGACACAGACTTTGGTCAGATGGTAGCGCAGTAATATGGCATAGGAGAAGGGATTTAGCTAGAGTGAGGAAGCAAATAAGAAATTATGGACAGGTGAGAGCTCTGGCTGGGAGGAGATATCCGAGTCTATGGGGGTGGAGTCATAATTTGGTCTCCTTATTCCCGGCTATAGTGGTATTTTCAACGTTCATTTCGTTATGGGGGGCGATGAATGGTGGAGTTTCATGGCCGGAATTTTGGAATATTTCCCTAGAAGAGGTTCCACTAAGCACTGAGAGAATTGCTGCCCACTTTCTACCAACACTAGCAATTATGTTCAATGTTTTAGCATGGATTGGGGCATCAAAGGGATCATCTCCTAGCAAGAGCATGTCTACTATTTTTCTTTCCCCTATTGTTTCATTTCTACTTCTGTGGGACTATGGGATGGGCGTTTTGAAAGCTAGATGGAGCGTAATTACTGGAAGCCCTACATCCCAAATAGATGATAGAGATAGAGGATAATATTTAGACATAGAAAGCAATTGAAAAAAATTTCCGGTATCTAGATTGAAGGCAGTATTCTTACTATGGCGCCTAGTGCATTGGTTATGAGTCGAGTGATGGTAAATATTGCCGGTTATCGTTTCGTCGATCTTCCTGATAGGGATGATCTGCAGGCTCCAATGCTAGAGAAATGCAACCATCTAGACCTGAAAGGCTCGATATTACTTAGTCACAATGGAATTAACTTCTTTCTTTCGGGGGAGGAAAAACAGATAGGTTCATTCATTCATTTCCTAGAATCGGATACTAGATTTAGTGGAATTCCAATTAAAAAAAGTTTCTCTGAATATCGTCCATTCAGACGAATGCTGGTGAAAAGAAAAAGAGAAATAATCTCACTCGGGATGGATGAAATCAGACCTGCTGATTTCTCAGGAGAGAGGATTTCACCCACAGAATTCAGAAAAATTATCGAGAGCGATGAAGAGATTTTAGTTTTAGATACGAGAAATGACTATGAAATCAGAATTGGATCTTTCGAAGGAGCAATAGATCTGGGAATTCCATCCTTCAGAGATTTTCCCGAAGCATTGGACTCATTGCCTGAAGAATATAAACAAAAAACAGTAGTAATGTATTGTACTGGTGGGATTAGATGTGAGAAGGCATCGGCAGTAATGCTGAATTCGGGATTCGAAGATGTTCGACAACTAAACGGGGGAATTCTTGCCTATTTCGAAGAATGTGGTGGAGAACATTGGAACGGGGAGTGTTTTGTTTTCGATCAGAGGGTTGCATTGGATCATGAATTACGGGAGTCTGAAACTGAGATGTGTTTCAACTGTCGAGAGCCGGTAACAGTAAAAGAGCAAGAGTCTGAGGAATATGTGGTTGGCGAATTCTGTCCGTACTGCGTGACCTATCCGACTGCTTAACTATTATTTTGTGACCATCTTGTCACCTTTTATTATCCAAGTTGGTTGCTTTGGTCTCCAGAAGATCATAGAAAATACCCCGAAGAAAATCCCTCCAAAAATCAAATTCAGCCACCCCTCCCTGATATATCCGGGGCTTGCATTAAAGTATGCCCATCCAAAAGATGGGATTATTCCGAAAAATAATGAGATTAGAGTCTCTTCTAGAATAATTCTGGAAGAATCGATTTTTGATGGCAAAGAAGGGGATCCCCCCGCCCAGTCACATCCATCTCTTATCACTAGCCTAACCTTTGCTTCTAACTCGGTTATATCTGAAAAAAGGATGTTTTTCTTGGCCCTCCCCCTCTGCCAAAGTCTTGAAATTCTTGGGCTTCCTTTGCCGCCGAAATGGGGCCTTCCATCACAAACCTTACCCCAGTAATCCCTTGCAGAATCAGTGATTAACTCAATCTCCCCATCTCTGCCTGAAATTAATCCCCTAGAGTAGGCCAGTTCCCATTCTGATTCCGAGGCCTTCTCGGCAGATGTCTCCCTGATTATTCTGGAAGCTTCCCCAGCCTCAATAGGCCTCTTGGAGATTCGAAATTTGTATCCGATATGTACTTCGTGTCTTGGACCCATTCCTCCGAAAATTACGGACCTTCTATCGGAACCCATTGTGACATTCCCAGATTTTACTACCGACCATTCAAATTGGTCTTCAGTCAAATTTACTCCTCCTCAATCTCCATTTCACCAGTCTGAATAGACCATTGTGAGGAGTAGACATTGCCATTACGAATCAACTGATCATGAGTCCCCCTTTCCACTATGGCCCCATCGACCATTGCAATTATTTCATCGGCCTTCCTGATTGTTGCTAGTCGGTGGGCAACGGCAATAGTGATCCTATCCTTTCCATCATTAGAATTATCGAAAAGAGATTCCTGGATTCTAAGCTCGGTCTCAGCATCTAGGGATGCGCTCGCCTCGTCCAAAATCAATAGATCGGGATCATTGAGGAGAGCCCGGGCCAAACTAATTCTCGCTCTCTGACCTCCTGATAACATAACACCTCTATCCCCCACCATAGTGTCTATACCATCTGGGAGTTGGGAAATGAAATCTAAAGACCCGGCTGCTTCTAGGGCTGCAAGAATCTGCTTTTCTGAATGGTCCCGCGCATACGCGACGTTCTCCTTAATTGTTCCAAAGAAAAGGAACGGATCTTGGGAAACGAATCCGATTCTAGACCTCAAGGACTCTATCTTGAACTCATTGATATCTCTACCATTAACAAGTACTCTGCCACTTTGTGGTTCATAGAATCTCTCTACTAATTTCAGAATAGTGCTCTTTCCGGCTCCAGTATGCCCCATTACTCCTAGAAATCCACCTGAGGATACTGAGAACGAAATCTCGTTTAGGGTATTGGAAACTGAAGAAGGATATGCGAATTTAACATTTTCAAAGCTGATTGATGAAATCCTATCCTCCAATGGGACTGCCCCCTCTGAGTCAAAAATAGAAGGCTCGAGATCAATTATTGCAAAAACTCTCTTCGAAGCTGCCTCACCCTTCTGCAATTGATTTAACAGCATTCCAAGAATGAACATCGGCATCGACATTCGAGTTGAAATCAAAAGAAATGTTACAAATTGGCCAACGGTAATCTCGCCTGACTCCATCACCCAACCACCTGCTGAAACTAGTAATCCAAAGGAAATTCCAGCGACGACATAAATTCCTGGGATGAATCTGTTTCGAATGAATGCTGCCTGTATCGCCATATCCCTATATTCTCCACTCTGGCCCTCGATTCTAGATCCTTCGAATTTCTTCGCATTATATGCCTGAACAACCGTAATTCCAGTGAGAACATTCTCGAGGATTGCTACTATTCCCCCCGTACTTTCTCTCTGCTTTCTGTACTTTCTCTGTACCCTGGTTGAGAACCAAACCACCATCGGGACAATTATCACTAGTGGTGCGAATAGAATCAAAGCCAATTTGGAAGACATCCAGAACATTATCACAAATGCTGTAGAGAATGTTATTGCAATCCTAATCATGCTGGTGCTTGCGTCGGAAATAATATCCTCAAGCTGTGCGACATCTGAAGATAAGACCGACATCAAATTCCCGGTTTGACGACTCTCAAAGTATGATGCTTCCATGTTCAAAAGAGAATGAGTTGCTTCCATCCGAATGTCATGCTGTGCCTTGTATGCAGTAGATTGCCATAATTGATTGCTCAGGCCCTGAAAAAAAGCTAGAAATGTGAATGAAATCAAAATTAGCAAACCAAAGCCAATTTCAATTGAGTCAATGGGGCCAAATTGTGGAATTTGTTCTAATTTCACGAGCCTCTCGATTGAAGAGTTTGTGAATGATTTAGACTGATAGTAGTCAGCTGCCATTCCAATAGCTATGAAGGGAATTAGGTCAAACGCTCTTGCACCAGCATTTGCTAAAATCCCGCCCAATGCTCTCTGCCAGTATCTGGCAATATAGGGAACTATTCGCCAGATCTTTCTTCCAACGACTTGTTTTTCTTCTACTAGATCGGAAAGGTCCTTACTTAATGAGGTGGAAATTTGCGGTTTCTCTTCCTCCGTAGCAGACATATGGTTTCGAAAAGAAAGATGCGTTTCAATGCTTCACTCAAGTAAGTTCGATTACTGAGAAAAAATCCGTATTGGTGCGCCCGCCGGGATTCGAACCCGGGACAAGAGGTTGGAAACCTCTTGTGATAACCCCTTCACTACAGGCGCTCAGCCTAGGCGAACCTATAGCATCTCTAAACCGATTCGGTCTTACAAGGAGTTTGAAAAGAAAGTACTCGCTCGGATAATTATGATGAAGAGGCAAAGACTGGGAGTAATCCTGATGATCTTATTTCTTCCGATAAACGGTCCACTCTGGAGGATGACGATGCAGGAGTTCTGGAGGCCAATTCCTCTTGGTGAGCTAGAGTTTCTTGGGTTATCATTAATCTTGTTCTTAACAGGAGCTATTCTCACTTTTTCTTCTGGAAATATTAGCGCTTCAGAGATTGTAGAGTGATTTTGGCCAATTCTGATGGACATTATAGAGCAGATTCTCCACCTCGGAGTCATCCCACCCAATAGAAAGTAATTTCGAACATAATTCCCCAGTCCTTTTGGGGACAGTCTTCGGACCGAGAACTGCTCCTGGCCTATTCTTATCGTCCAAAAAATCAGTTTCCATGCCCCAATGAGAATTCGTCTTATTGCAGGTTTCCGCTAAAATATCTACACTATTTTTCCCCATACTGACTGTAGTTGAAAGATTATGAGTGAATTCCGAACTGATATTTGCAGGGGCGAAATGTCTGATTGCATTTTCTGGGGATAAGCCGGATTTATTACAAATCTCTAGAATCTCACGATAAGTTCTCTCACCGTTATCTTCTAAGTGTAATTGGACTGAAGTTTTGGAGGAATGGGCCATTTGGAGGATTTGTTCTAGCATTTCATTGGCATATAGCCAAGTGTCCTCTGAAACTGGATAGTGGGGCCTCCCTACCTCTCCAAGACAATTGGCTTTACCGGAATCGATGAAATCTAGTGCTAATCCAACTGCCTCCAAATGAAGTTCTGTAGATCGTTTAATTCCCAATTCATCTATCTGTTTCTCCCAAACAACTGGATGTGGTCCCAAAATAACTCCGACTTCTATTTCATATCTCATCCTAATTTCATCTGCCATAGAAATTGTGTCCACATAAGCCTCCTTGTATCCATCAAGGTTTTGTGGGAGTTTTCTAGAAAATGCTGGTTTGTGGACCAGCATTACCCCTGTCCCACCTGCATATACAAAATCGGAAATAGCGTCCAAAAATCTGTTTGACCTATCTAAATGCATATGTTGATCCAAGATTGGGCCTATCCACTTCTCGTTCTGCAACATTGTCTCACGCCAATGCGCCTTCTTCTTCTAATCTCGAAAGCCAAAATGAGGCGGCCATCTCGGCCACCTTTCTAGATGATTGTCCCATCACAACTCCTCTCCCATTACTAAAAAGTAGTATTGTGCAACCATATCTCTCTGCATTGATTCGCAGGGCATCTATTCGGATATCGTGCTCTGCATCTGAGAACCTCTCGGAGGCCAATCCAATCAATACCGCTCTCCCTGCAGAAAAGCTAGCTAGAACTTCTCCCTGGGAAATTGTGAGTCCCTTATCTGACATCCCCATCCTAAGAAGGGTCTCCTCGGCGATAAGTGTGGCCGCATCTGAATTAGCGATCCCATGAATAATTATTGAACCATCTGAATCAACTAGTATTACCGCCCTCGGATCTTCTCTTTCGATTACGGCGTACTCGCCATTACTTTTCGCCCCTAAGTATCGGATTGCATCTGAAATTTCTATTGGCTGCGACGGAATGATTCTGAAGGACTGGGTTTCGATCGAAACTTCAAATTCATCACTCATTGCTCTCTCCCCAGTTCTTCCACATGCTCACAGTCAATTAGGGTATTCTCTAATGAGGGCATCCGAGGTTGGTGAACTGGCACTAGTAGAACTGGCCCTTCATTGATTTTTGGTTCGAAATCAGATTTTCTCATATCAGCTAATGCCCCCCTAAGTCTCGATGAGATTCTTTGCTCTCTTTCTCTGATTAGTTCTTCGGTAAGACAAAGTGATTCCTCCCGCCACCAGGAATAGCATACTGTAGCTGCTGCACCTAAATCCGAATTGGCCCATTTTGATTCCGTGACATTTGGTATTGAGTCCTTCATTGCCTTTGACCAGCGTCTATTTCTTCCAATGGTAGCTAATAAATTCCTAAACCTAACCTGTTCATCTGCCCACCTGGATTGCCATTCTGCCCAATGTTCATCATCAATTGCGGGCTCTATTGCATAAATTGGCATCCCCCCTCTAGAATTCTCGGCATGTCTTAGAAGTCTAATTTTCTCAGGGTCTGGGATAGAAGGCCCTTCAATATCCAGTTCTGATAAACTTCTTACCAGCATCCCTAGAGTTGTTCCTGAAACAGCTGCTGAATCAACATGAACACCGGGGCTTTCTATTTCTTGGAGTTCCTCTTCCCTCAAAGATAAAATCTCGTCTGAAGAGGAAATTAAGGCTAGTCCGTTCCATTCCCTTGGCCTCATCTTCGATGGCATCCTTACACAAGGCAGGTATGGCCAAAGAATGATCTTCCCCCCCAAAGGATCTTCGAAAATGGATGGTTCCCATCTCAATTCTGGAACAACCATTAGATGGCCCTCCTCAGGTGCTAGAACCCCCCACGATCTTAGTAGCCCACTTACGTCCATGGTGCTCCGAGTATCTCCCTTCGGTTGAAGTCAGCGGTAAACTGCATTTTTTTGATGCCAAACACTGTAGTATTCAAGGGGGGTGATGCTTCGAATGCTACTGATGACTGACAAGGAATCATACTCAGTTGAGCCAGTAGAGCTATTGAATGAGGTTTTTCCAGGGCACACCAACGCTCTGAATACTCTTTTCGGGGGCAGATTGATGGCCATTATGGATACTGCTGCTGGAATGGTTGCATCGAAGTTTGCGCATCGAGTCTTTGTAACGGTTTCAGTAGATGCATTGAAATTCAAGAGGCCGGCATTCCAAGGGGATATAATCAGAACTACTGCTAGAGTGGTTTGGACATCTCCTAGAACCGTTGGGGTTCATGTGACTTCATGTAGACTTTCTAGATCAGAATGGGAGGGGGAGGAAATCTGCTCGGGATTCTTCTTTATGGTCGCAATCGACGAATCAATGAAACCTGTGGAAATTCCACAATTCAAACCTCAAAACAAGCAAGAAAAGGAGTTATGGAGTGAAGCAAATAGGGCTAGAGATGCGATGGGATAGTAAGTATTTGGCGAAAAATTTCTGCATTAGAAAATAGTATCCTGTTAACCAAACTTCCCTATGAGCTTATACGTCATATTGCAAACTCAGCACCGGATGGGAGTAGCCGGGCCTAAGGGCCCGACTAAGGAGAGGAGCTCCGAACTAATCGGAGACCTCTCCTTAGTTGGCGCCAGAGGGAAGTGTTGTGCTGTAATAACAGAGCGGCAGCTTACAATAGAAAGATTTGATGGAAAGGGAGTAAGACTTGATCTGGCAAAAATCGAAAGAATGAGGCACCTAAAGGCGCCTATTCTGCCCTCAGGAGTGGCAGTCCTGGGGTTAGTTTCTGTATATCTGGGAATTACGACAATAGTTTCTCCCATGAGTTGGTTCGCAATAGCAATTGGTTTGACAATGATAATTGCAAACTTCATTTCTAAATATGCCATCTTAGCCATAGAGACCGGGTCTGGAGGAAGACATCTAATTTCAGGAAGCGAGACAAATCTCCTAAAACTGTGTTTAGTTGTAGATAGACTCAGGCACGGTTGTACCATGAGTGAGGCCCTAGTTGGATTAGAGAGTCTGGAGACTGAGCCGCAATTTTTTCCTTCCATTGATAATTCACATAAAATTTATGATAGTTACGAAAAGACGATGCTTCCAATTTCTAAAGATTTAGAATTTTCAATGAATCCTAATACTAGTGAGCAAGATGATTTTACTCTTGAAAACGAGAGGGGGACTGGAATATTCAACTTCGGAGAAGAACTGTTTGAATCGGGAAAAGAAGTAGTTGTGCCAAATACAGAAATTGGGATTTGTGAGGAAAATGCCTCAATGAGACAAAATGCTTACGAGAGGGCGTGGGGAGGTAGAGAAGCACCATCTTGGTATCAGGAAAAAGAAGCCGTACCTGAGAGCGTTGGTCGAATGGGGTCAGCTCTTTCCGAAGCAACTGAAAGTTTGGATATGTTCTCTCCTGGAGGTTTGTTTGATACGGACATTCCTGTTGAAAAAACATATTCTGAATCTACAAGTATCTCCAGTTTAGATGAAGGGGGGGCTACATCATTCCCTCAAGAAAGGAGATTCTCTAGTGCTCAAATGATTAAAAGAGCTCATACAGAATTTGGNCCACCGGATTCTCCATTCTCTAGAAGAATTCTGCCACCCCCTACTGAAGAAGCAGTTAGGGATGAGTGCAGAGCTGGAGTAGTTAAGCAGGCTAGAGCTCAACAAGAGCTCAAAATGAAAAGAGGTAGTTTTAGGAATGTGCATACAGCAAAATTGGGCGATTATCCAGCATTGAACAAACTAGCTTCGACGATGTCGGGCAGTGTAATTTCAGGTCCAAAAAAGAAGAGTGGCTTGTCTACGAGTTGGCTGGGAAGGCTACTTAGTCCCGGAAGTTCTTGGACCAGAATTGGAAGATCTAATCAATCTAGCAGTGGTGAAATAGAGACTGAAAGTTTCCAATCTACTCAACACATGAGGCTTCGGAGTGACCAAGGCCACCAGGCAGAAGTTAGTTCAAGAATTAGGTCGATTAGGATGAATGATGATTCCACTGCGAGAGATAAGCTAGACTTCATAGTAAGGAGGGTATCAGAAGGGGAAGAGGGTTTGCCTAGAATATTCGATAATACTTTTGAGTCCTTGAAATTTAGTCAACTGAATCCAACATCTTCTGAGGATGACCCTCATCCTTTACCGGGATTAAGAAGACTAGGGTGAGTCTCAAATACCAACTATTCTACGATATCGATCCATCCTAGCGTGATAAATTCCCCTTTCTAAAGAACGAAGCTTGTCCGAACCCAATCCTTGTATCGTAAATGAAGAAGTTACAACTGCATGTATCATTGCTGACCTCATAAACTCCAAGTCATTTAGTGCCCCCTTCCTTCCAGAAATATTTGCTAATAGTGCTCCAGCAAAAGAGTCACCACATCCAGTTGGATCGACAAGATCCCTCACAGGATAAGCGGGGAGAGCTATGATTCCACATGGGAGATGCGCAAAGACTCCTGAGGAACCTCTTTTGATTATCACCCCTCTAGGTCCACTTCCGGCTCCTTCTCCCCCATAAAGTGCTGATCCGGACATTATTGGAGAAATTGCTTTTGTGAAAATTTGTTCCCCAGATATAGCACAAATCTCCTCCTCGTTCAGAATAGCTAGATCTGATTTCCTAAGAGCTGAGGAAAGCTTCTCGAACTCTGTTTCGATCCATAGCATGAAAGTATCAATTGCAGTAATCTCTGAATCTGGACATTGGTCGAGAACGGAAATCTGCGATTCTGGATGGGTATTTGCACAAAATAGAACCTTGGGGGATGTCCACATTTCGGGAATTTCTGGAGTGAAATCTCCTAGCACATTTATCTCAGTTGAGATTGTTTCTACGTTGTCCATTGATCCCTCGTACTTTCCTGACCACCTGAATGTCTTTCCAGGGAGGATTGACACTCCAGATAAGTCGATTCCCAAGTCTTTCAAAATTGATTGATCGTCCTTTGAGAAGTCTTTTCCGACTGGCGATACCAATCCAACTCTAGCTTCTAGTCCTGGGACATCAGGAATGTGGAATGCTGCTGAAACGCCAGCGTGAACCGCTGAACCACCAAGTACATCAGAACCACTAACCGACGGAGTCTCGATATCATCGTAACCCATACTTCCTACAATTACTATATCCAAAACTAGGCACCTCCTGACAAAAGTCCCTTATGTTTTTCGAGATAATCAGTAGTGATATTTCTTTCAATGAAATCTATTTCCCCGAGGATCGCTCTATGCAGTGGAATTAGGGTATCTACACCGATAACGATAGTTTCATCCAAAGCAGAATCAAGTCTAATTATTGCCTCATCTCTTGAGGGCGCCCATGCAATTATCTTAGCTAATAGTGAGTCAAATACTCCTGGCATTTCGTATCCGGTAAATCCATGAGTATCTACCCTTATTCCATTTCCATTAGGCCAATGACATTCCCATAACTTTCCCGGGGATGGTTCTAGGCTAGTTGGGCTTTCGGCATTTATTCGAGCTTGAATCGCGTGTCCGTTCAGTTTTACTTCGTCCTGAGAAATAGGNAGAGGCTCTCCCGAACAGACTATTATTCCCATCGAAACTAAGTCAAATCCAGTTAACATCTCTGTAACAGTGTGCTCGACTTGGACTCTAGGATTAACTTCCATAAAGTAGAATTCGCCGCCCTTATTTCTTAGGAATTCAAATGTTGCAAGGCCGCGATAACCGATTGCTTCTGCGCCAGCAACTACTTTTAATCCGATTTCTTTTCTTTCCTCATCAGAAATCCAAGGACCTTCTTCGATAATTTTCTGATGCCTCCGTTGGATGGAACAGAATCTCTCACCGAGATGTATGGCATTTTTACCATCAGCGATTACTTGAAATTCTATATGTTCAGCCGAATCCACATACTCTTCAATGAAAACTCTACTATCCCCGAAAGCTGAGTCGGCTCTTCCCTGGCACAATCTCAATGCTGATGAAAATTCAGAATCATCATGGACCACTTGCATACCAATTCCACCTCCTCCTGAAGCTGCCTTTATCATGATGGGGAATCCTATCTCAGAAGCGATTTTCAATGCCTTATCTGGATCTGACACCGGTTCCTCGGTCCCCCTAGCTACCGGTATGCCTGCTCTGGACATGGCCCCTCTCGCCGCGATCTTATCGCCGAACAGCCTAAGAGACTCCGGAGAGGGCCCAATGAATGTTATTCCCTCCTCAGCAAGTCTCTCAGCAAATGTTGCATTCTCTGACAGGAATCCGTAACCTGGATGGACTGCATCGGCCCCCACCTCTTTTGCAGCTGAAACAATTGCTTCGATATCCAAAAATGTTGCAAGAGGATCTTCTCTTGCGATAAAAAAACCCTCGTCGGCGAGCCTAACGGGTAAAGAAAGTCTATCCTCTCTACCGTAAACTACTACAGATTCTATTCCTAACTCCCTAAGGGAACGAATGATTCTGAGAGCTATTTCGCCTCGGTTAGCAACCAGAACACGTCGGAACACATTAATGCCTAGAAGATGGACCGTATGAGGCAATCGGAGAATCAGTATACATCTCTTAGATATCTTTTCTCGGTCTTCATTAAACCTGTTTCTACGTAATCTTTTGCTTCGACTGGAGACATGTGTCCAAATTTTACACATATTTCTATCAGAGTTGCGTGGACGTCCTTTGCCATGTATTGCTTATCTCCACATACATAGAAATATGCCCCATTTTCTATCCAACTCCAAATTTCCTCGCCATTCTTCTCCATCAGATGTTGGACGTATACTTTCTCATCACCTTGACGGGACCATGCTAAATCTTGTCTTGTAATTATTCCACGTTTCTTCCAGTCTTCCATCTCATCCCTGTATAGATACTCGCCCTCTTCAGTCCAATCTCCGAAGAAAAGCCAGTTTCTCCCAGATGATGAATCAATTTCTCTCTGCTGGAGAAAGGCCCTAAATGGGGCTATGCCGGTTCCAGGACCAACCATGATAATATCCTTTGAGCCGTCCTCGGGTAGAACAAAAGAGCGGGTTGGAGACATGTAAACTCCAACTTGGGAGCTATTTGTTTCGCATCGATCGGCCATGTATCCTGTACAAAGTCCGGTACGTTCTCTATTGTGATGACTGTATCTGACTATTGCAACTGTTAGATGGACTGTTCCTTGTTCAAAATCTGGACTGCTGGCTATTGAATATAACCTGGGCTTCAATCTATTCATTCCTTCGAGGAGTTGTTGTGGAGAGAAGCCAATACTTCCAAAATCTGCAAGGGCATCGACATAATCTCTAGACCAAATGTAATCCTCCATCGAATCTGGATCTGAAATTAGCTCGTGAAGAAGAATTGCCGAGTTGTCACCAAAATCGCCTATCTCCACGTATCCGTCAGGAAAGTCGCCATCTTCTTCAGATTTCCAATCAAGAATTAGTGAGCCGTCTGTGGAAGAGTACCTCCTTCTCCCAACTATCCTAATCTCGGCCTGCCCGGGAGTTTCTCCGGATCTCTCCAATAGGCCCTTTATCCACTTCTTAGATACCCGATGAATCTCATATCTGTTAGTCAATGCCTCCCTAACAGTACATGTACCAAGATGAGTTTCTACTTCCTCCTCTCCTGAAAAAACACAAATGGATAAAATCTCCTCTACTAATTCTGGGGGGCATCTTGGTACTACTCCCAGAGCATCGCCAGATTTGTAATCCAATCCAGAGTCGCCTAAATCGAAAACTATGTGGCGAGTTTCTTTTCTTGAACCTGCCCCATTTAGAACATAGTTATCCGAAATTACAGTAGGAAATGGATTCTTAGCCGACCATTCTGATTTGATACGTTTTTCGGGCATTTCATCTCCATTTATTCCGAGATAACTAGGATATATGAATAGATGTACAAGCAAATCCGGATTTTTCACAAACGATGAGGTAAAGTCATACANCCCATAGCGGACATTATGGCTAGTATCGAAATTCTCGGTACTGGAAATGCTTTTTGCCCGCCTGGGAGAATGCACGCACTAGTTTTGATTGATAACAAAATATTGATCGATGCGCCGCCAACACTAATGCCTCAGTTAAGAAGAGCTGGCATTCAAACAAGTCAAATTGAACATAACCTATTCACTCACTGGCATGCAGATCATACTTTTGGTTTTCCTTTCTTCTTACTAGATAGGAAATATATCTCAGATATTAGAAGAGATTTCCCTCTGTCTGTTTATGTACGCCCGGGAGGAAGAAAGATTCTATCTGAACTTTGTAAGGTCGGATTTCCAGGAAGTCTAGAAGACGCTTTAGAAGGAATCATGTGGATTGAAGAGGAAGAGTCTGAATTAACCAGTACTGACTGGAAATACATTAGATTCCCTGTCTGCCATACTCCAGAAACTGATCCACATGGGTATGAAATGATTCATTCTAGTGGATTTAGGTTGCTACACTGTGGAGACTCAGGGCCTTGTGAAGAAATTGAAAAAAGAGCGAAGAAGGCTGATGCAATTATTCTAGAGATGGGGATGCCAGACATAGGCGAGTTTCCCCACCATCACCGACCATCGGACGTAGAATCATTCAAGCAAAGATTTCCAGATGTGAAGGTGTTTGTTACTCACAATTATGCAAGATCAGAAAGTGAAGAAGGGGGTTTTCCTATGGCTAAACTATCTTCCAAGATTACGCAACTAGAAGACGGGGATAAAATTGAGATTAATGAAAATGGTAATATTTTTGTAATAAAAAAATAGTTTTTTTTAACATTATATATAACAGTGAATATTAGAAGAGTCGTGATGGAGAAAAATAATTTTATTTTTCAGGGGATTTTATTCATTTGTTGAATGATTAAAGAAAGTAGTTCTAGAAAGTTTCTAGATAAAGAAAAATAGTAGTACTAGTGTAAAAAATAAACTAACAATTTGAATATAGAAAATGAAGTACTGCCAGTAAGTTTTCGATAATACTTCATTATGATTATAATATTATTATTTAGGGTTGCAAGTATACATAAATTTGAGTATTGTCCGAACTTATCAAGACACTCTTATTACCTCTTACACTCTCGCTAAGAAAACTCTACGACAGGTTTCAATCCAGATGGGGATGGATCGATCAAATTGTAGTTTATTTTTAGAAGTGAAAAAAAATGGACGGAAATATTTTCGAAAAAATACTTGGGCAAGACAGTCTTTTCACCGATAGGAGGGCTTTTGATCACGCCTTCGAACCCACTACACTACCACACAGGGAGCATGAGTTAGATTCTCTAGTGAGGAATCTAGTCGATGCGCTAAATGGCCATATTCCATCAAATATGCTACTGTACGGCGTGCCGGGATCTGGTAAGACTGTAGTAACAAGATACGTTCTAAGTCAATTGAGAGAGAAGGGTTCTGAGATGAGTCAAAATGTGAAGACCTATGAAATAAATTGCAGAAATGTGGATACAAAATATAGAGTAGTCCAGTCAATTGCTACACAGCTTGCACAGAGGGGAGATTCGCCAGTACCCTTTACTGGTTGGCCGACTGATAGGGTTCTAGAAACTGTGGTTTCTAGGATGACTAGAATTGGAGGAGTTCACATCGTTGTTTTGGACGAAGTGGACAATCTAGTTGACAAGGGCGGAGATGACCTACTCTATGCTCTGACAAGTTTAAACACGCTTCTAGATAATGGCAGGNGCTCAATCATAGGGATAAGCAACGATCTCCATTTCACACAGCATCTAGACCCAAGAGTAAGTTCCAGATTAAGTCAAGAAGACATAGTTTTTCACCCATATGTTGCTACTGAGATTCAGAATATTCTGAATGAGCGTGCTAGGATGGGCATAAGAGAGGGGGTTTTGGAAGATGGTGTAGTGAAGTTATGCTCGGCTCTGGCGGCTCAAGAGCATGGGGACGCCAGAAGAGCATTGGATTTACTGAGGATATCGGTTCAGAAAGCTGAACAGCGATCCCAAGACATGGTAAACACCAAACATGTCAGAATGGCTCAAAGTCAGCTCGAATATGATCAAGTAACTCCGGTTATCAAGACATTGCCTCTACATCAGAAGTTGGTTCTTTTCTCCATATGTCTTAACGAGGAAAATGGTCTTCGAAATATTTCAACTGGAGAGGTGTACAGAACTTACGCTGAAGCATGCTCCAAAATTAGTACGGAGCCTCTGACAACAAGAAGAGTTTCTTCGTTACTGAATGAGTTAGATACTATCGGACTGATAATGGCAAGGAATGTTAGCAAGGGACGCGGGGGGAGGAGCAAGCAGGTTAATTCCGCTATTCCCAAAGCTATTGATGCAATAGCTTTGATGAGCGAAAGCGAGCCTCTAGTTAGTGAAGCCTCGACGGCGAAGTATAATCTTCAGGGCCATCTATAGCCATCTGCTTGACAACGATTAAACCAAAGGTTCAGTTCGCCGATTCGATGCAAGAAGGAGAAAATGAATGGTCGGAGTCCTTACTTAGGCCAAGCAGCACACTCTCAGTAGGCTCTTTTGTGATTGGTTCTTGGATGGCATTTCTTACAGTAGTCAATATTTTTTTAGGAGCTTATTCCGAAGGTAGGAAGGTGAATTGGATAGACTTCTTCATGAATGGAGATGAAACTAACTCAATACATGAAATAGGAATTGAAATTGGGGATATAGCGTTTGGTATTCTCAGCATAATAGTAATTTCAATTGGTTATCTAGGCATTACTTCATCTACGGAGGACGGGTTTGGAAGTTGGATCAGAAATTTATCCCGAGATGTCAAATTTGCCAGTCTATTCTCTTCGGAAAATGGCGTGGAGAGGACTTTAGCAAGTTGGGTAGTTCTGTTGGGGGTATTATTTTACTTCTTATGGAGCATATTAGAGACAACTTGGGTCGACCCGGGAGTTTACTCGGTTACGATAAGTCTAATTGCGATTGGGATGGGAATTCACTGGATCCAAGATTCGAAAATTAGTTCTGATTGATTTCGAACTGGCTAAGTAGATTTCTGCATCTTTCTTTTGATTCCTCATCACACCATCTGATTACTATTCCTTTTCCGGGTTGGCCATAGAGGATTACAGATCCAATCGGAGAAAGTGGGTGGAGAATTAAAGGGGCGAGATCCTCTTCCCCATCCACAATAATCAAGGATTTGTGGCCACTTTCTTTCCACTCCATAATGGAATATTTGCATGCTTCAAATAAGGAATTAGTCAATTTTCCTGCCGGGCTAGTGCAATGAAGAATGCTTGTAAATCCTGATTGAACTATTTGGTCAGCTTCTGGCCAATTTTCTCTCTTAGTCATTCCATCAATAACCGCTACATCTGGAATAACACCTATTTTCTGCAGTGAAAGCGTTGTAACGTCACCTACAGAAATCAATGGATAGGAGGTTTTTCCGATTAGAGAGTAGGCTTCTGATATTGCGATTTTTGGATTTGCTTCTGAACCACTAATCAATTGACCAAAAGGCTCTTTCAATTGGTTTTCTACGGTTTCAGAAAGTGAAATTTCCCCTACAAATAATGAGTCGGGAATCCATGGTTGCCCCCTCCTGTCAATAACTCCAGATCTTATCCTAGAGCTAGAGATAGGATTACCGTCCCAAGCACCTACATGGCCCACAGAAATTATCTCAAGAGGTTTGAGCCGATTGTTAAGTCTGGAGTTATTAATTGACTCACACTTCTCCAGAGTCTCCTCGGTACAGAAAATTACTGATGCATGTTTGTGCTCTTGAGCTGGTCCAAAATCATCTTCAAGGATATTGATTGAAACGCGATGCTTATTTTCAGAGACAAAGTCAAGTAATTCTCCGGAACGTACATCCCATTTCTTCACTCTAAGGTCCTTAGATTGAGCTTTTTGATCATTTGTAAGCCAAATCTCCAATTTTTTACAATTAGATAGCGCGGTACGAATTAGATACTCGTGGCCGGCATGAAATCTGTCAAAGGTCCCTCCGAGTAATCCAATTTCATGCATCTTCTCACACCTTCTGAGGATAATTGTAGTGTGTGCCCCGAGGCGTAACGGCCACTTTCACTGCTTCGCTCTAGCGCCTGACCCACCTCGGGACGTCTGTCGAACTGCGGGGTAGTCCCTTGATTCATTCTATTCCGTCCTCAGGGGACCTTTCGCAATCCGGCCACCTGATTTGCGTCATCAATCATCCCTCGGAAAGGTCATGATGGTCTTCGTCAGATGGTCACCCAATACGTGGTACCATACTTCACTCTCCACCTCCGGCGAGGGGGTTTTGTCCGCATGGTGTTGCCGTTTGGGCAAAACTCGGCAGACAGGTTTGCTCAAGAACCCAGCGGTTGAGTGTCATCGCCAATAGATACCATACCAGGATGGAAACCGGATTTGCCGATTGTCAGCCTCTCAGAGATATGCAAATCTCCTTGCATTATCATTTCCATTGTGAATTCTGGCCATCTCTCTGGAGGCTGTGCAAGCCAACCTGAGAGATTATGAGATTTTCCAGATTGAGGAGTTCTTCCTTCTCTTAATGACTCTAAGGCATTTTTTATATCTGAAAGTTGATTTAGGCATTCTATGTTGACTGAATCTTCTGAAATAGAACGAAAGAAATTATTCAGAAGAGGGATTATTTCAGGTTTGCAGCCCGAATAAGTTATTGATTCCAGGCCGGGAGACTTGGATTTCTCACCTACAGGGCAAAGAATTACTGCGCACCAAGGAATCTCTATATTCACTAAATGCATAGAAATTGGTTCCTCTAATATAGAAATTAGGAAATCAGAAGAGTATGGAGCCCACCATGAATATGGGAGATTAGTCAGGAATTTTCCTATATCTTCCAAATCCGCATTTCTGATTCCAAGAGCATGATCATAAAGTCTTGACCAAGTATTCAGCTGATGGTCCTCAGGAAGGCTGGAAGAAATATTCCTGACTCTCTTAATCATTAGATCTAATTCCTGGTGAGGCTTATTTAGAGTCCGGAAAAGCCAAGATAACCCCATCAAAGCTCCAAGTGAATCCATTGGGGGCTGAGAAAGCCAAGCCTCAACCGCCCAACCAATTAGGTCAGAGTATGACTCTTCAGGCAGCCATGCACAGTTTTGAATGAAATGAGATGCCAACCAGGCTGCACCAATATTTGCTTGGTTGGCATCAATTGCGGGCCAAGATCTGAGAAGATTATCCGGATCTTCCCTAAGCTTCGCGGTAATTTTTTCTGAAAATATTCTCCTCACTGATTCTGGAGCTTGATTTGCTATTTCCGAGATTTTCTCAATAGGCAAGTAATCCAGATCTAGTAAAGCTAACCACTCAGGTTCGATTCTAGTTGATACTCGCTGCCACCTCTGCCAACGATTTTTCGATGGGGAAGCAATCCATGAAGCTAGGGGATAGTTTGCCTCCATTTGGTTGGCCCACTCTTCGTCTCCTCGAGGGTATTGGGATAAAGAAGATCTAATGATGGAAACATCATCCCCTTGGATTTCCAATAGATAGTCACCCTTTTCCGGCAACCCCATTATGCCCCATGGCGAGATAGTAAGTGTCTCGGAGTCTGAAGAAATATGGGGGGCCTTTCCCTGCTCCACTAGCCTAACTGGAATTTCTTTAGTTGGACCTATAGAAAATTTCAGCCATGGTAAGGTTCGAATTTTATCGATTTGAATGATGTCAAAATTTGAAAAATGTGGAGTCATCTCCTCTAATATTACCAATCTGAGATTTGGTTTTGTTGCCATACTGGATAGAACGTCTCCCGGCAAATCTGAGCTTGCCTCTAAGACCAAGGGGATATTTTTCTTCTCCAAGGACCATCTAATTAATGACTCAGATGCTGATTTTCCCAAACCTCTTAGATTTATTTGTCTGATTCGAGAATCATCTGGAATGAATTTTGCACCCGACCAGTCTTTGCGAAACTTTCTGATTGTTGAGTCATCTACCTTCACTCTCTTGGATTTAGAAATTCTATCCACTAGTGAGCTCAATCTCCTTTTTCTTTCGGAACTAGTCAATCTTGGGTGGGCACTCTCAATCCAATATTCTAGAGCATTCAAAGGGTATTCATCACTGCCCATATCCAGCCCTCCTAAATCTGCTACAACAAGCGAATTTATCCTAGCTGACCTCAGTAGAACGGATCTTGGAAGTCTTTCCTTAATCATAGCAACAACTGGCTGTGTTGGCCTGATATCTGGAGACTGATTGTGTGGGGATCCCAAAATCCAATCGCCCCTATGGTATGTAGGTTCGTGCAAGGGCGCACTTTGAATTTGAGATGGCTGTAGGAACCATTCACCTGGAGAAATTGTGGACGGAAACTCGGAATCTAGTAGTTTAGCTCTTATGACCCCAACAATCGGTGTTTTTTCGGAGTAAGCTTCAATTCTCCCCGGTTGAACAATTTCTGGAGGGGAATCTAAGATTGTGTGATTTTCTCTATCAAACCATCTCGGTGTGATCTCGGAAAGAACTGCCCAATTCCAAGACACCCCTTGACTTCTAGTGGACTTTTTTCTTTCACCTAGCTCGGGTAAAATTCGATTGGGGATTTGTATCATTGGTTCTAGTGGTGGGGATAGGAAGCACAAAGTTAGATTCTCCTCATCTCTAGAAATTATACAGCAGCTTTCTTTGTTTGTAGGAATATCTTCTATCTTCAATAATCTTGACCACTCGTCATTTTCCAAAGAGATCCATCCTCTTTCGTTGAGGCGTATTCTGGCCCCTCTGGAACCGGGAGGGAGATCGCTAGAAACCAATCCCTCCTCTCTCAAACGTCTAATCTCAGCTGAGACGTGAGGCATTCTAAGTCGGGAGTCATTAGCAAGTTGTGAAACCGTTGCATCTCCTGATGATAACCTGGATATCAATCTCCTCCTATGTTTACTTCTGATTCTCCTTGGGGAGATTCCCGAGTTACTTGGGGAAGCATCTGACATTAAGAAACACCTTCAAAATAAGTCTAATTGAAAGATAGTAATAAAATATTTGTTTTAGTTACATTTTATTACACATTTCCAGTGGAAATAATTGTTTTTCTGAATCAATTTCTTAATTACTGAAGTAAAACTTGTTTAATTATGTCATTATGTGTAACCAATGAGTGGAAATACATACAGAAGCATTATATTACCATCCGCTATCCTGAGTATATCGGCCATTGGGGAGGTACGTAACAGTAGCGTGAACAATATGAGGACTACCAGACTAAGGCAGAAAATCAAGAAATTTTTAGACGATCGCGGAGAGGCAAATACAACAGAGATCCTCGAGCATGTAAATTCTACAATGCGACATGGAACTACACCACAGCAGCTAGGCAATGTCCTATCCAAGGACAAGGATATTTTGAAAGTCTCAACTACAAAAAGAGGTGGTGCACTGTCTGGAAGATATGAGATATGCGTTTGGCAGGTAAGGCCTGGCGCCTTAGAAGAAAAGGTCTAGAATTTCAAATCTCTAGACTATCTTTCCATGCCCCGCTTCTGGCTAATCCATTCATTGAAGCACGGTGAAAGAAAGATTTCCTGCTATTAGAATCGGAGTGTGCGTCTCTTGGTGCCCACTTTCTCAGAGCTTCGGCCTGTAATGCACGCCCATAAGAGTAAGATAGTTGCCACGGCATTTCTACATCCAACTTATTCATCAAATTTAGATGAGCTGTAGCATCCTCATCTGACTGCCCTCCAGAAAGAAACACTATTCCTGGAAGATTATGTGGGACATTTTCCATCAAGCATTGAATAGTCATCCTAGCCACTTCATCTCTGGAAATCTGTTTTTCATTCCCCACTCCTGTGAAGATCATGTTGGGCTTAAGCAGAGATCCCGGGATATGGACGCCTTGTTTTTCACATTCGGAAAAGGTATGTGAAAGAATATTGGCGGTAACTTCGTAGCACCTATCGGCATCATGCACACCTTCCATCAGAACTTCGGGTTCGATAATTGGGACCAAGCCCTGTTCTTGGCATATGGCAGAGTATCTAGCTAAAGCATGTGCATTTGTTGAGATGCATGCTTCCGAAGGGTTTTCTACCCCTATTCCAATTACGGCTCGCCACTTAGCAAATCTAGCCCCCATAGAAAAATATTCGGAACAACGCTCCCTTAAACCGTCAAGTCCCTCGGTAATCTTTTCTCCTTGGTGATTTGCGAGATCTTTTGCTCCAGTATCTACTTTGATTCCAGGCAAAATTCCTCGCTCGTTTAGATAGTCGGGAATTGGGGTCCCATCATCCATTGATTGACGAATAGTCTCGTCGAAGAGGATCACACCACTTATCGATGCCTCATAACCCTCTGTGGACAATAAATTTGTTCTGTAAGCCCTACGAGACTCTTCTGATGGTGAAACTCCCACTGATTCAAGGCGATTAGACATAGTCCCATTACTTTCATCGGCAGCCAGAATTCCTTTTCCGGGGGAAACTAATTGGTTAGCGTTTTTCTCTAGTAACTCTTTGTCCATAGCACTCTCTCGTGTTCGGGAAGGGGTTCAATGAAAAGAATCCATCGTATGAGGGTGATTATTTTCCATTAGTAGATTAGAAATTTATCGTTGAAGATACTACGCTATGCGAAGATGAACGCACATCAATGATCTCAGATTCGACGGAATATTTTCCTTGGCCTAATTTCACCACCCCACTAGTTCTTCCATCGCACACCCCAGATCCAATAAATATCGAATCTTTTGAGTTGCACAAATCATCACGATTCCAAATTCTATCAATATCTCCTTCGATCATTCGTTCCGCCCTCTCTCTATGGCCCTCATTTTTGAATACCAATCTACCCTCGAAGTGGGCCCCTAAACCCCTCAATGCTGTAGCAGTAATTACTCCCTCCGGGGCTGCACCAACCCCCATCAGCAAATCTACTTCTGACTCTGGATCGGCTGCATTTAGAGCTGCAGCAATATCTCCATCACCAATCAAAATCGGCTTTATTCCAAAATTTTTCAAATCACGGATTAGGTCTTCGTGTCTTGGGCGATCCATGGTCACAACCTGTAGATCCTCAGCTTTTTTCTCGAGGCAGGCAGAAACATTCTCTACATTGTAGGCGACATCTGCCTCAAGACTGACTTGCCCGATTATTTCTTTCGGGCCTGCAATTTTATCCATGTAGCAATCGGGGGCATGCAAGAGTGAGCCGCGAGGTCCTGCGGCTAAAACTGCCATTGCATTCGGCTTATCGAACGCCACGTGATTCGTACATTCAAGTGGGTCTACTGCAATGTCAATTGATGGATAATTGGGGTCTCCTTGTCTAGTTCCAAGTTTCTCCCCGATCCAAAGCATTGGGGCGTCGTCCCTCTCACCTTCTCCTATGGCCACCCTTCCATCGAATGGTATTGTATCGAAAACTCCTCTCATTGCCTCAACTGCTGCTCCATCTGCAGCCTTTCCATCACCCAGCCCAATCCACTTTGAAGCTGCTATTGCTGCTACTTCGGTTGCTCTAAGGAAATCGGGTATCAAGTCGCCTGTGGCCATATCTCTTGTGAAGAGGTTATGGGATTCAACTCTGCTGGTCCTGCTTCTTCTTTGAGATTACTCGGATTTCCTGGATTCGAGTTTTAGGGTACTGCCCAAATTCATCCTTTTCAAACGGTTTCAGCATATCCCAGGCACAGAGAAGGCCAGTAGACACTCCAGAAAGTGCCTCCATTTCAACTCCAGTTGTCCAATGGGTTCGGACTGAAACTGTACAGCAGAGTTTCCCATCTCCGAGCTCCCAATCTACAGTACAGCCTTCAATTGGAATCGGATGACAATGAGGTAGGGTACGAGAAGTTTCCTTTACTGCCTGAATAGCTGCAATTGTGGATGCTTCCCTGACATCGCCCTTGGGCGATAGCCGGTCCACAACCGCCTTAATCGAATTCGGACCTAGGAAAATATGGCCGGATGCCACGGCCTCGCGTTCAACTTTAGGTTTTGATCCCACATCTACTATTCCATCTATTGACAACTTCACGGACTCACCCATTATCGGGAGGGGCACTCACTATTCAGGGGCTTGGGCTAGAAAATTGCAATAAAACACCTAGTCAACCTAATCCCGATTTCCAATACTCGCCATCATCTCGGATTTCCTTCTTCCACAATGGTGCCTGTTTCTTCAATTCATCAATCAGCCATGAACACGCAATAAATCCCTCTTTCCTATGTGTTGAACCTACATGGATGCAGACAATCTCCTGACTGGGATCTACTGAACCAATCCTGTGAGCAATGACTATTGATTTGACTTGAAATCTTGAAACCGCATCATTTGCGATTTTCGTCAGAACCTCTGGGAGCTTTTCCTCCCACGCATCGAATTCTAATCTCTTCACTTTATTGCCCTCATCGACCCCCCTAGTCAGTCCGACAAAACTGACTATGCTGCCACATCCTTCTTCCTCAATGTGGCGTCTAAGTTTGTTTGAATCCAGATTTTCATCCACAACTCGAATGTGGACGCCCATGGTTCTCGAGAGACATCCATGGTTTGAAGGCGACGGGTGACCCAACTATTCAAGCCAACTGTATGCCTCGGAATGATATGAGCGAAGAGGTTCATATTCTTGGAGCAGGCCTCTCGGGATTAGCTGCTGCTACAATTCTGGCAAGATCTGGTAAAGAAGTCCACGTTCACGAGCTGAGGAAAGACAGTGGCGCTAGATTTGATGGCGACTTTCAGGGGATTGAGAACTGGACGGGCGATATTGATTTCTTCGATGAATTGGAAGAATGGGGATTCGATAATAAGGAATTCAAGTCCGATTCTTTCGGGATAATTGATTTGATTCATCCAGATGATACCATAACAAATCCGAAAACAGATGGAGTGGCCTTTAGAGTGATTGAAAGGGGTACTGCGAATCATACAATTGACCAGGGCTTCAAAAGAATGGCGCTCGAAAGCGGGGCGACAATACACTATGATACCAAGAGATCTCCAGAGGATTGTCAAATTGTTGCAGCGGGACCGAGGGAATCCAGTGCTGTTGCATTCGGTGAAATCTTCGAAACAGGCCACGAAAATATTGTAGCTTTCCAACTTAATGACAAACTAGCTCCGGGGGCTTACTCATACCTAATCATAATTGATGGAATTGGATTAATCTGTACATGCCTTTGGAGAAAACAACGGAATAGTGGACGTTATCTTGATGAGACGATTGCTTGGTATGAAGAGAATTACTCCCTGGATAGGAGACCAATAAAGAGGGTAGGGGGGAAAGGAGACTTTGGAATACCCACAAAATATGTGCATGAAGGAAGGTATTACGTCGGAGAGGCGGGTGGCCTTCAGGACTTCATGTGGGGCTTTGGGATGAGGTACGCAATAACTAGTGGAGTATTGGCGGCCAAAGCGATTATGGGTGAGTGCGATTATGAGAAAGAGGTTAGAAGAAGATTGGTTCCACTAGTCAAAGCCAGCGCAATAAACCGATTCCTGATGAACAGAGTAGGAAATAGAGGATTCAAGATGGTAGCAAATCAGTGGATGAGGGATCAAAAAAAGAAAGGCGATGGACTAAAATTTATGCAATGGTTGTACAAACCCGGATTAGTTAGGAAGTCTTTGTGGCCAATTGTCAGGATGAGTATGTTGAGGAAAAAGGAGCTCAAAGATGGCAGAATAGTCCACAGGATGCCATTTCGAAGGGCGCTCAAGAGGGATGTGTGGAAAAGAAGTGATCGAGCTGAGGAAATACGCGAACAATGGAAGTCAAATCTTAGAAAAGGCGGGAACATCTCATTCAGAGACTCTGAAACATAGGGAATTAGAACCTCCGTTTGATTGATATGGCTGGACTCCGCCGATAAGTCATGGCATCTTGGCCCGAACTTGAACCCATGAAGAACCGTCTAGTAAACTACGGAGTAACGGAAAATGGCGTAGCCATTATTGAGTTAGTTTCGGATTCGGATGGAGAGCCTTTGGTAGGTGAGAAAACATCGGTTAACACCTACACACGAGAAATGTGGCACGATATAGACGACGCAATATTGAGTGCTAGATTTGATGACGATGTCTCAGTAATCCTACTTACTGGTCACGGTGAGAAATTTTTCTCAGCGGGAGCTAGCATAAAATATCTTAACAAGCTGACTCCTAGATACAAGTATTTCTTCTGCCTTCATGCGAATGAGACATTATCTAGGCTAGAGCAGACTCCAAAGCTAGTAATTGCTGCATTGAATGGGCACACAGTTGGAGGAGGACTTGAAATCGCGATGGCTGCGGATGTAAGGATAGCTAGGAAAGGTAACTTCCAAGTTGGATTACCAGAGGTTTCTCTAGGAGTTTTAGCTGGAACGGGAGGGACGGCACGTCTTTCAAGACTGGTCGGAAAAGCAAAGGCAATGGAAATAATGGTCACAGGAAGAAAATTCTCTTTCGAAGAAGCCAAAGATATGGACCTAGTACATGATATCTATGATAGCATGAGTCTGGACGAGTTCAGACAGGATGTGCTAGACTATTCTGGACGGTTTACTCTTCCTTTCGCAGCTGCTAAGGCTATTGGCAATATTAAGAGAAGCGTGCAGAGTGGTCTTGAAATCCCCCTGGAATATCACTTAGCTCTGGAGAGGGAGCTACAATCAGACTTATTTCAATCTGAAGATGCTAAAGAAGGCATCAAGGCTTACGTAGATAAGCAAACACCTAGATTCGAAGGGAAGTAACAGGCAATTCCACAGAACTAGTGGAAACAATCGCTAAAATACCCGTTAGTTCTGGGGTAATTATGTCAGAGACTGAAGTCGTTCAAAACTACCCCACAAACTTCGAAACATGGATCGAAGAATTTAACGATTGGCAAACTAGGATTGGCTTCGATCCTTCCTGGCTTGGAGACTACAGGTTTGACATCAAGTTTGACTGGGATACTGCCGGTGGAGAAATAGAGTTTGGAGACTTCGAGGGCATGCCTAAGTGGGATAGGAGGATGCAAATCCCGCAACAGAATATCATGGATGCAATAATTACCATGGTCAGCGTCCAGGGAGATACGGAATTTGCGAGTGTTGAGCAGCAAAATCACTTGCTTGCAACGGCTCCAACTGAATACGACAAGAAATCTGCACTCAGGATAATGTGTGAAGAACAGAGGCATGGTTGGCAGATGGCGTACCTTCTGTGTACATTCTTCGGCGAGCAGGGCGTCCGCGAAGCTGCTAAGCTGTTAGAAAGGAATGCCCAAGAAGGAACTAGGATTCTGGGCTCATTCAACGAGCCGATTGATCACTGGTTGGATTTCTTCATGTTTACCCATTTCATTGACAGAGACGGCAAATATCAGCTAAAGATGCTTAGTACATCTTCATTCAAGCCTCTTGCAGCGAGCATGGGGCCGATGCTCAAAGAGGAGTCATTTCACTTGGGAACTGGGGCAAACGGACTTAGGAGGGTAGTGAAGCAGGGAGTAATTCCATGCTCTCTAATCCAGAAATATGTGAACAAATGGGTCAGTACTGGATTGGATCTTTTTGGTACAGATGATTCCACTAGCGCCCAATGGGCATATGTTTACGGCATCAAAGGCAGATATGATGAGAGAGAGTCGGAAGATTCCGCAGACAGAGAGCACCTAAATGAAGCAAGCAGAGATCTATATTTCAATGAACTAAGAGAAGAAATGAGAAGGATTAGTAAAGCAAGAAAGGACGGTGAACCAGAACTATACATCCCTTCGGATAGATTTAGGAGGGGTATTGGTAAGTATGCTGGAAAAAGGTTCACTGTGGAAGGGGATCCATTTACCGGAAGTGATACTGAGTGGGAGAATTACCTCTCTGAGATGCTCCCATCAGAAGAAGACGAGGAGAAATTGATTAATGAGTATATGAATCAGGAATGGATTCAGTACAGAGAATGGAAGGGGCAGTAAGGGATATAGATGCAGCACGTAGCACTTTCTTATTTCGACAAAGATCTTTGTCGTCCTTTCTTCGATAGGCTTACTGAATTATTCTATGAACATCATCACTCTAAAAATCAAGATGCGGAAAGTTACGAGAATCTTCTCTATCGAGTTTACAGACCATACTCTCCTGAAATGCTAGATATGATTGACGATTGGATGGGATTGGAGAAAAGATCATGGAGAGAGGAGACGCAAAGGGAAGTTCTACTTTCGCTTTATGCAATAAAATATCCTGACACACTTCTTATTGAAAGTCTGACGGATAAAGCTAGATCCGATATTAGGCGACTGTCTGCATATCTACACTTCACCCATCACACCTATTCTATTTGGGACGAAGACACGCGGAAGGGACTGAGTAAACTAGGAATTTCTATCCCAAGTATCGATTATGCTGACCCATTTGTCTACGGAGCGTATGTTTCTTCAATCGAATTGCTAAAGGACGTTGCACCGTTTACATGTTTCCTCGAGCATGATGTACCTCGGCAGAGATTGTTTCAATCTGCTCTGGCAGCATACGGACGTGAAGATTAGTACTGCTTATTTCCAAGCAGACTCTCGGCTTGTTATGACAATCCGGGAAGTGGCCATCATTGGTTCTGGAACGATGGGTGCTGGGATAGCACAGATTTGTGCTCAGGTTGGATGGAAAACTCGTCTTTATGATGCCTTTCCAGAGTCTCTCAATCGAGGAATTTCNTCTATTCATTCTTTTTGGGAGAGGGGAGTATCGAAAAGGAAAACTACAATCGCAGAAAAAGAGGAATGGTCAGCAAATCTAATTTCGGAATCGGATATTTCTAGAGCGGTAAAAGAAGCAGATTTTGTAATTGAGGCGATACCAGAGAAGATTGATCTCAAGAAGAAAGTTTTCGAGGATTTAGATAGGTTTTCTCCCGAAGGATGTCTGCTAGCAACTAATACTTCCAGTCTGAGTATCAGGGAAATTGCATCTGCAACAAAGAGGCCGGAAAGAGTGGTTGGTATGCACTTCTTCAATCCCGTTCCTTTGATGGATCTTATCGAAATTGTCTGCCATGATGGAGTTTCCGAGGAGACTATTAAAAGAGCAAGAGAAATTGGAAAATTATTGGGGAAAAGTACCATCGAGGTACGTGATTTTCCAGGTTTCGCCACTAGTAGGTTAGGCGTAGTATTGGGTAATGAAGCCATAAGAATGCTAGCAGAAGGAGTAGCGTCTGCAAGTGATATTGATACTGCAATGAAACTTGGATATCGTCATCCAATGGGGCCCCTAGAATTATCTGATTTAGTTGGTTTGGATGTCAGAAGGGACATCTTGAATAGTCTTGCGGAAGCATTCGGGGATGATTCTTACAGACCTCACGAAATGCTAGATAGACTGGTAGAATCTGGCGAATTGGGTAAGAAAACGGGTTTGGGAATCTACGATTGGACTGATGGAAAAAGAGAAGAGCGCTCTTAGTTCACTACCAGTCCCCTTCGAAGATGCAAGAGGGATTGCATAAATCCTCAAGAACTCCGGTTAATAGATATCCGTATGCCATCAATTGCGCTTCCTGAACCTCAAANACAAGGTTGTGAGCAAGGGAATGGTGCCATCCTGGGCCGTTTGTGTTTCCCGTGGGTAATGGCGGAAAGTCTCCATCGAAGTACGCAGCTGCTGACCCGTTAACTGGACCATCGACTACCTCAAGTCCAAATGGATGGTATGCTGACCCGTTAATCACCGGAACATTTCCAGTTCTAGCGGCCCTGTCTGCAGACAGCGTAGATACCTGAGCGTCCATCATAGAACTAAGGTAGAAAACATCGAATGATTTCAATTCGTCTTTCCAACCCGTCTCCCTAAACGGCAGGAATGTCTCGCCATCAGTTGAATCCCAAACTGATTGTAATAATGCGATCATGATGGCTCTATCTAATCTGGAAGGCAGTGAAATTTCGCTTGATAGAAGGGTATAGAAATCCATTGGATATTCCTCGGAGCCGTAGTGAGTAGATCGTTCGACTTGATGGGTGAATGAAGTCCCCCCCACCCATAATACCCCCCAGTCCATCTCTGGGACTAATGATAGCAAAGAAGGTCCTCTCAACCCTCCTAGCGATATTCCCCAATAATTTACTGTTTCAGTATCTATTAAATTCGTTCCATTGAACTTGAAGTTGTCACTGTCGGCGCAGACTCCGGTTATCGTCCTAATCATTGTTATATGGTTGATCACCGCCTGCATTTGACGTTCTTGTTGAAATTGAAATTCTCCGATGTCTAACAGTGCGTAACTCATCGCATCTAAATCTCCGTCTGAGCTCCAACCCTTGAAGTCGGTAGCTAACAATGTAGTTCCATAAGCGTCCCCGTAATATCTGCCCATACTGTCGCTGACATATCCCTTTCCATCTCCAAATAAACCATGTCCGACGACTGTAAGAGGACCTGAAGTATTGTTGTCCGCAAGAGACTGAGGGATCATCATTGTGAATTCTATTTCTCTGTTTTCGACAAAAGCCGGGTCTCCATCGGAGTCCCTCATAAGTGGGGATCTTGCTTCCTTTTCTACCATGTAGTGTGGAGTAGTTACGGTCCCCTCGATGACCCTAAGTGCCCTCTGATCCTCGCCGAATCCTTCGCTGACAGAAGTAAAATTACACGCTATACCATCCTCGCCAATTCTTGTCTCTGCATCATCGCGCATTAATAGCAAGTCACGCAATATGGATTGAGTAGATGCAGTATGAAACCACCAAGCGGATTGAAGATCTTGACGTGGAATTCCTAATGCACCAAATGAATCAAAAATTTCCTCAAAATTTGGACGTTGGTCCTCTATTCCATCGTTATTTGTAGTGATATTGTCCCTTAAGGCTCTAAAACCATCTGATGGGGAAATGAGAGTACCATTATCCGAAAGTCCTGAGATTCCAACTGCATATCTTGCTCCATGATCCAATCCCTCCAGTGTTCTGATGAAAAACAGTGTAGGTTGGCCTTCTTGATTTCTGGCGTCCAGTTCGACCCAATGGGGTAACACCTCTTTTGTATCCAAATTCATCAATATAGTGCCATGACCTAGTTCAGTAGAAACTGAAATGTCAAACTGTGATGCTAGATTAGAGATATCTGGAACTTGTATTCCAAATGAAGTAAAGATTTGAGTAGAAGGACTAAAGCCATCCAGTCTATCTAGAATAATCATATTTCTTGATTTTGCGGAATTGGAATCTGGAATCGAATCCCCTGAAATTGAAAGAGAGAATCCAGTCTCTGTTCGATTATCGGCATTTAGGAATGAACCTGATGGGAAGGGAAGCATGCAATGATCCAAATTTGTATCATCACAGTGAAGATTATTTGGCAATGATATTGTAATATCTTCTTCTACTTCTGTTTCTTGAGAAATATCCGATTCAATTTCTTCCTCCTGCTCTACAACAGATGGTTTTTCTATCTCTGTTTCACTTGAAAGGCAGCCAGATAAGAGGAGAAGTGCCACAATGAGGATTGCTGCCTTCGGCTTTGAATCAAACACTAATTCTTGATTAATGGGCATAAGATTCACCAGCCTTCAGATTCACGCCTTGAAGACCTAGTAAATATCACAAGCATTAGAGTCATTGAAATTAATAAAGCCGAGAATCCCGGAGTGGAATCACCGATATCTTGTGTAGAATCTTCGGCGTCCATGGGCGATTCGAATTTTATGTCTATTGAAATCACACCATCGATTTTGATTTCTGACAAATCCCCGGTATATTCTACCCCATCTATAGAAACTGATAGTTCTCCACCGTCTTGTAATTCCATATCAAAAATTTGTTCAGAAGAAAAATTCTGGCCCCAAATATGGAAAAAATGATTCAGTGTTAGATTATTTTGAATATTTGAAATTACATTTATTGATCTCTCGCCACTATACATAACATGTGTCGATTGTCTGCATAACTCTGTATTGAAACCAATATAGCTCGGAACCGATATATCCTCCCCATCTATGGTAATTGTTAGATACATGTCTCTGTATACTGAATCGGTCCAATCAAAGCATGCCTCTGTGACGTCACCCTCTATTTTGATTTCTTCCTGGGCTCCCTGAGTCATTCCAAAGTCGGCTAAAGAAATTAGCTCATCATCGGAAAGTAACGGATAATCCCCCTCCGGAGAAGGAAATTTTTCATTTATTGCCGACATCATGTAATTTGCTAGAAGCCCCTGCCCTACTGAAGTAGGATGTAGAGAGTCGACCATTATGCAGTTCTTATCGCACATTACCGGAGGAGATATTACTTCATATTCGCCAATAATCCTAGATGATTGGTTTTGTAATAAATCATCTGAAGCTGCCATCAGGTCGAATATCTGTACACTTTCTCCATAAAAATCTGAGATTTCTTCGAGCCTATCTGCCCACAATCTACTCGCTTCAGTGAAATAGGGGTGCTTCTCTGTTGGGAATATCTGAGTCAGGAAGGGGAGAAATGACATATTTGGTAGGTTCCAAACCAAAATATCGATTTCTGATTCGAGCAGGGTTTCAATTATAATCGTAATATTTTCTTCTAATTTGTCTATAAAGGCATATTCGCCATTTACAATATCCACATCAGAATCAATAAAATCCCAGGCTCCCACCATCATTGTTACTAGAGTCCCATTCCCATAATTTTCTGCGATGTCTGTGTGCCTACCGGCATCAATGAGTGTCCAGGATCTATCTCCTCCTACCGCTCCTTCATAGTAATCCACATCCATCAGGTTAGCTGCGTGTAGGCTAGCGAATGGGCCCCTGTAACCTGTAGGATCTGATCCTAATGTACTGTCCCCCAGTGAAGCTATGGTGTGATAATGGAATCCATTAGTCTGTGTAGATTGGTTTTGAGAGGATGCAATGGGCATACATAATGTAGATAGCAAAAATATGACAATCAAGACTGATGAGTATCTCTTAGAGGGGTTCACAGAATCGGTCGGAGAAGTCTTACCTTTTAGGTAGAATGTTTCTATTTTTATTTAAGTTGCAATAATTTAGGATATATTTTCTGTCAGAATTCTATGAAAATGATGTACTCCTGTTTCCCTAGTTGGAGAGTATCTTCCTCGATCATAAGTGCCAGAAGATACGCCGCGATTCACTAACTCCACGATTTCTTGATCTTCCTGCTCAACCTTATCCANATTTCCACCTGCTCCCAATNCTAGCATACTCTTATGCCAAACAAATCCGTGATAAATTATTCTGGTTTTCCTTACGGAAAGAGGGATGACCAGATTCACGGATAACCCCCATGGATAGAAATTTAGCATTAATCCGGGATATATCCAATAGTAGTAAGCAGCGATTTTTTTTCCGAAGTCGGGGGCTCCCTCCGGATGGAGGAATGAGGGTTGGTCGTCATTGGCTACTCCGATCTGTAGAACTCCGCCCTCGAATATTTCAGTTTGATAGTTATCATAATCTAACACAGTGTTTAGATCCTTATGTACAAATGGAATATGAAATCCTTCTAGGTAGTTATCGACATATAGGGCCCAATTAGCTTCGATATCGTAGCTTCTATGTCTTGATTCGTCATATTCAAAATCTTCTATAGGCATCCATCCTATTCTCTCTTCCATCTCATGGATGGCAGGTTCCAAAGATGAGGGGTTAATTCCAGCAAAAACTAATCCCCTCCAAATAAATGTGGAGAAGCTTTTGAGATCGTCATTGGAAGATGGGAAACAGTCGACTTCTTCAAATTCCGGCATTGATCTAAATGATCCGTCTAGAGCGAATATGCGACCATGGTATCCACATTTTATAGCCCTATTGGGGCACTTGTCTTTCACAATCAGCATCCCCCTATGAGTACAAACATTAGACAGACAGCGAATCTTATCACTAGATGTTGCAATCATAGGTTCGCCGATCAAGTCTTGCATATGGTGCAACTCGATGGCTCTATTTTCTCCTAATTGGCTGTGGTGACATGCAAAATGCCAATTTTCCCTAAAACTNCTCTTAATTTTGNGTAGAGTATTCGAGCCAGTATAGTATGATGAAGGTAGAGTCTGGGCCTTTCTGATATCCGGATCTATTATGATGCCCAAGTTTAGCCCCGATTAACCCGTGACGCATTCTGATGTAGCCATTTCTACTGCTACTATATGCTTGGTAAAGTCCATAACTCTCTTCGAATTTACTCCGATATCTGAAATTCCTAATCTTGATTTAGAGTATACTTCGAGGACGGTAGTGCCGGCATCGCAGAAACCCCGAACTACAAAGTCATCTGGAAATCTAAAAGTTAAAGATCGAAAAACTGAGTGTGTCTGTTCAGGGTACCAGTTGCCAATTATTTCTGTCCTTGGTTGCGAGTTTATCCAAGAATTGACCTCTTGCATTACTTCTTCTAGACTGGAGTTGAGTCGTATTTCAGTTAAGTCCTCACTTCTGTGTGAGTTTGAAGATATTATTGAGCAATTTAGAGAGTTTTCAGGACACTGATCTGGAAAATCATCAGGTCCAATTACTCTATCGGGTGCAGAAAAATGTATGGCTGATACTGAAAAAAAGTAAATCAATAAAATCCCAAGAGGGATTGTATACTTTCGAGATTTAGTCATGGGTCACCTTCGGCGACGACTACTCTGGACGCTCTTAGTATCCTTTCATGCATCCTATACCCACTCTCTATGACTTCGACTACTGAGCCCGGTTCCTTATCATCAGGACATGGAATTGTGGCTATCGCTTCCATGCAGGTTGGATCGAATACTTTGCCTAGTGCTTCTATCTCACTAATTCCTTCTGCTTCAAAGGACATTCGAAGATTTTCTAAAGTAAGTTTGACGCCCTCAATAATTGAGCCGTTTGCTCCATCTGAATCGGATACCTCGACTGCTTTTTCTAGAAGATCAAAAATCGGAATTATCCTTCTGGCTAGTGAAGAACCGCCATATCTCAGAGATTCAGTCCTATCTCTTGCTGCTCTTTGCCCCACATTTGCTATCTCTGCTTTGGCATACTGTAGTTCATTCTCCAAATCTTTAACCCTTCCTTCAAGGTCTTGTTCTTGCTCTAATGGGTCATCTTGGACTCCTTCGTCTTCCCCTTTCACGTTGATGGGCCGGAACTTCCCCTCAATAATACAATGGTTATTTCAGTCAGAGTAGAAGTATTCGCCAGAGTTTTTCTGTTCTCGATCTTTGCGACTAGATGGTTTGTTTACTCTAGGTCGATGTGACTCTACATCTCTTCGGAAGGTTACATCCGCGTCTGAAAGAAAAAGATTCATACCCTTGCGTAGTGAAAGAGGACCTATGGCCTTTCCTTTCTTCCCGCCTTGTCCTTGGAAAACTAATATTGAGTCGCTTACAATATCAAGAAAGTAAGTATCGTGGTCGATTACCATTGAAGCCTTCTCATTACTCTCCATCGTTCTTCTAATTGCCTTTGCTGCTTCCATTCTAGCATTAGAATCTAGATGAGCACTGGGCTCATCGAATAAGTACAAATCTGCTTCCTTGCCTAAGCAAATAGCTATACATACAGCCTGTAATTCTCCTCCAAAGAGTTTTTTTGCCTGAAGTTCCAGCATTTTATCCACCTGAAGTGCTCTAATCACTTGTGTATTGAACTCACCGCTACTCCACTTGGAGGCAAGTTCCGAGTCGAGCCAATTCCTAACGGTTCCATCGAAGTCTGATCTAACATGTTGGGGCTTGTATGACACCTTGGCGTCCATAGTGCACCAACCTTCGTCTGGATCAATGGAACCTGCAATAATTTTCACAAGAGTTGTCTTTCCAGTTGCATTTGGGCCAACAACCCCTACAACCTCTGCAGACTTTACTTCTCCCTCACCAGTCTCTAATTTGAAATCTCCAAGAGATTTCTCTATTCCACCCCATTTTAGAACGGGATCGCCAACTTCTTCGCCCCTAGTTCTTCCACGAAGAAACTGGATAGGTTTCTCGCGTATCCTGATATTCTCCTCTGGAAGAAATCCTTCCAAATACGTGTTTATTGCTGTCCTGGTGGATCTTGGTGGAGTAAAAATTCCGTACGCAGATCTGTCCCCATAAATAATGTGGATGGAGTCGCAAAGAACATCTAGGATAGCTAAATCGTGCTCTACTACCAATACTCTCTTACCCTTTTCAGCGAGACTCCGAACGACTCCGACCATCCTCATTCTCTCGTAAATGTCCAAGTAAGAAGATGGTTCGTCGAAGAAGTATACATCGGCCTCCTTCAGGAGAGTAGCACAGATCGCAACCCTCTGCAATTCACCGCCAGATAATTCGTCAAGTTTTCTCTCAATTATATGTGCTATGGCCATTAACTCGGAAAGAGGTTTTAGTTCCCCCCTATCATCAACCCTCTCGAGTAAATCTCTCACCTTTCCATCAAAAATCTGAGGTAACTTATCGATATATTGAGGCTTTACAGCAATACTTATTTTTCCTTCGGATACTAATGATAGGTAGTCTCTAAGCTCACCCCTTGGAAATGTAGAAATGATTTCTTCCCAATCTGGTGGAGGTTTTTTCCAATCTCCCAGATTAGGTCTAAATGACCCGGAAAGTAGGTTTATTGCAGTAGATTTACCTATTCCATTTGGACCTAATATTCCTATGATTTTATCCTGTCGAGGAGATGGCAGTCTGAAAAGCCTGAATGAATTCTCCCCGAAGCTATGAGTCAAATCTGTATCGAGTTCTTCAGGGAGATTGATTATCTTGACCGCTCCATCGGGACAGTGTTTCACCCTCGTTAAGCATACTGGACAGGCGGACTCAAGGATTTTGCATTTGTTCCCCTCAATTTGGATACATTCTCTTTCGCACATCTTAGAATACTTCTGCAAATATGCAAATGCATTGCTGTTAGGTTTGCAACGTTCTTGTATGAGAACTGGTACTCTCATATCTTTTCCCCTACATTATTGAATTATACATCTTCCGTAAAATCATGAGTATGACTCTTTTATTCAGAAGCCGAAAAATCTGTACCTCACGTAGACGTACGCAGCTAAGAGAATCTTCTCGGTCTTAGTAAGTTGTATTCTTTCAGTGAAAACATCCCCATTTTTCTTGATAATTTTCGCCATTATTGACTGGTAAAATGAGGCCATTGCTGCCGGGGAATATCTTGCAGATTTATCTAGATGAGAAAGTAGCTTGAAGGCTCTTTGCCTGTATCCATCTGCTCTCTCCAAATATTCTTCTACAAATGGGGCCCATCCTGGGTGGTTGAGCAATTCCTTTCCACTCTTCAAATCTTGCTCGGTAATACCCCATCTGGCCAAATCATCAAGTGGCAGGTATATCCTATCCCTGTCCGCATCTTCTGCGACATCTCTGATTATATTGATCAGTTGCATGAAAACGCCCCAAGATTCAGCATATTCTTTAGCACGAGGATCGTCATATCCGTATATTTCTATACAAACTAGTCCGACTGTAGAGGCTACTCTATAGCAGTAAGAGTACAGTTCTTCGAATGTTTGGTAACGATTCTTATGAAAGTCATTCTCCATCCCACTGATCATATCATCTAGCAATTGACGTTGAATTCCGTATTTTCTGACAGTATCTTTTAGTGCAATGAAAATAGGATCAGTGGATGTTACGGTTCCAAATGCAGTAGAAAGTTTCTTTCTGTAGTAAAAAAGTTGTGACATTTTGTCATTATAAGTGGATCTATCCAACACTGGAACTCCTGGACTTAATCTTTCGATTTTTGATCTATAATTTACTGATTCTGGATCATCAGAAGATCCGCCGGGGAAAGTATCTACAAAATCGCCATCTGCAATATCATCTGCTCTCCTGCAAAATGCATAGTATGCCATAATCGATCTGCGTTTTTCTTCTGGCAGATACTTGAAAGAATGATAGAAGTTTCCTGCCTCCCTTCTTGTTAATTCCTCACAGAAATCATATGATGCATCGATCATATTCTTTGGTATTTCTGGCTCGGTCCAAATAGCTGCATCTATGTGACTGAATGGGTCCAAGAGTTCACCTCTTGAGCCGATGACGCCCATGAATAGAGCACTTTCACGCACAGCTTCCAGAGCAGTGATACTGATTGCACGTGCTGCTTCTTTGGTAGTATCCACAGTGGCTCTAACAATATCTATCTGCTCTTCGTGTTCCCCAATACTCTGGTTAACATAACCTTCCATTTGCTCTTCGAGAGCAATTCCGTGGCCTGAATCTCCCGTATGCACCATGTGATTATCGAATTAGGCGGCATAGCTTTCCTATTCAATGTCTCCCGAAGACGATTGGCCGGTTATTCGAAAAAATCGAATTGGGCTCGAAACCGTGATTTTCGTTTAATTGCGGAGAAGTTTCTGGCTTGAGTTCCTAAATGGAACTGCCATGACAACATTCTTGACAGTTTTTTTGATTTCTGATCTATCGATTTTTATCCTATTTTCTGAGTCTAGAACATTACCTTCTCTAAGTAAAGAAGAGGTTCTCTTCCCAATGATTACTGGCAGCATGCACGCACCTCTAAATCGGAACTGACGATGAGGAATTTTTTCGATGTATTCCACTGCTGATTCAAAATACAAATCAGTTAAATCCAGATATTTATTGTATAGGGGTCTAAAAATATCCATATTCCTCTTATCCAATAAATCTACGGAATTTAATCCTAAATCTGCCAAGGAAGAAGCTGGAATGTAGCATCGTCCTAAAGAAAGATCGGCGGGGATATCGCGTAGAATGTTAATCATCTGCAGCGCTTTTCCAAATTTTATTCCTGTATCAAACAATAATTGCTCAGACTTTTCATCGATCTCGAAAAGGTGTTGCAATGCCATTGTTGTCCAGAATTCACCTACACTGCCTGCAACTCTGTATGCATAATCATCCAACTCTTTCTCTGTATCTATAGAAATGATGTTGCCCCTCTTAGATGAAAATCTTTCGAGATCTAGAATTTGACCACTAATTATAATTTTCAGGCATTTCCTAATGTCCTCAACATCTGATTCAGAGAATTCTTCTAATATAGATACAATTTGCTCGATCTTTTCTAATAATAAACGTTCAGATTCGTTTCTTTGGAGAATAGAAATATCCTTCAGAACTGGAAGATTATCTGATTTGTTCATACAGAAATCGTTGAATGACTCCAAGGCATCCAATCTACTGCTGGTAGATCCTCTTTCTGAATCTGCAATTGTATCAGAGGTTCTTGCTAGCAAGTAAAGCAGGCTTACTTGTTTTCTTATTGGCCTTGGAAGCTCCTTTAGGGAGAGGTAGAATGAGCGAGAGGTTCCCTCAAGAATTGCATCGATTTCTGAGTTGAAAATCCTCGACATTTTAATCCGACCACTCTTTCTGAGGAATTAGCCCCCTAAGTCTCTCGGATTCCCGCTTCAATCAAAGCACTTACCAGAGCTTCACCAATCATTGAGGGATCTCTTGCAATGTGGATTCCTGCGTCCTCAAATGCTGCAAACTTCTCCTCTGCAGTACCCTTTCCCCCAGAAATTATTGCTCCCGCATGCCCCATCCTCTTTCCGGGAGGAGCAGTAGCACCGGCTACAAAACCAACAATTGGCTTGGAGAAATTATCCTTTGACCATTCAGCAGCTTCTTCTTCGGCCGTACCTCCGATTTCACCAATCATCACTACTGCCTCGGTGTCGGGATCATTCTGAAATGCCTCTAAACACTCTATGAAACCGGTCCCATTTACTGGATCCCCCCCTATTCCAACGCATGTCGTTTGTCCCTCTCCCACACTCATTGTTTGGGCTACCGCTTCGTAAGTGAGAGTTCCTGACTTTGATATAATGCCTATTCTACCTTTGGAATGGATGTCACCCGGCATTATTCCAATCTTGCACCCTCCTATTTCGCCAGGTGAAATTATACCTGGACAATTTGGTCCAATTAGTCTAACACCAGAGCATTTCTCCATGTGGGAAACTACTCTAACCATATCCAGAATAGGTATTCCCTCTGTAATACAAACGATTAATCCCCTACCTTTCAGACTGTGAAAGGCATCAGCTGCTTCGATAATAGCTGGAGAAGCAAATCGTGCTGGGACATAGATTACTGTAGCATCGGCTCCTGTAGATGAGACAGCCTCTTTCATAGTATTGAAAACAGGGACTGATCGGCCTGAGAATTCTACAGATTGGCCTCCCTTTCCTGGTGTGACTCCTCCAACGATATCTGTACCGTATTCAACCATCCTAGTTCCATGAAAAGTTCCCTGGCTACCTGTGATTCCCTGGATCAAAACCTTGGTATTCTCATTAATCCATATGCTCATTGCGAATTTCCCCCCATTGCGTTAACTATAGCCTCACCTGCATCCCCAAGGGTACTAACCGTGATTACGTTTAGTTCGGATTCCTCGAGAACTTGTCTTCCCTCCTCATGGTTTGTTCCAGAGAACCTAACTACAAGAGGTATGCTCAGTCCAGTCTCTTCTGAAGCCTCGATGATACTCCTAGCTACCATATCACATCTAATAATTCCTCCAAATATATTTACCAAAATTCCCTCTAAACGAGGATCCTCCAGAATAATACTGAAAGCAGCTGTTATCGACTTGCTATCTGCTCCCCCCCCTATATCTAGGAAGTTTGCTGGCTCTCCCCCGTAGAGTTTGATAACATCCATAGTAGCCATAGCCAAACCTGCTCCGTTTACTAAACATCCAATATTTCCATCTAGGTCAACATACGAAAGATCGTATTCCTTAGCTCTGACTTCTACATCTGACTCCTCTGAGAGATCACGGAAATCTTCTATCCATTGTTGTCTGAATGAGGCATTCTCATCTAAGCTTACCTTGGCATCCAATGCGACCATGAGATTATCTTCTGTTCTTACAAGTGGGTTGATTTCTATCATAGAACAGTCCTTTTCTACAAACATTGTTGCCAGATTACGGATCATTTCAATGAAAGAGAGCTGTGATGAATCTTCTAAACCCAAAGAAGAAGCTAGAGCCTCCGCACTATCCGAATCAATTCCCTCTGAGGGATCGAACCATACTTTGTGGATTGCTTCAGGAGAAATCTCTGCTATCTCTTCGATATCGACGCCTCCCTCGGTGGAGGCCATAACGAGAAGAGAGTCCTTCTCTCTGTCAACAAGAAGGGCCAGATAGTACTCATGCGCTATTCTACATCCTGCTTCTACATACAGATTATTAACAATCTTACCCGATTGTCCGGTCTGTTTGGTGACTAGCTTTCGACCAAGAATATTTGATGAGAAATCAAGCACTTCATCCCTGGATGAAGCTATCTTCACCCCTCCATTCATCACCAAATCTCCTGATTCTGTACTGAAAAGATCCCCCTTCCCTCTTCCTCCGGCATGAATCTGGCTTTTTACTGCTACAATTTTTGAACCAAGGGAGTCGTAAGCTGATAGTGCCTGATCCACTGAAGTACAGTGAAAACCTTGCTGGACCGAAACTCCATACTCCTTGAACATAGTTTTAGCTTGGTACTCGTGAATGTTCATTGGTTATTCGAACAGAGGTTTGCCCTTGAAAGATGCGGCAGCTAGGTTTCGATACTTTGGGCGAAGCGATGAAATGTCATTTGTAATGCGGAAGCTGTGGATGTGATTGTCCTTGCTGGGGGATTCGGGACCAGGCTAAGGCCTTGGACAGAGAGAATTCCCAAACCACTACTGCCAATTCTAGATAAATCTATGATTGAGCACGTTGTCGATGTCCTACCTGATTCTCAGGTTGAAAGGGTGATTGTAGCGGCAGGATATGGAGTTGAGAAAATGAGGGAGCATTTCAACGGCATGTCACTCCCATACGAACTGAAAATTGTTGAAGAGACTGAACCGTTGGGGACGGGAGGGGCGATTGTCAACTGTAAATCTTATTTGTCCGGCGATACCTTTTGTGTGATCAATGGTGACTTGGTGACAAGCCTAGGAGTAGAGGAGATGCTTGAATTCCATAGAACCAATGGAGGTGCAGCAACGATATCACTTTGGGAAGTAGAGGACCCTTCACGATTTGGAGTAGCCGATTATAGGCAAGAATCAGGGAAAATAATGAGGTTTCAAGAAAAGCCCCCTAAAGAGGAAGCTTATTCCAACCTAATCAATGCTGGAACGTATATTTTGGAGCCAGAAATCTTTCAACTTATGCCTCAAGGGGCACATAGTATCGAAAGGGACGTTTATGAGGACCTAGCCACAACTGGTGGCCTTAATGGGTTCCCCTTCAAGGGTTGGTTTGTAGATGCGGGAACTCCGAATTCATTTGTTGAGGCTACGAAAGTTTGTATTGCAGAAGGGAGATTCTCCAGAGGCAAAGTGTTCGGAGACTCTTGGTTCGGAGAGGGCTCGGAAAACAGAGGAGAGGTTAGAGGGAGTTCAGTAGGGCCTTCTGCAGTTGTCGAAGAAGGAGTAGTCGTATCCAGTAGCGTAATTCTTGAGGATGCGATAATTGGTGCTGGCAGTGTACTTGAAAATTGTTTAATCGGGATTGGTGCAAGAATTCCGGAGGGAACTGAGTTATTTGGAGAAATAGTTGATCATTCGTTGCTTTGAGATTATTATCTGGATTTTATATTAGTATTCTAGAGTTAGATTTCCGTTATCGTCAAAGAGGCGGAATAGCTCGGAGCATCGTGGGCGACCCCCTAATAGTTGTGAACTTCAAGACATACCAGACTGCTCATGGGGCATCTGCAGTGAGGCTGGCTCAAGTTATGTCCAATATTGAGGCCCAATGCAGGATGATAGCCGTGGTATCGCCATTTGACCTGTCCTCGGTAGTATCTGCGGCCCCCCAACTGGAAGTATGGTGTCAACACCTTGACCCCATTGGATTCGGGTCTAACACCGGATGGCTGCATCCAGAAACTGCGATCGAAAGGGGAGCAAGTGGGACACTGATCAATCATGCGGAGCATAAGGTAAGTATCGAGCATGTTACAATACTATTAGAGCAGGTTCCTGATGAATTCGTAGTTTGTGCTTGCGCGGCAGACGTGGAAGAGGCTAAAGCATTGGCCTCTTTGAAACCGGAATACATTGCTGTAGAACCGCCAGAACTGATTGGAGGAGAAATTTCTGTAACAAGTGCCGATCCCGAGATTATCAGTAGTACTCTGCAGGCAGTAAAGGAAATCGCAGATTCCGTGGGAGTCCTATGCGGAGCAGGCGTCAAAGATAGGAATGATGTTTCCAAGGCAATTCAGCTGGGTACCGAAGGAGTGCTCCTGGCCAGCGGAGTGACAAAGGCTGAAGACCCTCGGGAATCTTTGGAAGGACTGGTGCGAAATCTATAGCCTATTGATAATATCTAAAGTAATTTTCACCACAGTGCTTTTGTCAGTTCCTGCAATCGGAGAGGCATTGGCAAGGACAAGGTAGGTGAAAAATATGGAAAGAATTGGTAAGAAGAAGTATAATGCGGAGTTGTTCAGACTTCAACTTGAGCTGATTAAGCTCCAGGAATGGGTGAAGGCAAAGGGACTGAAGGTAGTAGTTGTTTTCGAAGGAAGAGACGCTGCAGGAAAAGGTGGCGTCATAAAGAGGATTGCGCAATATCTCAATCCAAGAGTAGTGAGAGTAGCAGCTTTGCCTGCTCCGACCGAGAGACAGAAGACGGAGTGGTACTTTCAAAGATATGTCAACCATCTTCCGGCTGCTGGAGAGATCGTGATGTTTGACAGAAGCTGGTACAATAGATCAGGAGTGGAAAGAGTCATGGGATTCTGCGATGACGAAGAGTATGAAGAATTCATGAGATCTTGTCCAATGTTTGAGAGGATGCTGATGAGGTCGGGTACTATTCTAATCAAGTACTGGTTCTCGGTTTCAGATGACGAGCAGTTGAAGAGGTTCAAGGCAAGGTTGGACGAACCCCATAAGAGATGGAAGCTAAGTCCAATGGACCTAGAGTCACTAACTAGATGGGAGGACTATTCCGAGGCCAAGGATATTATGTTCGCACACACGGACACTAAACAATCTCCATGGTTCGTAGTTAACTCGGAGATTAAGAGGCATGCACATCTCAATTGCATTAGCCATCTACTCTCGATGATAGAGTATGAGGATCTGACTCCAGAACCAATCGAGCTGCCAGATAGGAAGAGTGCAAGAGGCTATGTAAGGCCTCCAATGAACGAACAGACTTTCGTCCCGAATCATCATGAGAGTATAATAGATTGAAGGGAAATTTTCTCGAAGGGGGGTAGAGAATGAAGAGTTTTCCCGGATATCCTCTATTTGTTGCTCTTGTATTAATATCTGGATGCATGTCTGATATTGAGCCTGATTTAGATGAGGATGGCATTCCTGACACAGAAGATTGGGATTCCGATGGCGATGGATGGGGTAATTCTGACGAAGAAATGTGTGGAAATGACCCCATGGATTCTCTCTCTATTCCTGCTGATCTTGATGCAGATGGAATATGTGATAATTTGGACGATGACTTGGACGGGGACGGACTGCCGAATGAATGGGAAGCAGAGAGGGGCTTTGACCCCATGGATCCGCAAGACTTCCTAAGCTGTCATGGGAAATCGATTTTCTGCCTATCAAGCTATGATAGCTTCATCTTTCCTCAAACTCACAACTCCTTTGCCACCTCAGATGCTCAGTTTGCACTTGCAGTTAGTCATCTAACAGGACTAGAGGAACAGTGGGGCGGAGGAATCAGGGCGTTCATGCTTGACACCCACCATAGAAATGAAGTGAACACTACCTCGGAAGATGTTCGGCTGTGTCATGATACTGGGGTCCTTTGGCCGTGCGCTTTGGGAGAGGATGATGCTACAGAGTGGTTGAGTAATCTAAAAAATCTGATGGACAATTCAACTGGAGATGTTGTTACATTAAAATTCGAGAGTTACGTTCCATCACCCCATCTAGAGTATCTTTTCAATATCAGTGGACTAAAGGATAGGGCATATTCACATGTTCTTGGTGAGCCTTGGCCTAGCATAGGAGATCTAGTCCTACAAGGAAAGAATCTCGTAGTTTTTCAACAGAGCCATGATGACGATTATCCCTGGTTACATGGTTCATGGTCTCACACCTGGGAGACGAGATATGAGATGGAAGATGAGAATGATATGAACTGTCGAGTCGACAGAGGAGACGGAGAGCAAACAGTTTGGGTTCTGAATCACTTCTTCAAGAATGAGTTTGGGACTCCAGACCCAATGAAGTCGATATGGGCTAATGACTACGAGACAATTATCAATAGAACGTTAGAATGCTGGGAAGAAGTTGGGAATAAACCGACTTTATTCGCAATCGACTTCTGGGAAGAGGGAGAGTTAGTTAATGCAACAATTACTCTTAACCAGATGTCTCATTGGACCGATGAAATTCCTGAGAGGGCTTAATCCTGCAAATCTTTGGGCCTAATGACGTCTTCCAACTCCCAAGTAGAGTCAGACTCTACAAGTAATGCTGCTGAAGCAGTGGGTAATCTAGTCCATTTTCCTGAAAGACTATTGATTAGAAGTTCAGATCCTGGATTATGCCCTAAGATCATAGTAGTCCCGTTTTTGACCATGTCCTCCAATTCATTCAGCAGGTCGTATAGGGACGCATGGTAAATGCCCGGTCTAACTTCTGATGGCAAATCTCCGAATCTATTTTTCATCATCTCAAGAGTCTGCATGGTTCTTCGGGAACTACTCACCAGTATCAGATGAGGAATCCATCCCCTGGAATAGAGCTCTTCAGCTATCCTTGGGGCGTCTTTGATCCCTCTTTTATTCAATGGACGGGCGTGATCTTCAAGATTCGGTTCTTTCCAACTACTTTTTGCGTGACGCATTACTATCAGTCTTCGATACATTCTATTCTTCCTCCGGCTTCCTGAAGAGAGGATCCCTATTATCGAAAAATGCTCTGACTCCCTCTTCAAAATCTTCGCTCATAGAAGATGAAATCATCAGCGATTGTTCAAATTGTAATTGCGTCTCGAAAAACGTCGAGGTGGATGCATCAAGAAGTTGCTTGGTCCCCCTCCTACTATTCTCGGACCAGCCCCCCCACAATCTTGCAATTTCAATAGCCCTTTCGATGAGATTTACTTCCTCTATAATTTCATCTACTGCTCCCGATTTTAGAGCCTTCTCAGCGGACCAAATTTCTGAGTTGAAGAAGAATCTCTTTGCTTCTTGATTTCCAACGAGTCTGGGAAGAAGCCAAGTCATCCCTCCGTCTGGAGAGAGTCCGAGTCTGAAGAATGCCGATGCAAGTTTGGCATCCGGAGTGCATATCCTATAGTCACATGAAAGTGCAAGTCCCAGGCCTCCGCCTGCTGCAGATCCATTTATGGCGCAAATGAATATAGTTTCTGAAGTTCTAATCTTCTGCAGAAGTGGATGTAGCTTATCTGTCATTTCTTTGACAATGTGCCCAATGTTTCCTTCTTCGATTCCTTTTGAGAAATCATCTATATTACCTCCAGCTGAAAAGAATCTGCCTGAACCTGTGAGTACTACTGAACTACATTTCTCATTTGCCATGAGTTCCTCCAAGGTTACTAAAATAGCAGTAAAATTTTGTTTTGAAAAGGTATTTCTCGATGCTTCGGGGGACAAGGTTACCAATCCCACCCCCCCATCTAGTATCTCCATAGAAACGGGCATGACTACCGAGAAGGGGTTTTACTATTGAAATGCATGAACATCTTAAGACAATACAGTTTGGGTAGCTCGTGGACGACAGAAAGCGGAATTACATCGACGGCGAGTGGAAAGAGGCCAGTAGTAAAGAGGTGATAGATGTAATCAACCCGACATCAGAGGAGAAGATTGGTTCAGTCCCAGTAAGTAAAGAAGAGGACATTGATTTAGCTGTAAATGCTGCTCGCAGGGCCTTCCTGGGATGGTCTGAAGCATCGGTTGAGGAAAGATCTGGCTATCTAAATAGTCTCTCATTAGCTATCAAAGATCGGACGGAGGATCTTGCCAAGCTAATTACCGAAGAGGTTGGGACTCCCATTGAGTACTCAAGGATGGCAATGGTTGGTACGCCAAGAGTTGTTGCTAGATCTTATGCGAAAATACTCGAAGATTTCGATTGGGAGGAGCGAAACAGGAATTCGTTAATCGTAAAGGAACCGATTGGAGTTGTAGCTATGATTACACCCTGGAATTTTCCTCTGCATCAAATAATTGGAAAGGTTGCTCCGGCGATTGCAGCTGGGTGCACTATGGTCCTAAAACCATCAAAAGAGGCTCCTCTAAACGCCTTTGCTCTAGCTGACATCTTGGATGATATCGGGCTTCCGAAAGGAGTTTTCAATCTAGTTTCAGGGCATGGCAGAGAGATCGGAGAGTCTCTTGCTAGACACTCGGAAGTAGACATGGTTAGTTTCACTGGTTCTACGAATGCTGGCGTGAGAGTGTCAGAACTGGCAGCTCCAAGTGTGAAGAGAGTGTCACTTGAACTAGGGGGGAAAAGCGCTAACATCATTCTGGAAGATGCTGATATCGCACGAGCTTCTGCCTCGGCAATCTACTCATGTTTTGGAAACTCTGGACAGGAGTGCTCTGCATTAACTAGGCTTCTAATTCCAGAAAATAAAAGAGATGAAGTGTTGGAAATAATTACGAATAAGATTTCCAGATATTCCGTTGGAGATCCTATGGAGGAAGGAATTCGATGTGGCCCTATGGTCTCAAAGAGACAGCAGCAGAGTGTTTCCTCGTTTATTATTGGTGCGATGGAGGAAGGGGCCACCCTCGTAGCTGGTGGGGAAGGGATGCCTGATGGGCTAGACAAGGGGTTCTTCGTCAGGCCCACCGTATTTGCTGACGTAACTCCTGAGATGACTATTTTCAGAGAAGAAGTGTTTGGGCCTGTATTATCTGTAACAACATATGCTGATGAGGAGGAGGCTGTGTCACTTGCAAATGATTCTGAATACGGACTTTCTGGGGGAGTCTGGTCCGAAGATCTGGATAGGGCTATGAGAGTCGCTCGAAAGATGAGAACTGGGCAGATTAGTATCAATGGTGGAGCATTCAATGTCACTGCTCCTTTCGGAGGATACAAGAAATCTGGACTAGGAAGGGAGTTGGGGATTCACGGATTAGAAGAGTTTCTCGAGACAAAATCTATTCAGAGCTGAGGTTGAGATAATGGTTGTTCCCAGACTAATTATCATAACTGGTACAAGCGGAGTTGGCAAATCTACGATGTCGGCCAAATTGGCATCTAGTCTTGGATTCAGTAAGACTGCTGCAACGGATACTATTAGGGAGGTTCTGAGAATGAGTTTCTCAAACGAAGAGAGGCCTTCTCTGCATAGATCTTCATTTGAGGATGCAGGTAATTCTGCTAAAGAAGATTGGTTGGAGACAATCGAGGCGGTCTCTGAGGGTATTGATGCAGTAATTAATAGGGCTAAAACAAAAGGTACTGATTTACTTCTTGAAGGAGTGCATTATTTCCCAAACAATGAGATAATTGAGGCTTGGAAGAAGTCCGGTGGTGTTGCAGTAGGGGTCGTCCTATACATTACAAGTGAGGACAGGCATAGAGGAATGATTGCAAATAGAGAGAAGCACAACGGAAAGAGGATTGATCACTATTTGGAAAATCTGGCCAGGATCAGGGAAATTCAGGATGAGCTAGTGATTGCAGGATCAAAATCGGATTGGATATTGGTTGATCCGACAAGGGAAAGTGATGCTATGGGCACAATAGGAAATGGATTGTAACCCAAATTACCGCCCTAGCCAATTCGCTTCATTTCTATTGAGGAAAGCCGAAACTCCGATTTCTTTATCCTCGGTGTCAAACAGGGCAACAAACTCAGATCTCTCCATTAGGATTCCTTCGGAGAATGGTAGGTCCAAAGCCCCTCTTACTGCCCTTTTGGCTACTCTAATTGTATATGGTGACTTTCGAGAAATTTCCTCTGCCAAATTCATTGTTACTTCCTCAAGTTCTTGGAAAGGCACGATTCTATTCACGATGCCGGAAGATAATGCTTCATCTGAGGATACCATACCACCAGAAAGTACAATTTCCATAGTTTTTCCATAACCGATCAATCTGCATAGTCTCTGCGTCCCGCCCCCGCCCGGAATCAGGCCTAGATTAATTTCAGGCTGACCGAATGTTGATCTGTCTGATGCTATTCTAATATCGCAAGAAAGTGCTAGCTCAGTACCGCCTCCAAGTGCAAAACCATCCACCATTGCTATAGTTGGCTTTGTAAGGTTCCAGACTGCCTCCCAAGCATTATCATCAAAGAAGGGTCGGACATCTTCTGATCCCTTTTCCGAGAATTCTGAGATATCGGCCCCCGCTGCAAATGCTGGAGGTTTCTGTTTCGCACCCCCTTCAGGAATAGGCGGAGGTGATCCTCTTATCACTACACATCGAATATTATCATCGGACTCAACTCGTAAGCATTGCTCTTTGATCGCTATGTGAGAATCGGAATTTAGAGCGTTTAGCTTATCGGGACGGTTGAGTGTCCAAAGGGAAATAGCCCCTCCATTCGGGCTAGAACCCTGTACAGGAAGATCCTCAACAATTAGTACTCCTTCTGACATACTACTGCGAGTAGGGGATACCGCTTGAACGTATCATTATCTATTTTCTTTCCCAGTAACTGGGGGGGGCATGTCAGGAAGAGGTAGTGGCGGCATTTGAGAATCTATTGGACTTGGGAGCGGAGGATCCCCCATGAGCTCGGGGATGTTTCCCGAAACTATGGAGGTATCCAAATCCTGTGGGAAATCCAGAGAAATCCTAATTTTTAGAACTCTCTCGTCATCAATTCTAACATATGTTATGCCTTGGGGGATTGTTGGATCCGGATTTTCGGGCTCATACATTACTGCTAAGCCGTGCCCAGGAATTCCTACCAGGGTTGAAAGATCCTCACCGTCTTCTATATCGCCCCATTCCCTCACCTTTTCTGCCAACCTATTTGCCATCTCTTGGCGCCGTTCTTTGTGTAATCTATCTCTGAAGATTGATCTTCTCTCCCTCTGTTGGGCTAGATAACGGTCGACCTCTGCTTCAGCCTCTAGCTCAGGATCAACCTTAGCCACGTGAACCTTTGCCACTCCTTCGATTGATTCAACGGACGATGAGTCGGGCGGAGTAGCATTTTCCAGTGATACAGCGTTATCAGATATGGGCAAAGGAGGTAGATTTTCAGCAGGGTTAGATTCCTGGATTGCACTTCTCCTACGGCTTCTTCTGACTTTAGATTCTCTGGATTGGCTTACAGAATCATCTGAAATTACGGGTGGGGGAAGTTCAACATCTGCAAAGACTGTATCTTCCTTGATTTCTACTGTTTCCTTCTTTCGATTCGGGATCGAAGGTCTTCCCGTAAAGAGTATCAATGAGATCAATAGAAGTATTACTACTGCGCCTGCAATCTGAATCAGGAGATCTTCAGGAAGAATGAATACGAAGTAAAGTGGGACTGATGCGACTGTCATAGTAATCAAAAGTAGTCGGGTTGCGGTGACCATTATGCACTGTACACGGAAGAGCCCTTCTATTCACTTTGACGGGAGATTAGGAGTTTGGCGACCTCCTTTAGAGCCATACTCCTGTGAGAGATAAGGGATTTTTCTTCGTTTGAGAGCTCCCCGCAAGTTCTGCCATCTCCTATATTTGGGATGAAAATAGGATCGTATCCGAATCCATCTGTGCCCTTGATGTGGGAAGATATCGTGCCCTTGCATGTTCCTACTGCAAATGTGGTTTTTCCATCATAATTAATTGCTGCAGCGGCCATAAATTGAGCTTCTCTGGAAGAGCTGTTTCTCAATAGTTGTAAAATCCCGCTTAGACCGATTTTTTCCTTGATGTACGAAGAATAGGGACCGGGGAATCCTCCGAGTGAGTCTATGAAAAGTCCCGAATCCTCAACCAAAATTGTTGATCCCTCGAATCTTGTCCCGACGATAATTTCTCTAACTTGCTTAATCTTTGATTTTGAGACCTCTTCAATACTATCTGTCTGCGGTTCGATAAGCTGTGGAATTTTTCCATTTATGATTAGCTGGGAAACTCTAAGATCGAAGTTAGAAAAAATTTCTTTTGCCTCTTCTATCTTATGCTTATTTCCAGTTGCGAACAATAACTCCATCTGATCGCTATCCATGGTATCTTACCCTACTGGTGATTTTTTTGAAGCGATCTATGACGATATCAGCGCTCTCAGAATTACTGAAACCTCCTTCGCTTAGATATCCCTCACAAACTGTTTCAATCCCATTAAATATGGTAGAATGGCTGGCTCCGAGACATTCGTTTAGAACCTGCAGATCGAGACCCATGTGTTCCAGTTCTGGTGACTGTCTAGAAAGTCCAAAATCAATGAGAAATAGAATACCATCTTCTGAGATCATGACATTGTGGGTAGTCAAATCGCCATGTGAAACTCCATGGATATGCAGCCTTCTAATCAGAGAGCCCAAATCCCTGAGTTCATTGGAACTAGCATCACCTGACTTTAGTGAATCGTATAATGGCATCCCATCTACCTTGGTCATAAGAATAAGTGAGTTTTGTTGATCTAGATGGATAATAGAAGGGCACGGGAATCCCGATATAGAAAGTTTTGAGAGAACTCGGGCCTCTACAGACAATCTTTGTTTTGTTAGTCTCCTATCCAAGTCTGGATGCCTATAACTTCGAGGCCTACGAGATTTGAGTACTGCTTTCCTGCCCAACCAAAAACCCTCAGTTACAGTGGCCTCTGCCCCCTCATGCAGTACTTCTCCGGGTTCCCACATTAGTGTCGTCGCATCGGCCATGGAGCTCCGAAGCTAGATGACTTGAAAGCGGTTGCACCTCGAGGATAGGATGTTCACATGGTCATAGACCTGCCAGCTGCTCCTCTGCCGCGTGGATTAGTCGGGACTTTTGGCTACTCTGAAAAGGAGATTGAGAAAGAAGCACAGAGACTTCAATTTGCAATTAAGCAGCCTATGAGGTGGAGTATTGAAGTCTGTAGATCGCTAGCTCCTATGACAATGGAAATTAATCGATTGAAAAGAGAGAATGACGTTTTCCTTATTGCGCACTCTTACCAGACTCCCGATATCACCTATGGCGTGGCGGATTCCGTGGCAGACAGCTATGCTCTATCCAAAGAAGCCAGAGACGCTCCGCAACAAACAATTCTATTCTCTAGCGTCAGATTCATGGCCGAGACAGCAAAAATTGTTAGCCCCAATAAAACAATTCTTCACCCTTCTCCTGATGCAGGTTGCTCACTTAGTGACAGTATTGATGCTGAAGATGTGATTGCTTTGAAAGAAAAATATCCGGGAGTTCCTGTTGTATGCTACATCAATACAAGTGCTGCTGTTAAGGCTGAGTGTGATGTTTGCGTTACTAGTAGCAATTACCAAAGAATATGTGAAAAATTACCTGGTGATCAACTGATATTTGTTCCTGATCGGTTCATGGGAAAGCACCTTCAGAATTCACTTGAGGGAAAGAAAGAGGTTATAGTCTACGATGGAGAGTGCGAAGTTCACGCAGAATTCACCGGTCGAAAAATTAAAACCTGGAAGAAGAATATGCATGACAATGGATTAGATCTAGTAGTTCTCAGTCATCCAGAATGCGATGCTGATGTTCTTGCAGAAAGCGATTTTATTGGCAGTAGTGAGTTATTGATGAACGAGGCAATTAGTTTAGCTAGAAAGGGGAAGAGAAACCTGATGCTGATAACCGAGTGCGGGACAGCTGATAGAGTTCTAGCTGAAGCGGAGGACCATCTGAACCTAATGGGGACCTGCGTGATGTGTAGACACATGAAGAAAACGCAATTGGAAGATATTCTGCAGGCACTAATAAATCCTAGACCGAACCAGATTGTAGAAATAGATGAGGTCACATTGGATAGAGCCTCTAGGAGCCTAGATGAGATGTTCAGACTCGCTGAGTGACTCTTTGCCCGGTTCCATAAGACTGTAGAGCCCATAAGAACAACAAGGGTATTAGAGCCAATATTGAGGCTTGTAAAAGGATTGAGTTTCGGGGTTCGATAGTATCGGTTAGTGAGTAAAGTTGCAGTTCTTTGGCACCTTGTTCATTGATCTGAATGTAAGCCAATTTATCATACAGAATCTGAGGTTGAGATTGATCGATATTTTCATCGAAGGTATACTGCTGAGTTTCTCCTGATGATAAGTCATGGATGTAAACATCATTATTTCTATCGGAGTTCTGGCCTACTAAGAATAAGTCATCCCTTGTCACCTGAAGGAATGCAACCTTTCCATCCCCTATAGTTGGAGAGGATGAGTCCCAACGTGGATTCGAAATTAGTGTCTGATTTATTGAGAGGGTGTCGACAAGAATTGTACGATTAAACGGCCCTAGATCTACAGTGGCGACTAGCCAATTATTCTCCATTTCCAGTTCAACTACTGTGGAGTTATGGAAATCTAAAACTACTCCTGAATCAACAATAGACTGCTCAATTCTGCTTGAAGTAGTAGAGTCGAGAGAGATTGAAATGGTCAGATTGGATTCTATGGAGGTCAGATTCACGTAAGGTCCATGTTCAGAATTTTCCGAAAAGCCGACAAGTGAACCAGAAGAAGCAACTACCGTTGAGTTGGCTTCTATGATTTGGGTGTTGCTGGAGTTTACCGCTGTGCTAATGATTCTAAGTTCATTTTCGAAAAGTACAGCTAATTTCTTTTCTCCATTCGAATCTGTAGTTATTGCTAGATCCGTTATAGGAAAATCTGAGTCGTACCTAAAGACCGGATTTAGCAGGCCTGTGTCCTGATTATGCTCGAAGTAATCGGCACGGAAATCACCGAATAAAACGAAGCAACCTCCTGATGATACTATCCTTGGGGCGACTCCCCATCCCTGGCCACCAATGCTCCTGTTTTCTCCCGAGCTTACGTTGCTAGAGGTTATGTCCACGCCTCTTTCAGATTCTTCCACCCAGACAAGCCAGTCTCCAGATCCAGATGCTGAGGTAGGAGATTCTGCCTCTTCTATTGAGATCCTTTGATGAGTTACGTCCCACAGGAGGACTGAGCCGGTGAGGATTAACAGCCCCATTATCAAAGCTCCAGTCTGTTTCTTTCCTGGTTCCCTGATTGGGTCGAAAACTGACACTACGGATTCTCTTACGTATCTCATTGCTCCCTTGGGATTATCCAATGTCCTTGCTAGTCTTCTGGTGAACAGCCTCTCATCAGCAAATTTCCAGACTGGCTTATGAGTTCTTGAAGTCAGATTGACTGCTAGTATCCCCACTACCATTCCTCCAATTATATCTACAAACCAGTGTATTCCAAGGTAAACAATTGCAATTGAGGTCAGCAAAATGAATGAGATCAGAAATCCTCGGAATTTTTTCCACCTTCCATCTTCATCCCATCTATGCATAGTAAGCCAGATGGCAAATGGGAGGCCGATGTGTAAGCTCGGCATCCCATTGGTGAATGGATCTATCCTGTTGAACCAGTTATGTATCTCTGGAGTCAGGTCATATGCGATAGTCTCCATTCCCTCGATGTAATTTCCAGTGACCTTCACATTCAAGAATAGGTAGAATGGTATGGCAAGTATGTAGACCCAGAACATCGAAAGAGATACTCTATCCGCCATATGTCTATCATCAAAATAAATAGTGAAAATGAATGAGGAGAATGTTGCTGTCATGAATCCCATGACGTAGAAATGGGTCATTGCTACATCCAATAGATCATTCCTAAGCGCCTCCTGTACCCAAAGGACTGCATCTCCCTCTATTGCATAAACTAGGAAGGTCGTATCTAGCTGGGTATTAGCCATAAGAATTCTATCCAGGCCATCAAGTAAATCCTTCCAGAGATATACAGAAAATACCACTAACATGTGTGCCCAGTATCTTCTGAACATGTCTATGAAACCATCAGAGCTAATCTTGGCAAATGGGGGTTTGAGGAATGGCATCATTGCTAGAGTAATAAGAATGGCGCCAGAAATCCACGTGATGTAAATGCTGGTTTCGGCCACCATTGTTCTTAATGGGGAAGAGTCTATTTCATCAAATCGACGCTGAAGCAGCAGCTCAAATTATCCTTAATGTACGTTCTGTACCGCTATCAAGTTGTTCGAGTGTGTTATCCACAATTGTTTGGAATGCCTGCGCGGTTTCACCTTCTGGATCTGCCACTATCCTATGTACGCCATCATCTCCGCCCCTAACAATCCCTGGATCGAATGGAAGAGTTCCCAGAAATGGCACTCCCATCTCAACTGATGCCTCCTTACCGCCGCCTGACTTGAAGACATCCAGAGTAATCTCCCAGTTTCCATCTTTGTCTGCTTTACATTCTTCATGAATGCCGTTTGGACTCAATAACGAAACAATTGAGTTTGGCTCTGACTTTCCTCGCAACTTGTAACCACTCATATTTTCTACAACTCCCAAAACTGGTACTGAGATGGTCTTTGCAAAATTTATCGACTTCCTACTGTCAAGAAGAGCGACCTCCTGGGGAGTGGTTACTATCACAACTCCATTAATCCCAGGAAGACTCTGACTAACAGTAAGTGGCTCATCGCTTGTACCGGGGGGGAAGTCGATAATTAGAGCATCCAATTCTCCCCAAGCCACATCTCCAATGAATTGCTGTATTGCTCCCAACTTTATCGGTCCTCTCCAGATAACGGGTTTATCGGGATCCTCCAAGAGAAATGCCATGGAGATAACCTTCAGGCCGTAGGGCCCATCTGCAGGATGAATCTGACCCTCCTCAACATTCAAGTCTGCTTCCTCTAGACCTAGCATCTTTGGGACATTCGGGCCGGTGATGTCTATGTCCATTAGGCCGACTTTTTTTCCCATCTTGGCTAAAGACAGAGCTAAACCAGTTGCTACAGTGGACTTTCCAACCCCTCCCTTGCCGGAAAGTACCATGATTTTGTGCTTAATCTGTTCATCCATCTTACTAATTCGCATCTTTCTCTGCATCTGCTGATATGCCTGTTCCATCTGTGCTCTTTGCTCATTAGAAGCATTTTCCTCGTTTTGTTGGCTCGTCCCAGAAGGGTGATGCGATACAGGTGACTCTGCCATTGTATTGCGGTAAATGGATTCGCTATTGAATTGTTGTTATGCCAAATATTGAAAATATTCTCAATTGGTTCGATTAATTAATCTGTACACATTGGGATATCTATGCGTATCCTTTTCGTTTGCGTGGGGAACACATGCAGGAGTCAGATGGCAGAGGCGATAGCTAGGGAAATGGGACATGATGCTTCCTCTGCTGGGACTCACCCGCCAGAGGACAGGGGGGTTGCAGAAAATGCCCTAACTGTGTTGGAGGAAATTGGTATCGAAACATTAGGATTGCATCCCAAATCAATTGATTCTATAGAATCTGAGGAGTTTGATAAGATAATCAGCATGGGATGCGGGGTAAGTTGTCCAAACTTGCCGATAGACAAGGACTTGGGCCTTCAAGACCCGATAGGAGAGGATATCCAGATTTACAGGGAAACTAGAGATTTGATTACTGAACTCTTGTCTGAACTATTGTTCGTCCCTACCGACGCTTAGAAAAACAAAAGTTGACTGCAAGTATCAGCGCGAGTGTAGTGTAGCGGTTATCACCCCACGTTGCCAACGTGGGAACCCGGGTTCAAATCCCGGCACTCGCACCAATTACTACTCAAGCTCGGAATTTCTGATAATGTAGAATAGTGAGCCTACTCCGATAAGCAATAGAATTGAGATAGATGCCAGTAGAAACTCAGTCGAGTTCTCTGCGAACCAAGAAGGACCAGAAGATGACTGTTGTGACTTTTCAATGGAGACTTGTCTGATTTGGTCCCCTTCCTCGGTAATTGACTGGAAAACATCGGTTGCTCTGATCATTATGCTCATTTCTCCCTCACTCAATGACTGTCTAGCTGAGAATGAGAGTGAAAATACGCCATCATTCGCATGTCTATCAGAACCGACTCCATCATCAAACATGAGAATCCAATCTTCCGATTGCCCAATTGGGGCGAGCCGACCAATTTTAGCTTGCACGGAAGAAATGCCGTCGTAATCTGAAACTGATACCTCCAACGTATGCTCGATTGGGGCCCCCGAAAATGGAGAGACAATATACTCGGACTCCAAACCATCTACCATTATTGAAAGATTAGAAATCGAAGGAGGCAAATTTCCGATGGTTAACTTCTCTGCCATGCGTGAATGAGATCCCGGGGGGACACCTGCAAGGAAGTGGGTGGAAACCGAACCTCCCTCATTATCCTCCAAAATGATGGGGATACTCTGTCTCCCGGGAGATATGGAAGAGGGTATGGAGAAGGCCCCGTGCCAAGCTTCTACCGTACTAGTTATGGAAATCCCTTCCTGTTCCCAATTCCAGATTAAGTCCCCTTCCCTTTGAAGATTAATTAGTCCGCCACCGAATCCTTGGAGATCTACAGAGACAGATCTGAGGCCATGCCCATCGAAGGCAATCAGATCTAGATTTACTATTTCATCTCTGAACGAGCTATCTGGAGAGAATTCGAGCTGAAGCATTCTCGGAGGTGCGTTTGAAATCACAATAGTAGATTCCTCTTCCACTGTTACCCAATAGTCTTGCATTGTCACAGTAATGGGAAAGTTGCCAAATTCCAATCCATCGTGAGAAACTCTGGTAGTCCAGATATCATCATGGATTACTTGGTCACCATACAGTCCGGAGTCGGAAAGTGGTACGATTCCAAGGCCAATAAAGGATAAGTCTACGTTAACTGACTTTGTATCGGTATCATGATCATATATGGTCACCTCAAGATGTGCAGTTCCGCCCTCATTTGTCAGAATTCCTTCGCGGAACCTAACTGATGATTCGGCATCTACAGAAAGTGCGGGAGGCGTGTTTTCGTCGAAAGTTACGATTGTGGGGTAGAGTATTCTATCCACCCTCTGATTCTCCACAAATGAAACTTGATCGTCGCTTCCAAACCCTACATTGACGGTCCTGCTGACCTCATGAAGCAAACCAGAAAGTGGACCCTCATTTATTATGGTCCCATTTGCTGCACTATCGTCACCATAGTTTCCAAACCACTCAGACACAGAAACTTGATGGCCATCAATTGTTTCTGTCCTAAATCCATCTACTGAGACGTCAAGAATCATTTCCATATTTCCAAGAAGTGAGAATGAGTCACCCCCAGTTAGAATCTGAGGACAAGCGCCTGTTTCACGTGAAATATGATTAGAGAAAATCGCAGTAGATTCTGGAGCTTCTGCATTGTAAATTATGGGGGAGTTTTCTGGGTATTCCTCTTCCACAGTTCCATTATCCTCGACGTATGTGTAACGAATCGTCCTATTGAGCCAGTCTTCCTGGGGTACTACATATTCGTAAGTCAAATTGTGCTCAGCCCCAAATTCCTGATCAATTGGGCCAAATGGTAAGGCGGAAACATTCAGCCAGAACTCATTCCTAATCTTGTCTGCCTCAAAAGGCACCCCAGTGTCATTCTCAAAAATGCCTGATTCCTCAATCTTCCTTACAAGTCCGAAGGTGCCTTCGACGTCGCCACTGTAGGTGCCATCGACAATCGTAGTATCTGAGACTGCCTCTCCACCTTCTGATTGGATATGAATCACTGGAATGGTTCCATTCATCACAATATACGGAGATTCGGATGCAATAAAGTCGAATTCGCCACTACCGAAGATTCTGTAGAGCTGGTCAGTCCGTACTCCTTCTTCCCACTTTTCGTTTAGAATTAGATCATCGAGTTCGAAGGAGAAGGATTCGCCGGGACCGGAAATTCTTGCTGAGGCATTAGCCTCTATTTGGATATCCTGAAGCCTTCTGAAACCATCGTCGTCCCACGTCTCGAAATATAGCTTGAATACTTCGCCATAGACTCCATCAGAGCTTTCGTTGTCTCCACCATTAATTGAAATCCAACCATTTCCATCAAATCTCATTCTCTCCGAGATCTTTCCATCTCTGAATGATCTTAGAATATATGCATCGCTTACTAATGCATCAATTACTGCTCCTTCTGAGCCTTCGTCGATAAATATCGAAAGTTCTCCGAATCCTTTCATCTCAAAGTCTTGACTAATTAATTCCATACCGTCGTATGATTCATTCAGCCAAATTCTATCAAGTTCTAGGTCAGCAACTGCTCCCTGGGAATTGTCAGTTAAATTGATTGAAAGGGAGCCATTTCCCAGTTCGCTTGATTGCAAAATACTTCCTGTTCTTTTCTGCCACCCTCGTCCATCGAAAGTAATTCCTTGCATTTCATCGTCAACTCCCAATGTTGCCCAACTGGTCTCCCTAGTTACCTCATGATCAGAAATAGGTTGATTCCAGTTTGTCACATTAATTGTCCTAGAACAGTGAGTATCTGCACTAGAAAAAGAGATTGAAATAGAGTCTCCGAAAATTGGTTTTTCTGGTAGAATAAATTCGACTTCCCCTCCAGCAATGAAAATCGAGTAGTCCCCTTCAGAAACCTCTGTTTCACCTCTGAAATGCTGAATTGTAGAGTTGACAATAGTGGGAGTGGATCCGTTTGTGAATTCGGGCTCAAAAACTACCCTATATCTATGGAGAATAGAAGGTTCTAGTTCACCAGATTCTCCCTCTTGCCAATCCTGACCCCAATCCACGAGAACCTGGCAACTATTTGGCTGACCACCATCACCCCAGACCATAGAAGAAGAGCTGCTAATAGTTAGCAATGAGAAGACAACAAAAACTGCGAAACTTCTGCCCATGATACTCTCTCGACACTCGAGCATTTCAAATAATTCCCGACTTTATTGACACCATCAGAATAGCGGTTCCTCATAGTCATCATCAACACCAGATCTCTCTCTCCAAAGTCCCGCGGGCATTCCATCATAGATGTCTGCATAGGGGTCATCATCCTTCTTATCTCTGTCACCAGATGCCAAATTAGCAAAGTTCTCTGCGTTAGGTTTGAACTTCCAATAATGAATTCGCCATTCTCTACCGTCCCAGAGAGTGGTTTCTTCTGATTCGGTGGTAAGTAGATCATAATCCTGAAGCTGATAGAACAGGTTTCTATCGGTTGGTTCTAGGGCATTGTCGATTATCCTGTTTGAGAAGCCGAAGAAGCCGAGCGCATGCTCGGCTATTGACTCGGCGACGGTTGTCTCCATCGAAATATCCACCTTACTCTTAATGGCTTGAGTAAGCTGTGCTAATGTTAGTCCCATCTCCCCACCATATCTCCATGCATGCCGAGGTTATTTCAAACATCTTGAGAAATGATCAAAAAATGTCGAAAAAACTCCCGAAGTGGTTAATCTATAACATCTACTCGAATTGACATGGAGGAACAGGGGCCATCCAACTTTCTAGGACTTGAAGAGTCCCTCTCCGGGCCATGGGATGTGATCGTTCTACAGATTCCACTAGAGCTGACTTCTAGCTATGGCGAGGGTACCCAATTAGGTCCAAGAGCATGTATAGATGCTAGTTCGCAGGTAGAGTTGAATGATCCGATTCTGGATGAGGACCTACCCTGCGGTTTCAATATCCATACTGCTGAGCCGTGGTCGTCCAATGCTCCCACTCTGAGGGAGCAACTGGACTCAATTAGAGGATATGTAGGAAAGTGGATGATAGATGGGAGTTTTCCCCTAGTACTTGGGGGGGAGCACGGAATTCTGCTACCAATCGTGGAAGCTATCGAGGAGAGAAAGTTGGTTCCGAATCTTTCTGATCTGACAATTGTTCAGATTGACGCTCATGCCGATCTTAGGGATGAGTTGAACGGAGAGCGATTTTCTCATGGGACTGTAATCAGGAGATGTCTAGATTTGGGAGTAGGCAGGGTAATTCAAATCGGCGTAAGAGCATACAGTACTGAAGAAGAAAATATCATTAGAAATGATGGAAGAATCCAGACATGGTTCGCAAGGGACCTGTTCAATTTTAGCCGTGGAACCTCAAACTGGCAGGATCTTTTGGTTGAGATTTCTGAAATTGAAGGTCCGGTTTGGATAACCTTTGATGTGGATGGTCTCGATGGTTCGATTGTACCCTCAACAGGGACTCCTGTCCCTGGCGGACTTAGTCACTGGGGGTCAGTGGAGATACTGGAGCAGGTTTTCTCTTCCGTAAAAGGCAAAGTAATCGGGGCGGATGTAAATGAGATTGTGCCAGATAGAGAAGGAACATTGACGCAGTTCAGTGCGGCCATGATTGCAGCGAAGATTGTCGCGTGTCACTTCTCTGATCTTTCGATCAGCAAGGGAGAATCGTTGTAGTATATGACTTCCTCAGCGGCGCTATGCGCCGCTTACTGGTGATGGCTTTGGTGTCTTCTCTGACGATATTGTCGGCATCGCCAATCGTCAGTTCCCAAATCAGTCAACCGGATATTGTCCAAGAACATTGGTATCACTCCTATGCAACTCTTACTCTAGATCTGAATGCTTGGGCAGATGAACATCCGGACATAGTAAATCTCCTAGTTGTAGGGCAAACAGAACTTGGAAGAAATCTCTGGATGCTTCAGATTTCTGATTGGAGTACTGGCGATCTCAAGCCAGATGGGACAAACAAGGAAGTGGTGTATATCGATGGAGGACATCACGGGAATGAGCATCTTGGAACAGAATTAGCATTCCTTACTGCGGAGTATTACATCGAGGGTTGGGCTGATGGAGAACAGGGCATCATCGATTTTCTCGCAAATACAGAGCTGCATATTCTAATAATGCTGAATGCGGATGGGAATGATTTCGATACGAGGTGGAACGTCAATCAAGTAGATCTTAACCGTAATTACGACCACTATTGGAATACATGCCCTACAACTCAGCCAGGCTCTAGTGCATTCAGTGAATCAGAAACTCTTGCGAACTCGATATACATGAATGCAGAAGTTCCCGATGCCGACCTTTACGTCACGATGCATACAGGGGTTTGGATTATCCTATACCCTTGGGGAAAATGGCCTGAGCAACCATCGGACTGGGAACTATATCATTCAATTAGGGACGATGTGAATTCAAATATCTCAGAAATACCGATTAGAAATGCAAATCAGGGCCTTTACCCAAACTGCGGGACTAGCAGAGATTATGGGTATGGGGTGATGGGTTACCCTACGTTCACTTTCGAGACTGATGATGAGCAGTTTCTTCTAGGCACAATTGAGCCATTATCACAAAGATTGGATGAAGAGCTTGAGGTGATGAAGTACCTGATCGATAATGTCTGGTTTTGGAGGGCTAGGTTGGTAGTGAACTCACTCGTGGTTGATGGCAAATCAGTAGAAATCGACATATCGAATCTTGGTCGAGCAAGTACTTCCAATGTAACGCTGAATTATATTTCTGAGGATGGGGAGGTTTGGATGCCAAGAGTTGATCGTCCCGACGGAATTTCTTGTCAGGGTGATGATTTGGGGTTCAACTACTCCATACCAGGATGTGGCTTTGGAGTAAATGCAACGAATAGCACTAATGTGATCCTGAATTTCGGGAATGCTCCGATCTCTTCTGGAAATGGAGACTTCATTCTTGTATATCAGAAAAGAGTCATTGATTCATCGACTTGGGTTTCAGAACCGGTTAACGAAACAAGTATTGAATTCATGAGTACCGATAAAAGAGCTTTGTCCTCGCCTACTGTGATTCTAAGTATGGTTAGCATTCTCTTTGCTGCATTCAAAGGTAGAGAAGATACAAAGTAACGATCTTGTAAATTAAGTCTGAAATGGTGATTTTCAATAGGAATTGTTTGTAAACTATCTATTAATCGGACTTTTAGGTATAAATATGGAAATAAGCGTTAGTGAATTCTTAGAGCCTGGTTCTCAGTTGATTCTACCATTGTTTGAAGGAAACGAGAAGGCGCCTAACAACTCCCTCTCTGGATTAGAGAGGAGTCAGAGAAGATTGGTCAGGGAGGCGATATCATCAGGAGATTTTGATGCAAAGAAAGGGAAGAGGTTATCCATTTGGACGCCTGGATGTAATATAATTCTAGTCGGCATGGGTGAGAAGGAAACAATAGGCCATAAGAGGGCCAGAAACATCGGAGCTAGACTAATCTCGGCTATTTCAAAAAAGAAGGGGACGGATATCACTGTTAGATTCACTTCTGGATGGAATAGCGAACGGATGAATGACTTCGCGGAGGGAATGATGCTTCGGGATTATGAGTTCCTCGAACACCAAGAGGTTCCGGAGGATTATATCGACGATCCATGGTCAGTGAACTTTCAGGCTAATTCAAGATATCAGACCTCATTGAAGAAAGACTTGTCAGAATCACTAGCGATAGTAGGTGGAGTTCATATTGCGAG
>NHHW01000002.1 GCA_002172185.1 Euryarchaeota archaeon TMED173 | reverse complement strand
CATTTGAACCTAAAACGCCCCCAATAGCAAGATCGGGCGAATCAGTTCTTACAGCTTCTATAGCAACAGCCAATTCAGGAAGAGAGGTACCTACCGCAACTACCGTAAACCCAACAACTAGAGGAGAGACACTTAGATTCTGTGAAATTCTTGTTGAACCTTGTACTAGAGCTTCTCCTCCACCCATAAGCAGAGAAAAACCCGAGAGAACAAAAAAAATGTCAATCAACGTCTGATCCACACCCGAACCCCGCGACACAGTGCAAATTACTCTTTGCTAATATCGAATAGAATCTATCCTAAATACAAACTTTCTCAATATGCCTAACCAGTACTGCAACACTAGGCACTGTATGATCTTCAAGAGTCGGTGAGAATGGCACCGGAGTATCAAGAGCCCCAACAACAACTGGTGGACTCTCCAATCTCCAGAAGGCTTCTTCTAGTATCCTGCTTGAAACGGTGTGACCAAAACCTCCAGTCCATTGCGATTCTTGAAGAACCAACATTCTACCTGTCCTCAAAACCGAGTTAATACAGGTCTGGTGATCAAACGGCAGAAGCGTCCTCAAATCGATTACTTCTACCTCTAAGTCCTTTTCTACCATCAATTCTGCGGCTTCTAAGGCTACATGAACCATTGAACCCCATGTAACAATGCTGAGATCCTTTCCCCCTCTAATTACTTCTGCAACCCCTATTGAGCTAGCCCCTCTTGCAATTCTATTTCGTACTCTATCTGTATCAACAATCTGATTGATTGATTTCCCCCAACCTGTTAAACCGCCTCTTAGACCATAAAGCCCGATATGCTCTAAAAAAATCACTGGATCAGGGAGGTGATGAGACTCAATAAGTAGGTCGTATGCGTCCTGCGGATTACTAGGAGCAACCAGCACTAATCCAGGATCATTTGTTAACCATGACTCAATCATATTGGCATGAAACGGTCCACTGCGCGTTTTAGCCCCCAATGGAATTCTAACTGTTAGCGGAACTTCCCCTCCCCATCTCCATCTAATCTGAGCTGTATTGTTTACCAAAGGATTCATGGCTAAAGCAGCGAAACCACCGAATTGAATTTCTGCAATTGGACGCAAACCTCCCAGAGCTGCACCTGTTGCAGAGTGGATGATTATCGCCTCAGAAAGTGGCATATCTAGCAACTTATCCTGATGCCCCTTTGCTTTCAATGGAAGATTCATTCCGAATGCTCCTGCAACTTCCATATCTTCACCCATGATGACCATTTCTTCACCAAACTCCTCCGCAAGTATAGCCATAGCATTCTGAATTGACCTGCTATATGTCCATGAGTTTGTGGCATCAGAAAACTCAATGGAGTATTCTCCCGGTTTTAATACCGGCTCTGGAATCTCCAAATCATTCCCAATCCTGCTAATTTGACTATCATGACTTTGCGCGTCATATAGTGATGTTATCCCTCTTACAACCGAATTTCCTTCTGGCCACTCCATATTTTCTAGCACTTCTCTAGCCGACTCTATTGCTTCACCCTCTTCATTGAGAATTTTATCCAGGATATTTTCTCCAACACCCATTTCCACGAGTAATTCTCTGTGATTGGGAAGCGGATCCTTTTCTGACCAATACTTCAACAAATTCCTATCTACATATCCAGGGGGATTTCCACTGGATGAACCTAGGTAAAGATCATCATGATGATGTGCATGACCGCAGCCTCTCATAGTTTCGACATGAATTAATGTTGCACCCCCTTCAGATATGGAAAACTCTCTAGCCACTGCTGTGGAAGAATAGAAACTTGCAGGATCTGACCCATCTATACTCCATGATGGTATGCCCATGGCATAACCCTTATCTCCGAAGGTCTCAGCTCCAGATTGAGACAAAGCGAAGGTATCCAAAGCGATTTGATTATTCTGAATCATGAAGCAAATTGGGAGTCCACGAACTCCAGCGAAATTCATGGCTTCCCAGAACTCTCCACTACTACTACAACCCTCTCCCACGGGAGCTAGATGGAACCTGCTAATTCCTAGACGCTTTGCCGCGAGAGCAATCCCAGTAGTAGTCGCACTAGCGATTGGAAGAGGAGCAGTTGGAGGGAGGACTCCCTTCTCCCAATTCCCTATGTGGAGATCCCTGCCCCCACTTTCTTCGTGTCCTCCATCCATATATGATCCAGCTTTTCCCATTTGAGCCGATAATATTTCGATCTGAGTTTGTCCCATTGCTAAGGCGAGACCAGTATCCCTAATCATGGGTGCAACTATGTCCGCATTACGCCTTTCTTCAGGTGGTAGGTCAACAGCCCTAGTCATTGCAGATGCACATGCAACAATCCCTTCTTGCCATGTTGTTCTGAAACCTTTTCCTCCAAAACTTCCTCCGTCAGGGGTGGGCAAACCATTAGTGAATAGTTCCTTCAGTTGCTCATCAATTAACCTGGTCCTAACCATCCATCTCTGCCATTGAATCCTTTGATCCAGAGTTATGGATGCATTGTATGCAATCCTTCTCAAACATAGTGAAACATCTATCAGAAATCTAGAATTTCTTCTACCAATGTATATGCTACCGGTTCTTCTTGGGATTATCTCTTCTTTCTCTAGTGACGAAAATTCAGGACTAATTAGGCGCTCAGACAATAATCTCCCAATTTTGGTAACTAGTGAGATTGAGAATTCATGAAAGCTTTCACCATCGAATTTAGGAATATGGATCGAATTTTCTAGGCATTCAGAAACAGTCTCTAAGTAACCATCATGCCTTTCAGCAATAAATCGTAAAAGCTGAGATTTTACTATTTTTGATTTTATTTTTTCAGAAAAATTGAGAGGAGACTTGGGTATCCAACCCAGGCCCCAAATTATTGGTAATTCGGACTGTTTTTCTTTTTCTGTGAAGTCATTTGAATCCAGTATCTCGTTTTGATAGTCTTCAAAATCACGCTTGTTCCTTCTTTCTGACTCTCTCTCCAATTCTTCAACCGTGGCACTTGTTTTCCTCTCCCATATCTCGACGTTCCTACTTCTCCCCTTGCCAGATGACGATCTACTGATAGTTGCCCTAATCCTTTTCCCACAGGTTTGGCAACTTCTGTCTAGTCTGTTAGATTTCGAATTCCTAGTTTTCCAAATTTGATGGTGATCACAACTTGGACACTTCCAAATGCCCCTTCTACCATTTCCCATATCATCTGCCAAATATTCATAGTACAACAATATTCGTGATTCTGAATTAGTTTTAACCACATTTAGAAGTATATTGTGGTAAATATTAAAAAATTAGTATAATTTTTTTTTAAATACCACATTAAAACAAATTACTAAAAGTAATATTACCACATAAAAAATTAAAAATTAAAATTATACTAATATAATAAAAATTTACCATATTAAAAAACTAGACTGAATTGAATAATACCACTATTAATATCTATTAATGCTATGATCTACCTCTTCAGACCATCTGTTTATCCCGCCAACTAGGTTGAATACCCTGTCTGCAGACCAACCCGATTCACCGAGCAATCTAGCCACCAAAGCTGATCTCTGGCCGCTTCTACAATATATCACAATCTCTTTCTCTCTGGGCAATTCTTCCAATCTGACAGGAACATCCAGATGCATAATTCTTGAGTCAGTTCCGCGAATACTGGAAATAGCCTCTTCTTCAGATGTTCTAACATCCAATACGTATGGCTCCCATCCACTAGCCTTTCTTTCAAAGAACTCAATAGGTAGAATTTCTGAGAAACTCGACCCTATTCTTTTTTCCAGTTCACTGGCCTTTATCCGATTTTTATTCTTGGAAAAAGATAGAGTTTTCATTTTCATAGTCAGTGCATCGATTGTGAGTAATTTACCACGTAGAATATCTCCGATTCCTAAGATGAGCTTGATAGCTTCCGTAGCTTGTATGGTGCCTACTATCCCGGGAAGAACTCCAAGAACTCCTGCCTCTGAACAATTTGGTGCTAATTCTGGAGGGGGAGATTCTGGAAACAAATCTCTGTAATTGGGGCCATCTTCTACGTTAAACGTAGAAACCTGTCCTTCGAAACGATGAATACTCCCAAACACCCAAGGTTTTCCGGTTATTTCGCTTGAATCATTGATTAGATATCGAGTTTCAAAATTATCAGTTCCATCGATAATAACATCGAAATCTTCGAAAATACTTAATGAATTTTCTCGCGTCAATTTTTCTGGAATTTCAATGATATCTACATCTTCATTCAGATTTCGAATCCAACTTGCTGCCGACCTTACCTTGGAAAGCCCTAATGACTCATTGCTGTGAATAATCTGCCTTTGCAGATTCGAAGAGCTAACTATATCGTGATCCATTACTCCAATTCTCCCAATACCAGCAGCAGCTAGATACATCAGTGCAGGTGATCCTAGTCCTCCAGCCCCAATCACTAGTACTGATGAATCTAGCATTAGGGACTGGCCTTCTTCTCCTACTCCTGGAAGAACCAGATGCCTAGCGTACCGTTCCAATTGATCCTTCCTGAAAGTATAGGCCATATTCTCTCCATGGGATGCCTGCCTCAGGCTCCTAGCCACTAATGCTGCTCCTCTAACCATCTTTCCGCGTCAATTGCAGCCTGACAACCCATACCAGCTGCTGTAATTGCTTGACGATACCTCTTGTCGACAACATCGCCTGCAGCAAATACTCCAGGAACCGCTGTCATAGTATTCTCGATATGTACCAGGTAACCCTCTTCATCAGTCTCCAACTGACCTTCTAAGAATCCTGTAATTGGTTTGTGCCCAATAGCAATGAAAGCTCCTGAACAACGAATCGACTCTTCTGAACCATCTCTTGGATCTTCCAGAATGGCACCAGTAAGGCCATTTTCGTCAGATAGCCACTCTTTGACTTGCCTGAATGTTTTGATTTCTATTTTTGGATGCGCCTCCGCTCTTTCAATCATTACCTTTGATGCTTTGAATACGTCTCTTCTATGGATAATTGTAACCTTGCTAGCGAATCTAGTGAGGAAAGTGGCTTCTTCCATTGCAGAATCCCCTCCACCGATAACTATGATTTCCTCATCTCGAAAGAAAGCCCCATCACATGTTGCACATGTCGAAATCCCACGTCCTTTCTGACTTTCTTCTCCTTTTGCTCCCAGCCATATCGCCTCAGCACCAGTACAAATTATCAGTGATTCTGATCTGAATTCCTCTCCTTCAACCCAGACTTTGAAGGGACGCTCTGAAAGGTCCAATCTTTCCACATTCTTGTCATGGACCTCCAGGCCGAATCTCTCTGCTTGTTCCCTCATGTCGATCATCATCTCTGGACCACCTATTCCTTTGGGGTAGCCTGGAAAGTTCTCAACATCAGAAGTAAGCATTAGTTGCCCTCCAGACATATATCCTGCGAACATCAATGGTTCAAGAAGCGCCCTTGCTGCATATAGGCCAGCAGTGTAGCCAGCAGGACCCGATCCAACAATTATGACATTACGGCCCCCCTCTCGCATAGTCCACGAGATGTAAGACATCTCTTCAATCTTGACAGTCGAATTTGACCAATTAATATCGTTAATCTAAATGGAAAATGGTAATATATCCATTCCTCAGGCCCGTGGTATGCCAAAATACATGTATTCTGGAAACTACACTAGAGAAGGTGCCTCAGGCTTATTGCAGGAAGGTGGTAAGGCAAGGAAGGAAGAAGCACAGAGAATTATTGAGGCAATGGGTGGGAATCTCGAGTCCTATTACTGGACCTTCGGAGAGATGGATTTCTTCATGATAGCCGATATGCCAGAATCAATGGCTGTGAAATTCTCGCTTCACGTTGGCGCTTCAGGAGTCTTCAATGGAAAGTTGACACCCCTTATTACCGTAGACGACATGGAGGATGCAACTTCTACGGACCTCCCGTCCATGAGGCTTCCAGGCCAATGATGCAATCATTCTGACATCGCCACGACTGCGCCTACAGCTGCTCTCGCATGAGGTTCTAGTCTAGGCTCTATGTGCTCCGGAGCTGCTCCAGGGCCAATTATTCCGAGCCCTATAGGTTTGTTGTGCTTAATCTGTAATTTAATGACAGAACTTGTTACAGATTGTCCCATTACCAAGCCGTGATCGGTTTCACCGCGTTCGATAATTCCGAGAACTACAGCCCCTTGTATTTCCTCGCTCCCCAGCATCCTGTCTAGAGCTAGGGGGGCCTCCATTGAACCAGGAACCCAAGCAACCTCAGTAATTTTCCAATTTTTAGAATTAGCCTCTTCTGTAGCGAATTTCAACATCTTCTCCACCTCTTCACGATGAAAAGATCCGCAAACAACACCCAGATTCATGTTTTGTCTCCCATCCTAAGCATTGTCTCCACTATCGCCTGAGTCCTCGAGTCAATCTCTATATTCACAGTTTCCCCAACTTCTTTGTCCCCAATGGTGGTAATCCTCAGAGTTTCTGGAATGAGATGCAAACTAAAACTCTCATTATCACAAATGCCAACAGTAAGGGACATACCATCGACACCAATGTAGCCCTTTTCCATTATGAATGGACGAATTTGATCAGATATTGAGATACGTAAATCTAATCCCCCTCCCAGATCCTTCTTTTCTATAATCTCAGCCTCAGAGATGATATGGCCAGATAGGACATGTCCGCCCAACTCATCCCCGACTCGTAGCGATCTTTCTACATTCAGGAAGTCCCCCCTCTTCCTTTCTGATAGAGTGGTTCTATCCAAGGTCTCTTCTACAGCATCAAAGACTACCTTTCCAGGCAGTTTCTCTACCACAGTCATACATACTCCATCCAGAGAAACACTAGCCCCAATTTCCAAGCCTTCATCGAACCCCCCTAGATCAATTTTGAACGCAAAAACATCTCCTTTTTTTTCAATATCAATTATTGGGACCTTTCCCAAAACAATTCCAGTGAACATACTAATCCTCCTCGTATGGTCCACCCTCTGATCCAGGCCAAAGATCCAAAATCCTAGCAATGATTTTTCTAGTTCCATCTAGGTCATCGGACAAGCCTTCCACTCTGGTAACCTCAACATGTCCATATCCATGATCATCCAGCCCCTTCCTAATAGCATCGATAGAATGCTTTTGGTCGTAGCCTAATGCTATTAAGTCTGGAGAAACCCCCTCTAAAATCTCGAAAATTGGCACACCAGGGGGATTTCCTACAATCGCTATGTCCACCGGCTTTAGACCTTCAACCATTCTTCTCCTAAGCTCCTGGCCAGTGACTGGCTCATGTTTCTGCATTCTTACGGTTTCATCGTGAGCGATTACAACCACCAATTCATCCCCTAGAGATTTAGCCTGCTCAACATAGTGCAGGTGCCCTGCGTGAAGCAGGTCGAAGATTCCGACAGCCATGACCCTGACCATATGGTTCAGTCCCGTTAGCAACCCCGCCTAATCCTTTTCATCAAAGGCAGAAGAAATTTGTTCACCTGTAATGATGGGAACATCATTCACAGAAGCATAATTCCTGGCCTCTTTCAGAGACAAAGCACCATCTCCACTAGGATCCAGCATCTCTGCACCAATTGTACAAGGCACTACTCCTGCCAATCTGGCAATCGAAACTGCTAACTCAGTATGCCCCTGTCTAGAAGACAACCCTCCCGGAGACTCCCTACAGACCGGGATATGGCCCGGAGTCCGGAACTCAGAACCCAATGCAATCATGGCTTCCCTTCCAGTGGTTCCAGACTCAAACAACTCCTCAACTAGCTTTCCAAATCTTCGTGTTGTCAGAGATCTATCTCTATCTGTAATTCCAGTGAAAGTTTCTCTATGGTTAAGGGATAGGGTGAAAGCCGATCTGGAGTCGTATTGTAGGTCATTAGTAACGAGGTATTCCAGAACTGGATTTTCCTCTATCAGATTATCATTGGAATGAATATCTTGTAGCCAGGGTAGACCTAACAATTCCCCCACTTCATTTCCTATTGCAAGAAATAGAAGTCCACCGCAGTCCTTCCTAAGTCTCCTGATTATTTCAGGTGTTGCCGAGACAGCCGGCCAAAGAAGATCTGTCTCCCTTTCTCTGTAGTCTGAGTCGAAAACCATCACTGGTCTTCCTGATCTAAACGCAGCTACTGCCTCAGCGACCCGCACATCCATACCTCCCGGAGGGGTTACTATACCACATATTTTTGGTCTAGAAAAAATCATGTCTCAGAACCGTTCGCACTACTCATGGAGCCCCCAGTTGTCGTATCAGCCCCGACTCGCTTAGATTTAGCCGGAGGTTGGACAGACGTGGGCCCATATCCATCCGATTTTGGAGGCGAGGTGGTAAACTTCGCAATAAATCTCAGGGTAACCGTAGAGGCAAACCCACAATCAGATGTAAAAGTAAGCTTTCCAGTCCCAAGAGGTTCAGGTTTAGGTACCAGTTCAGCTCTCCAAGTAGCACTAGAGGCGCTTTCAAATCCAGCGGAAATCGAAAACCCCCATATTCTCGCGGAGAAGGCGTTTTCTTCAGAGTCCGAGGCTGGAAATTTTTGTGGAAGACAAGATCATTGGGTTTCTGCACTAGGGGGCTTCAATAATCTTCTTTTTATCGGAGATTCTGTAGAGAGTATTCCATTCGAGCCAATGAGATCCTCAAAGAATTGGCTGAAAAAGCACTTCCTATTAGTATTCACGGGAATCAGTAGAATTTCAGGAGAAATGCAGACTCCAGTCTGGCAAAGATATATCGATGGGGACTCCGATGTTAAAAATGGACTTCATATGATTAGGAGTGCAGCTAGAGAAATGGCGAGTGGATTACAGCAAGATCGTAGAGATTTTGTTGTTAATTCGCTCAGAACTGTTTGTCTTGGAGTGGATATGATTGACTCTTCAATCCATGGGCCATTCAAGAATGTGATAGAACCTCTTCTGGCCGATGGTTCTGTTGCTGCATGGAAGGCAATGGGTGCAGGAGGAGGTGGTTGTGTGGGCATTTTATGTACATCAAATGGAATAGAATCCGTCATTTCTGCAGTGGAGAAAGCAGACTGGAGTATCATAGATTGGGACTTTGAATATGAAGGCGTAAGAATGGATATGTGAATATTTTAGTCCTAATACTCAAACATGACTGTTGGTCCCGTCATCCATGGCCGGGCGCCGAGCAACATTGGCGATACTCGTTATGTTGACTTTGCTACTCCCCCTGTCTTCATCATCTATCTCATTGGATAGGTCTAGTAGAGGTGGCTTTGATGCAGACGGAGATTGGATATTAAGTGTGGAATCTGAGACTCATTGGAATTGGTGGTCTGAATGGAGCAGGGATAAGGACTCAAACTCTATTGATGATAGACTAGAATGGTTGATGCAACAATCCGAAGAAATTCAGAGAGACTGGTGGAGAAGAGCTCCTGAAGGAAGTGCACGGATTTTCGTGGACTATGACCACCATCCAACAGACTCAGATATTGAAGAACTTGAGGCCATAGGTGCCGATGTAACATTCAGATTCGGATATCTCGATACAGTTTCTGCTACTGCACCATTAGACTCAATTTCCAATGAGGGTATACTTTCCCTTCCGGGAGTTGTAATGATCGAGGACTTGGGTTTGGCTGAGACTCACATGCATCAGGCCGTTCCAAATATGGGCGTAAATACCGTCTGGGAAAACTTCGGTCTAGATGGCACTGGCTCAGTGATTGCTGTCTTGGACACCGGTGTCCGAGGAGATCATGACGGGCTAAATGATATGGATGACGATCCATTTACATGTATTGAAGACCCTCCCGACCCAAATCCTCTGGATCCAGAACCAACACCAGTACCCGCTGACTGTGATCCGAAAATCATAGCCTTCTTCGATGCAGTGTTCACAGATGAAGAGCAGGATCCATCGACATCTTATGACTCAGGAACCCACGGAACTCACGTTGCAGGTATAGCTGCTGGTTCAGGGGGCGGTCAAACTGATCCCGGTTCAGGGCTAAGGTACGTAGGAGCTGCCCCAGGCGCTTATCTAATCAACATTCTAGGATGCTGTGATGGTGACATAGAGGATGTTATGCAAGGCGCTCAGTGGGCCATAGATAACAAGGATAAGTATGGCATAGACATAGTGACTTCTTCTCTAGGTGAGCAGCAGTTTGAGGTCCATGTTGACAATGATGGAAGCTCAGCTTGGAGCAGACAGATGGATATGGTCGTAGAAGCTGGAATAATTACAACCCTTTCTGCAGGAAATGAGTTTGGAGGCGCTACTCTAGCTGGATGTAACACCATAGACAGTCCGGGGGATGCAGCACTGCCAGTCACCGTGGCCAGTCTCGACAAGGATCTGGGACTGGCAATATACAGTAGCAGGGGCTACACTTCAGATTTCAGAGTAAAACCAGACGTCGCCACTATTGGCTCGGACATCATGGCTCCAGATGCAGCAACCCAAGACGGTTACACTAGCAAGTCCGGAACCAGTATGGCAACGCCACTAATGGCAGGAATAGCGGCACTCATGGTTCAAGCCAATCCGGACCTGACTCCTTCCGAGTTCAAGGCCATAATTTCCGCTCACTCAATAGAGCGGGACATCCAACTATTCGATGATCCAGGATTCAACGACTGTAGTATTCTAGAAAACAGGCCAGATAATGAATTCGGGTACGGCCAGGCAGATCCAACGGCATTCGTGGAAGCAGCAGGCAGCATTGATCGCTCGCTGAACGTCTCAATCGATGTTTCCACAATGGAAGAAGTTCTGAATGGTAGCTCCATTGAGGGAACATCTTCTGGAGCTCAGCCAGGATCATCGGGTCCGGAAAGTCAGACGAAGGTAGAAGTCCGAGTAGGGGGCGGAGAATGGCAGGAAGCATTGGATTACTCGCCCTTGGAGGACTGGTCACTTTGGAGCGTACAGCTAGAGTCACATTCAGAGTCCGGAAACTCAACAATTTATGCCAGATTAGTAGTAGATGAGGAACACATTTCGCCTGTAGATGCCCGAAGGGTAATTCTTCTTGATTTGCCAGCATCGAGCATCGGGTCGTCCGACGAATTGGACTCTTCAAAAATTCTTATCATCGCAGTTTCTCTGATGTTTTCTCTGCTGGCAGGATATGTCATATTTCACAGGAAACGGTTAACTGAAGATTGGTTCGATGGAGAGAACCTTACGGATAACCAACTGAGAAGGACCCTTTCACTATGTATCCTTTATTTCGCACAAGGACTTCCATGGGGATTTGCCGTCGTTGCATTCGTAGCTTATCTAGCGGACTCCGGCTTCGAAGCAGCAGAAACAGGGGCTATTTTGGCGACAGTAGCACTTCCATGGACATTCAAATGGATTTGGGGACCTGTAATTGATACACTCAATATACCTCTATATGGCAAGAGAAGACTCTGGGTTCTCTTCTCACAATTCGGAATGGCAGTGACAATCGGCACCATACTTTTTGTCCCCGACTTGATAGAGCAAATCGACATTGTAATCAAGCTCATGTTTGTTCACAATATCTTCGCATCCCTCCAAGACGTCAGTACAGATGCTCTAGCGGTTGACGTCCTGCAGGACGATGAGGTCTCCAGGGTAAATGGATACATGTTCGCTTCAAAGAGAGCTGGGATGATAGTTGGAGGGGCTATTCTTGGTGGTTTGGTTAATACAATAGGAATAAGGAACATGCTCGCTATACAGCTCCCAATACTACTTCTGATCATGATTCTACCAATGTTCCTATACGAGAAACCAGGCACTAGACTATTCCCCTGGTCCACGAAAACTTCTGAGTCTTCAGGAGACGAGAATCAAGCATCCATGATCGATTCTGTAGAAGCAGATGAGAGGCTATACTGGGATGAGCCAGAAGAGTCCAAGTGGTGGGCTGCTGTTTCTGTAGGTAAGGCTACATTCGAAGAGAAAATTTCCATTCCAGCCTTCATTACCATTACTGGAATCTTCATATTTGTCTCAGGACTAGTTTTTGCCATTATTTCAGTTGATCTTGAAGTTCCATTCTACTCCAAGGCGAAGATGGTAGCACTCGCATTCTTTGCTATAGCAGTATTTGCAGCACTTGTTGATAGGATTGGTTCTGGATCCAAGGAAGATGGTCGCCTTCTCCCCAAGGTGACGAATCCATTTAGTCTAGGATTACCCCAGTCTTCACGAAGAACTCTTGCTCAGACCAGCTTCAACTTAACCAAGGCATTCCATCTGAAGTCCTCCTTCCTTCTGATTTTCTGCTGCCTTCTTACTGAGATGTACTACTTTCTGGACCCCATTATCATTGATATTCTGGTCGTACAGTCTGGGTGGGGGGATGCAAAGTACAGCCTGGTTGTAGGTGGCGGGGGCATCCTGGCAACTATGTTCGGACAAATCGCGGGTGGTTTCCTAGGCGAAAGGTTTGGTGTAAGGAGGATGGGGATGATAGGATTTACCTGTCTAGCGATATGTAATGGGATGCTGGCTGTTCTCGAACCAGTTTGGACAAACACACTGATAATGGTGTTATACGTATTAATCAAGGGATTCGTTACTGGAGTAGCGTTCATCGCTGTAGTTTCAGTTTGCATGAAAATGACATGGAGTAAGGTGGGCGGGACCCAGTTTACTGCATACATGTCTTTGTTTAACCTGGGTGGCGTAATCGCTCTATCCAAGACGGGTCAGGTGTTGGAATTTTTCGACAATGACGTTATTCCAGCGATCTATGCTGGTGCCGCATTAACATTGATCGCAGTCTTCTTCTTGATATTCATTGATCCAGAGGAATGCAACAGGGTTCTGGAGAACAAATCTGAAGATGATGGGGCCATGGATGCAGTAATCATGGATGATGACATTGGAGACAAATGGTGGGATGGGGGTGCCGACTCTGCCTCAGTTTCATGAAATCATAGAAGATGTGGATGAAGATTTCCTAGTCTTCACTCAGACCGTTTGCCCTTATTGCACTAGAGCATTCAGAACTCTAGATTCCAAGAATCTTACATACCTGGAAGTCAATCTGGACAACTTTGTAGGCCTGAGAAAGGAAGTTGTTACAGAAACCCGCCATAGGACAGTCCCGGTAGTTTTTGACATGCGTGGTGATAGCCCGATATTTGTAGGCGGGTCGGACCATCTTCTGGAATACATCTAGAGGCTCCAAGATTGCGTAATTCCTCCCGCAACTCTCACTCTAAGGAATGTGGAACCTCCTGTGAAAGAAGCGGTTAGAGTGTACTCACCAGATGGGTATGGGATCGTACCAAGTGTACCGAACTCACTTGCTCCTGGGCCCCACACTCTTTCTAGAGCCGATATGGATAAATGGTCCCTTAGGGTCAAGGTTATGGAGGATCCAGATCCACAGTCTGCATCAATGAAATAGATCATTTCATCCCACTCTCCATCAGTGGGGTGGTCACTAACCAAAAACGAGTCACGCAATTCAAAATCAGTCCCCGGGTCTTCCCAAGTATTACTGAACAAGTCCCCTCCACGGACGAAGTACACATCCCCTGAGTGATCCGAACCAAAATCAGCAATCTTCATCCTTAATTGTTCAACTCCAGAACTATCAACCCAAATGAATGAGGAGAAGTAACCTACGTTCCGGTCGAATACATAATCCAGCCGTGAGCCATCAGATGAACTGGCAATTATGATAGCCGAATCCCCTGAGATCCCGGAAACATACGCACTCCAATCGGTAGAGAAAAGCGAAAACGTCCAAGAATCATCTTCATTGAGTGGGAATTTTAGAACAGATTGAGGGGCGCCATTCTCGAAAGCTCCTAGTTCCGCATGGGTAATTCTACCCAGAAACGGGTTATGATTCAGAACCGCGTGCCTCCTGGCTTCTGTAAGGCTGGAAATCGCTAACATGTACGCCGTACCATCTTCTTCGCTAGTACTAGCTACCACAAGTTTAGCCGTGTCATCACTGTAATCCGGAGTCGAAAAGGTGTATAGCCACCAATTTCCTATTTCCCATGCAGGGATCTCGATTATATCGGACGATGAACCGTCCCCTTCGGTTGAATTGCCAGTGCATCCTGTAAGGTATGAGGACAGAATAATTGCAATCATTGCACAAACGCCAATCTTACTCATACCCCTTCGACAGAGGGGACCATCAAGAGTCTGACGCTACTTTGTCCGCTAAAGTGCTCCAATCTTACCAGTCTCAGTCAGTAGTCCTGCTATGACTACGCTCACGATGCTCATTAACTTGATCAGGATATTTAGGGATGGCCCACTTGTATCCTTGAATGGGTCTCCAATCGTATCACCTACGACTGAAGCACTATGAGCCTCATCACCCTTTTCAGCTCCTTCAATATGGCCTTGCTCTATGGCCTTCTTGGCATTATCCCATGCCCCTCCTGCGTTAGCCATGAATAGAGCCATCAAGACTCCACTTGCGGTCGCTCCAGCTAGAGCTCCACCTAGTGCTGCGCTTCCTAGGAAGTATCCGATGACTACAGGGCTTGCAACAGCGACAACTCCGGGCATCACCATCTCTCGAAGAGCCGCCTTGGTGGAGATTTCTACACATCTTGCACTGTCTGGCTCAACTCCCTCACGACCTTCTAGAAGTCCATCGATCTCTTTGAACTGCCTTCTGATTTCTGTGATCATGTCTTCCGCTGCACGTCCAACCGACTTCATGGTCATCGCTGCAACTAGGAATGGTAACGCAGCACCGATTAGTAGCCCTATTACAACCATTGGCTCAGTCAGGCTAAGGTCAGCTGCGGTAAGCTCAGCACTAGTTTTGAAAGCTGCGAAAAGAGCTAGAGCCGTCAAAGCAGCACTCCCAATCGCGAATCCTTTGCCAATTGCTGCAGTAGTATTGCCGATAGAGTCAAGCCCATCTGTAATCTCTCTAACATCATCCCCTAGGCCAGACATTTCTGCAATTCCACCTGCATTATCTGCAACTGGGCCATAGGCATCCACGGTCATTGTTACTCCGACAGTTCCAAGCATCCCCATAGCTGCCATTGCGATTCCGTAAAGGCCAATATCTCCGCTTCCCATTACTTGGTTCGCCCCAAAGATTCCACCAGCTATTAGAAGAACTGGAATGAATACAGACTGCATCCCTACTGCCAATCCAGCAATTGCGTTAGTGGCACTTCCGGTCTTACTGGCCTCTCCGATGTACGGAATCGCCTTGACCTTGAAGAAGAACACATCTTCTATTCCAGTGTAGTACTCTGTAACTAATCCAATAAGAATCCCAACTAGGGAGCCAATAGCGACAGCCTGGATTACGGTGGTATCTAGATCAAGGTAGTCCAGAGCGAAGAATCCACCAGCAATGAAAAGTCCAGCACCGATGAATGTGGTATTTCTTAGAGCTGCTCCTGGGTCCATGTTCTGCATTGCTGTTATTGAGAATACGCCAATAATGGAAGCAATGTAACCAACTACTGCTAGTACGATTGGAATCATTACGTAATCTGACCCTAGGCTATCGCTTGCCGCCGCAATAACCATTGCTGCGATAATGCTGCCCACGAATGATTCGAAAATATCGGCTCCCATACCTGCAACGTCTCCGACGTTGTCTCCGACGTTGTCGGCGATTACACCAGGGTTCCGGGGGTCATCCTCAGGGATTCCCGCCTCAACCTTGCCAACCAAGTCTGCTCCAACATCAGCCGCCTTGGTATAAATTCCTCCACCTACTCGTGCGAAGAGAGCTATCGAAGAAGCCCCCATTCCGAATCCAGCAATATTATCTACAGACAGAGCCAACCCCAAAATCTCAGTTTGAGTTAGATAATACATCAGGGAAATCCCAGCTAATCCCAGACCTCCCACTGCTAGACCCATCACTGCTCCACCGTTGTATGATGTGGTAAGAGCAGCCGACTGTCCTCCATCTGCTGCTGCTTGGGCAGTTCGACCATTCGCACTAGTTGCTGAACGCATTCCAGAGAAACCCGCAGCGACACTACACAGTGCCCCAATGATGAATGCAACCATGGTTTCCATTCCGAGGCCATTTTCTTCACCACCAAGTAGTATGGCTATTGCTACAATTAATATGAATCCTGATAGTAACCTGTACTCTGCCCAAAGGAATGCCATTGCCCCATCTTGGATTCGATCCGTTATCTTGGCAACAGTCTCGTTTTCGATCTTTATTGAATTCACCTTATTGTACAGGAAATATGCCACAGCAAGACCAAAAAGTCCCGCTAAAACACCTATTACCCCTAGTTCTTCTCCATTCATAGTTACACCATCAGTTCGGCCAGCCGAATAGAGTGCTCTATTTAATCCAAATCCAATTCAAAAACTACCTTGTACAATTAAAGGGCATTATTGGTGACCACCGAGGCAAAAGAACTCAGAATCCCCGCTCCGTCGTGTTCGCGTTGAAAAGACTCCATTTCTTCTTTACTTATATGGCCCCATTCGAATGCTCTTTCCACCCTGGCCTTCGCGGCTTCAGGATGAAATTGGACTCCCCACGTGAGCAGTTCCCCTCCATCCTCAGCGATCGCTCTAATTGCCGTAACTCTATTGTGATCGGCCGATGCAAGTAATATGCACGAATCCGGAACAGAAGTGACGTGATCCTGATGAGAGTAGAGCACTACGGGTGCACCATCTTTTCCACTCATTCTAGAAGAAAAAAGAATGTCATCTATGCCGTTTTCTGTAAGATCAAGGTCCCAGACTCCGCTAGAGAATGTATCGGCCCTCTCAACTTTGGAGCCGAGCGAATGGCAAAGAAGTTGATGACCAAAGCAAATTCCTAACGTCGGGATCCCCAATTTTGTTGAACACCTCAGCATGCTAGAGCCACTTTCCATCCAGTTTTCCCAAATTGAAACATTTCTCTTGGACCCACTGCAAATTACTGCATCTGGGGAAATTTCTTCAAGCCATGCCTCCATTTGCTCATCATTACCTTTAGCAGGCATCGCTACTCTTCTGAATGTCACTCTATTGCCAGAAATTTCCATATCGCACTCTTCCCAGAAAGGGAACTCATAGTCCCAGTGAGGCACGTCATCTTGTGTCAAAGATACCAAACCATATTTCTGGGACTTATCCCCGACTCCTTCAGATTGCATCTGAGGGGTAACTAATAGCACCTCTACTTCTCCTGATTCTGCCATGGGGGCAATAACTTCTTGATTTCCTCCATGCCCGAATTCTGATCTTTCTACTAAAAGATCCATAATGATCACTCGAAGAACTCTGCTCATGAGTCCGTGAGAGGGCAATCCTTTGAAAGACCCCTCGCTGTGCTGACACCTGAGAAGAATGGTCGACAAGCAACTCATACTCGATTCTGTAGGCCCAGTTCAGGCAGTTCTGGATGCTCATGATGGGGTGGTAAATGTTGTAGATACTACAGATGGGGTGATTATGATTTCACTGGAGGGGGGGTGTACCGGGTGCAGTGCAACTCCTATGACAGCAATGCAAATCTATTATTCACTTATGAAATTGGAACAGGTGGAGGACGTAGTTTTTGTCAATGGAGAGCTTCCAGCCTACATGAGGTCATTCATTGATGATAAACTAGACTCAGAATAAGTCATTCCTCTTCTCTTCTAGCCCTCATAATCGTGTGCGGATTGGCCTCTTTTTGGATTTCTTTTCCCTTGATGTTCATTACAGAAGAAAGAGCCACAATCACGGCAATTACCGCTAGGGGCCTGGCAATCTTATCTGACCCCCAAACCTCTCCTCCAAGATAATGGAGCGCGAATAGAAGCAATGCCGATGTAAGACAAATCAAAGCAATACTTCGCTGAGCTAGAATCTCACTCCTAATAGTCCTAGAGAGAGAACCTATTGACATCCAGAGGAAAATCGATAAACTACAAAGAAAGAATGACGCAGTTTCGATAATCTCCAAGAAGTCCATATCTAACCGAAGACGGGTCAACTTGAGTATTTTCTCCCAATCAATAACCAAATATACTGTACGTTTATCGTTAGTTGTGAGTATCTCTCCAAGATCACGATGGTCGAACAGGGACGATTCTTCTTACGGATCAAAAAAGGAAGACAAGTACATAGGTCGGGCTAAGAAACATGATTGGCGATCCTCTTCTTCCGACTCATCAGCTCCACGACTATTGATTGGACAGATTACGAGCCTTGTGTCATTGGCAATGATTTACTCAGGGTTCGATATTGCGAACTCCGGCGATATTTCCAACTCATCTACCTGGATCCTAAGCGAATGGGCATTAGTAGTCTCAGCTCTATTCTCATTAGTTTCTTTCTGGTGCCTTTTTAGAGTTGCAATCTCGAGAAAATCTCTCAAACGTAGGAGGAGAATTGCTAGACTCTGGATTCTAGCCGTTTTGGTCTTCGCCTACTCGTTCTTCTAGGGACATCAGACAAAACTAACTTGAGTAACATCGTCGTGCGATAGCTGAGAATTGATGCACCCACTGACCGTCGTAACCCTTGCTATTTCAGGAACAATTCTTTTTGTTAGCTCAGCTTTTATGGTAGCAGGCACCCCTCTGCCATTCTTCGACACCGGGGAAGAAGAATTAGAATTCGAATTAACTGGAAATAGTGGAATCCTGACTCTTAACAACTCTTCCACAAACTCCGGATGGTCCGTTTACGCATTCGGTGAATATTTGGACGACGATCAAAATGGACTTTGGGACGGTTGTGAGTCGATTTCTATAACCCTCACAAATGACTCTCAGTCAGAGTCTGAGGAGGATATGGAAACAAACTTCTACTATCCATTTTGCGAGAAAGACTCCGAAAGATCAAATGTTGAGAATATGATCTATATTGGACATTTATGCTATAATCCAGTAAACTCAACTTCCCCTCAATGTATTATTGGTAATTTCACCTTTGAATCAAGCGAGTTGGTACGACTCCTGCCAGAAAGTCCGGAAGAAGGCGATGGTCGACACGGGGTTTTCGATTGGCTCATCTCAGGTTTGGCCTCAGGAAGGACATTTTTCTGTGGTTCTTGGGTACTAATGGGGATTGGACTTTTGTTAGGCGTTTTGCTAAAGGAAGAAGACAAGCCAGTAGAAATACAAGCCGATGGAGGTGCTGAATGGAGGGCCTACTCACTAGCTGGAACCGAGAGGGGTAAAGATGGGATGGCAAAGGCATTCAGCAGACATAAGGGGACTAGAGACCTTTACAAAAAACCTAGAAAAGGCAATACTAGAGGTGGAGTTCACAAGTCTGGAGGATTATATCTAGATGGCTGGACAGAAGCCGATTCAGATGCAGAATACAAGAAGAAAGTGAAGGATAAAAGAGATTGATAATCACAATATCAGCGGACCAAACATTAGTACAATACCTAGTAATACAAAAATGAAAATGCTTTTTCTTAGGATGTTGAAAAGTGAGTTTAGTAGCATTACACCAAAATTCTGACGATCCCTCTTCACGAAGACTACAGGCCTTATCTCTTCATCCAGACTCATCCCTCCGTTCTTCTCTTGAAAACAGGAATTGGCCTCATTTTGTGTCCGTTTGAATTGTGCAGCAGTTTGTAAACCTCCAAAACCTCTTTCTGTCGTTCGCTTAGTTCGAAAGATTGACTTATTTCTGATGATAGCGACTCATGTTCCATTGCCCATTCAAGCTCCGTGTAACTTGCTCCCATCTGATCCTCATCCGTCCTCCCATCGTCCCATAGACCGTCTGTCGGAGGGGCATCAATGACTTCCTTCAGAACGCCCAGCTCCCTTCCAAGAGAATAAACTTCAGACTTGTACAAGTCTGCAATTGGGGAGATATCTACTCCACCATCTCCATACTTCGTAAAAAAACCAACTCCGAAGTCCTCGACCTTATTGCCGGTCCCAACAACTATCCCATCATTAGATCCAGCAATTGCATACAGGGCAGCCATCCTCAATCGAGCCTTAGAATTTGCAATTGCTAGCTCCGATATCCCTTCTTTGTCCAACTCATCCCTGAAAACATCAATTGTTTTTGAGAGATCGATTTGAACAGACTTAACGTTACTCCAATTTTGCTCCAACCACCTGATATGCCGATTAGATAACTCGAACTGATCAATATCCTGGTGAATTGGCATATTCAAGACAAATGTGTCCAAACCCGTCCTTGCCGACAAAGTTGAACTTACGGACGAATCTATCCCTCCAGATACCCCTACTACCAATGTGCTGACTCCGTTCCTTTCTGAATATTCTCTAATCCAATCAGTAATCTCATCGGCAAGTAATCCCCAATCTGTCATCATTACCACCTAGTGACAAGCTACGCCATATTTCTTCAGTCGCCAGTAATTGTAAGGCCATGGAGTCAGGAATCCAGCTACAAGCATCGGGAGAATTACCCACCAAGTCAGTTTAGCCCCGCCAGTCAACACCAGATCAACAGCATTCATCGCAGCTTCCATTGAAATCATTGAGATCAGAGACATCCCAATAGCAACCCTAAATGCCTCATTCAAAGCCATCTGGGCCGATAGAATTGCAGTTTCTAGGGCTATGGAGGTCAGTATTCCATTGAACATCGCTAGGGCCATTATCATCATCGGACTCCATCCCGAATCGGTGAATACAAATTGGAAAGCTGCTATAGTTCCGAAATCTCCTATACTACACCCAATCAAACACCATTTTGTATTATTAGCGGATTTCTTCCAAACACTCGCATCCCTCCAGTGAAAATCTTCTGCTAGACCATCTACTAGGTAACCAATCGATCTGACTGACTCACTAATGTCCTCTCTTGAAGCACCATCGTGTTGAACCACTGCACTTCCATCTATGTGGCTAACTTCAGCGGAGGAAACACCTGCTATTCCCTCAAGAACGTTCTTTACCCTGCTAGAGCAACCGTCGCAGGTCATACCTCCAACATCCAGATGAATAGTCTCTGCCATGAGACTAACTAATGTGGCTAGCATTTGAAGTCTTGCAAATCCACCTCTTCCCCCTTCATGAACTCCCCCCAAGTTCAAGACGAACTCCTGAATCGCCTGCTCGATGGTAGTACCGCAGTCACCGGGAGAACTAGATCCAGTTTCTCTAGAAAACTCTCTGATTAGTATATGGGAAGGAGAAGAGACGTTCCACAAGTCTATCGAATCTAGAAAGATACTGGGATCCCCTTTCACGTTCCTTGAGGGGCCACCCACAGCAAATGGGAAGCCTGGAATCCATCACGTTCTTTCCAGGCTTTTCAAGGACATGGTTTGTAGATGGAAGACCATGGAAGGGCACGTCGTGGAAAGGAAGGGTGGATGGGATACTCATGGCCTCCCAGTTGAGATAGAGGTTCAGAAGCAACTTGACCTGATGTCTAATGAAGCGATAGAACAATTCGGGATGGAGGCATTCAACAAGAAGTGCAAAGAGAGCGTGTGGACTTACGAGGAAGCCTGGAGAGAAATGACTGAGAGGATGGGATTCTGGGTGGACATGGAAGATCCGTACGTCACACTTCATGACGAGTACATCGAATCGGCATGGTGGTCCTTGAAGGAGATGTTCGAAAAGGGACTTCTTTTCAGAGGCCACAAGGTTTTGCCGTATTGCCCTCAGACCGGTACAAGCTACTCTACTCACGAGGTTTCACAGGGGTATAAGGAAGTCTCAGAGCCGGCAGTATTTGTTAAATTCAGGCTTGAGGAAGAGGACGCATCAGTACTAGCTTGGACTACAACTCCCTGGACCCTTCCTGGTAACGTGGGACTAGCTGTGGGGCCCGAGGTCATCTATTGTAGGGTTAGGGTTACAGATCCTCCCTCCGAATCTTGGGAAGGTAGAGGGGGTGCAGAGGTGGGAGAGGAGATGATTCTCGCCAAGGAGCTTGTTGGAAACGTTTTACGGAATCATGTTGAGGTGATCGATGAATTCCCGGGATCGGAATTGGTAGGGAGGGCATACTCCCCTTTATTTCCTGGGGCTATTGATAGGGGAGATTCGAAATCCGCCTGGACAATTGTGCCTGCAGACTTTGTAACCACCTCCGACGGAACGGGAGTTGTTCATACTGCTGTGATGTATGGGGAAGATGACTACCGCCTAGGAATGGAGGTCGGCTTCCCAGCACAGCACACTGTAGGAATGGATGGAGCATTCGTGGAAGGGACACATAAGGAACTAGATGGGAGATACGTAAAGGAATGCGATGATGATATCATCAAACTCCTAGTTTCGCAAGGCCTTCTATACCGAGAGCATACATACACTCACGACTATCCACACTGCTGGAGGACAGATTATCCGCTTCTCTACTATGCTATGGATAGTTGGTTCGTGAGGATGACTGAAGTAAGAGACCAAATTATCTCTCACAACTCTGGGGTAGAATGGGCTCCGGAGTGGACTGGAACCAAGAGGATGGGCGAATGGCTCTCCAACATCAAGGATTGGGCAATAAGTCGTGAGCGATACTGGGGAACTCCAATTCCCGTGTGGATTTGTGAGAAATGTGGTACCGAGCACTGTGTAGGAAGCGTTAATGAGATGTCGGCTATGAAAACTGCTTCCTCTCCAAATCCTCCCGAACTACACAGGCCGTATGTTGACGAAGTGAGGTTACACTGTCCGTCTGAGGACTGCTCTGGAGAGATGGTAAGGGAGCCATATGTCATGGACTGCTGGTTCGACTCCGGTTGCGCATCATTCGCTCAGTGGCACTATCCATTTGAGAATGAGGACAGGTTTGCAGGATCATTCCCTGTAGACTATATCTGCGAGGCCGTGGACCAGACTAGGGGCTGGTTCTACTCACTATTGGCGGTTGCAACCACAGTTTTCGATCAGCAGTGCTTCCAAAGCTGCCTCTCCTTGGGGCATATTCTTGACAAGGATGGAAAGAAGATGAGCAAATCTAGGGGTAACGTAGTCGATCCTTGGGACCACTTCAACAAGGAGGGTGCTGACTCCATAAGATGGTACATGACTACTCAGAGCGCACCTTGGTCACCCACTAACTTTGATCCCAATGGGGTCAGAGAGTCCTATGCTAAGATGTTCTTGACGCTATGGAACGTCTATCGATTTCATGCCGACTATGCGCATCTAGACGGCTTTGACCCCGAAGATACGTCAGGCTTCGTCCCTATCTCAGATAGGAGTCCGCTGGATAGATGGGTCCTCTCAAAAGTCGCCGATATGGCAGAGCTATTCCACACTGGCTTCGTTTCATGGGACTTCCACAAAGCAGGAAGATGCCTCGAGGACTTCGTCGTAAATGACCTCTCGAACTGGTACGTAAGACGTTCAAGACGACGTCTCTGGGACGAAGCCGACAGTAATGATAAGAGAGCCTGCCAACATACACTTCACGAGGTGCTACTAATAGTCTGTAGACTGATGTCGCCGATTTCTCCCTTCATGCCGGATCAGATTCATAGGGGCCTCTTGGGTACATCTGTCCATCTCGCAGACTGGCCTATTGGCTCCAGTCTGGTAGACTCTGTCCTTCCCGAGAGGGATTTCGCTGTAGAGCAGGAAATGGTCCTAGTTAGATCGCTAGCTGAAGCTGGTAGGCGGATCCGAGTAGAGTCCAACAGACGGCAGCGTCTTCCCTGCAGGACAGGATGGATCGTCGGCGGACCCGATATATCGCAATTCAGAGATATTCTAGCAGAGGAATTGAACGTCGAGTCTCTTTCAACTGAGGATGATTTGGATTCATTCCAAAGGATAGTACTGGAGCCCAATAGGAAGGTTCTGGGATCAAAGTGCCGCTCAGATCTTCCTGCGGTGTTGGAACAGTTAGCCCTCGCAGATCCCGAGAAAATGCTTCTAGAGATTGATGCTGGGATTGCAGCACTGGCAGGGTATGAGATTACCAGAGATGATATCGAGATCAGAAGAGTGGAGAAGGACGGATTCGCAGCTCAGACACTCTCCTTTGAGGAAGGCGACGTTTCAATCGTTCTCGATATGCATACCGACCAAGAGCTACTATCCAAGGGACTGGCTAGGGACATCACTAGGAGGGTTCAGGCCAAGAGGAAGGAACTCGATCTACAGGTGGAGTCTTCGATTGAGCTATCTTTGTGGGTAAGGGGGATTGACTTGGGAGAAAGTGATTGGGACCACGTGAAATCCGAGACAAGAGCGGGTAAGTGCTACCTANATGAAGGNGATCCAATAGAAGGATCTGACAACTTCGAAATCGACGGAACCAAGGTATTCTTTCAAATTCATTGAGCTTTTATTTGGCGAATAGTTAGTCTCCACTAGCAAATGCAATCATCCGGTCTATAGGGATGTGATCAACAGTATCTTTGCAGTAGTGAGCCTCTACGACTCTGCTTTCCTCGTCAATTAGAATATCAACTGGGATCGTTGACATCTTGGAGATTGACATAGTCATAGGAACATAACCCTTCATTGTTGCTTGCAGGAATGTCAATGGGGAACGCAATGTACCTAACATGAACCTTCCAAAAGATTTCGTCACACCGTTCTCCTCAAAATGATGATATGTTTCATCAGCAGCAATTATGAATTTAACATCATGCTTGGACATTCTCTTGCTAAGGTCTGACAATTCCGCATCGAAGATGCCAACCATTACTGTATCCTCAGGAAACTCGTCCCATCTCTTCATTATTCGATTAATCCTGATGTTACAGAATGGGCAGGATGAGAATCGGAAGAATGTCAATATTACCCGTTTCCCCTTCATAGATGACATTTCGAAAGTTGAGCCATCGATTGTGGGTAGTGAAATATTGGGCGCAAGATCTCCTTTCTTCAGCTTTGGCATAGTTCCCGGCAGGNNAATAGGTGTAAAAACTACACTATTGCGATATCTCATCCTAATAGATGCTCACAATCATTTACTGATCTGCTAAAACATGTAGGATTTCGGAATCAGCATCTCTACTCCGAATAGCGGGTCAGGATCGGTAGAGTCATGGTACGCGATAAATGCCCCTCCATCTGGCAATATGCCCATACTTGCAAAGTCGAATCTGATATCATTACCCGCACCAGAGGTAGAGTCAAGGTCTCCTTGACCTAGGAAAGTCATCATATCCGGTTCCATACTTTCAGAGAAATCCCTGACATGCCATGCAACATCAACATCCGGGCCATCTGAGCTTTGGAATCTTACGTTCAGAACAAACAGATCGTGAACTCCACTAGAGTGGAACTCCCATTCTTCGATCTCGGTAGCCTTCTCAGATAGATTGTAAGTATGGTTGTCCCATGTCTCACCTCCATCCCATGACAACATGTGCAACAACGTCGTCCCTTGTGTACTGACGCAGTGTAGTGCGGTGGAAGAGTCGAATGCGCAGTACTGCGAGGGAAGGGATGATCCATTGAGGGTCACTCCTGTCCACCAGTTCAGAGAAGTATCCAGGAAGGCATCCCGGCCATCGACGAAGTAGTTTGGAAAGTAAAGACCCCCAGACGGTACCGGAAAAGCCCTCATTTCCTTGTGTGGCTTAGTGAAGTCCCATTCCTGCCCTAAGCTCGCCGGCTTCAAGTCCACCTCCATTATGTCCAGATTTTCATTTCTGTCTGGGAATCCGAAGTAGTCGTAGTTTAGGCCATCAGTGGAAATCTGCCCACCAATATTCTGGACTTGATGCCAGAAATTTGAGATTACTAGGCTAGCCCACGGTCCGTTACCATAGAGTCCCCCATTAATCGGACCTATTACTTCCACTTGCCAGGATCTATCGTAGAAGGGCTCCGGAGTCCGGTTGAAACACCAACTCCATTCTTGATCCTCGGAATCATAGAAGAATGCATAGAATTGATCTGCTCCACTGGAACTAGGGTAGGGAAACCATCCCATTGAAATTAAGTCCCCGTTAGTGGCCTGAACTATGCTCCCCTCTCCCAGCCCTTCCTGTCCCGGAACAGTAGGCTTTGGCTCCAAACAACCTATCTGGGAGAAAACCGAAGGGAGGTACTCCTGCCAAGTATAACCTCTATCCTCAGACCATGTCGGATATTCTCCGCCGAAATTAAGGATCCAGCCCTCTTTAGTCGCTGCGAGATAGTGCTCGCAGCAGTTTCCTCCATGCTCGTTACCGAAAACTATCCATGAAGCATTGCCCCAAGTCTCGTTTTTATTTGGATGTCCTACAGTGAAGTTCCTGGGATCTTCATGCGTCTCTGGCTGTTCAATCAGGTAGTACTCGTCGTCCCAATCTTCCGTTTCTTCAGTCAGTACGGACTCCTCTAGGCAGCCAGGTAGAATCATCACCAATGCTGTTGTGAGCGCAATCAAATGCTCCTTTGAACGGTGCCATTCCACAGTGGCGCGTCTGATTGGTCATATTTTGCACTTTCACACCTCTGATACAAAATTTGCGCAATCAATCAGATAATTTCCAAGTTACCCCATCCGCACCATCTTCCACCTCTACACCCATCTTCGATAGCTCATCTCTAATTTTATCCGCCCTTGCCCATTGCTTTGCTATTCTAGCCTCTTCCCTCTCTTCTAGAAGTCTCTCCACTATTGGGGTCATTTCCACTCTCTCTGTCTCGGTTCGCTCGAATTCGGATATTATTTCATCGTCATCCGGCAATAGCCCCAGAACATCTCCCGCGAAATTTGAGATCCATCCTGTAGCAGCCTCAATTTTATTATGTAATCCATCGGCTTCCAGTTGTGTCCGTAGGATCTTCGTAACATTCTGTACCTCAACTATTGCAACCCTAGTATTGAAGTCGTCGTCCATGCCAGACTCAAACCTCGAAGCTGACTCCAAGAGATCAGGGAAATCATTCCAATCACCCTTCCCTTTTCTCATAAGTCCGTCTCTGTAAGCAGAAAACATCCTAGTGTGATGGGTTTCAGAATCATCTACCATAACTTGATTGAAGTCAACTGGTTGTCTGTAGGGTGCATTAATGAGAGTATACCTAAGAATCAATGGATCAACCTTGCTCAGTGCATCTGAGATAGTCCAGAAGTTATCAAGTGACTTGCTCATCTTCTCCCCATCCACGTTGATCATTCCATTGTGAATCCAATACTGCACAACAGGTTCGTGTCCGAGACAGCATTCCGATTGAAAGATCTCAGCTTCATGATGGGGGAAGATCAAGTCTGAACCCCCTCCATGGATGTCAAATCTCTCTCCTAGGTACTTTAGTGACATTGCTGAGCACTCAATGTGCCATCCAGGCCTACCTTCGCCCCAGGGACTTTCCCATGAAGGCTCCCCGCTCTTCGCTAATTTCCATAGAGCAAAGTCTCGGTGGTCCCTCTTACCTGATCCTGTCTTAGACACTCTCCCTCCAGCTCCTGCTCTGACCATTTCCAAGGTCTGCCCAGTTAGCTGCCCATATTTTTCTGGTGAAGTTTCGATCTCGAAATATACTCCATCATCAGCTTGGTATGCGTGACCCTTCTCTAATAGTTGGGAAATCATCTCAATGATCTCGGGAACTGTCTCTGTGACCCTAGGATAGGCATCAGCCCTGATTACGTTGAGTGAGTCCATACATTCGAAATAGTCGTCGATATTCCTATTCGCGACTTCTAGGAAGTCCACACCTTCTTCATTAGCAACTGCAATTATCTTGTCATCTACATCTGTGAAATTAGTAATGTAGTTGACTTGATAGCCTCTCTTTCTTAGCCATCTTACTATGATATCGAATGAAATTGCCTGCCTCGCATGTCCAATATGGCTAGGAGAGTATGGAGTTATACCGCATGCATAAAGACCTACTTTTCCCTTCTCTAGGGTGACAAGTTCTCTCTTGGATCTAGCCCTAGTATCGTAAATCCTGATCGCCATGAAGCCTCTGACACGATGCTTTGGCCATCAACCCCTCGCCGCCTCAATTAGCGCAGAGAATAGTACATGGTGATCCTTTCTTTCTGGATGCCACTGGACTCCTATGCAGAATAGCTTGTCCTCTCTCTCTACAGCTTCGATTAATCCGTCGTGATCGGCGATCGCTGAAACTTTGAGACTTCCAGGATTAGCAACTCCTTGGTGATGTGCCGAGTTTACTTGGATTTGATCGCCCATGATCTGCTCTAGCCTTGATCCTCTAACCACGTTTACACCATGATTAGAAGTATTTCCATAGTAACCACCGTGCTTCTCGTACCCGGGAGTAGTGTCTAGGTGCTGATGAAGGTGACCCCCATGGGCTACACTAAGAATCTGCATCCCTCTACAGATCCCCAGAATCGGGATGTCTTTTTCTAGAGCATATCGGATTAAGCCTATCTCTGTTTCATCCTGATTCCGATCGAAGTCGGTGGTCTGCTCATCTGGATCTTGTGAATAATTTGCAGGATCGATATCCGGCCCCCCTGAAATTATCAAGCCGTCTATTTGACTCATAATTTCAGTCATATCCCCTACTGGCGGAATTATCAGAGGTCTTCCTCCAGCCTCATCGATTTTCAATAGATAATCGGATGGGAGTATTGCCGCATGATTATTCCACGCCCCATAAGAAGCGTTTCTCATGGAGCAAGTGATCCCAATCACTGGCCTCATTGCGAGCCCACCAGCCCCTCTCTTTGAATCCTAGCGTGCCTAAAAGATTTAATCCCTACAAAGGTAAATGAAGATCCTGTGACTATTAGTAGGAGGTGGGAGGTAGCTGCCAGGGTTGACATATCAGAGAAAAAAACTCTGGCTCCCCCCAATATCATCACTAATGCGAAAACCATCGATGCGTGCATGTAGTGATGCCTATTTTCTTCGTTCAGTATGGAAAGAACGCCTAGAACCACCATCGGAAATCCAATGATGGCAGGAATTAGTGCTGTAATTGAACGAGGATCCGCATCTTGGAGAAAGTAGGATGCTATTCCCCAAAGTACTAGGACACCTCCATTTATCATCGCTATCTTTGGTACAGTCATCCCTAGAAAGGTGAATCCCTCTCCCATATTTTAGGCCAGAGCCGGTTACTTATCATGGTCACTACTGGTTTAACTCATTGGTGTAACTCATGTTTTCTACCCCTGACTCTTTGAGACAGCCTCTTGAATCTCATTATCCTTGGCAACAATCTGCTCCCAAAGTATCTCAGCTACGTCCATAACTTCCATTTCTGACCCTACCGCATCAAGACCGTCTTTGACCATTACAGAGCAGAATGGGCAACCTACTGCGACCGTATCGCAACCCGTTTCAGCCAGCTCCTTTGCACGAATCACATTGACTCTCTTGTCAGCATCCTCCTCCATCCACATCTGTGCCCCACCTGCACCGCAGCAGAAAGAATCTCTGCCACTCTTCTCAGTCTCTACATCGACTCCTCCTATAACGCTCCTTGGCTCGTCAATAATTCCGCCTATTCTACCAAGGTAGCAGGGATCGTGGAATGTCACACTCCGTCCGTTTTTGTCTACCTCGGGCAACCTCCCCTCTTCCTGTAATTTGGCTAGTATCTCGGAATGGTGGAAAACCTCGAGATCTTCTCCCCCATAGTCGCCATACTCCTTTCCTAACGTATGAAAACAGTGTGGACAGGAAGCAATTATTCGCTTGACTCCAAGCTCCTGGAAAGTCATCATGTTAGTTTCTGCAAGCATCTGGAAGAGATACTCATTTCCTGCTCTGCGGGCAGGATCTCCCGAACAACCCTCCTGCATCCCAAGGATTCCAACATCCAAACCAGCTTCTTTCAATAGGGAGATAGTAGATCTAGCCACTTTCTGATTTCTTTCATCAAAGCTGGCTGCACAGCCTACGAAGTAGATGTATTCCGCAGGCTCTCCGATCTTAACATCCAGGTCTGAAGCCCAATCTGCTCTTTCATGATCCCCAAATCCGTACGGATTTGAGGCTGATTCGATATTTCCCATCGCATTATTCAGGATCTCCGGATACTCCATCGTCTCCATCATTGCATTTCTTCTCAGATCCGTGAGTTTAGGCACATGCTCAATGTATAGGGGGCATACGTCAACGCAAGCATTGCAAGTCGTACATGCCCAGACCGCTTCATCGGTAATCCTCTCCATCATCGTTTCTTCCGGTTTCCCTCCAGATAGCAAGAGAGGGGCGTGCTCATTAGCATAGTCCCTCACATCGTGAATGACTTGCATGGGATTCAAGCCCTTTCCAGATGCATAAGCAGGACAAACATCTTGGCACCTTGCACAGGAAGTACAAGACCAACCATCGATCAATTGCCTCCACGTGTATTGGTCATAAGAGCTCACTCCAAAGGAATCTATATCTAAATCCTCCAAGGGTACTGCTTTTCCATCATCGCCAACGGCTAGAGGGCGCATCTTGGCACTCGGCCCTGTATCGTGAAAGAATACATTCGGAACTGCCATTACCAAATGCATGTGCTTCGAAAGCGGGATTAGGAATAGGAACACGGAAATCGCCAACATGTGGAGCCAGTAAGCTAGAACTACAGTTCCATCGGATAGTCCGAATTCGTAGAACTTGTATCCAATTGGTTCCCAGAAACTGCTTGGATCCTCCTTGGACTCAATCATGAAAGAAGTGGAAGTAATTGTAAAAATTAGTAGAAGGATAGCATTTCCTTCTAGCTGCGATTTCCCCTTCAGCTTCTCGGGAGTGAACAAGATCCTCCTAATCAGGGCGGAAACACAACCAATGAGCGCCATTGTGTAACCGAGCTCAACCATGCCATTCCAAGGCCCTACAAGTAGCTCTGGAAGGACCTTTCCAGAGAATGAGTTTGCCGTCGCTAGGTCTAGCATATCCGAGGCTAGCATCAGAAAACCCCAGAACATTAGTACGTGCATTGTTCCAGCGACCCTGTCTCTTAGCACCTTTTTCTGTCCAAGCCATCCAACAATGAACTCCTTAATTCTGGGAATCCATGAGTCAAATCTCGAGTCTTTGGCGCCTACTAGGACTAGTCTTGTTGCTTTCTGGACTTGATAGACAAAGAATCCTATGGAGATTGACCCCATAGCAAGTAGAACCATCCAACCATCAAAGGGACCGTAAGTTTGCAGAAGTGGATGTTTCATGGGGGCTCCTCATTCAGGGCTGCTGATATGCTTCCGATCACTAATAAGGCCTTCAAACAACCGCTAATTAGGCCAACAATCATGTCCTATTTGGGCAGCCAGTATACATGGCGAAAGCATTCGCGCCCGGAAAGTGCATACTTTTCGGAGAGCATGCCGTTGTCTTCGGGCATCCCGCAGTTGCTGTAGCTATCGATCAAGGAGTCACAGTAAGTGTCAATGAGTCTTCAAATTGGACTCTAGAAGGAAATCTATTCGAACCCTCTCGGCATCCACACATCGAACATATAATTCAGAATTTATTCCAGTACGATGGCCCTCCTCTGAAGATCGATGTAGAGAGTGATCTGTTTTCAGCAGCTGGGATGGGATCTTCAGCATCACTTTCCAACGCATTCGCTGCAGCATTGCATTTACACATTAATCCAGATTCCCTCCTTGATAATGTCGAATTAGCTAAAATGGCCCATTCTGCAGAAGCCTTTGCTCAGAAGGGTAGGGCTAGTCCAACAGATACAGCAACAAGTGCTTTGGGCGGGTGCGTTGTGGTATCCGGGGATAGGGTACCTGGAACTGTCCATGTTTTCGATACTAGTTTGACTACTCCCGAGGGTAAAAGAGAATGGGCAATTAATACCGCAACGATTCCCTCTAATTTGGAGGATGCATTCCTTGTCATCGGATTTTCAGGAGAGACTTCTCCAACTGGAAGGATGGTGGCAAAGGTCGCAAAGCTAATTTCAAACAACCCCGAGATGATTTCAGAAATGGAATCGATTTCAAGGATAACAACAGCGGGATTAACCGCTTTATCTGCAGGAAATCTTGAGGGGCTCGGCCTAGCCATGGATGCATGCCATGAGAGGCTACGGATATTGGAGGTAAGCACTCCAAAACTAGATCAGATGGTAGAGGCGGCAAAGACTCACTCTCTAGGATCCAAATTGACTGGAGCGGGTGGCGGAGGGTGTATGGTATCCTTGACAAATAATCCTTCAAGGGTGGCAGAGGCAATTGAGATTTCAGGCGGTTCCCCATTAATCACTAGACTTGGTGCAGAAGGGGTTAGAGCGATATGATCCTTCACAAATAGCAAAAAATTAGTAAGACCGATTTATATAACGATTTATAAGCAGGAATTTATCGCACAACCCATGCTAAGCGATGAAGAAAGACTCACTGTAGTCAATGTAGTAGCTTCTACCAGAGTTGCGGAGGAACTTGACCTTCCAGATATTGCAATCCAGTTAAACTGCGAATACGAACCAGAGCAGTTCCCAGGAGTAGTTTACAGGGTAGTTGACCCAAAGCTAGCTATACTGATGTTCAGATCAGGCAGGGCTGTTTGTACTGGTGGGAAAAATGAGGACAACATCCAAACAGGTATCGAAAGGATGATCGGAGACCTTAGAAATGCTGGGATTGAAACATGGGAACTAAAGGACGTTGAGATCGAAGTTCAAAATATGGTAGCAACCTACTCCCTATTCTATCCCGAGGATTACGGAGAAGTGGCCAAGATGGATGACATCAACACCAGGGTAATCGATGAAGGCGACGGAATTAGGGCTGCAACCGATGAAGAAGTAGAAAACGAGGATTCAAGGATTAGAGGAATTCTGAAGGGAGAACCACTTGCAGCTCTGCCTAGGAAGCTAAATCTAAACAATCTGACATTCCATCTACCATTTGATAAGGTGGAATATGAACCAGAACAGTTCCCAGGCCTCATTTACAGATTGGACTATCCTAGAGTAGTTTGCCTGATTTTCGGTAGTGGAAAAATGGTAATTACAGGGGCTAGACACAAAGACGAGATTCTTGAAGCTGTAGAGCAGATCAAAGACGAGCTAGCAGATCTTCTATAGTTCGCTTACTAACGTTATTGAGTAGAGCGCCATGCCAATGCATGGGTAACCCGTCCAACAGGGCTTTGCTTCTAATTGCAATAATCATCGGTGCTCCGATTTCCTTAGCAGTAGAATGTCTTGAATCTTCAGAATTTTCCAGCATCCCCACACATAGTGTAGCGATCTCCAGGAATATTGCCACCAGCGAAATACCGGATTGGATGGAAAATGATAATTGGATGTATGAAGGTTATTTGGACGTAGGAGACTTTGTGTCAGACTCAGGTGTCTCTACTAACGTCGAGACTCTTCAAGGCACACTGGATAGAACGGTGGAAGAAATTTTCCTGACAAACCTTTCTGGAAATGAAACCTTGGCCTACAGAGTGGTTTCTGAAGGAAATTATGACTCAGGAGGCATAATTTCTATCGATGGTACTGATGGTTGCCTGTTCGTAGATATGGTGACAACAGAGATAATCAGAGCTTCAGATTTAGCCACATTTTCCCAGGAAGCAGAGGTAAACGTCTACTTCTGGCCATCCGTTTTCGGGACCTGTGTGGATTGGAATTGGCTAAATCAGACCATTGGAATCCTTTCTGTTGAAAATTCATATTATCCCCCATTGGAGAACTATGATTTTCCAATTTCAGTTGGGGAGACTTGGCAAATGGAATACGCTCAAGAAACAGAGTATAGCGGTGAGAGTAATTATGTGGACATCCCCGATGATACAAACGACTCTAACAGCACTAGCTGGACCGTAATCAGCAAGGGAAGCTCAGGGGTCCCATATCCGAGTTGCTACCAGTCATACAATGTGACAGCTTACGACTCAGAAGGGGACCAGATAGGTTACAATTGGTATTGCCCAGAAGTCAGAGGAGAGGTGAAAAGCTCATTGACGCAGGCATTTGGTTTTCTCGCAGTCCACGAACTTGTGAGCTACCAGCCAGTAACTCGAAACAAGATTTTGACCGTTGAAGTCGAGTATCCCCTATCACCAACTGGTATACAGATTTCGGCTTGGATCAATGCTACGGACCAAGGACAGCCAATCAGTGGCGAGGATATCCAGTTTAGATACGAGTCCGAGCAATTTTTTCAGAATTTAACCACGGACCAGAATGGAACCTGTCATCTGATATTTGACTCAGGAGATAAGCCCGATGACTCATTTGGCGAAGGAGAGTTGGGGAGCCACGGCCTAATTGCCTGGACGCAATCAGGAAGCATCATCGGAGCTTCCACCTTGGTAATAGACTCGGAGGTACACGAGATTGATCTCTTAGCAAGATCTTCGGGAGTAACTGTACACAGGAATAGGACATCGAGCGAAGAATCGATCCTCCTCGATCCTAATTCTGGATTCAATGCAGTATCGGGAGATATTTTGACATTCTCTTTCCCGGTGCAGAACAGGGGTCTGATACAATCCCCTGCTTCTTCGATTAGTATCAGCGTCCCAGGAGGGGATGAAGTATCGGGAATGGTTCCTCCTCTGAATAGCCTCGAGGAATCGAGGATCGAACTGAACTGGACAATACCAGTATCCCAATCATTGGGCAACGTCTATATCTACTTCGAAGTAGATCCATTCGAGGAAATTGAACAGGACGGAAACAGAACAAACAACCAAGGATCTCTAGTATTGTTTGTCGGAGCTCTTCCTGTGGCCGAACTCTCAATCCTTTCAGAAGCAATGACCGGGGATGAAGTCTTCTTTGATGGGGCAACCTCCAATGATCCAGACGGCGGCGCAACGTTCTGCCAGTTCCTGATAGAAGATACTGAAGGGGAACTGGTAAATCTTCTAGATGATGATTGTGTCTCAAATTGGTCATGGAGTGATGATGGCGAGTACTCAGTCACTCTTATTGTCTCAGACGAAGAAGGAGACTCTTCATCAGCCACAACCACAGTTTTGATTCATAATCGTCCACCAATAATTTCTATCGGTTCCGATGAAAGCGATGTTCTTGTGTCAGCCCAAATTACCTTCAGAGTAATAGAGCTATTCGACAATGATACTTCTAACTCCGAAGCTTCAGTGACGCTTCTATGGGGCGAGGATTGTCTTGAGGGTAGGATTGGGCAAACATGTACTATTTCGCCGTCAATAGAGGGAAATTTATCGATAGAGATAATTGCTACCGATGACGACGGCGAAACCACAGTTGCAAATCACTCAGTAATTGTGAGGAACGTCGCCCCTAGTAACCCCACAATAGAGATTTATCGCGATGAAGAGCGCCTCTTCAGAAATGATCGAAACTTCTTCACAGCTAATGAGGGCGATGAATTGACTTTCTGGGGGCAGGCTGAAGATTCTGAGAACGATATAGAGTCATTGAATTACCTGTGGAAACCTGACGCAGAAGATTACCCTGAACTCAACTTTTCATCTACGGGTGCAATTAGCGTAATGTCAGGAATAAGATACAATACCTCTGGAATGCATCTGGCAACATTGCAGGCCTTCGATAACGATGGAGCCAGCACAAATCTGGAATTAATTCCCATATTTATTGAAAATCTACCTCCCACTATCTCCACCATGACAACATCTATCGGAGAACTGGAAGAAGATGAGGAGTTCATCATTGATCCTATGGTGACAGATACAGAAAATGACATCGAAGGATTAGGCTTCTGTTATGATATGGATCCATTTTCCGATTCCGATTCCGATGGGGACGATAGAAATGACTGCGACCGCAATTCAAGAGTTTTGGTCCATTCATGGCCAGACTCCCACTCATCCCCAGATTCAATTATTTTCTTCACATTCGATGATGATGGCGAAACGGACTCATTGGAGTTCACATTCGATGTTATCAACGTCCCCCCTCAGGTGCTAGCATCTGTAGAAACTCCCAATTTATCTTCTGGAGAGTCGACAATCCTCTCAGCAAATGGGACAATAGACTCAGAGCTTGACATGGACTCCCTGATATTCAACTGGGATATCGATATCTTAGATGACTCCGATGAGGATGGCGATCCATCTAATGATGTAGACTTCTCTGGGAGGTGGATCGAATTCACCTATGATTCCGGAGGCCCAAAGAAAGTCAAGCTGACAGTAATTGATGATAGTTCTAGCCACTCTGTTACCATGGACTTACAGGTCGCAGACCCTCCTAAAAGCCTCTCAGAAAGTCTTCTATCTAATCTCATCCCTATCTCAATTGTTTCACTAATTTTTATGGTTGTAATATTTATTATTTCAAATAGGAATTTTTCTAACAATAAGAAACCAACTAAGAGCGACGAACCAATTGATATGGATGCAGCTTTCGACGATCTAGGCCCTTCACATGAAAAAGGAATCTCGGAGAATAATGACTCTGAACCTTCCTTCTCGAAATCAGATGACCAAATATTGGCAAACTTGGATGGAGTCTTCGAGGAGCTAACCGGTCAAAAACCGACTTCATTGGATGTCCAGGGAATTCCCTCGGCGCCCGACCTGGAAGAAGCAAAAGCCTCGCTAGATCTCGAAGACATAGAAGCACTCTTTGAGGAGTAGTCCTCTGGCAACATGTGGTCAACCTGTTCCGGCTCCTTGGATTGCCAAACCCGAATGCTACTCCTAAGGATGGGAGGAGGGGTATTTTGGGTGCAACTGAACCAGGGCCGAAGCCAGGGAATAAGTTCCACGATCTCGGCGAGTCCAGGTGGTCCGAAAGGACTGAGAGAATTTCGGAAAGGGCTTCTAGAAGAGTTTTGTACATGCAACCAGATGGGCTCCATCGATTACATCTGGACAGAATAGAGGGAAATCTCTCAATGGGTGATATGGTAATTGTCGATCTAAAATCTCTAAGCCATATGCCAAGCCAGCAGTCTGTCTGTTCAAGAAGGGTTGAGGATTTGGGTGAAAGGACAGGCCTCCCAGTGTTCGCTTTGAATGAGGATGACTCCCTTCTGATGATAGCTGGTTCTAGGATGAGAGTAGATACCCAGAAGCACAAATTGGGGACTTCTTCTGCGGATCGAGCGATCCAGAATTAGCCCGCAATCACTCTTCTTCGAACCAACCATCTAGATCACCGTTTCGAACTTCCATTAGAGCATGCTCTGTGAAATCACGATATGTAATCCACTTCGAAATCTCCTCAGGTTCGTCCCCCCTAGATTCTTTCCTTGCTATTGATTCATTGGCATATATCACGCACTTTTCTAGAAACTTAGCAACTAGATTTCTATGTGCATCAGTCTTCATTTCACTCTACCTTCAAAGCATCAATTAGTGAATCCACATGTCCCTTAGTTTTTACTCCATAACCGACCCATTCTATTTTTCCATCAGAACCAATAGCGAATGTCGATCTAAGTGTGCCCATGTATGTCTTTCCGTACATGCTCTTTTCTCTCCAAGTGCCAAATTTTTCATGCAGTACCGCATCTTGATCAACAATTAGTTCGAAGGGCAACTCATGTTTTTGTATGAATTTATTATGGGATTTAGCACTATCAGTAGAAACTCCAATCACAGTCCAACCGCCCCCCTCTAGTCTACCGAAGTTGTCCCTAAAGTCACAGGCCTGAGTCGTACATCCGGGGGTATTGTCTCTGGGATAGAAGTATAGGATGATCTTTTGTCCCGAAGAGAGCAACTCAGAGAGTGTCACTGTGGAGCCATCAGAAATCTCTGCCTCAAACTCAGGTGCATCATCTCCAACTGCTAGTTCCACATCGGCCATGCCCCCTGGGGTGGAACGTGACTCATGAAGGCTACCATTAGTCTATGTAAGACTTCAGAGAAACAGAAGAAGGCTTCCTCGGTGGCTCACTGAAACCGAAACATGCAGAAATCTCGAACTCCTGTCTTTCTCCGAGACTCTTCCCATCAAGAGAAGCATCTGTTATTGATACTCTTGAAATAGATCTAATTGAGTACCACTCCCTTCTACCATCCTTGGTCAGCCCATATGTCTTGGTTCCGTACAGAATTTTCGCTAATAAATTCTCTACCGTTGCTATGAACCAAAGAGGTCGCCAGAAGGGTATTGCGAAAGACACCCCCCATGACATTCTAATTGATAATCCAGCTCCCTCTATTCGGATACTTCTTTTATCTCTGGTAATCTCTAGATCCAGAATTCTTACTTCCTCGAAATTGTAAAGTTTGGACACGTACTCAGCATGTTTCTCTGAAGGAGAAATTAGAATCCTGGAACCATCGGCTCTTGCCAACATGATATTTGTGAAACTGCCTAGGGGGGACTCCTTCCAGTCGCCTACTACGATCCTATCTCCTGAAGAGAATCCCGATGAAGAAATTCTTCCCGAAAAGACATCCATCAGCTAACACCCATCTCTTCTCTCACTCTCTTTTTTGTAGCGGCCCATGAGCATATCGGACAGGCAGTTAGATCATGCCTTAGCGAAGGGCAATATTCTCTTCCGAAGAAAATAATTTGGAGGTGTCTTCTGTTCCATGATTCTTCAGGAAAAATATTCTTCAAGTCTCTCTCTGTTTTTATCACGTTTCTACCGTCTGAAAGTCCCCATCTCGCTGCCAATCTATGGATATGCGTGTCAACCGGGAATGCAGGAATACCAAACGCCTGAGACATTACCACGCCTGCTGTCTTATGCCCCACTCCGGCTAAGGACTCCAGAAAATCCCAGTCTGGCCTGATGACTCCGCCATCAGCCAGAATCTGCTCCGCCATCTTTCGTAGATTCCTAGCCTTAGTCGGGGCCAATCCGATTTCTCGAATAATTTGCTTTATTTCATCAACAGAAAGCTCGACCATCTTTTCTGGTTAGTCAGCGATTTCGAATAGCTCTGGAGTCACCTCATTCACTTTCTTATCAGTTGTCTGTGCAGATAGCATTACTGCAACTAGAAGGGTGTAGGGATCACTGTGATCAAGCGGGACAGGGGTGTCAGGATAGAGATCATCGAGCTGTCTTCCGATAATTTCCGCCTTCTCTGATCGACGCAAGATCAAGCCTCCTCAATTGAGGTAGCTCCGTCATCTCTGAATCCAAGGTAAACTCCTATTCCTACACACCCGAAAAAGGGTAGATAGCAAGACAACCACCCCAAGTTACTCCAATCATCAGGACTTCCTGTAAGAAGATGTCCTGCAAGGGCTAACAACATTCCTGGAATAACGGCGAGAGTCCCGAATAGCATTGCTCGCGCCACGCCCATGCCCCAATCAAGCGAACAACAGACTTGACTCTAACGGACAAACGCCTTCCCTATTATGGAGAATCTAATTGTACTATTCGGGCCATTATTGCCGTTTGGGCTAGGGATAGAGCCGCAGACCACCAGATCCAAATTGGCAGCCCCCAAACGAAGCTGCTGGAATTATCCCACCACCAGAAGTCTTGGGCCAAGACAAAGATTCCTAAAAATGGGATTACAGGTATTATAATTGTCCATTTAATCTCTAATGACTTGAAGAACCCAGGGCCCTTGTTCAAACGCCATTGTGCCGCTATGAGGGCTCCTGTAGAAGCAATTACCGAGGGAATAACTACTGTAGGCATCGCCCCTCCCTCGGGCCTGATCCACCAACCATCAAAAGATTCGGGAGAGAAAACTGCCAGGAGAACGATTGCCTCTCCGGCTATGATTGAAGAGATCACAGCCCTGCCATCCACCGAATCCCAGTTTGCTACTAAGAAGACGGAAGGGAACATTACTGCGTACATAGAAAATGCGAGTAAACCCAGATCGAGAATCGAAAGATCGGACCATAGCGATAGAAGGAGCCCCAAAATGGAAAGGGAAACGATAACTATTTCTCTTACCCGTTTATTTTCTGAGGTACTTGTTAAAAGGTCTCTTGTCACCAATGAACCGGTCGCTAGTAGCTGTGAGTCCATAGTTGACATTAATGCAGCTAAACCCGCCACAAGCACTAGTCCGCCGAGCCATTCCCCACCAACATCCAGGATCAGAGTCGGTAGGATGTTGTCCGATCCCGCTCGATCTAGTCCCGAGTAGTTAATGTTCCCAATTGTTCCAATCAATATGGGGGGGAGGAATGCTAGCCAAGCCACTATCGGATAAAATGTTGCCATCCTACCTATCGACCTATCACTTTCAGCTGCACAGAGTCTTTGATAGAGTTGAGGGAACATAGGGTCGGCGAAAAGCCAGAGCAGCATGGTGCTAGTCCAAATCAATAGAGTGTAATTTTCAGCCCTACTCAGAAGTCCCTCTGTATCTTCCGAAGAAGATATGGCAGCCATAGCGGAGCTGAGTCCTCCTGAATCACTGACAACCAATACTAGTCCTAGCCATAGTAATCCCAAGGCAATTGCTCCCTGAGCCGTATCGGTTCTAATTACCGCCTTCAGACCGCCAGTAAGTGTGTATGCAACAACCAATGCGGTTATTGAAACAGCTCCGATCCACTCAGGGCCTCCGAAGAGAGAAGAAACCACAATCCCGGCGGCTCTAGGCTGGAGAGCCAAGTATGGGATCGTAGCAAGGACTAGGATTGATGCCATGGATACTTGAGCACTCCTCGAACCAGTTCTCCCGACAACCAACTCTGGGGCAGTTATCGCTCCAATCTCAATAGAACGCAATCGAACCTTCTTACCAAGAAAATACATCGAAACCGCCATGAAACCTGTCCCGAATGCCATTATTGGTAGGAAAGATAGACCAATTCTGTACGATGCTCCACTGGATCCGTAGACTGTGAAGGCACTGAAATTGGTTGCTGCCATAGTTACAAGTAGAATCGGGCCACTCAAGCTCCTATTTGCAAGATAGTACGATTCATCGTCCTTACCTAGGTCCTTCCTAGCCCAAATTGCAAATACAACCATTGCTATGAAATAAGAACCCGTAATCAACCAAGCAGAATTCACGTTTATGCCACGAGAAGCTCAGCATAATGTTGTCTGTGGTGTTTAATTCACTCACCAGGGAAATTTGTAAACCCATATCACAAAGTCATTTAGAATACATTGAATCCCTAACATTATCGCTCCAGCAATCATCAGGAGAGAGCCTGATACTCCGTCCTGATATGATGAAAATGCTAGAAGTCCGAGCATGACGTTACCAACGGATGTCAGAAATAATGTTCCGATAACTAGGGCTGGAGTCCACGAGTAATCACTCTCTAGATGAAAAATTGTGCTCTCAATCCACATTGCTGACGGGATCATAATTAGAGCATAGGCGATAAGAAGCCTGGTTGCTCCATTCCCATCGGATTCCATCCATGGCCACCTGAGTGACTCAAACGCAATATCATCGAATTGGAAGAAAACCACGTACCAGTAAATCAGAAATCCTAAAGCTGCAATGAACATGAATGGGACTATGTATACCCTCCAGGTTGGGGGTATTCCTCCCCAGAGGTCCATGGGCGTCTCTGCATGAGATACTCCGTAAACATAGGAAGCAAGAACCAATGGTCCGCAAACGAATGTAAACAAGAGAACTTTCTGCCTTGTAATTTCCATGGAAAGCCCACAAGGGGGGCAGTCATAAATACCAATTCTCGGACATTCTTTTGATGCTTATTCACAGAAAGAGGAATAATCTAGACCCATAGCAGAAATAGTGCAAAGATGCGGTCCCGCCGAAGTTTCCAAGGCTCTGGAGTTCGAGGAAGTAGATCTAATCCTTTTCCTCAGAGATTCACAAGACTCTGAAGCTTTAGATTTACGTAATCTAGCTGAAAAGAGAGGAATCAGAGTTCGTGATGCATCTAAGCAAGATATGTGGAGAATGTCTAGGAGGAACCAAGGATCTTCTCCACCGCCAATACTTGCATTGGTAGGCAGGGATCCCTACGCATCTGTTGATCAAATTCTGCATAAGGGAGGCGTCTCTTGGCTTATTGCTGGAGCACGTTATCCGGTAAACATTGGATTCACAATCAGAACCGCAGAAGTTAGCGGGGCGAATGCAGTTTTTGTCGACGGCGATCTAAGCCATAAAGAAAAGAAGGCTGCAAAGCGGGCTTCCATGAAGTCACATAGATTCATGCCAGTTCATTGGATTCGAGGTGTAGAAATAGTCAGAAGAGCTTCAGAATCGGGATTTAGGATAATCTCGTTGGAGGACAGCGGGGGAAAGACGCCATGGGAAGAAGATCTTACCGGGGACATCCTGCTTGTAGTCGGTGGCGAACGTGAAGGAATATCCGAGGAAATACTAAGTAGATCAGACTCAGTAATCAGAGTTCCCATGTCTGGTTTCATTCCGTCTTACAATCTACAAGCTCCAATGGCAGTTGTCGCGGCAGAGACTTTGAGGCAGCGAAATGAAATTCTCTAGTAAGAACCTTCCATCTCCCTACTAATTATCAGTCTCTGGATTTGACTGGTCCCTTCGAATATCTGGTATATTTTCGCACCTCTCATCCTTCTAGCAACTGGATACTCCTCAGAATAGCCATATCCCCCAAGAACCTGGACTGCGTCGGTAGTGACCTCCATGCAAATATCAGCTGCGAACCTTTTAGCGTGTGCAGCCTTCAAAGTCGCCCTTTCTCCTAGGTCTAATGCATTGGCAGCACTTAGGGTTAGGAGTCTGGCAGCCTCGATCTTAGTAGCCATATCCGCTAGGATAAATGAGATTGACTGATGCTTGGAGATTGGCTTTCCGAAAGTCTTCCTTTCCTTGGCATAGGACCAAGCTTCTTCCATCGCCCCTCTTGCGTTTCCGACTGCGGCAGCTGCGACCGCGGGTCTCGAGTGATCAAAAGCCTTCATCGCATTCATCCATCCCCCATTCTCCACCCCTCCGACTAGATTTGATACCGGGACTCTCACATCGGTGAAATTCACGCCTCTAGTGTCCGAGCATCTCTGACCCATGTTATCCTCTTTCTTCCCAAGTTCCACCCCGATGGAGTCAGCATCTACAATGAAACCACTGAGGCCACCATATCCTGCCTTTTTATCGGTATATGCAAGCACAAAGAACCAGTCCGCGTAACCCGCACCTGAGATCCAAGCCTTGCTACCATTGAGGATATATTCATCGCCATCTCTAACAGCCTCTGTCTTTAGAGACTGTACATCTGAACCAGCGTCCGGTTCGGTTACGCAATATGCAGCTAGCTTCCCAGAACATACCCTTGCAAGGTACTTCTCCTTCTGTTCTTCAGTCCCTCCTGTAAGGACAGGGAATGAAGCAAGCATAGTGTGATAGGAAGCAGTACCGAAGCCAGGATCTCCCCTAGACATCTCCTCGCAGATTATCATCTCATCCACGGTAGACATGCCAGCTCCGCCATACTTCTCAGGAATGGTCACATTCAGCAGGCCCAACTCATGGGCCTTTGAAATCGCATCCAGCGGATATGTCCCGCTCTTATCCCATTCCTCAGCATGGGGGATAATTTCCTCATCACAAAATTCCCTAGCCATATCTCGTATCATCACCTGCTCTTCGCTGAGTCGAAAGTCAACCATGTGCCACCCAGCAAACAGCACTATTTGAGCAATTTCAGTGAGCACTCTTNAACATCAATGTTATTTCTGATCCTTTATTCCAAGATCTGATTCGAATGACGAGAAACAGACTTATCGAGCATTCTGGTGTGGAGTTTCCNATCATTTGTGGGGCCATGTACCCTTGCTCTAATCCTGAACTGGTCGCTGCAGCAGCAAATGGCGGAGGGATGGCAATCATTCAGCCCGTATCTTTGACCGCAGTCCATGGATTTGACAAGCCTGATATCTATCAAGGTCTTATTGATGGAATTCGATACATTAGGTCGAAGACTGATGCGCCTATTGGGTTCAATGCACTGATTGAAAAGGGAAATGAAAAGTATCTGCAGAGGATGTCTCAGTGGATTGACATCGCATTGGATGAGGGCATCAGATTCTTCGTGACCTCTCTCGGAAAACCCGACTGGGTCTGCGAAAAGGTTCACTCAAGGGGTGGATTCGTGTATCATGATGTGACTACTAGGCTACATGCTGAGAAAGGAGTCGAATGCGGTGTAGATGGGCTGATTTGCGTGAATAATAGAGCAGGTGGCCATTTGGGCAAAGATAGTATGCAAGTGATGTACGATTCACTATTTGACCTCGGGCTTCCTCTGGTATGTGCAGGAGGGGTTGGAAGCGAGAAGGAGTTGATTGAGGCGCTCAAGATAGGGTATGACGGAGTCCAGATGGGAACTAGATTCATTGCTACAGAAGAATGCTCCATGCCTGTAGGTTACAAGAAGGCCATTGTGGAAGCAGGTGAGGACGACATTGATTGGACTGTCAAGCTCACTGGCGTCCCAGTATCTGTAATCAAGACCCCTAGCTATCGCAGGGAGAACTCTTGGCTAGTAAGGGCTCTTCTTTCTGGGAGATTCAAGCACAGGATTAGATGGATTTTGAACATAATCTCATTCAGACGCTGGAGGAAGATGTCCATTGGGGCCAAGTCATCAGACATATGGTCTGCCGGAAAGAGCGTCGAGACAATCAAAAGCGTTGAGTCTGCTAGTTCCATCATGAGGGGGCTTGGAGAATCTCTATGAGAATAATCTCGGCCACTTTCTCTTGATAGATCGAAAAATAACTCTTGACAATATCATAGAAGATAGTAGGAAGATAATCGACACCCACAATGGAGCCTCTTCGCTCGTCGCAAGAAAATATGTGACAACCAGAATACCTGCGCCATAGATAGCACGAAATATCGAGAAGACCAAGAAAGCCCTGAATGCTTTATTTCCTAGAATTCTACCTCTCATTGCTTGACTAGAAGGCTGTTCCATGGTAATGATACAAGCAGCCATCCTCAATACTTAGTCGTGACGCAGAAAATTTGAGAGTCAAAATAAGATGTTTTGGATAAGAGAAATCAACAACAGCCGTCATCTCTCAATGGAGCTAAGACGAAAGTGACTTTATCCACATGAGCGGTGTTCTGAAGATCTTCTATTACGAATCGTATATTGCCTGCAGTCCCTTTCAGTTGAAGCAAGTCCACGCATGAATGGCTGTGCTTTAGACTACTATGTGTGTATGACGCAACCTCGACCATATCCGAATGGCGAAGATCAAGTAATTTCTGTCCCTTTCCATGGTCATGCTGATAGTAAACTACCAAGTGCCCCTCGACTATCATGTCTTTTTCTATTTCAGCTAAATCCCCTCTCTGTTGCATCTCAGCGAAGAATAATGATGCATCTCTAATGAACCGACTTCGATTTTTATAGCCAGATCGCTCTATCAAATTATCGAAATCTTTAGCAAAATCCCTATCAGCACTGAAGGAGATTATCTGACTCACAATTTAACGAAATGATCCTTACTAATAATAATTTTCTTTTATCTAATTATTAGTCTCTCTTAAATAGATATTATTTTGCGGCGGGCCCATGAACACACGAAGTACAGTGATACTAACAGCCCTGATGATGCTTTTCTCGAGCATGGCAGGATGCCTGGACAGATCTGAAGACGACGAGACTGAAGCACTCGGTAACGCCATGGTTTCAACATACCACGTCGGCCAACTGGTCTCCGCTATCGGAGGGGACACCATCAACGTGGATCTGATGGTGCCATCTAACGTTCCCGTTCACGACTATGAGCCATCCGCTGCAGACATAGTCAGGATGCAGGAAAGTGACATATTCTTTTACCACGGTTTGAACTTGGAGCCTTGGGTAGATACTGCTCTTGCTTCTCTAGGTGACAACGCACCGACATCGATTCAAACCCACTCTATGCCTACTGGAGAGACTGCACTGGATTACGAATCAATGCTGATTTCAGATCTGTGCGACCTTCTAACCAATGGGCCGTTCGAGAGCACCACACTCGGTCATGACGAGCATGAAGATGAGGATAGCAACGACACTCAAGACAACGAAACAGAAGAAGACGAGCACGATCACGAGGAACACCATCATGCCGAGGNCGAGGAGACTATCGAGAACGCGGAGGGATGCCCGACTGACACTGTCATCTCAATCTTCCACATGGAGGAAGGGGAGCACGTATTGGAGTTCGAGGAAGATCACAACGACGATTTCAACATGGCCGTACTGAAGATGCCAGGGGGCCACGCCCACCACGATCACCATGGCCATGGCGCGGGTGCTTTCGAGTGGGCCGGAGTGTTCGAGGTTTCAGACAACTCTCACACATGGTCCATGCAGAAGGTCGACGGAGCTTATGCCGATCCCTCGATGAGGATAGTCATATTCCCGACATCTACACCCAATGAGGAAGCAATTCATGCATCTGAAGAAGATGCAGAGACTATGATCGAAGGAGAATCTTGCACAGTCGTCGAGGACGGCGAGTCAATCACCTCCATAGCCGCAGAAGGCTCGTGCTTCGAGCTCCACGTCGGAACTGGTGACGACTCCACCTACACGATCGATACGACGGGGCTCACGGGGATCTCGGTCTTCGCCCAGCACGTACCTACGGAGTTCGAGCGCGACCAGCACTACCTGAAGGACTCAGCAGGGGCTGACATAGAGCCAGTGGCCCAGGAGAGTTCTGGTGCTCACGATCACGGCCACCATGACGAACACGGCGATGAGGGCGAGATAGAAGCCGGCGAGGGAGAGGAGGAGTTCGATTACGACCCCCACAGCTGGCTAGACCCATTAGCATTCAAGCAGCAGGCCCAGGTAGTCCTAGAGGCACTGAAGGTAGCATTCCCAAATGGAGAGGACGATTTCACGTCCAACGCTGAGTCCTACATGGCACAGCTGGATAGCCTACATGCTGACTTCCAGACTACTCTCCCCAGTGACTCAACATGCACAGACACCAAGGTGATTGCCAACCACAACGCATACAGTTACATGGCAAAGAGATACGATCTGAAGTTCATTTCAATCCATGGCCTCGACCCAGAAGGGGAACCATCAGCTGCTGATATCGCCGAAGCCGTCGAGGAGATCAATGAGGATGGAATAACGGTCCTTTTCGTTGAGGAATACACTTCGATCTCGGCCGTTGACAGCATAGTCGAACAGACCACATCCGATACGATGCCAAACGGTGTCAGCGTAGAGTACCTATACACAATGGAACTTCCTCCAAAGGACTCTACTGACGACTACATTTCACTAATGAAGAAGAGCTTGGAGAGTCTCAAGGTCGGCCTTGGCTGCTAGTCAGCTAATGACGCTTGTATTGCTGCTCTTGGGAGTGAATCTGGTGATCCAGACTACCATTTCTCGAGTGCTGAATACTCACGTTGGCGAGGGGAGAAAGTATCACCCAGCATCATTCTCGGTATCCGTACCTCCTCTCGCCAACACCCATCAAATCTGAATGAAATGAGGCCTAAGTTGCGGTGAGAATGTGGATTTAATCACTAAGTTTATGGAAAAAAGCGGATTGATTTTTCCTGTTGATCGCCTTGGCCGGCTCATGGTTGTCGATTCCTTAGGAGATGGTGAATAATGTCCCAAGAAATATCTGAAGAGCCAATACTTAGTGTAAGAAACCTGACAGTCAGTAGGTCAGGAAAAGAGGTTCTGGATAGTATTTCTCTCGATATAAACAGGGGCGAATTCGTTGGATTGGTAGGTCCGAACGGTGGCGGAAAGACAACTCTGCTACTGACTATACTTGGAATTCTCAAGCCTATGGGTGGCAGTGTGACAGTCTTTGGCGACGAGCCTGCCTCAAAGAAAAATATCGGAATGGTGGGGTGGGTACCCCAAGCAGCCACACAACTTCCAAACAGTGTTCACATCACTGTTAGGGAACTAATCAGACTAGGTACTTTGAACCATCAAAATTACCTATGGGGGTTCATGAACTCGGATATGAAGGAGAGGGTCGAGCTATCTCTGGAGATGACCGGACTCACTGAAATGGCGGATATCGATGTTTCTCGACTATCCGGAGGCCAGTTCCAGAGGGCTGTTATCGGTAGAGCCCTTGCATCAGACACAGAATTCATTTTACTTGACGAACCCTTAGTAGGCGTTGATCGTGCATCCAGAAACTCCCTGCTAAAGCTGTTGGACGATCTATGCCACAACTTTGGTAAAACGATTCTCATGGTCTCACACGACCTTTCTGCTGTAATTCAAACGACACATAGAATAGTATTTCTGGAGGAGGGAATACAATTCGACGGATCCCCGGAGAATCTGCCGGATCATTCCCAGCTTGCGAATCTTCGTGGAATAGAACACACTCACTCGGAAAGATCCGGATTATGGTATGAGGGCGAGTAAGCATGGGAATAGGATCATCTTTGATGCGGCTAATCAGCCCAGCGCTCGAGAGTATCGCCCCTTATATCCCCGGCGAGATATTCCCTCACTTCTTTTCCGGTTTATTCCAGAATGCCCTCGTCGCATCGGTTTTGGTCACAGTCGTTGCGGGTTTTCTGGGTTCTTTCCTATTGGTAAGAAACCTTTCACTGATTGGTGACGGACTCGCACATGTATCATTCGGAGGCATATGCGTGGGTCTAGTTTTGGGGTCATCCTCGCCCCTCTGGTTCGCTCTTATGTTCAGTACAATTGCAGCAATCCTCATTTTTGAGATGCAGAGGGCCGAAATCCTAACCGGTGATGCCTCGATTGCTATCTTCATGACGGGGATGCTTGCATTTGGACTAGTGGTTCTCAGACTCTATGGGGGCGGTGTGACAATTGATGTCGAAGGATATCTTTTTGGTAGTGTACTACTGATCGATGAGCAGGATTTGGACCTAATTATTTTCATCAGTCTGTTCTCCTTGTTTTCCATTTCCATACTGCAGAATGCTTTACTGGCCACTACTATCGATCCGATAGCGGCAGAAGTTCAAGGTATCCCGGCAAGAGGAATTGGACTATTTTTCAGCGTGACAACTGCTGCAGTAGTAGTTAGCATGGTCCAAGTCGTCGGAACTCTATTGGTGACTGCACTCCTAGTAACCCCAGCAGCTACTGCGCAGCTAATGGGCAAGAGCTTCCGATCATGCCTCATTTGGACTCAGATTTTCGGACTCACATCCGTTTTTCTCGGACTATACCTGTCATCCGAAATGGGTACGGGGAGTGGGTCAATGATAGCTGTTGTTGCTGCGGCAATATTCGGGCTAGTGGGCCTTTTCCAGACNCAATTAGCACCATTATTTAATCCANGAAATAACTCATAGTCGTACTACTATCAAATTATCCCACTGTTATTTAACCGCGTTCTATCCTAAGAAGGTTCGAAATAGAATCCAAAACCTCCTCTTTTACATTTGTAGGCTCAAATTGCTTCTTTGCAAGGATTTCTGGAAGTCTTGCCGACGGACCGTAACGAGCTACTTCCTTGGCCCATTCCACTAGTGCACCATAATGCGACTCTTCGCCTAGCCCACCGAGCCATAACATGTCTCCGTCTGTTACCAATACAGAGACATTGTTCATTTTACAAGGTCCCAGGCAACCTGAAATCATTAGCTCTACGCTATTTTCGAGGGCATGCTGCTCCCATGCATTATTCAGACCATCTACTGGGACCTCATTATGTCCCTTTTCTACACGACCACAGCAGCATCCACTGCAGACAACCACCCTGGAGGACATTATTCTCTACACTCAAATATATTTCCTAACATAAGCATCGTTATCGATGGGGACCCATACATTGGACCTCTCCTCATTTTGGATTTCCACCCTGTACGGGTTCCCATCGTCCCAGCACTTCAGAATCTTGCCTTCTGTGAACTCTCCGATATTCGCATACACGGTATCTCCCACATCGAAGCGGAGATCTTCTGCGATGCACTCCATTAATCCCGACTGCAGCTCTTCATGATCCAGATCTCGACCGATAAAAACGAAACGGCACTCACGCACCTCATCTTCCTTCCAAGTCGCTACCTCTGAGCTGAAACCACCCCCAAATAGCATGTGAACTCCCTGAAATACAAACTTTTGATCCNTGCCCTTAACGGCTAGAACGCCCTTGTATCGAAACAGATCCTCGCCTTTGTTCTGCAATATTTCTCCGATCCAACTATTGAGTTTGTTGACGTTAAGCGCCCCTTCAAATTTGGAGCTGGTGGATGTTACGCGCGCGTCATGCTCATGCTCCGCCTCTGTATCGAGGAATTCGGGATCCATCTCCAATGTTCGCTCCAGATCAAATGAGCCTATGTTTATCAGCTCCTTTGGATCAATAATACTGTTTTCTGTCCGATAAAGGGGGGCGAATCTATTGATAGATCTGATTCTGCTTTCGACCTCTCCCAGCTCTTCTTCGGAAACAAGGTCAATCTTGTTCAACATTATTCTGTCAGCAAAGGCAAGCTGCTCAACGGACTCATTCTCGACGCCTTCGGGCTTCTCTTCATCAACGTGCTGCGTGATGTGCTTGGCATCGNCAACAGTAATTATCCCATCCAGCTTATACCTCTCGACAATATTGTCGTCGACGAAGAAGGTCTGTGCTACCGGAGCTGGATCCGCTAAGCCGGTCGTCTCAATCAGAACTCCATCGAAGTCCTTTATTCTCTCATACATTTTATCGAGCATTTCAGTTAGATCGCCCCTAACGGTGCAGCAAATACAGCCATTCATCACTTCAATTATGCTCTCCTCGGAACTTTCGACCAGAATATTCTCATCAATGCCGACGTCTCCGAACTCGTTCTCAATAACTGCGAACTTCATTTTATGTTCGGTGCTGGTTAGTATGTGATTCAGGAGGGTAGTTTTTCCAGAACCGAGGAACCCAGTCAGCACTGTCACTGGTATTCTTCTATTTTCACCTTCAACTCTACTCATTGCCATTATCTATCATTCAGCTGCTACAACAATGGCTATTTAACCAGAACTATTAATTGATAGCTCTCAAATTATTACGCGAAAATATTCCAGATCAGTCTTCTAGTGTATGATGGGGCTTCAAGGTAAGGCTTCATAATACCTCACGAGCTAATGTGAAGTCGCCGATTACGGCCATGGAAACTAAATCACTTACTAACCTACTTTCTTGACATTTGAGCGTGGCATTCAAGGTGCAGCGCTTCGACCGGTTGCTGTGCGAATCCCCTCCGAACTAAGCTCGATGCTGGATGGTTCTATGGGGCCGACCAAGCAGAAGGCAGCTAGACTCGTAGTCGATCTGGCTTCCACGGCTGGCGCCTCAGAGTTCATTCAAGTAGGAAATGCACATGTGTCTGGAGTAAGTGTGATTACCGGTGGACACGGACTGAGGAGATTCCTATCAGATCTCTCAGGGGATGACAGAGGAGCCGTGGCAATCCCCACCACACTGAACTCTGCTGGTTGTGATCATGAGAAGATGGAAGAGATGGGGATCGATTACCCTGACTTCCTGGAACAGCAGTTTGAGATTGTTCATGCATACTCTGAATTGGGAATCGAAGCAACACTATCTTGCACCCCATATGATCGTGGGATGGATGGGCTGGAGGGCATAGGTTCCTGGGCCGAGTCAAATGCAGTTTGCTTCTCCAACTCATATACATCGCTAATCACGAATAGAGAATCAGGACTCTCCGCTCTTTCCACAGCTCTCACGGGCTGGGCTCCAAAATGGGGACTGCACATCGAGTCAAACAGAATGCCCAATATCATGGTGAATATAGGGGCTCAGATGGACAATATTACGGATTGGAGTATACTTGGTGATTGGATAGGTAAGCAGGTCCACCCAACCTGGGATTTGCCATGGGGCCCCATGCCCAGGATAGTCGGACTTCCAAGATCCAGCTTCGATATGCAGAAGGCATTGACTGCATCAGCAGCAAACTATGGATGTCCAATGCTTTGGGCTGATGGAATCACCTCAGATGCCCCGGTAGTTGAATCGTACCAGGGCGAGTTGACTTTCACAGACCATGACCTCGAACAGAGATATAGGGATCTCTCTCCGAGAGGGAGGGTCGATTTAGTGGTGATCGGATGTCCTCAGGCCAGCGTCGGGGAGGCTAGGGAAACAGCAGCAGCAGTTAGAGCGAGGATGGAATTGGGCGAATCTATCCCCAATCACAGACTTTGGTTGTTCATGAGTTCCCATAACTATGAATTGATTTCCGTTGATGGGACTTTAGACTTACTCGAGGAGGCAGGAGCACTTGTTCTGAAGGATACCTGCCCAGAGGTTACTCCATACAATCGTTCAAAGTACAACCATCTTCTGACAAACTCCCTAAAGGCGGAACATTACCTAACTAGTGGCCTGAACCGGATACCTACCAGTGTAGCTCCAATAATCGATTGCGTCGCCCATGCGTTTGACGACTCGCTTGTCGACGGCCCCACGCCCGATTTGGATAGCCATTCAGTCACCCCAGTCCACACTGCTAAGACCTATCAGGGCGCTCCCTTCGAGTCCATTGGAAGGGGCATACCAAGCCAGACTAAGTGGGATGTTTCCGGTAAGGCCTTGGTTACTGACGTTCCTATAACGTACCTCGGCTACGTGAACAGGGATACAGGCGTTATTGAGGAGCCGGGGCACCCTCTTGATGGATTTCCAATTAGGGACACGGTACTAATCTACCCCAAGGGATCGGGATCCACAGTCGCACCATTCGTACTAATGGGTTTGATCTACACAGGTTTCGGGCCCATGGCCATAGTGAACCGGGATGTTTGCCCGCTCACACTCCCCGCAGCATCTCTCTTGGGCGTCCCATACGCTCATGGATTCGAGGAAGACCCGACCATTCAAGTAAATACGGGAGATGATGTCTCACTGTCTCTTTCAGATGGAGAAGTGATACTCAGGGTTGAGGCGCGTTCAACCGAGGATTGATGGCGACTACTCCCTGCAAGGGCCATGGCCGCACGCAAGAATCCTGAACCATGTAGGGATCAGGACTGTGGTCTGTTCGAGATTACTCATCGTGATGGGGCAGCAAGAATCGGAAGGCTTCATTCCAAGCGCGGAATTATCACCACACCTATGCTCCTACCTGTGATCAATCCCAATCTCAGGACGATCGAGCCTAGGGAGATGTGGGATAAATACGGAATAGAGGCCTTGATTACCAACTCATACGTAATCTGGAAGCATGAAGAACTTCGGTCCACGGCACTTTCGGATGGGATACATTCGCTACTCGACTTCCCCGGAGCAGTAGTGACCGATTCAGGTACCTTCCAATCCTACGTTTACGGGGACGTTGAGGTCGGTCCCGAGGAGATTGTTAATTTCCAGAGAGAAATGGGAGTAGATATAGGGACCATGCTCGACGTATTTGGAAGGCCAGATATGACTAGAGAGCAGTTGGAGAGGGCGGTAGAGGAGACTTCAGATCGCTCTAAACCATCACTTTCTATATCCGGACATGAGATGTTACTAAATGGTCCAATCCAAGGGGGAACTCATGCAGATCTTAGGGCTAAATCAGCACTCTTGATGGGCTCAGCTGAGAGTGAAGGACGGGGATTCGCAGTCCATCCAATAGGGGGCATAGTCCCACTAATGGAACAACAGAGGTATCAGGAGCTCTTCGAGATACTTCTTGCCTCTAAGTCCAATCTCCCTCCAGATAGGCCAGTCCACTTCTTCGGATGCGGTCATCCGATACTTTTCCCAATGGCAATCGCTCTCGGCGTGGATATGTTCGATAGTGCTGCTTATGCAATCTTCGCCAGAGACGGCCGACTTCTCACTCCTGAGGGAACAGTGAAACTAGATGAAATTCTAGAATGGCCCTTCAACTCACATGCACTTTTCGGACTTAAACCTCAGGAAGTCAGAGACATGGATGCTGGCGATAGGTCAACTATCCTAGCCAAACACAATCTGGAGGTTACTCAATCAGAATTGGCAAGATGTAGGGAGGCAATCAGAAATGGCTCTATCTGGGAACTAGCCGAGAAGAGGAGCCACTCCTCCCCTTTCCTCAGGGAGGCTTTCCTCTGGCTGCAGGATCAGTTGGAAGACCCGGATGATGGACCAGTTGGAGATTCCGTACTTCGAATGATAGCATCAACAAATCCTCTTAGAGACGGAGGAGAAGGGCTAGGAGATGAAATAGAATCCCGACCTCATATTCTCCATATTCAAGCTCTTCTAGCCACAAGATGGCGTGTCCCCGGATCTTGGTGGGACTCGAGTACCGGCCCCCCTGAAAGGGTTCTAGTCATCGAGGGGGTCCCTCCTCCTTGGAGAGTATCTGCAATGCACTCCGTAATCGAGCACCTTCTAGAGGAACCAAAGACGGTAGTGATGGTCTCTACACCAATAGGTCTGATCCCATTCTCAATTGAGGACGTCTCCCCATGGTGTCACCTAACTGGTCCCGAAGGGATCTGGACCCCAATTTTTGAAGATCTGGAAATTATCGACTCGCTCGAAGACTTCGGACTTTCAGATGTCCCGTTGATTCGAATAATCCCGGGAGAGGTCACGAGTGATGGTACAAAAGTTGAACGAGTTAGAGAATGGCTAGATCGTTGCTCAGTAGTAGATAAATTAGCTTTGCTTTGTGCAATAAATCCCTCTGAAGGATGCAAGATGACAGATGAAATGACAAGTCGGAAGTCCAGAACTGATCGTTTGGTGAATGTCAGCTCCCGCGGGAAACATATTCTTTCCCCGAGGCTAACAGACGGCGGAATTTCTCTAACTACTCTTGGAGCTTCAGTTGCTAATGAAATGAATTCGTCACCAGTCCCAGTTTTCGGTTCCATCGAGGAAGACTCCGAATTTCCCGGCATCCCTAGGGTTTGTATCATCGACGATGCCGTTCCGTTCGTGGGAAAAGGTAGGAATGTCATGCACGGCTATATATCTGGCGCAGACTCACATTTGACTCCAGGCCAGCCCTGCCTAGTGATTGATTCGTCAGGCTCGTTAGTAGCCCATGGAATCCCAATAACTACGCATCTCGAGATGTCATACCTGAGAAAGGGAATCGCCGTGAAGGTTAGAGAGGGTGCTGTGAAACAGGACCAGTGAATGGAACGCTACAGGGATTCATTCAAGTGATTGGTGCATGACCATAGTACGACTCCCCATGGGAGTCGGAGGAAATCATGCCAGAGGATGACCAACCGGACGAGGCTCCAATAATAACGACAAAGTCTCTTCGAAAGATGTACGGCCCACATCTTGCCCTGGAGGATGCTAGCCTAGAGATCCCAAGAGGAGCTGTGGGGATTCTCGGGCCCAATGGGGCTGGCAAGTCCACACTGTTCAAGTGTCTGCTTGGACTTATTTCAACAACATCCGGCGAAGGGTCCGTACTAGGCCACGATATCAGGACAGAGGGGGAGGCTATCAGATCGAAAATTGGATACATGCCCGAGTACAACTCACTAGATCCGAACCTCTTCGCTATAGATCAAGTCAGATACGCAGGCGAACTACTCGGCATGAACTCAAAACATGCTACTCAACGGTCTCACGAGGTTCTGGAGTATGTTGGCCTGAAAGATCAGAGGTACAGGAAGATAGAGACTTTCAGCACAGGCATGCTTCAAGCCACGAAACTCGCTTGCGCATTAGTTCATGATCCGGAGATTCTGATTTGCGACGAACCAACAAACGGACTAGACCAAAGGGCTCGTTCATTCATGCTTCAGACCCTTAGTCGAACAGTCAATGATGGAAAAAGATCAGTCTTGATGAGCAGCCACGTAATGGATGACGTCCAAGAGCTTTGTAGCAGTATCGTAATGATTCACAAAGGTAGGATAGTAGTCCAGAGAAGTATTGAAGATCTTGTAGATCAAGTTGACAGGGAAATCGAGATGTCAATTTGGGGCGGAGCAAGTAAGATGGAGGAAGCACTGTCTTCTTCAGGATTGGAAACTAGAAGACTAGGTAGGGTGATAAGGGTGAAGATGGAGGACGAATCTACCATCGATAAAATTCTCTTAGAGGCCGTAAATACTGGAATCCAGATACGTCAAATGAGAGAGTATGAGCCAGATTTGGAAGATATCTTCCTTTTGATAATGGACAAACTTGGAGCCGAGATCAAGGGTACTGAGGATCTGATGACTCCTGAACATACGGGAGGGGATTGAGTGTCTGATAAGCAAATAGACATCGAGGGTAGCCAGACTCGAATGGAGGCAGCTTTCGGAGCAGGAGATGGAGATAATGAGGCTACTGCAGTAGTTGCGAAAAGACAAGCTTCGTTGGGGCAGATTTTCGAGCAGAAATATAGGCCATGGGACGGACAGTTAGGTCCCAGATGGATGAGGAACTATGCGATATACAGGCATCACGTCTATGGAATTTTCACTAGCAAGGGACATAGGCAATACCATCCAATGGTTAGGCTAATGATATTGGTAATATTCCTAGCATCACTCACGCCCATCCCAATGCTATTCCTCTCTTCATTGACCGGAGACGAAGGGGGATTCCTAGAGAAGATGTGGGGAATAAACCGATACAACCTATGGGGGCAGATCCTTGGTTACTTCCCAAGAAACTTATGCATGTGGCCGCTACTCACCGCTATTGTAGTGGGGGGAATGATCTCGGATGATAGACAAAATGGGACTAGCGCGATCTACTTCTCAAGGCCGATTTCAAGAATCGACTATACTGCTATGAAATTCCTCAGCGTCGCTGTAATTCTGGCCTTCGTAATCATTTTCTCATACTTTGCTTATTACACAAGTGCTATTGTCTTCAGAGCAGAAGGTTGGGCTTTCTTGGCCGATACTCTCCCAATGTTCTTGGGCGGGATCCTAGCAGGATTCGCTCTAGTATTCACATATACCTCAATTGGTCTGGCACTTTCGAGCATCAGCCAGAGTAGATTCTTCGCAGCTATCGGATTCTTGAGTATCATCTATGGTACCAAACTCGTTTCACTACTGGTAGAGTTACAGTTCGAAACCACATTCCTATACGCCATTAGCCCCTACGACTGCTTAGCTCATTTTGGACAATTCTTGCTAGGGCTACCTCCAAATTATGATCATCCCCTATCGTTTTCAGTAGTTTCACTTATTTCCATGAATGCAATATCAATTTGGATCCTAGTTAACAGGGTTACTTCACTGGAGGTTACGAGAGAATGACGCCTGAGAAGAAAGAGCCACCAGCAGTGGTCATTGAAGGCGTTTCAAAGTGGTATGGACAAGTTATAGGATTAAATGACCTATCATTGGCAATTGATGGAGGAGTAACTGGAGTTTTGGGTCCGAATGGAGCGGGCAAATCTACTTTATTCAAGCTGATGATGGGGAGGCTCAGACCAAGTCAGGGTTCCGTTAGATTGTTCGGGATAGATCCTTGGTCAAGCACCGCACCATACAGGAGAGTAGGATATGTGAGCGAATCCGAGAAGTTGTATGAATGGATGACAGCTCTCGACTTTATCACCACACTAGCGAGACTGCATGGAATGACTAGGGAAGAGGCGTCGGCAAGATCCTCCCACGTTCTAGACTTTGTTGGACTTTCTGACGTCATGCACAAGGAACTTGGAAAATTCAGCAAGGGAATGCGCCAGAGAGTTAAGATTGCCCATGCCTTGGTCCATGATCCAGATCTAATCATTCTAGATGAGCCTCTCCATGGATGTGACCCCCTTGCTAGGACTAGTATCATGAGTGTAATCCGTGAATTGGGTAAGCAGGGAAAGACCATCCTAGTATCCAGCCACATACTAGAGGAGATCGAAAGAATAACAGAACAAATTGTAATACTGCATAATGGACGTCTTCTAGCCATTGGCAACCTTCATGCAATCAGGGGCTTGCTGGACAAGCATCCACATAGAATTCTGATTAATTGTGATGATCCCAGAGCCCTTGCCGAGCTATTCGTAAGTAGAAAACCGGTCTTCGGAGTCAGATTCCCTAGTGAAGGGCAGTTGGAGATCCAAACGAATAACCTTTCAGAAGCTCATTCAATCCTACCATCCATTGTGGTGGAATCTAGGCAGAGGATATCAAGCATTGAAAATCCCGATGACAATCTTGATTCTCTACTGAATTATCTAGTTAAGGAGGCCAGTTGATGGATAAGAAGGGCCAAGATTTGTCAGATACTGTTTGGACCCGTCTAGATAGAAAGGCAGGAGCGATAGTGGAACTAACAATAAGGCAACTGAGTCATAGGATTTCCACATGGGTAGTTCTTGGTGTCGGAGTCCTCCTCATGGCACTCCTAATCACATTCTATATCGATGGTGTGCGGGAGTCATTTGAACCAATAGATAACGACGGAGATAGTGAGGATTACGATGGAGACGGATACCCTCTAGGCCAAGAAAGAAAGTACGGCACACCCGATTGGGATTCGCAAATCTATCCAGGATCAAGCCAGTTCGTCTATGAGAATGAGATCGATTGGAACGACCGAGAAAGATCGCACTACGATAACAAGTCTTGGGAAGGTTTTGCCTTCTTCGAAATGGCATGGGTCGATTCCGAATATTCTGGAGAATGGTGGGACTGGTATGTTTCATGGGATATAGATGAAGATACTGGTATTCCACAACTAGAAGACTGCTCCGATTGGGATTTAGAACAACTAACCGACAGGATTTGGGGCGAAGCATGCGACTATGGGGACCAAGATGGAAACGGTCTGACAACCTACTTCGTAGGGGGAAAGTGGAGGGGAGAGGGATTGGCTGTTGTCCCGGACAATTACTTTCTCCAATGGGGTTATTGGACCGAAGAAGTGTATATCGAACCCGAACCTCCAGAGATGTACGTGAATGAGGATGGGTTAGACTGCTTCACAGAGTCTTCAGCAAATAGATCCGAATTAACAAGGGTAGACTGCCCCACTGAATCTAGACTATCAGGCAGCCATGGCTTTGATGACGATGGTGATTGTCTGATTTCCACAGAAGATGATGACTCCAATAATAATAACGTTCCTTGCGATGTCGCGTGGTCTTCAGTAAATGGAGTAGTAACCGATATTGATGCAGACGACTTCGTTGATGAGGATCCAGATGAGCAGGAATATATTGGAGAGTTAGGTCATAGAACGTTCGTCATAGCCGTTGGAAAGATGGCTTTCGTCATTTTATTGGGGCTATTTATACCACTCTTCCTTGCTTTAGGCTTGGTAAGAGATGAAACTGAAAACGGGACGCTGCACCTACTTCTTTCGAAGCCTATTCACCGTGCAGAATTTATTGTTTACCGGCTTATCGGGTACCTAGCAATCTCAGCCACATATGTTTTGGCTCTCTCATTGTTGGTTGGCATAATAGCTTCTATTCTGGGGCCGGGAGATGGAATAATCAGACTCGCAGATTTACCAGTATGGTTAGGAATAGGAATCACAACTTCTCTAGTTCTTGCAGCATACGGCTCGATTTTTAATGCCATGGGCCTAATTTCCCCTAAATACGGAGTTTACGTATGCATAATTTTCGGAGTATGGGAATTTATGATGGGTTCACTGTCCATAGTAAATCCGAATTGGACGGTCGCAAGTGTTTCAATTTCACATTGGGCATTACAAATGATTGACGCTATTGTACTCTTAGCTTGGCCAGATACAATTCAATGGGCGGCTATGGATCAGGCATTCGGACTCGACTCCGGCCTGTCTAACTTCTGGCAACCACCCGTGCATACATTGGGCACTCAATCGGCTTCTGTAGCGCTGATATCAAGCTCTTTTGTCCTGGTCTTTGTTACACTGGCATGGATTTTCATAGGGAAGTCAGTCTTCAGTAGAAGGGAGATTATGTGATTTAATGTCCGAAGAGCCCGAAAAGTTTGAGGGCGATTTCTCCTCACTATGGAGGCTAGATGTAATGCCAGCATTGCATAGGCTCTCTTGGTGGTGGTACTGGGTGATAATACTGATCCCGGACCCCATTAATCCCAAGAGATCTAGACAACTGATGACTTTGTGGTCCACAAAAGAGACAGATTCCATAAGAGTCAGCGGATACTGGTGGAATCCCGGTTCAAGAATGTATAAGGATGAGGATGATGGTTTTGTCATTCCCGGTATGGTGTGTGCATGGTGGTATGATGGAGAAAAAATGCATGAGCCACTAACCATGAGGGAGTGTAGAATGGCAGTAGTAAGCGATAATCACCCCTTGTGGCCAGGTGAAGGAGATGGATTAGGAGCAGGAGCTGTAGTCCCTATAGACAAAGAGGACTTATCTTTCGGGATGAACCCCGGTAACTCATCCATGTGGCTCAGCCTATCAAGTGATAGGGAGGCTAGAAAGGACGGCGCTCCATCTAATTTTGAGGCTTTATTGACGCCTTGGTGGGGCCCGCCCAGCAAACTAACTTATCGAAATAATGAGATTTCAATGGGAATGGGTTACGATATTCTTCGACTCCAAGGGATGCAGTCCAGACTAACTATTGACGGAGAAGATTTTGAAGGAACGGCATATTTCCAGAAAGTAACCGTCCAAGCACCTTCAGTTCCATGGTTTTGGGGGATGATTCACTTCGATGATGGATCCTATCTTGACTGGTTTATGCCGCATATTACCCCACTTTCGCTATCAAAGGACGATCGTCCTTGGAGAAAAAGAGATTTTTCAAGGATTCCCCTCAAGACAGCGGGAGTTTTTCATGACAGGATGAGAAATAAGACAGAAGAATTCGAAAATTGTGAGGTCGAATTGAGCAAGTCAGACCAAGGTCTGATTGACTCTCACGGCCACTCCCTACCTAATTTCAGAATCAGAGTCTGGAACGAGAATACAAAAGTTGAGATGAAAATCCGAGCAGTCAGTCGGGCAAGATGGACCTTTGATCAGCCTACGAGAGGGGGTTTAGTCAGCCATCTTACTTACAATGAGTACCCCTTTGAGGTTATCGAGATATCCATAGAAGACGAAATCGGAAGTAGATCATTGGAAGATTACCAATGGATTCACGGCAATGCAGAGCACTCTTGGGGATTCTTGCATTAATGATTCCAACGTAGTAACATCTTACAAACCCTAATCAAGTCGCCCAACTCATATGTCTGAATATATTGAGAGGTATCGATCAGAAATCGACTCATCATCTGTCAGGGATTCATTTCCAGAGATTACCGAATCAGAGCATCCCATCTGGGTAGGCAAACCTTCTCTCGCATCAATGTCAGACAAATATGTCCTAGCTTTGATAGTTCTATTGGTACATCTCTCATTCTTTTTCGGGGAAATGCTTCAACCATCAGGGGGAGAGCAACAGTCTAACTTCCTCATATCATCACTAATTTGGGCTATCAGTAACACAGGGGTGACTGGTTTTGTTCTGATGATGCTGATAATTACAAAGATCAATCATTATGCCAACTTCTCAACGTCAGGAAAATGGACAACTACATGGTTACTATTCAGTACATTAGTGCCCCTTTTCTGGAAAATTATGGATATTTTTGAGTGGTTGGCAACCATCTTCTCTTCTGATTTTTCCAATCCTCTTCCAGAATGGAACTTTACGTGGTTTGCGCCACTGGGCCTCTCTTCATTCGCCATCATGGTAACCTTCACTAAGCTATATCAGAACTCATTTAGCTATGCTATAACGGATAAGAGAATACATATCAGACAGAGCTTACTTTACTTCGAAACCAGCTCCCATGGTATTTCCTATCATAAAGTGGAGAATCTGAAGGCCGATCCAACAATTTTAGGACGAATTCTTGGATTTGGGAATATCCATATTGTCACAGGTTCTGGCGTAGGCCTACAGGTCGAGTCTCTGGGCGCAAAGTCCGGGTTATCTACTGATTTCACGGAAGATAATAATCGTAGGAACCGACCTATTTCCATCATTTTCGGTATGATAGCAATTCAGAGGAACAGGACAGTAATGGCCTCAGATCCTGCAGATTGTTTCTTTGGAGTGAGTAAACCCATGGAAGTCTACCGTTTGATTAATGAATTGATGGATGCTAGTGTAGGGCCTGCAGGATCAATTCACTCAGGAACGCAAACGAATTAGATAGTTTGAATCCGCACCGTTCATAACCCTGTGACCTTTCTCTGGGGTTCGGGGATATGTATGTCAAATGAAGATACAATTACAAAGGCGGCACAGTGCATCACTCAAGGAGACTTTATGGGTGCAATGGAGATTTTTGAGGAACACATCAACTCAAATCGTGATGATCCATCTGGATATCATGGTTGGGCCGAATCTGCTCTATTCGAGATTCAGGAGAATGGAAATTTTGATGAGAAGGGCAATGATAGAATCAATGAAGGCCAGGTTGCTGCCTACTTCAAGAAAGCTGCAGCATTGGACACCAAAAGCACCGAATATCAAGCTGCTTACGCAAATGCTCTAATTGAATTCGATCGGATCCCAATGGCTATCAGAGAGCTTAGGAAATTAAAAGAATTAGGAGATTCGTCTGATGACTTCGATGTAACTCAGGACCTTTATCAAGCTGCGAAGATGCTTATTGACAACATCGATTTCAAAACTAATTTCGATAGAAGTGAGGGATTCGCCAAGCAGTTTCTACCGGTGGCCGTAGAATTCGCTCTATTGGGGATGGGCTTCGTCTCTGCAGAAGAGGCATTGGAGTACCTCCAGACTGAGTAGGAGTGGGTTCGATTGAGCGACCGTTTCTTGGTCGCTATAGGATATCATGGACATAAATTCCATGGGTCACAGATTCAGCCAGATGTGGGCACTGTAGAAGGCTCGTTGATACGGGCGTTGAAGAGACTGACATGGTGGACCGAGGACTGTCTAGAGATTTGCAGTAGGACTGATGCCGGTGTTAGCGTGAGGATGAATATAGTTAGGATAGATCTCCCTACAAATGTATCGAATAATTTATCCAATGAATCAATAGTTAGAGCTCTAAATGACCATCTTCCAATAGGTGCCGTAGCTTTGAAATCTTCGAAATCAAATCCAGATTCTAAGGTCAGATACGCGTATAAACGCCAATATTTGTATCGACTCGAATCAATTGAGGAGTGGTCCTTAGAATCAGACAATCAAATATCTTCCCTCGTCTGTTCTTTGTTTGAAGGGCAGCATGATTTCTCAAATTTCTGCAGATTAGAAAGAGAGACTGATCCAATAAGGACTGTAGACGCCTGTATTCCTTGGTTTTCTCAAGATGGGAGGATGATTGGATTCTCAATCAGTGCCCGCTCATTTGTTTGGAACCAAGTAAGGAGAATCGCTTCAGCGATTTCTGGAGCATCTTCAGGCCGCATATCAGTTTCAGATATCAAAAGCGCGCTGGAAAATCCAGAACAAAGAGTTGACCTAGGAAGAGCACCAGCGGACGGTCTAATTTTATGGAGTATTTTACATTCCGATTTCGACCACTTTCTTTCTGAGGAACTACCTTCAACAGAGTTCTTCTCTAGAAGGCCAGAGGATTCCAGGGATTACAGGCGTTGGCGTTCAATGTCTAATTATGAATTGAATGTTTTACTCGAAAGAGAGTGGCTGACTAGGATATCTTGAGCTCAATATGCACTAAGTCACCATCCGAGCAAGGTAATATTTCTCTCAGAAATGAACCAGAAATGACCTCAGCTGTACTTGTGTGCCTGGTCAGATCAGGAATAAGAATTGCACAGTCATACCAATCACCACCATCTCTGCAAATCCTACCCTTGAAGGCCGTCGCCCCTCCAAATGATCGACCATCTCTCTCAAATCCTTCAATCTTATGTGCCTCGATGGATAAATCATACTCTTCATTCTCGAGTCCCGAAATTGCCCTCAGACTCCTGAACTCTATTTTATTTTCAGATCCGACTTCAACATTAAGAGTCCCTGGCCAAGCACCCACTCCCAAGACTCTCTTGAATTGAGCTTGATAGTGATTCTGAGACATAAATACGTGCGCCCTCCCGAGCCCACTACTCACTCTACCACTGATACGCACGTTTGTCGCCAGACTAGGAGATTCATAATGTTCGGCTTAGTTAGAGTACGAATGTGCCACCCTGTCTGGCCACTCTCCACCCCATCCTGATGATTTTCTGATACTGCGGCGAATTCTCATCTAGGATTGGATTAGTATGATTTATGTGTATAAAATACAATTCTGGATCTGTCTCCAATTTATGTCCAATTCTCTCAATTGTTTCGGAAATCATTGGATGTGGAATTTCAGAGATATCTCTATCCTCTATTTCTTTTTCATTCCAAAAAGTACCGTCCAGTAGAATTATGTCAACTTCCAGATAGTTCCACCATTCTCTAATATTTTCGAAACCATTGAGATTCAGAGTTTTGTCCCAATCATCATGATCCGGAATGAAAAGAATAGATTTTTCATCCCCCTTAATTACAATAGCGTGCGTATCGGAATATTCGTCTCTATGGGGTACTGGAATGAACATATACTCGAATCCACATCCATCTTTAGGAGAAAAGAAACTCATTGGTGTGACAGTTTTAGCGGAAAATGGATCCACCAATCTTCTTCTTTTTAGATCGAGTAAAACCTTCTCACTACCAAATAATGGGACATCCTTTGAGTCAATAACCTCCTTGCCAAACTGTCCCAACCCGTCCACATGGCCCAGATGCGTATGGGTCAGACTGACTGTCTCCGGGACCGAAACTTCGAATCTCAAACTCTTGGATGCAATTACAATCTGTTCGGCTAGGCTCCTCGTTGCTTCAATAATATGTAGACTACCGTCCTTGCCCCTAATCGCACAAGAAGAAGGAAAATATCTTCTTGAAGGATCTTCCATCGCCATTCTACAATTCTTGCATGCACAACCGGCTTGTGGAACGCCCCCATCTTGTGCAATTCCTACGATTGCCAATTCCACGACGCCTAAGTCCACAGGTTCGGATGGTGCCACACTCATCAAACCTATTACTCATGATTCCGATTAAGCAATGAACTGTAATCCCCTCTCATAGCCATGGCCGTTGATATCTCGTGGATGAAGGAGAGGCATGAGGAACTTAGATCGCAAGGATTAGACTGGAAGCCACCTACTCTGGAAGCTGCAAGCGAACCGAGATGCCAAATTGATGGCCGAGAGATGATAATGCTCTCAGCAAATAACTATCTGAATTTGACTACCCATCCAAAGATAGTAGAGGCCGCAATAGAGGCTACTAGGAAATATGGCACTGGATCCGGTTCCGTGAGGGCAATTGCTGGAACAATGGATATTCATCTGGAAGCGGAAAGAAAATGTGCAGAATTCAAGGATGTAGAATCATCATTGATTTACTCAGCAGGCTATACCGCCAATGTCGGACTTATCCCTACACTAGTTAGGGGTGCAGAAGACGTCATAATTTCCGATGAATTGAATCATGGATCGATTATCGATGGTGTTCGTTTAACTAAGGCTTCTAGGGCAGTCTATCCCCACAATGACATGGAAGCTCTGGAAAGAGTCCTTAAGGAGAATCAGGATTCAGAAAGAAAACTAGTAATCACTGATGGAGTTTTCAGTATGGATGGAGACATCGCTCCACTGGATGAGATCGCAAATCTGGCAGAGGAATACGGGGCGATGACTTTCGTCGATGACTGTCATGGAGAAGGAGTTCTTGGCGAAGGTAGGGGAATTGTTTCGCACTTCAATCTCCAAGGAAAAATTACGTTCGAAGTCGGATCATTCTCAAAGGCCTTAGGAGTACAAGGGGGCATTCTTGCCGGGAGTGAAATAGTTAGAAATCACGCATTAAATCATAGTAGGTCTTGGCTACTTTCCGGAAGTCAACCACCCAGTGTTGCAGCTTCTCAAAAGGCCGCAATCGAAGTTCTAATGGATGAGCCAGAGCATGTCAAGAGACTTTGGGAGAATACTACATACTTCAAGTCCGAATTAGAATCATTGGGTTTCGATACTGGAGTCAGCGAGACCCCAATAATTCCAGTCATGTGCGGCGAAAGTAAGAGAGCTCAGGATCTTGCTTCCTCGATGCGTGAAGAGGGAGTGATGGTTGGAGCTATAGTTTTCCCCATGGTTTCCAAGGACAAGGCAAGGGTGAGGACTCAGATGTCAGCTGGAATCAGTAAGGATGAGCTCGAAACTGTGCTGGAATCATTCGAAAGATGCGGTAGAAAGGCCGGTTTAATTTGAGTGATGAGTTTTGAATACTTAGCCAACTAGGTCGATAGAGACTGAACAGATTCTCCAGCGGAGATATTATGATGCAGTGCCGCATACCCGATTTGCAGGTAACAGTATGTCAGACGAGGAATCATTGTTCACAATCTCAGATGAAAACCTAGACAGTGGTCTGAGGGGAATCCCAGTTGGAACTTGCAAGACTTCCTATGTCGATCCTATTGAGGGGGTACATTACGTGGGATATCCAGTTGGCGATTTAGCAAATTTGGAGGAGGAGGATGTCATCTTCCTCCTCTTAAATAAGAGGCTACCAGATAAGGATGAGTCACAGGCGTTTAGGAAGGAGCTAGCGCATAGGGGGGAGGAGATTCCCACCGGAGCTCTAAGGGTCTTGGAGAATCTGACTCCGGGCACTGGCCACCCGATGGACTGGCTATCAATCGGCATTATGGCTATGGGGGCCGCCGAAACAACAGGAGATGTGAGAGTAGACTCGATTAATCTCATTGCAAGGATGCCGGAGCTAATGGCTAGGATATTCATCCTCAGAGGTGGAAAGAAGGAGGGTCTGAAGCCTAGGAACACCAATCTTGGTCTTGTAGAGAACTTTGTTCACATGCTAGGAATTGAGGGCGAGGAAGCAGAGAGAATGAACCGGGTTCTGCGGTTCTTCTTCATTCTACATATGGATCATGGGGGGGGAAACCTCTCAACATTCTCAGGGAAGGCAGTAGCCTCTGGAAGAGCTTCAGTATATTCATCCCTATCTAGCGCTATGAACGCCCTTTCCGGTCCCCTTCACGGAAGAGCAAATCAGGCCTGCTTAGAATTCGTTCAGAGGATCGGCACCTCCAACCCCGATGAGATTGAGAGCTTCGTCAGATCCGAGCTAGCCGCCAAAAGGCCGATCTATGGTTTCGGACATGGTGTTCTTAGGGCAGAGGATCCAAGGGCTAGACTACTAATCGAGCTAGGCTCCGAGGTTTGCCCAGACGATGAGAATTACAAGATCGTCAAGACTCTAAGAGAAATTGTCCCTCCAATACTGAAGGAGCACCCTAAGATCAGTAACCCGTATCCAAACGTGGATATTGCCAGTGGAAGCCTGCTACATGCCATAGGTTTCAGGAAGCCTGACTACTACACTACCTTCTTCGGATGGGCTAGGGTGGCAGGAATATGTGCTCAGATTCTCGACGAAAGAGCCGCAAGAGATGGAAGGGGAGTACCTATTTACAGGCCGAAGTACATTGCAATAGATCAACCATCTAGAAGACTCGAATAATCAAGAGCTGTGAGTCTTACCCGCTCCTCTGTGACCCAAGATTCTCGGACTTCCCCAAGGCAGTCCTTCCCCCGATTTAGGGGCCCACTTTGACGGATTTCCAGGCCACAGCATATTCTTTGCTTGGCGATCAACTATTCTTTCCCTATCCTTATCACTTAAATCTGGCCATTTAGGTAAAGATGAGGTGGCCTCTTCGATAATATCTTGGTACTCAGAGTGCGAGGCATTGCGCAGTCTATCTCTCCATTCTCTGTCTAAGGGCTGACTTCCAGGCCTAGGCCACCTAGGGCTTCCATCGGGCTTAACGTGGACTGTGGGATCCATCTCATCCGAAACAAGGGATACGCCTGCTTCAATCAGTGCATCCTCGTACCTTAACGGTGCAGGCCATACGAAAACTCCCATTCCCTTCCTAGCCTTATGGAACCTTTCCAAGCTCCTTCCAGATAGTCCGACAGGAAGTCTAGGACTGACCCATCTCGTCCATCCTACTAGGTATTCTAGAGCCATACCGATTGATTCCATGCCTTGTTCCCGAAGAGCATTAGATGAACCTTGGAACGAGGTCCTAACGAAATTTGGCATTGCTACTGCTCTCTTTACCCTCCAGTACCTCCCCCAGGCCCTAATATGCGGTACAAGCCTAGTTACTGGTATCCCGAATTCGGACTTCTTGGCCGAAGGGCCAATTCTGGGAGAGAAGCTAGTAACCATAGTAGATCTACTCGGTAAGTCCAAGTCACTCAGTTCAGACTCAACTTTCCGCATTATGCCAACCAGATAATCGTCTGTTCTTATCTTAGTCATTGGATGTGGGAGTTTGACCTCGATATCGACCGTCTTGCCTCCGAATTGCCATGCTTCAGTGAAACTCTTGTCTAACAGCAGATCCTTAAATGCTAATATTCCAGAAGATTGTAACTCGGATGTACTCAGCACCTCTACACATCTGTCCTTGATTGGTTCTTCTCCCGGGACGAACTCGTCGTGATAGATTACCAACTCCCCGTCACCGTCCATCCTCAGGTCAAATTCAACCCCGTCCGCGAATTGCATGCCATGTCTAAGGGCACCTAACGAGTTCTCCTTCGGTGGCTTCCAATACTTCATTAGTCCCTGCGAGTCACAATAGGTCCAAGAATACTAAGGATTGACGCACGGAGTCCTTTTCTCTATAATAAGTGAGAAATCCAACAGTCAGTGTTCGTAACAACACTAATACTTCCCGACTCCCACGTATCCCCGATATTTATGGCAGGAGAGGCGTGGAAGAAAAAAGAAGTAAGGGGTTTCGCACTCTATGATTGGGCAAAATCTGGCTTCGAAACAAGCGTTACAGCAGGGGTCTTCCCTGGTTGGTTCGCAGCTTTGTTCGTCACCGCAAACGGGCTTAATGTTGAGATTGCCAGTATAGAGATGAATGCTGACAACATCATGACCCTAACTGTCACTTTCGGGGCTATTATCGTAGCACTCCTAAGTCCGTCATTAGGAGTAATTGCAGATAGGAAGCCGGTAAAGAAAAGAACCCTCAGGCTACTAACAAATCTAGGGATTTTTTCAGTACTAGTGATGGGGATTGCTCCATTCCTGTCAGTTGATCTGAAATGGGTTTGTCTGCTAATTTTCTATGTTCTGGCCACTTGTTCGAACAACTTGGCAAGCGTATTCTACAACTCCCTCTTGCCTCATATAGGAACCGATGAAGAGATGAACGAGATCTCCAATCTGGGATTCGCAACGGGTTATGTTGGAGGTTGCGTGCTTCTGATTATTCACTTGGCACTGCTTCTGGGCTCGGGTTTTGCAGATTGGGCCTTCACAGCATCGATGGTTACGACCGGAATCTGGTGGTATTGTTTCGCAATCTTCACCTTTAGGTGGATCCCTGAGCCAGATGTAGAGAACCCCATGGAAGACCTCGGGTTCAGGGATAGTACGAAACTTGCCGTTTCCGAGGTCATGTCAACGTTGAGGGAGTACAAGAATTTCAGGACCCTTTTCCTCTACATCATTGCGTACTTCCTTTTCATAGATGGAATAAACAGTATCCAGACAGTCGGGGCAATTTACTTCGTCGTAACCCTTGGTTTGACCACATTTGACTTGATAATGCTTGTTCTAGCACTCAACCTGTTTGCAGCCCCAATGGCGATAGTCTTCTCCAGAATCGCTGACAGGACTTCTACTCAGGGGACTTTACAGGTCATACTGGTCATAGCCACAGTAGTGACTTTCTTGGGAGTGACGTTCGCCCCCCTTGAACTCGAGGATCATGAGGATTTCGATATACAGTACGATTATTCGGATGATGGCGTGATTCAGGTGAGTGTGAACAGTGGAATCAAAGCATTAGTTCAAGATCCCTCGGACCAAGAGCAAATTTGGGCTAGAGAATACTCCAATATTCTACCTTTGGAGATGGACACGAGCTCACCAGATGATATTCTGAGGTGGAAAATTACACACACAGATTCTGATGTTCCTTACATCATTTCCTTTTCTGATGCTAGTGGAAACAATGCTCAAATTTCCTCTTTAATAGATGAGTTGGGGGACAGCAGGTTTAGCATATCTGTCCTGGGTGGCAGTGAGGGAGACGTAAAGATGACCGGCTCTGACCACGTGACTAGCTTGGGCGATCAAGCGTTGGATGGTGTCGCAATTGCAATGAGGGATTTGGTATGGGCTCCTCTAGGCATCGTGATCGGCGTCCAAGCCCTAATTCTGGGTATGCTCTTCGGCTCTATACAGGGCGCCTCTCAGGGGCTCGCAAGGAGTCTATTCGGCAAGATGGTCCCGGAGTCAAGATCAGCCGAGTTCTTCGGATTCTTCGGATTCTTCGGAAGGGTTGGCAACGTAATCGGACCACTAGTATACACTCTTTGTTCAATTTTTATTGGTTCCAAAGTAGGGATTCTAGCTATTGCATTCATAATTCTTGCAGGAACTTTAGTACTATTCCGAGTAGATGTCGAAGATGGTATCAGGGTCGCTGAGGAGTACGAGGCCAGCATCAATAATGCTTAGGCCTACTTCTAACCCCTCAATTCCCGGAGTTCCTCAATCACAGCTGCTTGGGTTATCCTGCTGCCCTTCTTTCTAAGACTCGAGGCCACGATATCAACCTCCTCACCCACGGCTCCAGCTGTAACTGCCATGTTCCTGACATGGAGCTTCATATGGCCTGCTTGGATTCCCACAGTGGCCAGTGCCCTCAATGCACCTAGGTTCTGTGCCAGCCCTGCGGCAGCCATTACCTTGGCGAGTTCATCCGCGCTATCCAATCCCAGAAGAGCAACATTTGCCTTAGCAGCTGGATGAACCCTAACTGCGCCGCCAACCAGCCCTACTGCCATGGGAATCTCGATAGAACCTACCAGATTCCCATCATCGTCCTTAGACCAGTCTGTCAGAGAACTGTATCTCCTCTCATGTGATGCATAGCTATGTGCTCCGGACTCTATCGCTCTCCAATCTTGGCCACATGCTAGAGCTACTGCAGAAATTGCATTCATGATTCCCTTGTTGTGGGTAGTAGCTCTGAATGGATCTGCTTCTGCGAAGTGATATGCCTGAATCACACCTTCTATTACTTCAGTACCTTGTCCTGGATCGGCTCCTTTGTCTGACATCTCTTCTGGAGTGAATACCGCACTGACCCTAGCCAATCTCAGAACTGCAAGATTGCTGATGATTCTCAGAATAACAGTACCTCCTGTAATTTCTTCTACAGTGGGGGCTATTTCCTCTGCCATGGTATTAACCGCATTAGCCCCCATAGCATCCCTACAGTCCACATGTATGTGCACTATGACCATTGGACCAGAACCAGTTTCTATTATTCTCACCTCAATATCCTTACAACCCCCTCCGAACTTTACTAATATCGGATCGACATCATTGCAGTTGCTAATCAGACTATCTTTTGCATTAAGTATCGATTCTCTGGCAAGCTCAGGATTCGCACAACCTACAACTTGTATCTGACCAATCATCACCGGATCATCATTTTTAGATTTGAAACCGCCATTGACTAAGCACCTCTTAGCCATATTGCTCGCTGCCGCTACAACGCTCGGCTCTTCGAGAACGAATGGGATGGCATAATGCGAACCATCAATCACGAAGTTTGTCGCCACACCTATGGGCAGAGAGTATGTCCCTACTACATTCTCAATCATTCTGTCGGCCGCATCTTCATCTAGTTCTCCAGATGCCCCCCATGCGTCTTTCTGTTCCTGGCTCAGTCCTGCAAGCTCTCCAAGTAATTCTCTTCTTTCGGAAACTGACAGTTTGTAGAATCCCTCTATACGACTATTCTCTATTGGCATTGCTATCCAATTGGAGACAGCATAGGGGGCTTCTAACCTTTTTCAAAACCGGTTAGCTCGATAAAATTGCGTTAATTCGAGCATTAACGCTTTGTTAACGCTTTGTTAACGCGTTAATATTGCGTAAATATTCTATTGATATAATTAAGCCACTGCTACACATGCCGCCAAAAAAACTTACGGTTTTTCAAAAAAACCCGTTAATTACATCCCATGGAAGCGTAATTATGCGTGAATATTAAGAATCTCATACTCGGCTGAACCAATATGGTTGTTGGGGACGTTTCCATATTGGATGTCCCCCCTCTGAGCGGCAATCCATTCGACTCTAGGCCCATTGAGAGGGGAAGGGCGCACGAGATTGTCGGAAGAGATGAGATATTGATTAAGTGGAAGGAGCATATGCATTCCCAATCTCCTAGGCTAGTATTATTGGTCGGGGAGAGAGGTTCTGGCAGGACCTCCCTAGTGAATGCGATTTCATCCCAGACGGATCGACATTTTATTGGATATTTCTGGCATAAGGAGGATCCACTGAATCGAGCTTTGGATGAGATCGCAGTAACGTTCTGTGGCCATGAAGTTCCTAATTCAATGCATCAGAAGGTGGAGAGAATAGTGGAGACTCTTGACTCGCTTTCCGGACCACTCCCTTTGGTAGCATTTGACTATCCTTCAGAAGTTGAAATATCCTCATTCTTACCATTGATTCTACCAATACTACAAAGATTGAGGGCATTCATTGTGGTTTCACTATCCAGTTCTCAATTTACATCATTGGATGAGGATACTAGACAGATTTTCGAGGAACCGATAAAAATTGAATCATTTTCAAGTGACCAGATCCAGACTCTTTGTGACATTAGGATGCAAAGGATGTCTAAGCAGAAATGGCCAATTAGAGAAATTTTGCTGAATTCAATACTTTCTAAGACCGGAGGAAATGCTAGACTCGTAATCTCAACTTTGAGGGACCTAATTGACGAAAAGAGAGGTCTCGGATCAGAGGGTACTCTCCACGGCCTAATCGGTTGGAAATCACCCAATGATCATACGTCAGGAGTCTTCATGCCCGAGGAACGAGACAAGACTCCCACATTCGAATCAATTAACGAATCTTCTAGAGAAAGAAATGAAATAATTTTCTCGGAAATAAAGAAGGAAAAGGTGGTTGCTGAGGATTCGTTGGATGACGAAGAGCCGGACGACATGTGGGATGACGAAGACCCAGAGCAAGTTTTTCTAGACCCATCAACGAATCCAATTAGTACTTCACTTGTCTCATCCCCTCTCGTAGAGGATAAGATAGATCCAGTTTCAGAGCAAAAACTGGAAACTGAACACTTACCAACAAAGATAACCGGATGGCCCGAAGCGGAGAGTTCTGCGATCTCCAATGGAGAAGATCTGACCTCGAAAATTAGGCAACCTTCACGAGGACTTTTTGGTCTAGTAAACAGATCCAAGATGTCAAATGATCAGATGCCCGTTGGTCCCGATTACTCTACCCCCATCCAGGAACCAGCATTAGGTTTCAATATCCAAGTACCAAGTAAGCAGCAAAACATTCCAGAAAAACAATACTCCGGAANTAGTGATAACTNCATAGAAAATNNNTATCAAAATAATGAAGAGAAGCAGGTCTTCTTTTCCGAGGGTGAGTTGTGGACCGTTGACTCAGAATTGGAAGAGACTCTCCCCGGAACAAAAATCCCGCCAGAATTAGTTTTTGAAAANGATATTATTTCAGAAATTTACTCATCAGATGAAAAAAATTCACAACCCCAAAATATCGAAAAATTAGAGGAAACCAAATTCGGAATAGAAGGTAAAAATAACATTGATATGGTACATCTGAAATCACTGAACGACTCGGAAAGAATAGTCGTCAATATTGCAAAAGATAGGGAGATATCTCCCTCGGACCCAGAGATTCAAGCTAGACTGGAAGTTGGAAGGCCCAGGCTATCACAAATTTACAACTCACTGCATAAGTCAGGAATTCTGACAGTNCGAAAAGACGGTAGGAGCAGACTGTTCAAATTAAGTGCCCAGGCTTCAGAAATTCTGGGTGAAGTTTGATGCCTCATAAAATCACTATTGAAAAGGTAGAGCGATATCTCTCCCTTACTGAAGAAGCAAGAAAGAAGGCCACTCCAACTACTTCAACAAAGAAGGAAGAGAATATGCTGAAGGATTTACTTTCTATGTGTGATAATTATTCCTCTGATGCTAGACACTTTGCTTCACAGGGAGACCTGGTAAATGCATTCGGAGCAATCAATTATGCCCATGCTTGGATCGATGCTGCAGTACGCCTGGGCCTCATGAGCGGCCATGGTGATGACTCTTTGTTCACCCTCCCCTAGGGCCCTATGAGTCTTAGGGATCCACCCGAAGTAACTTCTATGTATCTTCCTCGATTTTCGATTACTCTCCTTTTCAGATCCCTGTCCACAGTTAAAATCGGCCAAGAATTCTTTTTAGAAAGCTCCAATAGTGCATCATCAGTGTGCCTCTCTTCNGATTTCACAACCTCAGCTCTTCGATAAAGCAAATCTAGTAACAGACTACTTCTTTTCTTATTTAGTGAATCGAGCTCGCTCTTCACGCCATCTGTAATTTTCAACTCTGTTGCGCCAACTACCGCACCTAGTGANATATCTAGATTCAAACCAGCATCCACAACTGAAACCCATCCACAGGCATCTATCAGCACTCCAACCATGATTAATCAGCCTGAAATACTGCCATGGCCGATTAATCTCCATCTTGACCCAACTCTTCTTGAGAGCGTAATTCTGCTTCCAGTTTTAGCGCATATTGGCAGTCTAAGGCTAACAGTGGCCTTCTTTCCCTTGATATTAGCCACTGTACCTACACTGGTAGCGGTGGCGGAATTCACCATGAGCATTTCATTTGGCTGAAGAGGCCTTATTGCACTCTCTTCTCCACCAGAAACCATTTTTTCCAGTAGTTCCAGTTCCAGCTTCAACTCATCCCATATGGGGGGGAGCTCACCTTCTCTGGCCATAACTTGTCCCGAGAGGTCATCTGCCTTGGTTGCCAGAGGGTCCAAGGGTGTGGCTACTCCACAAAGTCCTCCCGCATGTGCAGTCCCAAGATCGCTGTCTCCCCCCTTAATGCCCTCAATTTTTGTCTTGAGAGGTTCCCATCTAGTTTTATTACCTTCATCTACTCTTCTTCCGGGAGCGATCAAGATATTATCTCCTACGCTGAAAGATCCTTCGACAATACTTCCTCCAATCACTCCACCTCTAATTTCTGACGGCCTGGAACCTGGCCGATTTACATCAAAGGAACGCGCTACGTACATCAGACCACCATCATCTTCACTTCTATCTGGTGTAGGAATTGTATCCTCTATTGCCTCGATTAGGATATCAAGNTTCACATCATGATGTGCAGAAACAGGAATTATTGGCGCCCCTTCAGCTATCGTCCCGCTCACAAACTCCAGGATCTCTTTGTGGGACTCAATGGCCCTGTCCTTGCTGACTATGTCAATCTTATTTTGTACGATTACTATATTTTCTATTCCAGCAATCTCCAAAGCAGCCAAATGCTCTCTAGTTTGAGGTTGGGGGCAGCTCTCAGTTGCAGCAACTAGTAGAAGGGCCCCATCCATTATTGATGCCCCTGAGATCATCACTGCCATCAGAGTCTCGTGACCCGGGGCATCAACAAATGATACTACTCTCAGTAGATCTCCACCACCTTCTTTCCCTTCAGGATGCTTTCCTTCGGAATAGTGACTACCATCAGATGTCTTGTAGAATGTCGTATCCGCATAACCAAGTTTTATGCTGATTCCTCTCTTCCTTTCCTCCGAATGGGTATCCGTCCAAGTACCTGAAAGTGCTTGAGTCAACGTAGTTTTTCCATGATCAACATGCCCTACCATGCCGATGTTAACTTCAGGCTGTTTACTCTTTTCACTGGACAGCTTCAATCACCCCAGCCTCACTCCTCTTCACCAGAGGTTTGCTCGACTACGACTTCTTCCCCATTAATTATGGCTGCTAGCGATCGCTTTCCAGACTCAATCACTTTCAGATTGATTTGACGTGTTTCCTGGCTAATTACGTTACCTCGAAGATTCCTCCTCCTTCTNAGGCCATCATATTTGTATCGATACTCTTTGCTATTCTTGTTGACGTANTTCTTCCCCTTATAGCCAACTCCAGCTGTGATGAGGACCGATTTCACCCCTGAACCGTCTAAATCAGGCCTCATCGGTCTTCCAGTCACATCAGAACCCCCCGTAATTTCGAGTTTATATCCTGAAAGGGATTTATCGCCCTCTCCNACGAACATCCCATCAACCGAGTCACCTATCTTTTTTCCAAGAAAATGATTGTAATTTGCACCCTCTATGTCCATTGAAAAAGATCTTCCTCCAGAGCTAGGCTCTGTATCATTTACGACCGCTTTGAAGCTTTGCTCGCCTGCCATAATATCGCCTCGACGCCATCCCGACATAAGGTCCCTTTAAGAGCGGTTCGGAGTAGAAATACCTCGATTAGCGACCAATAATGTCTCTCTCGATTCTGTTCCCAATAGCAGCAGGAGAAGAGTTCGGCATTGTGATGTATTGGGTCCTGCCCCTTCCACGATTGGAATTGGACGCTCTACTGGAGANCAAACCTTCTTCCTCAAGGTGATTTACATGCTTCCAGAAAGTCGTGTATCCCCTTGGTTTAATGCCATTCTCTTCACAAACAAGGACGTAAAGCTTCCTCGCGTCTCCACTAGAAATTTCCTCTGTCTTGCTCAATCTTCTGCATATTCCAAGGAGGACTAGTTTCTGATGGATTTCTAGTGAGTCAACTCTGCTTGGCTCAATTGAATCAACAAGACGATTACGAAGATTCCCGGGAGCAACATCCTCCTGATGTACCATATCTCTACCAGCCATTTCCGCCTTCCTAATTGCGGCCTCCAGAAGTTCTATGCACATTCTTGCATCCCCGCCAGAATCAGCTGCAAAAATGCCAATTCTTTCCAGAATCTCATCACTGATAGAATTTGGTCTACAAGAGGCCTCATATCGCTGCCGAGCAATCATCGTTAACTGATCAGGCCCGTATGCGGATAGGCTAATGGAATTGCTAGAACCTAAACGAGATTTTATAGCACCTTCAAATAGCATTAACAGGGAACTTTCCTGACTAACTAAGATAATTGAGATCGTCCCCTCCCCCTCCTGTCCCTCATCCATTCTCAATAGCTTATAGATGAGGTCTGAACTATCTCTTCTGACTAATACATCTACTTCATCAAGAATCAGAAGGAGATGTGTGTCGCGCGTCCTAAGATTTCTCCTAATACTTTGAATCACTTCTCCAGAACTGAAACCTCTATCTGGATGCCCCGAATCTAGGTCTTGAGCAATTCTCTGTAGTACTTGTGAAGTCGAGGGATGATTTCTACAATTGACATGAGAAATAGCCACTTTCCTCCTTCCTTCTAGCTTCGATGCAAGATCCAAGCAGAATCTCCGCGTGAGAACAGTCTTCCCAGATCCTACGTTTCCAGTTATTACCGCTCTGCAACTCACATTGTGATTTTCTATGCCATAGAACAAAGATGCGAACTCTGTCAGCTCCTCGTCCCTTCCAACTAATTCAGGTGGCGTCCAATCGTAGGATAGCGGCTCCCCCGAAGCAAGAATTAGGCCCGCACCAATTCTGTCAAGGTAGTCTGCCATGGAATATTGTCCATTTCTCCGTTCTTAGACATATTCGCAACAGTCCTCTAAAAACGTCGGAAGTATCGAAATAATGGCCCGACCACATTCGGTGTTTTGATAGGCTTGTGCGCATCAGCACAGTGTGGGGGCCGTACCATGGTGCTGAAGAGACTCTTCAAAGAACCAACTAGTTTTACCTTATTTATTGCCACAATCCTAGCTATTTTCGAAGCGATCAATAGTGCTGGGTACTCCGATAATATCGCGATATCTTTAGGATTAATCGACTCTACACCCGTAGCTGGAGAGAAGATTACCTCCCCAGGTGGCGTAAATCTGGATATATGGGGGCCTCTGAAAGTTGGAACCCTGGATTATGCGATTCTGGCGTTTCTTTCCTATGTTATTGCAAGTCTCTGGGTATATAGGCCTAGGGAGGATTCCTCCAGGAAAAATAAGGGAAGAATTTTCGCCATCAAGTCTACTAGGTGGATAAGATTCGGGCTTCTCTCACTTTTTCTGGCAATTATTTCTACTGCAAACAAGAGAGATTTTTTCGCTGATTTATCCAATAATACCGTGGGTACAAAGCTTGAGGGGAGCTTTGGGTTACACGAAGGCACATGGGGTTTCCAGCCTACGGAATGGGGTATTGCAGATTTTGTAGAATTGGCCGTGTTTTACTCTTTATTCTTGTTCTGTCTTTGGAAAGGAATTGAAGTAGACAAAGCAAAATTAAATCCGATTCCAGATAACCGAAATTTCATAGAAAGAATTTGGGGGGGAATTAGAGATGCTGAGAGAGACCAAAGATCGGATATAGAGATGGGCGCAACTAAGGCCAACGAGTCATTCACAAATCTCGTAAAGTTGCTTGGAGCAGCCACCTCTCTGAATGTTGCAGCAGCCTCGCTCGATGAAGGGGATGTGAAGCTAGCATTCAACAAGTGGAAGAATCTCACTCATAGGAAGGGAAAGCAGAATAAAGATTGGAAAGGACTTTCAGAGTCTCTGGACCAAGCAGGTGACTTTATTGAGGAAGAAGAATAGTTGGAATCGGCGGGTTAAAGCATGAATGCCCACAGGATAACTTGGAGGAAATACGGTGGCAGACGAACTTTCTAGAGAAGAGGTCAGCTCAAGGCTGGAAGCAATTTTCTCTTCCTCCCTAGATGGAGACGATTTAGAGAAAGCAGTTTCAAGCATCCCGAAGAGGCTGGATAAGTTCGAGGGTAAGTGGGATGGGCTAATCAAGTGGGCAGAGCAGAAGTATGGGGCAAACGAACTTCCAGAGGAATCAACCGAGGAATCAACCGAGGAATCAACCGAGGAATCAACCGAGGAATCAACCGAGGAATCAACCGAGGAATCA
>NHHW01000001.1 GCA_002172185.1 Euryarchaeota archaeon TMED173 | reverse complement strand
ATCCGACTCCCTGGGGATAATCGGCCCCATCTTCCTCCTGCTGTTCGTCCTGGCTTGCAACGAGTACAGGAACCTGCTCTCAAACCCACGGGATTGGAGGGGCTATTCCAAGACCATCGTGATGATTCTCGGATTCCTGCTTCTTATGGGGCTGTCAAACGGGCTCGAGTTCAGGGCCAAGAACCAGGGTTGGATGATCATGGGCGGGCTCCTGACCGGAGGGATGGTACTCATTCTAGACGAAGTAAACGGGATGTTTGACTCCCTGGTCGCGACCCTGAAGGCCCCAAAGGACGCGAAGAGGATATGGTTCGAGGCACCTGCCGAGTCCTCACTAACCCTACTCGCGATCTCATTCTACCTTGTCACCCTCCTCGTCCCTGTCCTCCTGCCTGCCTTCTCGATTTACTTCACGAGCATACTCGAGAACATCGTCATATTCCTATCCTTGCTTCTGCTGGCGGTCTTCCTATACTCGGCATGGGACCTCTCCCTAGAGAGGCACAAGCCCTCCATACAGGACCAAAAGTTCTCCTCGACGGTCTTCCTTTTCGCAATCCCCTTCGTACTGTTCGTTGTCCTCAGGGTGATGTACCTCGTCAAGACGAACGAGGACTGGAGGCTATCCTACGGGTTCATGGATGAAGTAGGTGGCTTCCCCGTGACAAACTGGCCGTGGCAGATCGACGCATCGAACGACTCCCGGTGGACCTTCTTCAGAGCGGGCGTGATAAACTCAGCGAGAGCAACTTTGCTCAGCATAGTCCTCTGCACTATCCTTGGCATCTTCATCGGAGTCTCCAGGCTCTCCAACAACAGGCTCGCAGCCGGTCTAGCCACCGCCTACGTGGAGTTCTTCCGAAACATCCCTCTGGCGATCCTGCTCTTCTTCGTCTCCATCCAGATCAGGGAATGGGCACCCGACTTTGGGGCTGAGGTCTTCATCTTCGACATGTTCTACCTCAGCAAGCAAGGCCACTGGATACCTCAACCAGCCACTGCCAACCTAGTGATCGCGATATCTATCTTGATCGGGACGCGTATCCTCACAGGCTACCTAGACAGGGATGGGATTGACGACTCGGATGAGGGACTAATCAGGAGGATGGCGATATGGGCACTCGCGTCCATCGTATCGCTGGCGATCTTCCTGTCCGGCGACTTCAGCATTCCAGAACTCGTCCAGCCGGACATGGAGTCCACTGCCTCCTGGTACATCGTGGAGGGAACTGGGTTCAAGATCACGAGCCCGTTCATATACGTGGTAACCGCTTTGACGCTCTTCACTGCATCGATCGTCGCCGAGATCGTCAGAGGGAGCATCCAGTCATTGCCCCGGGGTCAGGTCGAGGCCGCGATATCTCTCGGGCTGAACCCTTTCCAGAGGCTGAGGCTGGTTATCTTGCCCCAAGCACTGAGGAGCATGGTACCTCTTCTTAACAGCCAGTACATGAACGTCTGGAAGAACTCGAGCCTGGCCATCATAGTCGGGTTCAGCGACATCTTCCTGGTCATCCTGATCATGATGAACAACGTAGGAAAGCTAGTCCCTCTATTCATGCTCCTGCTGATCACCTACCAGGCCGGTAGTCTGCTCATTTCGGTAGTGATGAACACGTACAACGCAAGGGTAACGAGGGTGAGGATATGACTGTAGGAGATTCCAATGGGGCAGGAGAGGGCAGGCTCGATATCGAGAGGGCCATGTCGATTCTGAATGGTATGGAAGAGGCAGTCTCAGGCAAGCCCGCGAAGTGGGCCAGGGAGGAGAACAACCTAGTCACTTCAGGCGCAGCCCTGGCAATCTCGATAATCTCGTCTTTCTGGATGGTCATGAACAAGCACGGATCGATTACCAACGAACTAGAGCTCAAGCACATGCTGTTCCTGCTTGCTTTCGGTGTCACCTCGTTCCTGCTAGTCTGGACATTCCTACTCTCCATAATCAAGGGGACCATCATCAAATCGAGATCATCGGCTATTCTGGGGCTGATAGCGGCGGGTTCGATCTTCTTCCTGTGTGACTGGCTCCTGGGATTCGTGCTTGTAGAGGCGAACTGGGGGATAGTCTGGTCCGCCAGGGTCCAGCTGTTCGCCGGGCACGAGATGAACTATCGAATGATCAGCGATATCCATGAGAACCAGATGTGGAGGCTTTGGGCCACCCTGGCCCTATTGACCGCCGTGGTCTCCTCAGCGTACGGGACCTCGGAAATCACGACTCGTAACTTCGTGGGCGGATTCCTCCTGCTCTCCACCGTCGCCCTCGTGGCGACTTCATATCCGGGGTACAGGAGCTACAACCCAGAGGGGCCCATCACCAGATTCGTCCTCGTCAGCATCCTAGGTCTGGCTTCATTCCTCCTGACTAGGAGATACTGCTCCAGATCCGAGGAGTTCCAGATAAACAAACTCAGGCGCTACCTCAGCCTGCTCGGGGTCTTCACGTTCTTCTTCTCTCTCTTCGTGATGGACCCACCCGATTCCGTCGTTGAGAGGGGCTGGATGGAGAGCGGTCTGGAGCCGGCACTCTGGGGCGGTTTGTTCGTAAACCTCGTACTTGCGACGGCAGGCGGGGTACTTGGGCTCGGGATAGGCATCGTACTCGCATTCGGACGGCAAAGCGAACTCCCGATATTCAAGTGGCCATCCACAGCTCTGATCGAGACAGTTCGTGCAGGGCCGATGATCGCATGGCTTTACTTCGCGAAATACCTGTTGGAGGACGTGATTGTCCCGTTCTCCGATGCGGACTCGATCATGAGGACTCTGCTGATGTTCGCCTTCTTCGGAGGTGTGTACACGGCTGAGATACTCAGGGGCGGCATACAATCGATAAGAGGCGGCCAGATAGAGGCTGCTACGGCACTGGGCCTGAATCCGAATCAGATCAAAATGACCGTGATGCTGCCCAACTCCGTTCGTACAACCCTACCTTCCCTAGTCAGCCTACTAATCGGGCTATGGAAGGACACCACCCTGATCTTCATAATCGGCATTTTCGACTTCTTCAAGATCGCCAAGGACCTGAACACATCCGACCTTCAATTCGCACTTGACATACTTGAGCCACTTTACATGGCTGCATTCGTGTTCTGGATAATAGCATTCTATCTATCTCGTATCTCTTTGGGTATCGAGAAGAAGCTGGGCCTTGGCTCGCAAACAGGTGGGGAGAGAACATGACTGAGAACGAAGAAAATGAAATAATAAAGACGAAGGGCGTAAAGGTGAATTTCGGGGATTTCTGGGCCCTCAAGGGAATAGACATTTCAGTGAGAACAGGGGAGATTATAGTCATCCTCGGACCCTCTGGATCGGGGAAGTCTACCTTCATCAGGACGCTCAACAGGCTCCAGCCACACAGCGGGGGCACGATCGAGGTCGATGGAATAACCATTGACGAAGAGACCAGCGTAGCAGACCTGAAGTACATCAGATCCGAAGTCGGATTCGTATTCCAGCAATTCGAGCTGTTCCCCCATCTCACGATAATGGAGAACGTAACACTGGCTCCCATGAAGGTGAAGGGGATGTCGAAGAGCCAGGCGGAGGAGAAGGCCATGGAGCTGCTGGAGAGGGTCGGGATTCCCGAACAGGCTTACAAGTACCCCAGCGGGCTATCCGGGGGGCAGCAGCAAAGGGTGGCGATCGCGAGAGCACTGGCCATGGACCCCAAGATAATGCTGTTCGACGAGCCGACTTCTGCCCTAGATCCGGAGATGATCAAGGAGGTTCTGGAGGTGATGATCGATCTGGCCAAGAGGGACATCACTATGATCGTCGTCACTCACGAGATGGGGTTCGCGAAGGAGGTAGCAGACCGCTGCATCCTGTTCGATGAGGGGGAGCTGGTAGAGGAGAACACTCCAGAGGAGTTTTTCTCAAATCCAAAGCACGATAGGACCAAATTATTCTTGAAGCAGATTCTCTAGTACTCGCATAGTTCGTATTGAATACTATAATCATCACCCACATCCATGCCAGGGCTGCGTTGGTTCCTCCGATCGAAAATCCACAGAGCTACGGTAACTGACGCGGATATAGACTATGTTGGATCCATTTCTATAGATGCAAACCTCCTCTCTTCTTCCGGAATATCTCACTGGGAAAGGGTTCAGGTGGTGGATCTAACCAATGGTGCCCGAATCGAAACCTATGCGATAGAGGACGAGCCAGGATCTGGCCGTATTCAGATAAACGGAGCAGCTGCACATTTGATCAAACCCGGAAATAAAATCATAATCATGACATATATGGGCCTCAAAAACCAGGAGATTGATGCTCATGAGCCAAAAATCATCCATCTCGATGATCAGAATAAAATTTTCAGTCCATCCGACTAATGGTTTTCGATCCTATCCATCCAGACACTTGATCTAGAATCTGTCCCCTGAATGTCAGTAGCTTTAACTTTGGACCATCAATATTTATCCTCAGGGTCGAACCCCGTGTGAAGTGAGTTTCATCCCATCCGTCGCATACGACATAACCTCTGTGCATATCGCTAGTTATGACTGTGGTTTCCTCTGTCCACTCCCAATAGGAGCCATCAGCAGACCGAGAATCTCTTGGGAGGTCTCTCGCCACGAATAGGTAGTGATTGTCAATATCTCCTATGGAAAATGTTGATCCTTCTATGTCGGCCACATGCCTGAACCATGCCCCCTGTCCGAGAAAGGTGGAGAAAAGACAACCCGATGAGTATTGGTTGCAATCAATAATTCCCCTCTTTAATCTATACTTTGAAGGCTGGTATTGGTGGGTATTGGCGACCAACAAGTCATTTAATGCAGGATCGCATCTGACAATATTGCCACTGGAAGTCTCTATCTCGGCCTGAAGTCGTGGAAGGACGTTTTCAACCCCCCTCCCATCAAGAGCACTCCTGACATCCTCGGAGAATGTGCTGGGATCACTGCCCATGAAGAAACCATACGAGCCATCATCACCATGGCTACGTGGATGGCTATTCACTCCCATCACTGGCGTGATGTCATCTACTGAATGCGCAATGGAGGTCAGAGTACCATCGCCCCCTAGGACGATTACGAGGTTAGGTCCCGAGAAGTCCGCTCTACGAACTGTTTCTCTTGCAGTGTATCCGACATCAATGCCCCTCTCGGAAACTAGCTCATCCAGTACCTGCCTTACCCTGTCTAGCGATCTATCATGGACTTCCTCGAAATTCTTCTTGTAAACTACCAGTACTTCCTCATGCATATGGTGGACTCCGCATTCAGTCGTCATAATGACTACCATATAGGGGCAACGCAACCACTAAATCACAATCTGCGGACCCAACCCAAGTGAAAAGGCCATTATTGATTACTCTGATATTGTTTTCTATGCCACTTTCAGGTTGTACTTCTATTGGTGGCGATGAAAGAGATAACGGATGTGATTACGAAATAAATGACTCATGCTTCCCGATGAGGGGGGGCGAGTTCGCGAGGATGATCTCCGAGAGTAATCATTTAGATGGTTATTCATTAGCAGCACAAAATAATGGTTTCTTCAGAATAGAGGCGGAACAAACTTCTACGATCGATGGAGTGAAGGTGGTCAACTCTTGGGCTTTAGAGAAGTTCGACGATTTAGGAATGCGTTATGTATCTCACACGCTGATGATCGGCGGAAACCTCGTTGCGGGATACCAGATCTACGATGGCCTATCCGAAATATACATCTCAGACTCAGATATGCTTTCTATGAAACGTGGCAGAGACATGAGTCCCGAATATGAGGATCCTTTCATTGAGATACAACGGCTCTCGCAGCAGGAACCCGGCGGAGTCTGGCCTCCATTCTACTATGATTTCAATCAATTTGAGGGGCAGACTTGGACGGTTACAGGAGATTACTCTGAACTTTTTCAAGTGGGGAGTACAAGCAAACTGATCGATGGAGAGGTAATCCAGACCTATGTAGCAACCTCTGGATTCCCTCCCGAAATTGTTGCCATAGAGGTCTTTAAGGAGAATACTGACATCCTATACCGGCTTGCCCTATACGAGGAAAGTGATATCCCATATTACGAATTACTTCGAAATGGGACACTTGAGGGGATGTGGTTCGAAGCTGGCCTACTTACAAGTCCCACATTCGATAGGGCGGCGGTGCCTTTCATTCCTTTGCCTCAGTTCCAACTAAATCAAGAAGGCATTACAGAAGTATCGGGTCTCGTACCAGAGGCAATGATTTACGAAGTCAACCTTTCGGAGATTGAGATGCACGTATTTATTGACAACTCCTCTGTCGCACAATTGATGCTTGAAAACGAAACGAGCAATTCTACTTCAGACGATGGCACCTGGTGGGAATTGGTTTGGCAGGACTATGGGATCGAGGGACTACTATCTTCCCATGACTCATTCTCGGTTAGGACAAACTCTTCTGAAACCTTTGATATCAGGATATTCGATCTCTGGGCAAACGCTTGGACTGATGGGGGGGATCAGTGATGCTACCCTCGTACAACGTTCTTGGAACAAACCTGCAAACTTGCTCAGAGAACCCCTTGACCGGTTGGTTCAGGGATGGCTGCTGTAACACGGACCGAACTGACTCCGGTCTTCACACCGTTTGCTGCATTGTGACAAACGAGTTCCTGGAATTCGCTAGGTCACGAGGTAACGATCTGATTTCTCCTGCACCCCAGTTTGGCTTTCCCGGTCTTGCCCATGGGGACAAATGGTGTGTCTGCGCAAGGACATGGAAGGATGCTGCTGATTCGGATTTAGCTTGTCCAGTAATTCTGGAAGCGACACATGAGGAGTCTCTACAGGTAATCCCCATTGACCTTCTGAGGGAGTACGCTTGGAAAGAAGAACACAACTCTGAAACTATTTCATAAGATTGGTTATTCTCGAGCGTATGTGAGATATGCGATAATACCAGCCTTAGTGATATTAATGTTGACTATCTCACTATCAAATGCCGAAGAATCTGAGTCCTTTGATTACAATATTTCTGGCACTGCAGTATTCTCTAATGGGCCACCAGTTGAGCTAGAGGATATTGCCATAGATTGTGCAGAATTTGAGTATGACTGCCATCCCTTCAGAGGAACCTCACAGGAGACTGGCAAGGATGGGACATTTATTCTAACAATAGAAATTGATGGCTCATATGATGGAGCCGAGATCCTCCTCAATCTGTTAGGAGAGACTTTCGTCCATATTATCGATACCAATGATTCTGGTTCTTCCGGCTCAATTACGAAGAATATTGACATGGAGTTAGAACAGAAATCTCCACCTGCTCCGGTTTTTACGGGTCTTGGATGCGCTGGAATAGTATTCATTGTAGCCTTCTTTGCGGCCCTAGTAAGGAGGCCTATTTCTCCATCTTACTTCCAAACAGCTTCAGCAAAGAATTCGATCATAGTTGAGTGCCCATTATGCGATGGAAGGTTGGAGAACCATTTGTTGATTAGACATCTGATTGTTAGGCATGGAGTCGATGTGAATGAGGCAAAGGAAATCGCCCACTCTAAGATTAAGACAGTATCAGTAGAAGAGTGAGTTTTTTCCGACTAAACCCACTCATCATTAGGGGCCCTTAGATTGCTTTCAGCCTCACCAGTGTTAATGACGCCCTTGGGTTCCACCAGCATTATCTTACACTCATTTTCGGCAGATGGCTTGTGTCTAACGCCCTTGGGGACCACATACATTTCTCCCTCGTTTAACTCAACGTTCTTATCCTCAAACTCAATCTTCATCTTTCCCTCTAAAACAATGAAAACCTCGTCAGTCTCAGAGTGATCATGCCAAATGAACTCTCCTTCAATCTTCACTAGTTTGAATTGATAGTCATTCATCTCTGCAATAACTTTAGGAGACCATTTTTCAGTGAACATTGACAGTTTATCAAGTAGATTCACTTTGGACATGTGCTTCGTTCGTCCGAAGAACTACATGTATTCAAATTATTAGTGTGGACTGATCAGAGGTTTCATGGAAACTGGCCTTGGAGGGAAGGTAATCCTCGTTACTGGAGGTGCTGGAGGAATCGGTCAAGATATTAGCAGAGCCTTTGCAGGAGAGGGCGCCAAGGTTGTTGTGCACTATCATAAGTCAAAAAAAGATGCGCAGAAACTAGCAGAGGAAATTGGCGGTATCGCAATCAAAGCAGATCTCAGAGCATCCTCTGAAGCTAATGATTTGGTCGAAACTTGCATCCTCGAAATGGGGGGATTGGATGCTTGCGTAGCTAATTCCGGATACTACCCGCCAGAAAATATACCTATTTGGGAGATCGACGAAAATCGTTGGAATTCTACAGTCTCAAGTAATCTCGGGATATCTGCAAATACAGCTAGGTCATATCTATCACATGCAAAAAATTGTGGGCACGGTTCTCTAGTTTTTGTTGGATCAACTGCTGGTATTTACGGTGAAGCAGGGCATTCCGACTATGCGGCAGCAAAGGGTGCCATAACCTCTGGACTCTTGCTATCAATAAAAAATGAAATCTCGGGCTTAGGCTCTGTAAGGGTAAATGCAGTAGCTCCAGGTTGGACTCTGACCGTAAAGAAGTCTGAATCAGGATTAGATGATGAGTTAATTGGAAAGGCAATATCAACAATGGCATTGAAGAAGTTAGCCACACCAATGGATGTTGCAGGGGCAATTGTTACACTATCTTCAGAGAAATTATCCGGACATATCACCGGCCAGATTATTGAGGTTGCAGGCGGAATGGAAGGCAGAATTATCGATTGATAATTAGAAAATAGCCTATTCAACTTCAACAACTTTGATCGGAATCCCGATTTTTTCTGCCCCTTCTATGACTACTCTTGTCCATTTGCTAGTGGGCGATGGCATAGCCAAAATATGGGTTGCACCCCTCAGAATCTTTTCTGTAAGGCTATTTGGGGCCTCAGCACGATTCCTGTCAATCAGACTACGGCGCGGATCATCCCATTCCTCGGAGAATATGGCAATAGGTACCAAATTATTGTCAGCCCATCTTTCTGCCAAATAGTCGACGCCACTAGCACCTCCTACTAGTATCATATCCGGAAAACCAGTCTTTGAAATCCATTTTTCAATTTCCCTTTCGAAAACTTCGAAGTCATAGAATCTACTACTTCCAGAAATTGCGAGATTTATCACGTCTCCATCTGAGTTCAAGTCCTTGCCACCAATCGTGTCCACGATTTCTTGACCACTGGCGTCCGTCATCACGTGCCCATAGGAGTCTCTTCGCATAAATACTGCCTAAAAGTGATACATTTTCCCAAATAATCAGATTTTTTATCACAATTTCAAATATGATCCCCCTGTCCAGCTGCCATGGCTAGGAACTGGAATACTATTTGGAGATGGATACATCTCATCGCTGCAATGCCCCTGATAGTATATTTCGCCGCGATTTCAAACTTTGATTACGAATGGTCAGCATCAGTAGACTCGCTGATTGCTGATTATTTCATATGGATATTAATGTGGTCAGGAATTGCAAAATGGCAACTTCCAAGGTATAAGAAATGGAAGAGAAATAGAGCCAAAAAGAAGTCATTACAGTGATCTTCACTACAACGATTTCCTACTCAATTCTGAGATCAGTTTTGAGGGAATCTCACTTTCTACCTGAATTCTAGATCCATCTGGATGCTCAAAGCCTATTGATGATGCGTGTAAACATAATCTGTTAACGCTGGCCTTCCCCCTGCCATAGCGGGTATCTCCAACCACTGGACACCCCATTTCACTCATATGTAGCCTAATCTGAGCTCTTCTACCTGTTTCAATTTTAATCCGCATAAGGCTGTTGACTGGGAATTTCTGCTCAACTTTCCAATTAGTAATCGCTTCCTTACCACCCCTTCTTCCATCTCGGACCAAGCGAACCCTCTTGTCCTTAGTTTCCAAAATTCTGGACGTTGAAACTCCCGATTCATTAGTCGGGCTCCCAAAAACTACTGCGTGATATATCCTCTCAACCGACCGATCCTTGAATTGTTTTTGAAGTAAATCTCTGACCTCTTTACTCTTAGCCAAAATAAGGCATCCTGAAGTTTCTCTATCCAACCTATGGACAAGTAAGGGCCTATGCTGGTGCCTTTTTGATGACCATGCCGAAACCCTATCAAACATCGTGTCAGATTCACCCCTAGGGGTTGCTACTGAGAGAAGTCCAGCTGGCTTATTCACTACAATCACCCTATCATCCTCGAAAATGATATCAGGATCAGGAAGCACCCCATTCATCGAACTCACCTTTCTATCCCCCTCCTCCCTGGAAAGAACTTCTACGGTAACCCCAACAGAGATTTTTTCTTTGGCCCTTCTTGCCTTTTCCCCATCAACCAGAATCCTACCTCTGTCGATCATTCTACGTAGGTTGTTTTTCTTGGATTTTGGATGAACTATTGCTAGGATATCAATCAAATTTCCTGATGATTCAACAACGAATTTTGGGTTTCCCACGGATCCGGCACTAGGACCTATGAATCAAGTTTGACCATCATTTTCATTCCCGGACCTGTAATAACACACAATCCTCCCGGGATTCCGTGGAGACGGCTATTGGGGCCACTATGGTTTGTCTGGGGATCTATCTTTTCTGGGAGCCTAGCTATGGGGGAAAAGCCGCAGAAAAAACTGCAAAGTCCCCGAAATCAAAGAATTCAGGGATTGTTGGAGATGCACTGTCGGCGACAATTAGGCCTGGATTCATTCCAAGACGAGGCCTTCGAATATACAGGGCCTTCGCCTTCATAGGGGCTCTTTTGGGTTTCTTCTTAGCAAAGTTGCTAGTTTCTTTCCCCGATCTCACAGAACTAATTCCTCCAACCGGGATAATGTGGTTTTGTGTTCTATTGGGGTCTTTTCTAGGGTATATTCTTCCCAGGGTGGCTGAGAATTATATTGTGGTTCTCGGACCTCCTGTGGGAGCGGTTCTGGGGTATGAATATCTGAAGTATGAGCGTGATATCGATTTGCAAGAGGTCGTTACGCAGCTTCCAGTAATCCCAGAAATCTCACATTCTCTCTTCTCTAGCTCCATTTTAGTTTCCACAACTTTCCTCACCTTATTGTTCAGGATGCATCTTAGGCAGATCCTCCCAATAATAATGTCTGGCCTGTTTTCAGGCGCATTGATTGGAAATGGCGCTTCAATAATTCAGACAAACTCTTTCCCACTCTCAATAGAAGAGCTGGAATTACAAATTTCAATCGTAATCGCGCTTTTAAGCATCGTTTCTCAGACATATGTGAAATTCTATGGTCGGGAGAAGGGGATGAAAAAGCAGAGAGCTAAGGATAGGGAAAGACGACTAATTAAGAGGACTGGGGACATAGTAATCCTCAGATGCCCTGCCTGTGGAGAAAACTCACCCCACAACGTAGAAGCTAGAAAGGAAACTGGCGCAGGTGTCCAGCTAATTGTGAATTGTAGAGGCTTGAATCAGTTCGACGAACTTTGTAACAACCACCACACAGTGATCGAGAATAGGTAATTTACCAAGTAGATTTAATTGCTAGCCACCCTTGAATTTCTTCATGTTGCAGGTCGACAACCTCACTCGCTATTATGAAATGGCTTCTGGGACAGTCAAGGCATTAGACGGAATTAATCTGAGTGTTGAAAAAGGAGATCAGATACTCCTACTGGGGCCCTCGGGTTCGGGAAAAACAACTCTTCTGAACTGTCTGGCAGCACTAGATAGTCCAACAGGCGGGAAATATTCGTTTCATGGAAGTCCCGTACCAAGGGATAATTCTGAGCAGATGACCACTTTTAGGCGAGAAAACATAGGTTACGTTTTCCAATTTTTTAATCTTCTTCAGGATTTGACAGTTTTGGAGAATATTTTACTTATTCAGGAAGTTTCTGGAAATAGGGACAAGGATAGGGCCTTGGAGCTGCTAACATTGGTAGGCTTGGAAGCCGAAAAAGACCGATTTCCAGCTGAGATTAGTGGCGGGCAACAACAAAGAGTTGCAATAGCTCGAAGTCTCGCTAAAAGCCCCAAATTACTACTCGGGGATGAGCTGACAGGGAATCTGGATTCAGAGACTTCTAACAAAGTGATGGAAGTTTTGATGGAAGCATGCATTTCCGAGGAAATGACAACTATCATGGTTTCACATGATGAAAGCCTGGCCCGCTTCGCATCGCGAGTTATCAGGATGGATAGCGGAAGAATAGTCTCTGACAAGCTCTCGGATAATTGACAATCATGAAGAGAATACCTGCAGTTGAACTTTTCAGCAATTGGGCTGACATCGGAAAAGATGAGGGAATGGAGGCAGGCCATTCACCAAGCGTCGAAGTGATGATCAATGAGGCAATAAAGCGGACCAATGATGCATTTGCTTCAATCGACGTGGGCTGTGGAAATGGTTGGACAGTCCGTAGACTAGCAAAACTTCCTGAATGTTCTTTTTCTTGTGGCGTAGATGGTTCGGAATCAATGATCAGAAAGGCCAGATTTATCGATCCCGGAGGTAAGTATTATCTCGGTTCTCTGCCTAATTGGGCCCCCCAAGAGAAATTTGACTTGGTAATCAGTATGGAATTCCTGTACTACTTGGATAGGCCATTCGTTTTTCTTGAATCAATAGTTGAAAATTGGCTCAATCCAGGTGGTTGTGTAGTTGTTGGTATTGATCACTATCTCGAGAATGAGCCAAGTGTTGACTGGCCTGCAAAACTCGCAGTACGCATGACCTCACTTNCAAAAGTGGAATGGGTCAAGGGATTCGAGAAAGCTGGTTTGAAAAGGGTCGAGCATCTCATTACAGGGGAAAGTGACGAATGGGGTGGGACCTTGATAATTATTGGTGAGAAGGAAAAAAGCTGACCCCCCTTGAAGGGTAGCATTGAAACCCCTCATTGCAAGCGAGAATCATGTCCGAGCCCAAGCACCCTCTTTCCAGACTGGCTACTCAGATGGGGCATCATAGAGGGACGATAATACTGGCTTCCATTTGCTCAGTTCTGAACAGGATGTGGGACTTGGCCCCGCCAGTTCTAATTGGGATGGCAATAGACGTAGTGCATCAGCAGGAACAGTCCTTCCTAGCCGATTTCGGATATAATGATCCATGGATCCAACTACAAATTCTGGCCGTGATTACAGTATTTGTTTGGGTTCTAGAATCACTTTTCCAATACTTCTATGGCGTATTGTGGAGGAACCTTGCCCAGACTTCTCAACACGAACTAAGAATGCGAACATACAGCCATATTCAGGACCTAGAGATGCAATGGTTCTCAGAGCAAAGTACTGGAAATCTGATGTCCATAATGAATGACGATGTAAACCAGTTAGAGAGATTTCTGGATCACGGAGCCAACGATCTCTTACAAGTGGCAACAACAGTTGTCGTGGTGAGCGCAATAATGTTTATTCTAGCTCCGGAGGTTGCAATATTAGCTATTTTACCAATCCCACTAATTGTTGCAGGATCCTTTCTATATCAAAGAAGAATCGGCGTAAGATACGCTGAGGTCCGTAAGGAAGTAGCAGATTTGAACTCTATTCTGAATAATAACCTCCATGGAATTACCACTATCAAGTCATTCACTGCTGAGATGAGGGAGGTCGAGAGAGTCAGCAAGGCTTCCGAGTCCTATAGAAACGCAAATAGATCTGCAATCCGACTTTCTGCTTCTTTCGTTCCATTGATTAGGATGGCAATTCTATTCGCATTCACAGCAAACTTGCTAGTCGGGGGGAAGTATGCATTGGAAGGTAGGATAGGACTTGGCGAGTACTCGGTAATTGTCTTTATCACACAACGCCTTCTATGGCCACTAACTAGGTTGGGTGAGACATTTGATCTTTATCAAAGAGCACTAGCCTCGACAACCAGGGTTCTAGATCTACTAGATACTGAGGTCGGAGTAGTGGAGGGGGAAACTAGACTAGCTACAGTCGACGGCAAGATTGAATTCGATGGACTCCGGTTCGACTATCCCGGGAGAGAGGGCATTCTGAAAGGGATAAATCTAGAAGTTCCTGCCGGTAAAACATTCGGCCTTGTCGGAGCTACAGGATCTGGTAAGACAACTTTGGTGAGGTTATTGTTACGCTTCCATGATCCCGATAGAGGTTCCGTAAAGCTTGATGGACACGATGTCAGAGATCTCCAACTCGACTCTCTAAGGGGTGCAATATCCCTTGTTAGTCAGACAACAACCCTATTTCCTGGTTCAGTCAAGGATAATATTCTCTATGGCAATCCAGATGCTTCCATGGATGAAATCACTCAGGCCGCGAGTATTGCAGAAGCAATAGGTTTCATCGACGAACTCCCGGATGGATGGGAGACAAACATTGGTGAGGATGGACACCGGCTTTCAGGTGGTCAGAGGCAGAGGATTGCAATAGCCAGAGCAGTACTGAAGGATGCGCCGGTCTTGGTCCTAGATGAGGCTACTAGCAACGTAGACAACGAGACTGAGGCTGCTTTACAGCGATCTATAGAGAGAATATCAAGAGATAGGACGACACTGATTATCGCTCACAGACTATCCACAGTAAGGAAAGCAGACAAGATTGCTGTTATGGAGGGGGGCAAGATTACCGAGATGGGGGGTCATGATGAGCTGATATCCCAAGAAGGTCTGTATGCTAGGCTTTGGTCTGTTCAGACAGGAGAGGCATCATAATGAGTGCAGATTATAATACTCCACGGCTTAACAATCTAGCCGAATCTCTCGGCATGGTAATCACGGATTTCACTGAGCATTCCTGTGTGGTGGAACTCACCGTCGGAGAGATGCATCTAAACATGGGCGGAGTAGCCCATGGAGGAATTCATGCTACTCTATTGGATACTGCCATGGGGGGGACTCTAGTTTCCATAATTTCGAAGAATGAATGGTGCGCCACGGCGCAGCTAGATATTTCCTATCTGAATCCTGCAAAGGAAGGCGACCACCTAATATCTTCTGCAGAGGTAGTAAGAAAAGGAAGACATTTAGCCCATGTTGAAGGCTACCTTGTAACAGAAGAAGGTGAAAGGATCGCTTCAGCCAAGGGGACATGGGCTATCTGGGAGACCAGGCCTGAGGGTCGAGCCGACTAATTGCTAGAACTCATAGGGGGCATGTTCAATAGTCCCAACTCTTTCTTAGTGTTATGGCGAGGAGAGACTCACTTACTTGGTTTGTCTTGGGAATAGCCCAGATAATGATTGGGGAAGCTATTCTCGAATCTGGCACCACTGAAGTTCTCGGCAGGGTCATCCAGGGTACCGGAAGTGGGACGATCGCACTGGGCCTCTATTTCCTACTATTCCTAGCTCGTAACGAGTCTGAATTCAAGGAGCTATACAGCCAGGCTGAGAGAACCCTACTGGTAACGAACGCCAACTCGGGCCGAAAGGAACTAGTCGATGATTCTTCTCAGCCAATCAAAGCAATTTGGTATTCTATTCCTGTAGGGATGGCCTTCATCGGTCTGATATCTCTGCTAATTAATGGTTAGTGAGTTACAATGCCTCCCGAGGATGACGATAACCTCGTCGATAAAGCAATTTCAAACCCTGCCTTTGACCATATGTTCGGATACTACATCTTCTTCAGAAGAGTAGCAATCCCGATATTTCTATTTATTTTGGGCCTCTTTACATACACCATACTCGAATCATTCAGTTTTTCTCGAGATACTAGCCTAATAATATCATTCATGATTGTAGGCTTATCCCTGGGCCCGGTGATGAACTCAGAAAGGTACCTAGGATTAATTCTCTCTAGGAGAAAGGATCATGATTGATTACTTTGTAGCCGAACATGTAAAGTCTCAATCACGTCTCGGCCAATCATGGTGAACCTTCTAGGCTTCAGCCTATTTGACCTGGTAGGATTGGGGGATGTATCCGGAATAGAACTGATCTTTGCGTCTAGCGCCCTAGTAGGGGGCATACTATTCGTACTGTATTTCTTCTTGTTAATGATAGGAGGAGTGGCCACCGATATCTTCGATGGTTTGTTTGGAATAGATGTTGATATGGGGGCAGACGCCTCCTTCAAAGCCCTCACATTTCAAGGAATTATGGCATTTATGATGTTCTTCGGCCTAGGCGGACTCTATGTTCTTAGAACCGACTCTGACGCCACTAGTCTAGCAGTTTTAGCCGGGGCTATTTGCGGAGGCATCTCGATGTATGGGACTGGAAAACTATTCGAGCTTTTTGTTGACTTACAACAAGATGGATCCATAGAAATGGAAGATGCGATTGGGTCCACTGGCCAGGTGTATCTCCGGATTCCGGGGGATGGGGTAGGTCAGGTTACTGTTGAGGTGTCGGGCGCGCTCAGGACTTACAATGCGAAGTCAGAGGGAGAAATTGAGATTCCCACAGATGCTTTCATAGAGGTAGTGGGTGTACTAGGGGAAGTCCTAGTAGTGAAAAAAACGTAAATAACTCTTTCTTCAATCAACCTCGATTAGAGAAAAGTGAGCCTTCCGGGTAAGGATTCTTAGGTGAGGTGCCCCTGCTCGTGATGAGTAGATACTATGTCAGATTACAAAGGAAAGAGATTTACACTCGCTAGAACAATGATCGCCTTACTTGTAACCATATTTGCATCCGGAATAGCGGTCGCAGATGATCATGATAATGCTTCAGCAGGCTTCATCGCCTCAATCATGATATTTGCAGTAGTTCTAGTACTAGTGGCCGCAGTAATGTTCTTTGCCCAAAGATACAAGAGATGCCCTCCAGACCAGATAATGGTCATTTACGGGCGAACTCAAAGGACTCCGGATGGTAAAGCCAAGCCTTCCAAAGTTCTTCATGGGGGTGCAGCTTTGGTATGGCCCCTAATCCAGGATTTCGCATACATATCTCTCAAACCTATGACTATCAATATTGACCTAAGAGGGGCACTTTCCCTACAGAATATCAGGATCAACGTGCCCAGCACTTTCACGATAGGTGTTTCAACCGAGGAGGCAGTAAGGAATAATGCGGCTGAGAGGCTTCTTGGTTTCAAAGTCTCAGATATCGAGGAGATGGCCAAGGAAATAATCTTCGGGCAGCTTCGCCTCACTGTAGCTACACTCACAATTGAGCAGATTAACCAAGATCGAGACTCGTTCTTGGAGCTTATCCAGAAGAATGTCGGAGCGGAAATGAGAAAGGTCGGACTGTATCTAATTAACGTCAATATAGCAGACATCACCGATGAGTCTGACTACATCGAGAGCATCGGTAAGAAAGCAGCAGCAACCGCAGTGGAGCAGGCGAGGATTGACGTTGCGAACGCCGAGAGAGACGGGGCCATTGGAAAGGCCGAGGCAGACCGAGTAAAGGAAATCCAAGTCGCACAAAACACCGCAGAGGCCGAGAAGGGGCGAAAGGCTGCACAGGCCGATCAACGTGTCTATGTGGAGCAGCAAGAGGCTATGGCAGTCGGCGGAGAGAACACTGCTCAGGCAGAGATTGCGATGGCAAACGCAGACCTAGCAGAGGCAGAGGCTTCTGCGAAACAGCGTGCAGATGTGGCAACAGCTAAGGCAGAGGCCGAGATTCAGAAGGCCGTTTATCAAGAAGAGGAGTCGAAACTAAGAGCTAGCGAAATCGCTCGTGAGACCGTTGCCAAGCAGCAAGTCGAGATTGCTGCAGACGCAGAAGCAGAGAGGCAGAGGAGAATAGCGCGTGGTGAGGCAGACGCCACCTTAGCAAGGTATGAGGCCGAGGCAGAGGGCATTCAGAAGGTTCTGGATGCTAAGGCAAAAGGATACAACAGCCTAGTAGAAAGCGCTTCTGGCGATCCAAAGGCCGCAGCAACTCTACTCATGGTGGAGAAGATTGAGTCGATGGTCTCCGCGCAGACTGAGGCCATTAGAAACCTGAAGATTGACAAGATCACGGTATGGGATAGCGGAAATAATGCTGACGGAAACTCTGCTACCAGTAACTTCGTTAGCAGCCTCGTTCAGAGTCTACCTCCTATTCATGACGTAGCAAAAATGTCAGGAGTAGAACTTCCTGACTATCTTGGTTCCATGACCGAGGAATCAGACGAATCCTGATAATTGTGGAAGTCTTCCAATGTCCGATAGTGCAGTAATTGTAGGCGGCGCAAGGACCCCATTCTGTGAGTGGTTAGGTGGAAAGAGAGGGGATGGGGGACTCGGTGGAAGGCTAGCCTCGATTTCCGCCGAGGAGCTGGGAACCTTAGCAATTAGAGGGGCAATGGAGAAGACAGGTTGCGACCCATCAGCTATTGATCACGTTGTGATGGGCCACGCTTTGCAGACTTCTGGACAAGCTATCTTCGGTGCTAGACATTCCGGATTAGGGGCAGGAATACCCCAGGAAGTCCCAATGCTAACTCTGAACCGTCTTTGCGGAAGTGGTGCACAGTCAATAATCAGTGCATCAAAAATGATCATGCTCGGAGAAGCCGAAGTAGTAGTTGCAGGAGGCATGGAGAATCTTAGCCAGGCCCCACACGTCCTAAGAGGGATGAGGGGCACATACAAGCTAGGTAGGCCACCTTCAGCGGGAGATGAATTACCTCAGGATATGGAGGACTATCTATTCACCAATCTCTTAGATGGCGTAAGCGGGATGTTTATGGCCCAGACTAGCGACGAATTGTGTCGAAGGAAGGGAGTAGTTAGAGAGCAAGCCGATGAGTTCGCAGCGATGAGTCATCAACGAACTGAAAATAGTATTTCATCTGGAATTTGGAACCAAGAAATAGTGCCAGTCAATACTCATGATGGCATAGTAGACCATACACATGAGGATCACTTCGTCCAAGGGACAACTCTCGAATCCCTATCTGAGCTCAGGACTCACTTCGGTCCAAACTCTTTGGTTACAGCTGGAAATGCCTCTGGAGTTGTGGATGGAGCAGCAGCAGTAGTGGTAAAGTCAGCATCGAGAGCTGAACTAGACGGCGATGAGCCGCTTTCTCGAATTGTCTCTTGGGGGGTTGTTGGTCTCGAGCCTAGTATTATGGCATACGGGCCAGTTCCATCCAGCATCAAGGCCATAGAAAATGCAGGACTTTCTATAGAGGACATCGATTTATGGGAGATCAACGAGGCCTTTGCCGGACAGGCAGTTGCTTGTATCAGTGATCTAGGATTGGATTATGATAGAGTTAATGTCAATGGTGGTGCCGTCGGACTCGGACATCCTCTGGCGGCTACAGGAACTAGATTGGTCCTCACACTGTCCCTTGAATTGCAGAGAAGAGGTGCAAGATTCGGAGTCGCAACTGCTTGCATTGGGGGCGGGCAAGGAATTGCAGTAGTAATTGAGTCGATATAAATTACAGATTTCCATATCGGAGGGATTATGCCAGATATTGATATGGGCATTTCATGGCAGAACACATCCCTGGGACAGGTCACGCAAATAACCTCAGAAGTATTGTAAAGACAATTACTTGGAGAACGATTGGAACACTAGATACCATACTCATAACACGGATAGTAACTGGAAGTTGGGCCGCAGGAGCAGCCGTGGGTACTACTGAGCTATTTACCAAGATGATCCTATACTATCTCCATGAAAGGGGATGGAGTAAAGTTGATTGGGGCTTAGAGGACATAGACTCTCCAGATGTAAGTCCAATGCATTGAAAATTACATAATTATTTCAATTCGGTAAAATTGAAACTCTGCTGTAATATGTCTTTGGTGAAAGTCAAAACCGTTTAGGTTATTATGTCCAATGCTCGTGTTTGACAACATGGCGATGGGAATGTATACTAAAGAACGCGTCCTTGCGAAGACATTTGCTTGGAGGATTATTGCAACATTAACAGGGGCAGCAGTTGCTGGACTCCTGACAGGGGAGATAGAAACGGCTGGGTGGTTCATCGTGATCGAATTCCCACTGAAGATGGGATTCTATTACTTCCATGAGAGGGCTTGGGAAGCCGTTGAGTGGGGAGTCACAGAAGAGATGCAAGTAGTATAATATTTAGCATAACTACTGCTTAAAATAAATCCCATAATGGCTCCTATCAGACGAATAAGTATATCGAGATAAGACTGAAGAAAATCATTCCTGCTGATGAGATGGCCCCTATCGCGAATATTCTGGCACCTTCCTTCCCTATCCCCTCCATAGAGAGAAAAAATCCAACGGAGGCCATTATTGGTGCCAAACTGTACTTAGCAAGACCGGACAATTGTTCTGAATATCCCTCTGGCATAAACCAAGTTGCAAGAATCGCCGCCAAAATGAATCCAGGCAGGAAGAACGGGATTTTAGATAGAGGATTTTTCCAGTAATCACTTCTAGCGGAACTGCCCCCTATTACGGCACATAACGGGATTACTAAGACGAGCAATCCTACTCTTGAGAGCTTAACTGTAGTTGCCATGATCACTCCCTCGCCCCCAATCGCTTCCCCAGCCGAAATCGCCTGTGGGACAGCGTGGATTGTTGACCCAGCCCAGATTCCGGCACTCGCTTCTTCCAATCCTAGTATTGTGGAAAATACTGGTATGGCGATGAATGTGATAACTCCGAGAACATTAATAGTTGCGAGAATAATAGCTAGAGAGTCCTGTCTTATTCTCAGAGGGGAGGAAACGGAGACAACCGCGCTATTGCCACATATTGCTCCCCCACACCCTATGGCCAATGACAACTCAGTTGTAATGCCAAGGAACCTTCCGATTAGAACACTAGAAACAAGGCAAAAAATTGCGGACGTTATTCCTATCATTAGACCTATTCTACCCTCCCCATTGCCGAAAAATAAAGTTAGATCTAGTCCGAAGCCCAAGCAAATTATTGTGATTGGCAGTATTTTCTTTATGACCCAATCACCACCACTCCGGATCCCCGAAAAAAATTGAGCACAAACCCCCCCGAGGATGAACGCTAGTGTCCCCGAACCTAAACTGAATACATCACTAGATTGTAGCCATCCATCTATCAGATAAGCCATTATTCCCAAAATAAAGCAAAGCCCAACTCCTCGATTTAATTCTCCCTTCTGTAAGTAAATTCCGGAATCCTCACTCATATTCCCGCCTCACAATCAACCGATTAGTTGCCCCAATATCGCACCACCTGCTAGCCATGCTCCTACCATAGAACCGACATTGCCAAGCGCAGTAACTAACAGTACCCTACCTACTCTATTTTTCCAGAATAAAGAGGACTCGTCTAGCTTGAGGAAATCTTGCGCGTCCTTACCCGTCGGGGAGGCTACCTTCAACTGGGTGTACCCAGCAAACCAACCGGCTGCCAAGGTCGGATTTAGAGATGTGATTGGAGAGGCTAAAGCGCCAGCCAATATCGATAGGGGGTGGCCCCTTGCAATCAGAACTCCTAGTCCTGCTATCAGAGCATTGAGAATAAGCCAAGTCTGGGCTGTCTGCTTGAGCTCGTCTATTTCCCCATTGTAGACCATCCATCCGATGGCCCCCAGAAGGAAGATGGGAATCGCCGCCATGATGACCGTGGGCAAAACCGACTTGGGTGGCTCCTCTGATAGCTCTGCTAGCCTCGAGGTAGTCTCCATTGCTGGCTCACCAAGATTGTGTACGACGCCATTGAGGTGGCCCGCCCCTATTACTGCCAGAACCCTCCCCTTTCCACGGATCTGCTGAATCCTACCTGCTAGGAAGGCATCCCTCTCATCGATTAGTACCTCTCCGGCTCGAGGGGCTATCTCTCTAGCCTCCTCCATCATGCTACTAAGGAGGTCTGAGTCGCCTAGGACTTCGTCTATGGAGAAATCGTCCTCGTCTTCCTCCCAAAGGAGAGCATTGAGGATCCTCCATTTCTCAAAAAGCCCCGTCTTCCTCCATGCCCTCCTCAGTGTTATCACAACGTCTCTATCGATCATTTCAACTGGGATTTCTAAATCTTCTGCAGCATTTACAGCAGCCAGAAGATCCGCCCCTGGCTTCTCTCCGGTGGATATCCCCATCTTTCTTTGCTGGGCTGCTAGTGCTGATTGCAGTAGAATCATTGCTGATCTACCCTCTTTGATTATTTTCAGAAGGTCCTCTGAGTCAAGTGACTCGGGTTCTGTCAATGCAGCCATCCTAGAAGGACACAATTCAACTGCAACAAGATCCGGGCCCCACTCTTCGATCTGATTCCGAACCAGTTCCACCGACTCGCTACTGACATGTGCAGTTCCCAAGATTCTCAGACTTTCATCAACCTCAACGATATTGCTGTTACTCATGGAATCACCTTACTGCCTTCATTGCCCTGAACATGTCCGAGTGCTCAGCCACATCATGGACTCTGATTATATCCACCTCTTTCTTCGGGGAAATTGCAGCCAAACCTAGAGTCCCAGCTAGCCTTTCTTCACTATCGACTCTTCCAAGTAGATCTAGGAATATACTCTTCCTGCTAACTCCCCACATCAGGCGCATCGCATCGTGTGGCACTACTTCCCTTCCTGACGATAGTAGTGCAAGGTTGTGTTCTAGTGTCTTCCCGAAACCAATCCCCGGGTCCGCTACGATTTGACTCGGCTTTATTCCTTCATCCATCAAAAACTCCGCCACTTCGCTCAAGTAATCTCTGACCTCTTCGATAACATCGTCGTAACTAGGATTATGCTGCATGTTCTCTGGTAATCCCTGCATGTGCATTATACAAACCGGACAACCATGATCGGAGATAACACTCAACATTTCCGGATCGCTCAATGCCGAGATGTCATTAACCATGTCAGCCCCCGAATCCAGAGCCTGGCGTGCTACCTCCGAATTCCTAGTGTCTATGGATATGCACATATCAGGAAGTTCGCCCCTAATCTCCTTTATTGGGGGAATTACTCTAGCTAATTCCTCATCTAAAGTTACGGGACTGGATCCAGGCCTAGTTGACTCTCCCCCAATATCAATCCACTCCGCCCCTTCCGAAGCCATCTTGGCCGCAGTTTCTACTGCATGGCTGCTATTACATGACCTGGAACTAGGATAGAATGAGTCTGGAGTGACGTTCACTACTCCCATAATCCGTGGAAAACCGTCTTCTCGGCGATTTAGCATGGGTCGCCAGTCGGCCATATGTTACTCGCAAACGACGATTGCTTTATGATGTGACGGAGGGGCAATTGATTGATGGTTCTGGGAGATGATGTTTCGTTAGAGGCCTCCGAGACAAAAACTGACTCGGATTCCGTTGAATCGCATGATCCCGAAACACTGTTCATACTCGACTCCATTATTCAGAGACTCAAACCTCGCGATGCCCACCATGTCAGGGATATGATCACTGAGAGGGCTAGGACATCCGGGGCACTATTCATCTCTAGTGCTCTGTGGTGGTGGATAGCAATCAGCGAGGGCTCCAAGCAAGTGAATGACTCAGACATCCCACAATCTACACTCGGTTCGTTTGAGTTTGGAACTGTGAGTCTAATCATCCCAGCTCTGGTAATTGCCGCCACTCTTTTTACTGGAATTGGTAGGGAAAGAGGAAATGCGACAATGAATCTAATTGGAGGTGGCCTAGGAGTTCTAGCAGCATTCTACATTCTTGAACCGGTATTGATGCACTTTGGAGAATTGGAGGGGGACGCTCTTTTCGCTACTGGCAGGGTGTTAGTCCTAGCAATAATGGTCGGCTTTGCATCCCTGATGATGTTCGATGCCCTACTCTTACAATGGGTTAGAGCTAGTATGCTACATATGGGGATTGAAGCTTTCCCACCTATAGGGTCGGACCAAGCTGAGGGTCATGCTGATGAAGAATCCCCTTACTCGTGAGGTATGGGTAACGGGGGCATGCCTAGGATTTCTGTCCTGAGGCTGGGTCACCGAATTGAAAGAGATAAGAGAATAACTTCACATTTGGGGCTAACTGCTAGAGCATTTGGNGCCGATGAGATAATTCTCTCTGGTGACCGAGATCACTCCCCTCTCGAGACTTGGGAGTCTGTAACAAAAAGGTTCGGCGGAAATTTCAGAAGTAGATTCGAAGAAAGTCCCATGTCTTGGCTCAGAAATGCCTCAAAGTCTTCCTCAAATACCATTGTTCATCTTACAATGTACGGCGAGCATTGGAGAAAATCCATTAAATCAATTTCCTTCGAAAAACCGATAATAATAGTCGTAGGTGGGACAAAGGTATCCGGCGAGATTTACGGTCTTGCAGATCACAATATTTCAATCGGCAACCAACCACATTCTGAAGTAGCTGCTCTAGCAATCTTTCTTGAAAGTTGTTTAGGTCCTATCGATGAATATTCTAAGTTCCCAGAACCCAAATTGAGAGTCATCCCCTCTACTAATGGGAAGATTGTAATCAACGAAGAAGAAGAAGAGTAATTTGTAACCAACTCGGCCCATCATCTCTGTCAACCATTAAGAATCGTACTTGAGCAGCTTTGCTGATGTCGGCGACAGAAGGTGACGGGGGCTTCTGTCCGGGAGCGGGAATTACTGGGGTAGAAGACCCACCAACATTTCCCGATGCAGCAGATCCTCTCTTCAATTACTCCGGTTCCGAACAACCGAGTGGTTCACGGGGATTGCTGCTTTTAGCAGATGGGACTCGTTTCGAAGGATCCCTTTTTGGCTCAGAAGAGATAGCAGAAGGAGAACTTGTTTTCACTACGGGGATGTGTGGATATCAGGAGAGTCTAACTGACCCATCATTTTCGGGGCAGGTTCTCACATTCACATATCCCCTTTTGGGGAACTATGGCATCCATCCAGGGGTTTCAGAGTCATCTTCAGTACACCCTAGGGGAGTAGTGTGCAGACAGCACATGACATTCCCTGACCATAGAAATTCCATAGGCAGCGTTCACGATCTCTTGGTTGCTCATAATGTTCCTGGGATAGAGGGGATAGACACTAGAGCTCTGACAAGAAGGGTAAGGGAGCATGGAACAGTTCTATGTGTTTTTGGACCGGCTGAGAGAGTCGAAGAGATGGAGAATATACTCGAGGAAATGACACCTCCAGATTCCGATGACCTAGTCGCAAAAGTAACTTGCGATAAGCCTAGACTACTCAACCCAGGTGCTTTAGATGCATCTGGAAAATCTCTTCCTCGCCTAGCTGCTATAGATTGTGGGGTCAAGTACAATATCCTCAGGGAGCTATGTTCTAGATTCGAGGTAGTTTGGTGTCCAGCAACAATTACTCTCGAGGAGATAATTAGAGATTGGTCTCCCGACGCATTATTCGCATCCAATGGGCCCGGAGACCCCGCTCATAATGGGGCTGCAACTGATGCAAGAAAAACCCTGGCAGAAGCCGTACGCTTTGGGATGCCTGTTATGGGCATTTGTCTTGGCCATCAACTGATGGGTTTAGCAGCAGGACTAAGGACATACAAGCTCAGATATGGGCACAGAGGATCCAATCAACCTGTCATGGATCTGGAGACCGGTAGAGTCCATATTACTAGTCAGAATCATGGTTTTGCCGTAGAAGATCCCGTACAGGGAATGCTTGCCCCCCATCCAAGCGGTGTATGTTCAGAACCAACAGAGAATATTCTCGGTTCAGAGTTCAGAGTCAGGCATGTAAACTCTAATGATGGAACAGTTGAGGGGCTTGATGTTCTGGATAAACCAGCTTTCACAATCCAATTCCATCCAGAGGCAAGCCCCGGCCCTCATGACGCCTCCCCGCTTTTCGATAGATTCCAGAACATTGTCTCCGATTACTTAGTGAGGGTGGAGGGACAAATATTGAGCAAGGATGGTGGTTCCTGATGCCTCGCCGTGAGGATTTGAAGAGGATCATGATCCTAGGAAGTGGCCCAATAAGAATCGGTCAGGCCACAGAGTTCGATTTCTCAGGTTCGCAGGCTTGCCGTGCTCTTCGTTCAGATGGATATGAGGTAATTCTTGTAAATTCGAATCCTGCTACAATTCAGAACGATCCGGAGATGGCTGACAGAATATACATCGAACCACTACTTCCTGAGGTCGTAAAGAGGATAATGGAGTCAGAGAAACCCGACGCTCTATTAGCCGGAATGGGTGGGCAAACCGCTTTGAATATAGCTTCAGCCCTTGCAAAGGACGGCTCTCTAGATGAGTTGGGGGTCGAGCTTATTGGCTGCAATCTAGCTGCAATAGATGAAGCCGAGGATAGAGATCTATTCAAGAAGGTCTGCGAGGAGATTGATCTTCCAGTCTGCAAGGCACTGGCTTGCGACTCTATCGAGGCTGTGATTGATGCTGCAGAAGAACTCGGTCCCTTCCCCTTACTTATCAGGCCCGCCTTCACTCTTGGAGGTCTAGGTGGTGGAACTGCATTCAACATGGGAGAACTTGTAGAAATAGCAAGTCAAGGAATCCTTCATTCGGCAATAGGCCAGGTTCTGATAGAAGAGAGCATACTTGGTTGGCAAGAACATGAGTATGAAGTAATGAGGGATGGTTCTGATAATGCAATCATTGTATGTACTATGGAGAATATTGACCCCATGGGAGTCCACACTGGGGAGTCAATCGTCGTAGCTCCCCAGCAGACTTTGTCTGATATAGACCACCAGGGGCTCAGAGACGCGGCGCTTAAGCTCATTAGAAGACTCAATATCAAAGGGGGATGCAATGTCCAATTTGCAGTTGAGCAATCAACTGGCGAATACAGAGTAATTGAGGTCAATCCTCGGGTCTCTCGCTCCTCTGCATTAGCCTCCAAGGCTACGGGTTATCCAATTGCCAGGATGGCTGCTCTGATTGCAGTTGGCTATACTCTGGATGAGCTCCCAAATCCAATCACAGGTGAGGGAACAACAGCAGCGTTCGAACCAACTCTGGACTATTGTGTGGTGAAGATTCCTAGATGGCCTTTCGACAAGTTTCGAACCGCAGATAGAAAGATTGGCACTTCTATGAAGTCTACTGGGGAGGTTATGGCGATCGGCCGATCCTTTGAGGAAGCATGTCTGAAGGCATGGGCGAGTTTGGAATATGGTAAACCCCATCCTAGGCCACTGACAATGTCCGACGCCTCAGATGGAGAGACAATGGATGAGCGAGCCTCCGAGAGACTTCCAACCGCTTTACATGAGGATTGGCTGCGCATCCCTACTGATCGAAGATTGGGGGCACTTTTTGAGGCATTTAGAAGAGGATATTCAATAGAAGACGTTAGGGATTTGACCGGTGGAATCACCCGTTGGTTTCTACGGCGGTTCGAGAAAATCGCTGCAATAGAAACTGAGATTAGAGCAGCAGGAGAGATAGGCATGAAGCCTGCTGTAATCCCTGAGTCTGAGATGCGCTCTTGGAAAGGTGCAGGATTTACCGACCTTCATATTGCAGATGCTCTTTGCGGGTTCCCCGACTCAGGCTTCAAAAATCTTCCATTAGGACAGAATGAGGTATCCGTAAGGGCACGAAGACATGAGCTGCGCATCCATCCAAGATATAGGATGGTCGACTCTTGCGCAGCTGAATTTGCCGCAGTCACTCCATATTACTATTCGACATATGAGGGTGGCTCCGCTGATTTAGGTGTGGACTATGTGCCGGGACTCTCATCATCAAAGCAGAGAATAGCAGTTGTTGGATCGGGGCCAATAAGAATAGGGCAAGGCATAGAGTTCGATTACGGATGCGTTCATGCTGCCGGTGCTATCCAGGATTTAGGGCATGAGGCTATCATTATCAATAATAATCCCGAGACGGTTTCTACTGACTTCGATACTAGCGATCGCCTTTACTTCGATCCACTTACTCTGGAGGCAGTTTCCGAGATTCTCCTAAGAGAGGATGCAAACGGGATCCTTCTCCAATTTGGAGGTCAAACGGCAATAAATTTGGCACTCCCATTGGCGCATGAGATTCCACATCTATCCACCTTGGGCCTTAATCTGAACATGGAAGGTACATCCCCAGAATCAGTAGACGAAGCTAGTGATCGCGAGAGGTTCGAAGAGTTCGCCCTAAGATGTGGTCTGAGAATGCCAGAAGGGGCGACTGCAACAACGCCAGATGGAGTCAGGCATGCAGCAAATGAGATCGGTTACCCAGTTTTAGTCAGACCTTCATACGTATTGGGTGGCAGAGGGATGGAGATTTTAGCGAATTATAAGCAGCTAGAGTCTTACATGAGGGATGCCTACCTCTCTTCAGATAGGCCACTCCTCATAGACAAGTATCTCGGAAATGCAATGGAGCTTGACGTTGACGCAGTGTGTGACGGGGAGGATGTTCTCATCGGAGCAATAATGGAGCATTTGGAGGAGGCTGGCATTCATTCGGGTGACTCTACTTGCTTTATACCCCCGCAGAATGTTCCGAATGATATTCTCGAGCAGGTTGAAGAATGGACCCGTGTGATTGGCTTGGAATTGGGGATAAGGGGTTGCTTCAACATCCAGTTCGCTATCCATGATGATCTTCTATATGTCTTGGAGGTTAATCCTCGGGGCTCTCGGACATTCCCATTCGTCGCAAAGTCAACAGGTATACCGCTTGCTAGGATAGCTGCAAGGGTTGCTCTTGGAGAAAGACTCTGTGATCTAGATATACCAGAGCCACAGAATGAAGCCGTCTGTGTAAAGGCACCCGTCTTTCCATTTATCAAACTCAGAGGTTTGGACCCAGCACCGGGTCCCGAGATGAAATCTACAGGGGAAGTGATGGGTTCGCACTCTAGGGCATCCGCGGCATATCTGAAGGCCAGACTCGCCACAGAAATTCCAGTTCCAACTGCCGGAGGCGTATACATTACAGTCAAGGACGAGGACAAGTATTCCATGATCGCCCATGCTGAGAGCCTACAAAAAATGGGATTCACAATCTTTGCTACTAGAGGGACATCAAGAGTCTTGAGATCAGTAGGTAAGCTCGATGTTGAGACATGCTACAGGATAGCCGAAGGAAGGTCCCCCGATGCTCTTGATTTGATGCGTCAAGGTAAGATACAACTAGTTGTCAATACTCCAAGATCGACAGGAGGGGCAGTATTAGATGGGAACATGATGAGGCGCCTGGCGGTTGAACTCAATATTCCATTCGTTACCACTATGGCCGGCGCAAGAATGGAAGTTGAAGCCATCAAGGAGGCCTTACTGGGAGTTCCAGAGCCTAGACTACTTGAAATAAAATCACTTAACTAGGGTGGCACCGGTTTCAGTACGAATAATCCTCCCATCCTGAATAGAGTGCACAGACATTACAGCTTCTCTAGATCCATCTGGAAAATCCATTACTGAGTGTTCAACTAGAATTTCCTCATTCTCGTAAATGCATCTTGGATTATTTATCACGACTTCAGGATTAGCCATCATTTGGGTCAACATATCACTAATCTGTGTTTTATCCATGGTAGTTGCGGATTGATGTCTGACGAATTGAAAATCTTCGTGCAGAGCCTCTATGTAGTGTTTTGCGTCTTTTTCTTCTATTGCCCTAATCAGTAGTTCGTAAACTGTCATGATGCCGGGCAAACATATCCCAATTTGATATTTTTCTTTCACTCTCTACAGTCAAAAAGAGAAATTACGGCACTCCTTTCCATTTCGAAAAGTAGGGCGGACGCCTTCGGACCGTGAGCCCTACCTATCATTGCCAAATAAACGGACGAATAACCATCCTTTCTCTGAATTCCAGTATTATCGCAAGCTTGGGAAATAGCTGCTGAAATCTCTTCTTCGCTCCATTCACAATCAGAAAGAAGAGAGGATAGACTAGTTAGAAACAAAACTCCCAATCCCCCGATAATAGTTTTTGTTTCATCGCTAATCTCGCTTCGAATATCTATGCGCGACTCTTCAGGGAAGTGGGGGCCATTTATCCAAGCTCGCATTCTGGAGAGTCTGATTTTTAGTACAGATCCAGGCTTTCCTTTTATGTGGCCAGATCTATTCAATGAAGACCACACATCATCATCAGATGACTTGATCTGTGCTAGCATAGATAGGTGCCTGAATGTCACACCCCCTATCGATTCTCTAGGATCCGAGTCAGTTTTCACCTGACTAAATCTAATCGCACCTGCCTGAGTCTGATGTGCTACAAGCTGTCTTTTGTTCATTCCTTCCAAATCTGGGGAGGATGCCGATACAAGCCTCTCGTATTCATCCGCAGTTTGGAATAGGGAAATTCCAGTATCGAACTCTATGTGCCGATTAATCTTACTTCTAGCTATAATGTACCTAAGTATCTCGGGCGGAACTAGGCTAAGTGCTTCCATTGGCCCTATGGTAACTCCCGAAGAGCTCGACATAGGCCCCATTCCCTTCAATTGGATCCACTCGTAGACTATTTTGTCGGGAGGTTCGCCTCCAAGAATTTTACAAATCGGTATTCCAGTGTCATAGCTACCTCCTGCAGCTCCGTGATCCTTGCCCGCTGGCTCGCAGGTTATGCCATGGATAATCCATCTCGCAGCCCAATCAATCCTCCAGGGCATCTTCCCCTCTCCATTCCTGATGTCTGACTTTCCATCCACGCCATGTGCGTCTGTCCAGAATACGTATGGATTCTCGTACCCTGTAACTTTGACTCCATCTAAGCTTCCATCAGATCCGATTGGGCTGTAAGGAAACCACTCTTTCGGAAGCTCTCTTCCCGAGATTTCTTGGATAGTAATTCTGATTTCTTCCTTGTTTTTAATCGCCAAGTCAATATATTCTGCGAATTCACCCCTCTCGTAACTCTCATGATTCATCACCACTTCTGGGTTTACGCCTATCTGTTCTAGAGCTTCTAGGAATGGATTGAGGAAATATTCTGCGTAAGAAATACTACTATCACTAGGCTTTCCATCAGAATCTGGTGCAGGTATGAATGCAAGAGGGCACCCTATGTATTCTTCGTATTCAGGTGAAAGGAAGTCGTACACCCTTCTTAGTGGATCCATGGAATCCACGATGAAAATATATTTTGATTCCATTCCGGCATCTAAGCATGCCCTATGGATCATTTCAGCAGAGAGTATTTCTCTTAGATGGCCTATGTGGAATTCTCCAGACGGAGTAATCCCGGATGCAGAGACCTGATCCCCCCCACGCTCCTTGAGCCTTTGCGCGGTGTATTCCGCCCAGTGCATATGCCACCTCAGACGGTAGCCGCCCTAACAAGTGCCCGGAGCGGAAACTCTCCCACATCATCATCCCAAGACTTATTCACTAGAACCATACATAACTTAACCTCTGCCCCAGCATTAGTAAGATCTTCCGAGATCTTCTTCATCGTTTTCCCCGAAGAATATACATCATCGATGATTACAACTCTTTTTCCTTCTACTCCAGCATAAACCTGAGAAAGATGCCCACTAACGTCTTCGTTGATGCTCCTAACTACTGAAAGCTCCACATCTAATATGGAAGAAACTGCCTGAGCGAAAGCTATTCCATTGATGCTAACACCCACGATAGTATCAATTTCTTCACCAACCATTTCTTCAATTATATCGCAAAAAACATAAGATATGGCCTCAATCCTATCTCCTTTGACTGCNATTGATCTCCACCCCACTTTGACATCTACAGGCTTGTCATCGACCTCAAAGTCACTTGCAGATAACCATTGAACCGTAGTCTGAGATAATGATAGCTCGTCAGCTATTTGCTGAGTGTTGAGTCCGCTTGATCTGAACTCTTCCACCTTATCCCTTAGTTCATCAACACTGAGGTGCATTGACTACCGCCGGTGTTCCGGCGATATGAATGCACCGGGGGCATTCTATGGATTGATGCGTTTTTTCTATAGTTAGAATCTACCTGTACTCCCGAAACCACCCTCTCCTCTCTCAGTCTTACCAAGATCATCAATTTTAACCTCAGAGAAATTTACGTCTGGAATAGGTGCGATTACTAACTGTGCTATCCTCTCTCCAGACTTTACCAGATATGATCCCCCCTCTCCAATCCAAGTCATTAGGATGAACAACTCTCCCCTATAGTCAGAATCTATAGTTCCTATACTGTGAGGAAGGATAAGTCCCTTGGAGCCCAATGAAGACCTTGCTCTCACCTGTCCCTCAAAACCCTCGGGAATTGCGACATGTAACCCAGTCCTCAACTTAACACTAGAACGAAATTTAACTTCAGTATCTTCTAGTGAATATATGTCCCAACCCGCAGCAAATTCACTTCCCTTTGTAGGAATTTTGGCATTTGGATTAGTTCTAGCAAACTTAACTAAAACCCGCTCACCCATACTTCGAGGGGGGGTAAATAGGTCCTTGACGGTTCTCCATACTCCCGGTGAGGTGAAAAGGGCCACTATTGTCGGAAGCATGTGACTAGCCGCGAATATGACTCTCTACTGGATAGGGCTAGAGAACGTATACCTAAGGATATTAGTGAACGTTCAAGATGGACGATGCCGACCCCTGACATACTTATCGAAGGAAGTCAAACTATTCTTAGAAATTTTTCAGAGATAGTGGATGCTATGGACCGCGATGCGAATCATGTTTTTCAGTATCTTCTTAATGAACTAGGGACATCTGGTACTATTGAGCAATTTAGAATCATGCTAAAGGGTAAGGTACCGCCCAAGAGGATCAAGGAAAAGATTGTTTCATACGTAAAGACGTATATTCTGTGTGCAGAATGCAAGGCACCAGATACAAGATTTTTGAGAGAAGACCGGACTACTCTTCTGAAATGCCAGGCTTGCGGTGCTACAAGACCGGTCAGACTCTGATTATTCAGGCGAGAAGTCTAGAAGTACCTTGCCTTTGTTTTTCCTTTCATGGATATGCATCTGCGCTTCTGAAACTCTCTCAAATCTCCAAACCGAATCAATTATCGGGTTAATACTACCTTCAAGAAGCATCTTGTTAATTGTAGTAAGATGGCCCTCAAAGATCATCGGGTCTTCTAACAGCCCCATATGGACACCAAATACCGCTTTGTTAGAACTCATCATCTTTAGAGGATCGAATCGTGGCATTTCCAGCCACATTCTTAGCTCCGCCAATCTAGATCTTCTATTCCCCTTAACTACTGCAGAAGCCCCAAAATAGTACAATTTTCCTCCGTTTCTAAGTGATTTGTATGATTTCATCAGGTGACTTCCGCCAACTGGATCTATCGCATGATGGACTCCTTTGCCATTGGTTAGTTCTCTACATATCTTGACAAAATCTCCTGACAAACTGTCCACAAACCTCATTCCCAAAGATTCTACAAAACCCCTCTTCCCCTCAGAAGCAGTCCCAATTACTTCGGATGCGCCCATTGACTGGCATATCTGGGCAACTGCAGTCCCCACTCCGCCTGCTGCGTGATGGACTAGGACAGTCTCACCTTTTGAGAATCTTCCCAGATGCACTAGCATGTGGAACGCAGTCCCATATGTAACAGGAATTGCCGCAGCTTGATCAAATGTTACAGATATTGGAAGGGGGACAACTCTTTTGTGATCCAGACAAACCTTTTCTGCATATCCTCCAAAACCAGTCATTGCTATCACTCTGTCTCCTATCTTAAAACCAGTTACTTCACTACCAATACTGTCAATCTCTCCGGAACACTCGTATCCTGGTGTGAAAGGAAAATCAGGACTAGATCCGTAAATGCCCTGGCGCATCATTAACTCTGCGAAGTTTATGCCAGCTCTATGTACTCTCACGCAGATTTCAGATGATTTAGGGATCGGGTCTTCAACTTCGATAATCTGAATCGTTTCTACTCCACCTGCCTTGGGGTAAACAATCTTCTTCAACATCTCACCCGAACTAAAATCATCATTTCCCGACTATTCTAGATAACTCCTTATCTCAACTAAATCCTTCTTTTCCCTCTTAGGAACTTCTTTCGGATAACCCGCTTTGATGAATCCAATTATCCCCTCTTCATCTCTAGATGCGCCAATTACTGAGTAAGCAGCATTAGATCGAGTAATTGTTCCCGTGCTCCATTGGCAACCAATACCTTGGGCCCATAGTGAGAGGACCATATTGTGAGTAGCACAAACAGTGGCCGCATAATCTTCTTGCTCTCTAAATGCATCCTCCGGACTCTTCAAACTTGTTACACAAATTAGAACCGGGGGCTGTAAAATTTTTCTTACAGCTCTTTCAACTACATTCCCTAAGCCATCAGTTTCAGAATTATTTGCCTTCTCGATAGATAATCTTTCGATTTCCGGGACCATCATTCTCCTTGCTTCTGGTCCCAAGACATAGAATCTCCATGGATTAGTATGTTTGTGACAAGGTGCGTTTCTGGCGGCCATGAAGGCTTTCTCTAACTCATTCTGGTCCACAGCATCGTCTTTGAATCTGTAAATTGTTCTCCTAGAAGTCAAAACTCCCTGGAACTCTTCCATTAGTTCACCGTAGCTAGATCTGATCAAACTTGGAAGCTAGGACAAAGTCTGATTCCGTAAGAGCATCGATCTTGTGTGTGAAAATTATTGCTACTACCTTCCCCCAACTGAGTTGAAAATCCGCATGATGCCCCTGTTCCTCACAAATTGCTCCTAACTGATTTGTAAAATCAAGCGAGGTAGAAAAGTCAGGAAACTCCCAGGTTCTGATTAGGTGATGATTGTCAACAACACTCCAATCAGAATTAACCTGTGCAAGGAATGCTGCAGATTCCTCTTCACTCAGGGGAGGGGTCCCCCCTTGGCAGGGAATACAGTCCTTTGCTGATAGATTATCCATATTTCACCCCCAGAGATTGCTCTCCCCATCACTATTCTTTTCAGCTAGTTCGAGCACCTCCGATCTCCTCTTCATATCATCCTTTTCGAATTTAATTAGCTCTTTATCTTCTATGTACGTCCTTCTTAGGTGTGAAATTAATCTCACCTCGACTATGACATCTCTAGATATAGTTCTGAACTCTCCAAGTTCATCGAGTATGTCTATTGACGAGCTCCTCCCGCCTACCATCATCCCCCTTAAGCATGGGTCTCTATCTTCAGGCAGCATCCTTCTATCCATTAGTATCTCAACAAGGTCGTCTCTCCTCAATCCGAACTTCCTTTCCATCAAGGGTCCATGAAAAACATCTCCTAAATTACTAAGATTGGGAGAGCCGTATTCTTCGTAGAATCTCCTGGCCCAGGCGGGCAAATCATCAACTTTCACCCCTTCACTGCCTCCTGACATATCCCTTCGATTATGTTTTCATAAAAAAACAAACGGGTAAGAGATGTAGTTTTTCGATATCAGAATTGCTAATGCTTGAAGTGCGATGTCGTTCGGGACGTGATGGGGTGAAATTGTATGGCGTCAGTAGAGTGGAGATCAATTCCGACAGTACTTTATCCCCAAGAGATTCTGGACAAAGCATTTGGAAGAGCTAGCAGTCAAGCGGATTTGGTTGAGGATCCAGACAAATATCATAGAGTTCGGAAGCAGATGAACAGAATGGTGCAATCTGCTTGTGATATTGTTGCCAAAACTCTCAATTCCTACGTCGAAAGGTGGCCCAGTTTGAACGCGCTTTCCGATTTTGATCGAGCTCTAGTTGATGCAGCTGTGGGGTGTGACGATTACAAGAGAAATCTAGGAGCCCTACAATGGGCAGCGGAGAGATCCCAGCGCATCTCAGGAGAGGCCCAAGCAAAGATTCTGCGACTAAGGGATATAGACGGTTTCCACAAGGCGAGACGTCACGCATATGGTCGAGTATCATCAGTAATCGATCAAATATCTCCTCAGATATTGTGGCTCGGAGAAGCGAGAGATGTAATGAGGAAACTACCCTCCATAGACTCATTTGAGCCTTGCATTGTGGTAGCTGGCTCTCCCAATGTTGGCAAATCTGCACTGATTAGTGCCCTTTCAACAGGAGAGCCCCAAGTAGCATCGTATCCTTTCACAACCAAGCAACTTCACCTCGGCCATTTCACACATCGTAGAAGGGTATACCAGATGGTGGATACCCCCGGACTATTGGATCGTCCAATGGATGATAGGAATCAGATTGAGATGCAAGCTATTGTAGCCTTGGAACATCTCGGTGATGTTCTCCTATTCCTTATTGATAGGTCAGAACAATCCACAACCCCTTTATCTGAGCAGGAGAATCTACTCCAAGAGGTCAGGGAACTCTTGCCTGGGAGGTTAGTGTTAGTTGCCGAGACAAAGTCGGATATAATTGAGAAATCCTCTGGCAAAGAAGATTTCAGAATAAGCTCGATAACCGGAGACGGCCTAGAGAAGATGAGGGAATCACTGATTGAGGTTATAGGTGCGGATATTATTGAAGATCCTCTTTCTCTACCCGAAAATTGGCCTAGAGAAGATGGGCAAAACTCATAGTAATCAGACATGCCATGTATGTCCGCAGATTACGCAATAGAAGTCATATCCGCCATAAGATGCAGATAGTCCCGTAGCCTCAATCTCAGAACCACAGTTCGGGCACTTCGTTACCTGCATATCTTTAGCAGGGGGGAGGGGTTATTCAACGATACTGAATGAAAATTACTAATCTCTTGATCTCCTAAGGATTTTTCTTATTGGAAAGGCCATTTCTCCTGCTCCAGCAAGGAGTAATATGGATATTATTGCCAATGTGAACTCAACAAAGTTACTAAGATGGATGCTAGTTTTTACTTCAATCAGCATAGAATCAAGTCCAGCACCATCATGCCCACCAGCAACAAATCTATAGCTACCAGGATCTATTCTAAATTCCATTTTTCCGTCTGATTCAGGCCCTCCAGCAACCAAGAAATCCTTGATATCTTCAGCTGTACATGTAGTGAGGCCATTTGAATCCGGGGGACAATCCCGGGCTGCATCAGATTCCACGACACCAATCCATCCCCGATCAGGCTCATTCCACTCAACCTCCAACTTAATATCAAGAAGCATAAATGCCGAAGGAACCTCCATATCTTCCGAAGTCATTCCCACGTTGCATCCGACATCATCATCAGCGCAAGGGACAATGGGGGCCTCGCTCCCAGTTTTATCTGGTTCAAAACCTATGAGGCTGAAAATAACTATCAATGCACACAAGATCCCTATTATTCCGGGAAGAATTGAAAGAAACCTCACCATCATTTCATTACCCATTCCTAAACTATCCNGTTGCCCCTATGAAAATCTGAATTCCAAGTAGTCCTACGAAAATAGCTATTCCTAGATACATTATGAATGTAAATCTCCGCCTTGACTTTTCTCTTCTTTCAAACATAGTTGAGCATTCTACACTTGAGCAAATCGCTGGCTCACTGTCAAGAGGAATTGGCTTCCAGCATACTGAACAATGCCGATGGGGATCAATTCCACTAGAAACTCTTGATTTCTGTACCTTCCTTGAAGCTGCAGCATGTGCCTGCTTCGCTGTCCTCTTCGCTGCCTTCAGGATAGTTTCCTTCCGACTACTCATTTACCCCTCACCATAGTCCCCTCAAACTCCTCTCCTTGTAGAGATCTACGGATTCTATCAGTATATCTCCCATCAAGGATGTCTAGATCGACATTATGTTTCAATGCCTCCCTAACCCCAATAGGGTCTACGACCTGAGATTTGCCCGCTCTTGAGTGCACTGGCTCCCCTACTATCTTCTGCAGTTCGGTCAATGTTAGCATATCGAACGATTCAGAATCGGGATTTTGCTTAGGATCCTCAGTAAAAACCTTGGAAACATTAGTTGCAATAATGCACTTGCTGGCCCCAGAATCTATTGCAAGACTAATTGCTACAGCATCCGTAGTATGTCCAGGTTCGGTGCCACCCATCACTATCAATCCATATTCTTCAAGTTCTTTTACCGCTCGATCTACAGTTTCAGGAATTAATTTGGAAATGGCTATTCCTTGAGATGAGAGTGCCTCCCTGAAAATCGTGGCATTAAGTCGTGTAGCAGCAATTCCAATCATGTCCAGTTTAGCCAAGTCGTCAACAACAGGAATAGCTAGATCAATCCCCTCCCTAGCTGGTGCTCCACCTCCCAGAACTAATCCAATTTTATCCCCGGCCATAACTCTCGATTTTATGATTGCAACCATATCGATTAGCCATTCATGACGATCCTCTACTTCAGGACGTAGAAGGCTTCCTCCCAGAGCAACTACCAGCGTCACCATCGTCCTTAGGTGGGCACCCTGCCTTTCAATCAGTATGCTTCATCGGAGCTGAAGGGTTGAAATGCCGCCTATGGTGGCAATTCACGGAGGGAGACGTATTTCAGACGAACTCGAACAGCAGCAGCGAAGACTGCGACTAAAGAAGGCGGTAAGAGAACTATCAGAAATGAAGGGGATGGGTACCGAGCTAGTTTCAGTTGTCATTCCTCCTGATAGGATGATTAGCGATGTGAGGCATCAACTAGGAAATGAGTCCGGACAAGCTGCTAATATCAAATCAAAGTCGACAAGAAAACATGTATCGGATGCCATCGAGTCAGCAATCTCTTCACTAAATAGGTACAAGACACCAGGAGAAGGTGGGATTGCCATTTTTGTTGGTCACGTAATCGTGGGAAACAATAAGACTAGGTTGATTTCTACTGTCATAGATGATCCGCCCGAGCCCTTCTCTTCTTTCAGATATAGGTGCGACTCAACCTTTGAGATCAGTCAATTAGAAGAAATGATGATAGATAGAACATCTTATGGATTATTTGTTATCGATAGATCAGAAGCTGCATACGGTCTTGCTTCTGGAAAGAGGCTTCACTGCCAGGAGCACATTACATCCTTAGTTCCCTCGAAGCATGGGAGGGGTGGCCAATCTGCTCAGCGTTTTGAAAGACTTATTGAGGAAGCAGCTCACAACTTCTTCAAAAAAGCCTCAGAGAGAGCCTCAAACTACTGGCTCCCAATAATAAAGGATTTGAAGGGAGTAATCATTGGTGGTCCGGGTGCCACTAAGGACTTCGTTGTTAAGAACGATTACTTCCATCACGAAATTAAGAAATTGATAGCTGAGCCTTATTTTGATGTCGGATATTCAAACGAGAGCGGCCTAAGGGAGTTAATCCAGAGAGCAGGTTCAACAATGGATCAGATAGAACTTGACGTCGAGAGAACATTGGTCGATCATTTTCTGCAGGAAGTGATGAAATCAAATCCCAAAGCAACATATGGCGAGCTTATGATTCGTTCAGCGTTGGAACAGGGAGCGGTCTCAACCCTACTTCTATCCGAATCACTAAATCAGAGGAGGATCGCTTTTTATTGCAAGGATTGCAAGGAAGAGTGGGAGAAGACCCAGCTCAAGAATTTAGAAAATGGCAAATGCCCTAGTTGTGATTCAAACCGAGTATATGAGGATGAAGAAAAGTCGATGGATCTGATAGATAACTTGTCATTGTTAGCTGGACATACTTCTGCCCAAGTAAGACTAATCTCTCTGGATACCGAGGAAGGCGCGACCCTAAATTCTGCTTTCGGAGGCATTGCAGCGCTTTTGCGATATCCAATTTCATGAGGTGATTAGTATTAGGGAGCTGATTGATGATCTTAAACCAGTATTTTCCAAGGCTATGAAAATTCTAGGCGTTCCAGACGCTTCATGGATCCCTCTTTTCGGTAAGGCAACTGTGGAGGACCATGGGGATGTAGCACTACCATGTCACCCTCTAGCTGGAATTCTTAGAAAGTCTCCCCAAGAAATAGCGAACCAGATATCCGAACTAGTTTTTCAGGATTCACAATCATTCGCTACAGTTTCTTCGATAAGTGGCTTCGTAAACATCAGTGCTAAGCCGGAATGGATATCCAGCAGAATTTCACAGCTACTGCTTGATCCACGTCTGGGCGTTGGCATCGATGAGGCGAAAACCTTCGCTGTGGACTACTCGGCTCCAAATGTTGCAAAAGAGATGCATGTGGGGCATCTTCGATCTACGGTTATAGGTGACTCGATAGTGAGGATGTTAGAATTCAAGGGACATCGGGCTATTCGTGAGAATCATGTCGGAGACTGGGGCACCCCATTCGGGATGTTAATTGAGCATCTTCTAGATTTGGGCGAGGATCGAGCCGCAACTGAGCTTGGGGTGGGGGATCTGGATTCATTCTACAAGCAGGCTAGATCAAAGTTCGTATCGGACGATGAGTTTGCTAATCGTTCTAGGGGCCGAGTAGTACTTCTTCAAGGAGGCCATGAAGAGACTCTAAGGCTATGGAGAATTCTAGTGGACGAGTCGATGCGGTATTTCAATGAAGTTTACTCGATGCTAGGAGTATTACTAACTGATGAAGATATAATGGGTGAGTCAAGCTACCAAGACCTTCTTCCAGAGGTAGTTGAGAGGCTAAGGGATTCAGGAATTCTTGCGGAGAGCGAAGGGGCTGATGTAGTATTCCCCGGGGGTTGGATTAATCGAGATGGTGAGCCCCTTCCGATGATAATTAGGAAGGCAGATGGCGGATATAACTACAGTACCTCCGATTTGGCCTGTATTATCGACAGAGTAGAGAGGCTCAGATGCGATGGTTTCCTCTATGTGGTCGGGACTCCCCAGAAACAGCACTTCGAGATGGTGTTCCAAGTAGCAAAGAAAGCTGGGTTCATGAGTGATGATCACCAAGCTGTACACGTAAACTTCGGATCAGTTTTGGATACTGACGGGAAGGTTTTGAAGAGTAGAGAGGGAGAGGTGATTAAGCTACAAGATCTTCTAGAAGAAGCAATTAGACGAGCAGAGCAGACAATCGATGACAAGAATCCAGATTTGCAAGGAAAGGAGAGAAATGATGTTGCACGAGCTGTGGGTATTGGTGCTGTAAAGTATGCCGATCTCTCCACTGAGCGGACCAAGGATTACGTGTTCGATTGGGAGAGGATGCTATCTTTCGAGGGAAACACCGCTCCTTATCTACAATACGCCTATGCAAGAATATGTAGTATATTCAGAAAATGGGAAGATGATAGAGAATCTCTGAGAGCAAACTTCGAGTCTTTGACAGAAGAAGAATCGAACCCCCTTACCAAAGAAGAGTTGACACTTTCACGAAGACTCGTAGAATTTTCTTCGATTTTAGATGACTCAGTCTCCACTTTCAGCCCTCATAAGTTATGCAAACACCTGCATTCCATAGCATCTTCCTTTGCTTCATTTTATGAAAATTGTAGTATTCTTAAGGAAGAAGACGATTTGGTTGCCAAAAGAAGACTTGCTCTATGCGATCTAACAGCTAGAGAGCTACAACTCGGCTTAGGGATCATGGGGATCGAGGTTCCAGAGAGGATGTGAATCTAGGCATGTTCAAAATATGCAACCTCTCGCCCTTTCCATGGTTGAAGTAGGAGACAAGGCTCCCGATTTTACACTGAAGAACGCCACTAAAGAAGCAATAACACTATCTGATCATTATGGAAAGACTGTGGTTTTAGCATTCTATCCGGGAGCATTCACCGGCGTCTGCGACAAAGAGATGTGCTCGTTTCAAGCAAATCTTGCTAATCTGAGCGATTGTAATGCTATAGTTCTTGGAATCAGCGTAGATTCACCATGGGCGAATGCAGAGTTCGCGAGAAGGTACAATCTAGATTTCGAGTTACTATCTGATTTAGATAGAGAAGTCGTGGAATTATATGATGCTAAATTTGTTGGACTAGGTGGCCTTGATGGCTATGTGAGTGCAAATCGTGCAGTCGTAATTATCGATGACCAAGGTACTGTACAGTATCGTTGGACAGCGGAAAACCCTGGGGTCGAGCCAGATTACGACGAAATCGTCTCTTTCTGCGCTGCTTAGCCCCAAGCCAAATGCCGAATTAGAGAGCCGTATATTATCCCAGATACGGCTAAGCTTTCTTCGTTGAACCTATCCATATTGTCCAAGTAGGTGTGGTATTCTGAAGAGCCAGAACCATAGCATAGCATCGCACGCCCGAACTCCTCTTCATCTTGATGAATTTCGAATACGAATGGGGCATGATCAGAATTGTCGGGCATCTGCTCGGACTCCAGCTCCCTTACGGTGATGCCATACTTTTCATAAAGCTCTGGATGGGATGCTGAGAACACCTCGACTATGCCTTTGATATGCCGAACGTCTGTGAAGCTATTCCCCTGAAGAGTAACTCCGGAATTCCTCTCTGCATCTACATGGTTCATATCCAGGTTGATGTACAATCTGAGATTTTCCTCCAAGTTTTCCCTATGCTTATCTACCCACTCGCTTGATCCCCATAACCCTCCTTCTTCGCCTCCCCAGGTACAGAAATAGATAGTCATCTTGGGAGCTCCAACCTCAGATTCGAATAATGCAATCTGACGCGCTATTTCCTGTACCGTGGCCGTGCCAGCCGTATTATCGACCGCCCCTTGCCCATTATACACAGTATCATGATGGGCTCCTATGATTATCAATTCCTCCGTCTCTCCTTGAATTATTCCGCACACTACGTGAATTTGACCTTCGTCTTGATTATCAACGTCAACTTGAAACTGCAACATTCCAGCACCATTAACTACTTCCTCGAGAATCGATTCCCCAACACTTCTTGAGACCATTACAAAACCGACATTGTAGGGCTTCTCTTCGAATTGCATGATATCTAGGGACTTAGAATAAGGTACGCAATCACCCGAAACTAGCTCATCACAATTCTGCCTAGAATTAATAGTAATCAAACCTCTAAGGCTATTTTCTTGAGCCCTCTTCATCAATACAGTATTGCTCTCCGTACCTGCTCCCCCCTCCTCTCCATCCAATAGCCACACTATTCCAACGCCATTGGCTGCCGACTCCCAGTTTTCTGACTCATTTCCAATCCCTAGATCGATAACCTGGGTATTACTACTCGCAGGGATGTTGACACTCCCGCTATATCCCTGAACTACGTAGTCAACAGTATGAACATAATCAGTCTCGTCCCTATTCAAATCGGCCGAAGAGCAGGGTGTCGGGCCACCTATCAGCCCTCCAATGTTGCCTGGCTGGCAAATCATCAAATCAAACTGATTACCCATATAATAGATCGGTATCTCGAATTCTTCTATTGTGGATGGTATGCCGCTATTGGAGAAATTCGTCTTTATAGACTGTGCCGCATTCTCTTCTTCTACGGTCCCTGAAAGTCTACCCCCCCATAATGGGTGCCCTAAGTTAACAAGCCCCTCTGCATATGACCTAGTCTGATTCTGATCAAAGTCGATTAATTCATAATCTTCCTCGCCCTTTATCCAGTTCACCAAATCAGGGCCTAAAACTACTCCTCCACCTGCAAAACCGATAATTATTATCAAAACCAGAATTGATGCGGAAAATTTAGATCTAACTCTTTCTCTGATTAAGATCAAAACATTATCTATATTTGTACTGGATACCTTTCCCTCAGTCATTCCCATAATCTCCGCCTCGACAACACCTTCTGCCCTAGATGCCTCATTTAGTCTGAGCATGAGGTCAGCCTTTTTTCCGCTCACTGACATCCCTCTAGAACGAAGCTCATGCTTCAACTCATCCACAGTCTTGGAGCCCCATTCATTCATGATAATGATATTCAGTAGTTTGAGCCCCTATTGAACCCATTCCAAATTGGAATCATTTTAGCTTCAGTTTTCGAGCTAAACTTCTTCTCCGGTCCATCTCTTACCAAGAGAATGTTCTATGTCAAGTTGATCCAATATCCTAGCAACAACAAAGTCCACTAAGTCTTCAATACTTTGTGGAGAATGATAAAACCCGGGACTAGCTGGAAGTACTACTACGCCCCATTCCGAAAGGTTTGCCATGGCCTTAAGATGAGGCGTCGAATAAGGCGCCTCCCTAGGTACAATAATCAGTTTCCTCCTTTCTTTCATAGCTACCAAAGCGCTTCTCGTTGCCAGATTATCGCTAATTCCGGAAGAAATTTTTCCTATGGTTGTCCCACTTGCTGGACAAATGATGTATGCATCAAACCTTGCAGACCCGGAAGCCGATCTTGCAGCTAGATTTCTATTTTCTTCAAGCGTAACACCTTTTCTATCAGCTAGCTCTTCAGGCGAAATTCCACATTCTAAATCTAGATTTATGGCTCCAGCACCAGTTACTATGAGGTTCACTTTCCAATCGTGTTCTAGGAGGGCATCAACCAATCTAACTCCATATCTTGCACCCGATGCTCCCGTTAGAGCAACTACTGCTTCTGGCATGATTGCGGGGCACCACACCCCTCCTTGAATGGTTCCATCCTTCAATTGCTTTTTCTCAAAGCCTCAGCGAGGAATACATACTCATCAAAATGGTTGTATAGCTGAGCAGATATTCTAATGTAACGTACCCCATGATGCATCCATGGAAAAACTGGAACTTGAATTCCATACTCGTCGAGAAGAAAATTGTGAAAAGGATCTCCTTCCATGCTCATTGCACCCACTTCGACCCCTTCGGGCATCTCAATCGATGCTATTGATGCCACCATTGATTCTGGAACCGGAGGATTGGCGCCGAGTGCATCGCAAATCACCTCTCTACCCCTAAGAACAAGATCTCTATTCAAATGCATAATTTTTGACCATCCCCCATCTACCATTTTCCCAATATGGTCAATTGCCTTTGGGATGCAAAGCCAAGGGGATGGATCCTGGGTTCCTGGCCATCCAAACTCAAATTCGAATCTCTCTTGATCAGAGCCCTCTAGACTTGCACCGTGGCCAATAACGAGTGGACGAACCCCACTCTTCCTGTCCTCTCTAATGTGTAGGAATGCTGAACCCTTTGGCGTGCAAATCCATTTGTGACAGTTTCCAGTGCAGTATGCAACATCTAACGAAGCTAAGTCCAGTGGTACAATTCCTGGTCCGTGAGCAGCATCCAGAAGAACATCAACCCCTTTCTCCTGTAACTCTGTCACCAACCTCTCGAACGGCATCCTCAATCCGGTCGGACTAGTTACAGTATCAATCAATGCAAGAACAGTCCTATCAGTAACCTTGTCTAAAATGAGATCGATTATTTCTTCTTCAGAATCTATTCTGAATGGGATTTCTACAACAACAGTTTTGGCACCTGAACGTTCAGTTACGAAGTCAACGGCATTCCAGCATGCTTGATAGCTATGATTGGGGACAATTATTTCGTCGCCCGGTTTCAATTCAATACTTCTGAGAACTGTATTCACTCCCTCTGTGGCATTCTTTACGAAAGTCATACCATTAACTTCAGCATTGAGGAATTCAGACAGAGTCCCCCTACTTTCCTTCATCATGGGCATGTAATCTCTTTCGAAGAATCGTACAGGATCTTCTTCAATGCGGCTCCTGATTTTTGTTTGCTCTTCAAGAACGGAAATGGGAGTAGCCCCAAATGAGCCGTGATTAAGAAAGACAGTACTCGGGTCCAGAGACCAAAATTTAGCCAGTTCTCCTTTCTCTGGTCTTTTCATTGAGAAACCACTCCGGACCATCCCATATCTAAGGTCGGCTTCCTTCTGAGAAATTTTTCACAAGTAGAAATTAGATACTCCTGAACCATCAATGAATCGATAGACGCCCCTTTAGGATCTTTGGAGTACCCTAATCGGGAAAGACTAGTATGCAGTCCAGCCTTTATCCCACACCCCTCAAGCTGCTCGACTCGGTTTTCAGGTGTTGCTATATTTATTGACATCCCATGCCGACTTACCCAGTGCAAAAATGACAGACCAATTGAACAAACCTTGTGCCCATCAACCCATGCTCCCTGCATTTTAGCACTCTTGTAAGCTAATACTCCACACGATTCTAGAGCTGCGATTGCCCAATCTTCGAGTAAACTAATTATGCCCCTAACACTCTGTTCAGACACTTTCCATTTAATTATAGGATAAATTACCAATTGCCCCGGTCCATGCCAAGTTAATCCCCCACCTCTATCGGTAAGACAAGTGGGATAACCATCCACAACAACTTCGTCTCTATTCGCCTTTGGGCCAATAGTAACAATTTCCGGATGTTCAACAAAGATAATAGTGTCACCAATTGACTCTTCTATTCTCTTTTTTTGCAAATCCCTCATCAGGTCACTCATTTCTTTATACTCGACCTTGCCACATCTTAGAATTCTGATTTCAGTCATTTAACACCTCAGCTGATATGTATCGCATGACCAAGAGTTTTCAGTACGCTCTCGTGAAACGATTCTGACATTGTAGGGTGTGCGTGAACTGTTCCTGCAACGTCTTCCAACAGAGACCCCATTTCTAAGGCTAGAACGAATTCTGCATGCAATTCTGCAATATGGGTGCCTACAGCCTGAACCCCTAAAATTACATGATCCGACTCTCTTGCAGTTACTCGGATGAATCCACCTGTTTTTTCAGCTTCAATACTCAGGGCCCTACCATTCGCTGCAAGAGGAAATTTACCTACAATAATCTCCTCCCCTCTTTCCTCGGCCTCTTCTGGAGTCAGACCGACAGATACAATCTCCGGCTCCGTGAAAACTATAGCCGGAATTGCGATCTTATCGAATTCTCTCTTATGCCCCGCAATTATCTCTGCAACCATCTCTCCTTCAGCACTAGCCTTGTGGGCTAGCATCGGTTCTCCTGATACATCTCCTATAGCAAAAACTCCAGGCACTGAAGTCCTGCACTGTCTGTCAGTTCTTATGAACCTCCCAGAGCCATCCATCCTGACTCCAGTGTTTTCAAGACCCCAACCTTTAGTGTTCGGTTTTCTTCCTACCGTAACAAATATTTTGTCTACTTTTATTTTATGTTCTGAACCGTCCTTCTCAAAAGTCAACTCTACCTTTCTCGATGCGCCACTTCCTTTGATTTCGGATCCCCTAGCCAGGGCATTGGTATGGACATCTACTGCATGCTTTTTCAGCCAAATTTCCAAAGGCCTCCTAATTTCCCTGTCCATTATGGCCAGAATTGAATCCATCCCTTCGATTACTGTTACCTCCGATCCTAACTTGGACATTGCACAACCTAGTTCGAGACCGATATAGCCTCCTCCAACTATTGCTACGCTCTTAGGCAATTTGCTAAGCTCCAATGCGCCCGTGGAAGAAAGAATAAACTCCTCATCGCATGGCATAAATGGGAGATCTATATGGCTCGATCCTGTCGCTAGAATTACATTTTCTGCCTCAATTCTGACTTCCCCTTCTTCCGAAGAAACATCACATGTCTTGGGGCCATCGAAGCTCGCCCATCCCTGCACCAATTCTGCCCCTGCCTGCTTCAGAAGACCCTCTACTCCTTTATTGAGTCTGGTAACTATGTCGTCTTTCCAGGAAACTAACTCCGCCATATTCAATTCTGGCTCAGACGNTACGGAAATCCCCATATGGCCTCCTTCAGAGGAATGTCGACTCATCGATTCGAATCTCTCTGCCGCATGGATGATAGCTTTGCTAGGAATACATCCTCTGATTAGACATGTTCCTCCAGCCTTATCCCCCTCCACTATTACTGTTGAGAGGCCCAGTTGTGCCGATCTTATCGCTGCCACATACCCCCCAGGTCCAGCCCCAACAACCAAAACCTGACATTTCTTTGTCTCTACCATTTTCTCACCCTACATGAAAATGAGTGCCGGGTTCTCCAGCATCCTTCTAAGGTGCTGAATAAGAGAAGCACCATCAGCTCCATCCACAACTCTATGATCGAAAGCACTCGATAGGTTCATTATTCTCCTAACTACAATTTGTCCATTTCTCACTACAGGCATTTCCCTAGCCTTGTGGACGCCCAGAATTGATACTTCTGGGTGGTTAATGATGGGAGTTGCCCCCAAACCTCCTTCCCTGCCCAAGCTAGTGATGGTGAAAGTCGATCCTGACAATTCATCCAAGCTAGCACTGCCGTCCCTAGCTGCACCAGACACTCTCTGCATCTCAGAGGCAGCCCTCCAAATGTCTAGAGTCTCAACATTCTTCACCACAGGGACATACAATCCTCTTTCTGTTTGGGTTGCTATGCCTAAGTTGATCGCCCCATGTCTATTCACTACTCCGGCTCCATCATCGTAGTGGGCATTACACTCTGGGTGTTCAGGCATAATCTTGGATAGGGCTAACATGATGAAAGGGAGATAAGTTAACTTGGGCTGAGAATCATCTCTAGATGTATTCAGAATCCCTCTTAATGATTCTAACGCCGTTATATCCACCTCTTCGAAGTATGAGAAGTGTGGTATCCTCGTCTTACTCAGAGCCATCTGTTCAGCTATCTTTCTCCTAAGTCCTACAACCTTGACTTGAGTCACTTCTGTTCTCTTCGTAGAGTAAGATATGGGCGGTGCCCCTGAGACAGCCCCGCCTGCCGCTATGTAAGCATCCAAATCAGCATGCCTAATCCTTCCTGCAGGACCTGAGCCTCTTACTTCTGATAGGCTAACGTCACTTTCTCTCGCCCTCTTCCTTACTGCCGGACTTGCAAGAATTCTAGAACTGGGATTTTTTACTGGTGCGGAAGGGACCGGTTCCTTTTTCGGGATCACTTTTTCTGGTTTATGATACTCCCGGGGTTCATCCTTTCCAGTTAGACCAGATGTTGTAATTCCGGCCGAATCACTTGAATCTCCCGACTCTAGCTCTATTTTATCTGATTCATTTTCTATCGGGACTTGAATTTCCGATCCTTCTGAGTTTATCTCCAGAAGAGTTGAACCTACAGCAATCATATCTCCAACTCCTCCACTGAGGGAGTCTACTATCCCGCTAACTGGTGAGGGTATGGTAACTGTCGCTTTGTCCGTCATAACATCAACAATTGGGTCGTCTTCTGCTACTGAATCCCCTACTGAGACATGCCATTGTACAATTTCTCCTTCGACAACCCCCTCTCCAATATCTGGAAGTATGAAAACAAAATTTCCCATTTTAATCCCCCTGAGTTCTTGCTATCGCGTCGGCAATTCTATTCGGTCCGGGCATGTAATCCCATTCAGTAGTATGGGGGAATGGTGTGTCCCAGCCTGTAACCCTTTCAATTGGAGTCTCCAAATAATAGAAGCACCTCTCCTGTACAGAAGCAGCTATTTCAGCACCAAAACCACTAGTTTTTGGAGCTTCGTGAACAATCACACAGCGACCTGTCTTCTCGATCGATTCTATGACTGCATCCTTGTCCCAAGGAACAAGAGATTGTAGGTCTATTAAGTCACAAGAAATGCCACTTTCAACTATGCCTTGTTGACAAACATGGACCATTGCCCCCCAGGAAATTACAGTACAGTCATTTCCTTCCATAGCCAATCTAGCCTTGCCTATGGGGATGCTGTAGTGGCCCTCTGGGACCTCTGCTTCTGGGTGATCAGACCACGTTGGAACATTGTGAGGATCGCCATAGAAGGGTCCTCTGTAGCACCTTTTTGGTTCAAAGAAAACTACTGGATCGTTGCTCTCTATTGAACTGATTAGTAGCCCCTTTGCATTGTACGGTGTTGAGCAATATACTACCTTAAGACCCGGTGTATGTGTGAACTGAGATTCCGGAGATTGAGAATGGTGATGGCCACCTCTTATGCCTCCGCCCGCAGGAGTTCTCAGAGTTACTGGACACCAGTATTCCCCCCCAGACCTGTGCCTTATCTTGGCCATCTCATTTACTATCTGGTCATATGCAGGAAAGATGTAATCCGCGAATTGAATCTCAACTACAGGCCTTAGTCCGTTTATTCCCATTCCAAATGCGGTTGCAGCTATTCCCCCTTCAGAGAGGGGTGAGTCGAATATTCTGTGTTTACCATGCTTTTCCTGGAGTCCGTCAGTAGTTCTGAACACTCCTCCGAAATAACCCACATCTTCTCCAAAAATTACCACATTCGAGTCGTTTTCTAACATAATATCTAGAGCATTATTTAGTGATTGTATCATATTCATGTTAGTCAAATCTACTCCCCCATCAACTCATCATTCTGCTCTTTCAGATGCCAAGGCATCTCTTCGTAGACCTCAGTGAATATTGTTTCAGCAGAAGGGTACGGGCCATTGGCTAGATCGCCGTATTTTACAGCCTCTTTGTATGCATCAACAACCTCTGAGTCTATTTTTTGTATGAGCTCTAAATGCCTATCATCACTCCATTCGCCAATATTTACCAGATGCTGCCTCAATCTTTCGATAGGGTCCCCTCCAGGCCATTTGGCATGCTCATCTTTTGGCCGATATCTACTAGGATCGTCACTACTGCTATGCGCTCCAGCTCTGTAAGTAAGCACCTCAATATGAGTAGGGCCTGAGGATGCAGCTGCCCTCTCTCTGGCCCATTTAGTTACGGAGTATAGGGCAAGAAAATCATTTCCGTCTACTCTTATAGATGCAATCCCATAGGGCAAGCCTCTGGTAGCGAAGTTACCAGTCCCAGTAGCGAAGTTAGCGTGTGTTGAGATTGCCCATTGGTTGTTTACAAGATTAAGGATGACAGGAGCATTGTAGACGCTTGCGAAATTCAGTGCATAGTGGTAGTCGCCTTCTGCACTGGCGCCATCGCCAATCCACGTAATCGTAACTTCGTCAAGACCCTTATGCCTAGAAGCGAGTGAAACGCCCACAGCCTGACTAAATTGCGTCCCTACCGGGCTTGATACGGATATGAAACGACCTTCTCTAAAGGAATAATGAACTGGCATTTGCCTTCCTTTGATGTTATCCTCCTCATTTCCAATACAATGACAAATCATACTAACCATATCTCTACCTCTTACGAACTGAGCTCCAGGTTGCCTGTAGCTAGGGAAAATCCAATCCTGCTCATTGAGGGCCATTGTTTGGGCAATTGCTACCGCCTCCTCTCCAAATGACCTCATGTAGAAAGATAGTAAACCAGTCCTTTGCATTTTCATCATTCTATCATCAAAAATCCTAACACGCAACATATGCTCCAGACCCATTCGCAACTCATCAGAGGATAATTTCGGATCCCAATCTCCCGATGCATTACCTTCATCATCTAGGACTCTAACTAGCCCATTGGCAAGAATTTCTGTATCCATATATCCGCAAGTCTTCGGATCGGGCATCTTGAAATCCCCTGGCACCCAATCCCATTTTTCGAAACTGTAATCATCTCCAGGGCGAAATGGGGCATCTGGAACATCTATTCCAGACTCTTTTCCGGAACTCAAACTTCTACCTCCGCTATTTTATTTCTGGAAGAAAGATGACTAACTGCGGACCCAGTAGAATCTCTGGTAACTACTGGTTCGCCTCCCATCGCTTCATCCCATAGTAGTCCTGCTCGATAACTGGATCTTACTAAAGGACCGCTTGCTACAGCTTTGAAACCTAACTCTCTAGCCTTTCTGTCCCAATCTGCAAAAATATGAGGTTCCGGAAATCTATCAACCGGCAGATGTCGGGAACTTGGCTGGAGGTACTGTCCTAGGGTGATAATATCTACGCCCGCCTTTCTGATCAAAATTAAAGCCTCTTCTATTTCTTCATCTGTCTCTCCCAGCCCTACCATCAGACTGGTCTTAGTCATGAGGTCAGGACGAATTTCCTTAGCAGCACTTAGAATTGAAAGGGATTGGTCGAAAGAAGCTCGCCTGTCTCTAACTAATCCATCTAGCCTGGGTATGCATTCAACATTATGGGCGAAAACTCGCAGAGGAATTTCATCCAGTAGTTCTTCTAAGGCTTCTAGATTTCCATCAAGATCAGAACATAGCAATTCTATTCCAACTCCTGGGCTCCTATCTGCAATCTCATCTATGCAATCCCGATAATGCTTAGCACCTCCATCTGGAAGATCATCCCTATTCACCACAGTAATTACCGCATAACTCAATCCCATCTTTGAAACGGCCTCAGCTAGCTCTCTTGGCTCCTTATCATTCAGTGAGGGGGGACTCTTAACAGTCCCCACTGCACAGAATCTGCAACCTCTCGTGCAAACATCTCCCGCTACCATGAAGGTGGCCGTACCCCTTCCCCAGCAATCGTGTACATTGGGGCATCTAGCCTCCTCGCAGACAGTATTCAGCCCATGTGAGACGACTTTTGATTTCGTATTGTTGTATCTCTCTTGTGAGATTCCTGTTGGGAGAGATGTTCGGAACCATGGAGGGAGTCTTTTCCTCATGGATTTCCTCTTCTCCAGTGGACTCATACTTGGAGCCCCACCGCACCCTAAAGACAACTCTTTCCCAGATTCGATGATTGGCAGGCGCCTCTCCATCAATATTAGCGGATAGAAGAACGACATTAACCGTTCTCATTGAAAGGTCCCTTTCTTCTAGCAATCGGTAAAATATAGTGCCCCTTGCGAGTCGCATGGNCGGAGCAGTTCTAGTAACCGGAGGATCAAAGAGGATTGGGAGAGAAATCTCTCTGAGGCTCTCTAAGGCGGGTTTTTCAGTCTGTATTCATTATAACTCTTCAAGTGATGAAGCAACTAAACTCGTTAGAGAAATCAAGGAGATGGGCGGAGAAGCCTGTGCCTTGCATTGTGATTTGAGGAATGTTGAATCTGCAAGATCCATGATCAAAGAGATTTCTGATTCTCTGGGTCCCTTAGAGGGTTTAGTGAACAATGCTTCTCTCTTCAAACTGGATAGGATAGAAGACATCTCTCAGGAAAACTGGAATAGCCACATGGAAGTAAACGTTCTTTCACCTTTGGTTATGATCAGCGAATTATCAAAGAAGTCCACAGTTGGGAATTCTTGGGTTGTAAATATACTAGATTTCAAGATTGAATCTCCCAATGCTGATTATCTCTCTTACACGGCTTCAAGATTTGCATTACATGGTCTTACCTCAGCATTGGCAATAGACCTAGCTCCAGAAATAAGAGTTAATGCGGTGGCTCCGGGGCATATTCTTACTAGCGATATTTTGAGTCAGGATGCTTTGAAAAAGGCCCAATCCATGTCTTTGCTGGGATATGGGGCAACTCCAGAGGATATTGCTGAGGCGGTTCTATTCTTAGCTAATTCAAAGTCAATCACAGGCCAAACTATTTTCGTGGATTCCGGTGAAAGGATGAACCAACGTAGAAGGGATCCTGCTCTTGAAGGGGCGGATGAATCTTGAATCTAACATCTCCTCATCTAATGCCAGCCATTAGTAAAATGGGCTCGAATGAATGGTCAACTATTCGTTTGGAGAATTCCATCAAGTCTATCGATGTCGGGGTTCATGATCACGAGAATGGGGTGGAACAACCAGTTAGATTTGATATAGAAGTACTAATGAATGGGGCGAAGAAGCCTATGAATGACGATTTAGAAGAAATTCTAGACTATGAATTTCTATATGACGCCGTACAAAAAAACATCTCTTCAAGGCATTCGCTTCTTGAGACAATCGCATCAAATATTCTTGAAGAAATTCTAGAGCCCGAGGTCGTTATAGCAGGAGTAGTTTGTATCACAAAACTATCGCCAGAAGGTTTCGATGGGGCATTTGGAAGTACTTTGGTCAGACTGAAGCCAAATTTTCAGAGATAGTGGTGCAGGGGGTGGGATTTGAACCCACGAAGCACTATGCACCGGAGCTTAAGTCCGGCCCCTTTGACCAACTCGGGTACCCCTGCAACCTTCCGACAACAGACTTTCGATTTCAACCGAGCGGAGCCTAGGGTGCAATAACCGATGCATCTCCGACTCCAAACTCCCGAACTCTTTAACATCCAGAATGCCGCGCACAATCGTGAGAAAACAAAGTGCCCTCTCGGAAAAGAGGAATCCAGCCCTAGTTTGTATTTGTTTGATATTACTTATTTTGGCCCCATTCAGCACCCAAATAGAACCTCCAAGACTTTCTGACGAGGATACAAAAAGCTATTCAGAGAGTGCTCCAGACGCGAATCAATATTCTTTGTACTTCGCGGATCCAGGAGATAATCAGACCTCTGGGATGGATGGGCTAATTACTACAAAAGCCCCTAGTGCAAGTGACGACCAATTTACTGCCAGCGCATTAGACGATGACGTAATGTTCATATCAAACTCAATGATGTCCACTATCGAGTTCTTCGGAAGGCTAAATTCCCAGAATGGGACATACTATATTCCCATAGAATTGTTTCTAAAGGCCGAAGGCCCTTCAGACAACTCCAATGTAGACTGGACAGTAACAATTCTAACAAATTCAGGCACTATAGGCAGCAATACGTTCAGTACGGATGTCTGCTCTTCTTCCTTCGGGAGTACATGTGACTTTGAGGATGAGGACATCGAGGTAAATATTGGTTCTTCAGAATCCTTCGAGGTTAGGAAGGATCAGCGCCTGACTGTAAAAGTAAGGGCTAGCATGTCTGGTTGTGACGGTGGCGGTAGTCCGTTCGGAGGGTCAGATTGCACAGCGGAAGTCGCATTCAACAAAATAGACGCCCAATCAAGCAAGTTCTCAATGATGGAAGCCGATGGAAATGCGCTAATGAATAGCATTATTGTAGTTCAAAGGGAAGGAGCAAATATAGCAGAAGGTCCGGAATTAGACTGGTACCCTAATGATATTTTGGAGGATAGGAAGATGCAGTTCTCCATAGACGCAATCAGTGCTTTCGGGCGGTCGGATATTTCTAGAGTAGAAATTCTGATGCGAGGCCCCGATGGAAGCTATGAGATCGATGAAAGAATTACTGGAGATATGGAGGAAATAGACGACTCAAGTACTGGAATTTACGGCGAATACCTCCACACATACAAGAGCGGTCTTGAGCCCGGAGAGTACAGCGTCACACTGAAGATTATCGATGTGGGTGGAAACGAGATTGAAATTGAGCATGAGCCAATCGAAATGCATCAGTTTGGAGTCTCGCTAAAACACAGATTCGATAGAGGTGTGGAATACTTCGCTCCCGATAAGGTGACCCCAATACCGTTGGTGCTGGTTCACAGAGGGGACTCTACGAAATCAATGATTGTACGTCTGGAGGTTGAGACCAATCTCGACTCATCTTGGTTGGTTGAATTCGATTCACCCGGGGGTTATGAGATGAGTTCTGGAGGCAATGTGTTGAACCCTGCGCTGTCACTTACGGCTCCAGAAGATCTGACCGGAATGCCGAAGAAGATTACAATTAGGGCCATTGCAGAAGCAGATGTCGATGGGCAGAGCTCAGTAGTTCATCAGGACACCCTAGTGCTGAGCGTTGAGAAGATCGACGTTTACCAGCCTCCAGTGGTTTCAATATGGTCTGACGACCACAAGGTCCCGATTGCTAACTCATCTAGAGGGGATGCTTTGGATAGCACAATACCTCGTTTCGCTGAATATGGGGAGTTCAATCCGTTCATTCTGGAGATCTTCAATACAGGTTTCGACTCTGACTATTTCAGAATCGATATCCTGAAGAGATCTAAGTCGATATTCCAACTATTTGACAATAATACCGGGCAGAGAATACTGGAGGACGAAGGAGACGGGACATTTCACACCCCATTAATGGAGAGGCATAATACTCAGGTCTTGATATTGGGAGTCAAACCGAGCCTAGACAGAGACGACCTAGATATCGGAGAAATTGAAATAGAAGTAATCAGTGGAGGTAACTCATCTTCCAGTACGCAGGTTTCTTTCACCGTACAGCGAACTTACGGGATTCAGGGAGAAGTATCTCAGGATTGCGACGGCACTCCTCTTGGCCATATGAAAGTGTCATTATGCGCTCCGGGGCAAGATCGTCCCGTTTTAGATTTCAGAGCTCGCATTTCCAATAGCGAAACAGATCAGCAGTCGGCATCATGGTGGATTCTACAGAATCCTGCTTCACTTTCCGAGAATACTGATCGAAACTACGCATACGGCCAATGGGAGTACAGAATCACAGATTTAGAAGGCGAGGCGATACCTAGAGTCTCGTTGGGCCCAGGGGATTTTACTGAGGTCTCAATAAGTGTCACTCTCACAAATCAAGTAGAAGTTGGAAATCACACGATATATCTGCGAATAATCGAAGACATCGATGATGAAGATCCAAGATATTTCGATCTTCCTATGACCTTCGAAATCGAATCAGACCCCCCAAATCTAGAAATTGTCCAAGTTTCCCAGAATACCAAGCTTACACCTGGAAGTGAGCACTCTATTCAGATGAAGGTGAAGAACGAGGGAAATAGCCCAATGACAGTTTTACTTGAGGCCGATGTAGAAAAGGGGGGCTGGTCGGTAGATATAGGGGGCCTCTCTGGTTCTCCACTAATTGAAATAGAACCCTTCGGAGATGCTACCTTTTCCATAGAAATAATAGTCTCAGAGTCGGCAAATAATGGCGAATCAGTCCCTATCATCGTCACTGCAACTCCCTTGGATACCGAGCAGAGCTTTTCGGATTCTGTGACTGCTCGGTTTACCCTTACTGCCACTGTTGAGATTAGTTCGATTTCAGAAATAATCTTGAATGAGATTTCCCACCCTAGGCCAGTAACATTAGTTGCTGCCCTTGTCGGAGTATTACTGTTGTTTGCCGGCATCCAAGGAAGTATGAACAGGAGGAGGTGGAATGCTCAAATGAGGGTTATGGAGGCACTTTCAGAAAACGAAGAAGACAACTTTGCTCATGATGACATCCCCGCTCCCGTTCAGTCTCAAGAGCAACCTGCAGATACTGAGAGTTACGATGAAGAAGATATTGAACTTCTCTAACTGAGTATATTGTACGAACGACGCTCCATTCGTCTTAAGACCCCGACTTTGCGCCAATAAATTTGGAGATGTCACGATGTTCGTAATTTATGATTACGATAGGGCCAAACTATCGCCGAAGAAGTGGTCAGCCACTTACATCACATTCTTGATGCTAATGTCCAGTCTTTCTACGATATTGATTTCGTCGAAGGAAGCTTTGGCTAATACCAATGATCAAGATTCTGATGGCCTCCCGTATGGGATAGAATTCTTGATCAATACCCAACCTCAGGATTGGGACTCAGACAATGACGGTCTTCCTGACGGTTGGGAATGGCAATATGGTCTCGACCCACTATCATCAGTCGGAGAAAATGGTTCTACAGGAGATCCCGATTCCGACGGCCTCACAAATCTCAATGAGTATCTATATGCCATTCCTACGGGTTGGGACGAGCCATCCACTCCGAATATCCTGGAAAATGGAGTTTGGTGGAACGGGACAGTACCCGTTTCAAACTGGGATGAGGAGAGTGCATTGCAAGTCATCCAAGGTTCAGGAACAGATGGTGCAGATGAAGATCCAGTAGGAAATATTTGCAGGGATACATTCGATAATGATCACGATGGAATGGTCGATATGGATGATCCTGATTTTGATGGCGATCTGGATTGTAACTCCAATGATGACGATGGGGACGGCGATATTGACGAGGATCCGAATGGCTGGGATACCGATGGCGATGGTATGCCGGATGGATGGGAAGCAGCCAATGGATTGGATCCGACCTCTAGCTCAAATCAAGATGGAACATTTGGAGACCCTGACTACGATGGTCTCGCCAATATATACGAGTACGTCAATCCAGCTTGGGGGACGAGGAATGGGTCCTCATTTCCCCCGGTACAATACTTCAGACCTGGGCCTACCAACATGACACAGACTGAATCCCCATGTAACCCAATCCTTTCATTGGGCCCAGGGGGATGTGAAATATTCACTGCAGAGGTAGATGGAATCACTCAGACTGATCCCTTCAACAACGACACCGATGGAGATGGGCTCAATGATTCTCTCGAGGCACTGGTTCTCCTGACAGACCCAACTTCTTCCGATACCGACTCCGATGGAATCTCAGATGGTATAGAATTCAATGGATCATATGGCGATCCAGCACAGACTTCTGATCCAAGGAATAACAACACAGATGGGGACCATCTAGATGACGGCGATGAGGATCTTAATGGAAACGGTATAATTGACGATGGAGAGACCGATCCAACAAGAATAAATGACGAAGGTGACTTTGATGGTGACGGTCTCCAGAATTGGGAAGAAAATAATTCCTGCACTCTTTGGAATGTCTTCGATTCAGACGGTGGAGGGATTGGAGATGGGGACGAGGAATTCCCTGGACAGACAGATCCTTGTACATCCATTTTCGAACTCCAATTTTCTATTGCGGATTGGGATGCGGATTCAGACTCTCTTTCACTAAACTCCACAGAAGGGATCGATCCTGACCCTGTTGATTGGAGAAGCAGAGCACCTCATGCATACTATATTTCTCTGAACGGATCCAGAATTCCATTTGTTTACGCTTCAATGCAATCGCCTTTCCTGAAGGGAGTGGATACCGCCCCACCAAATGGGTCAACAACCATTGTGATCACAAATGGCTCCTGGTGCTGGAATGCATCAGTGGGGGCAGTAAACGACCCATGGTGCGATGATGACTACAAGGACACAGATGGCGATGGTTTGGCTGATTGGGAGGAACTTCATGCAATTTGGGGATTCCTCTCGGATCCAAACGTATTCGATACCGATGGTGACGGAGTGGGGGATCTCTCGGAGACTCTCAATAGCACCGACCCCCGTGAACCTTGTGATAACGTCTTGGATTCAGATGGAGACGGACTAAACAACTACTTCGAAAATACAACTGGTTGTCTTATGATTTATGGTCCTGGACAGTTCGGTCTCGGTAGTAATTTCACCTCAGATATTTGGTTCACACTTTGGAACTCTCCGGACTCAGATAATGGGGGTGTTGAAGATGGCCAAGAGTACTTTGACGGGACAAACCCACAGGACAACCCCGATGACGATATCAGCCCCCTCGATACTGATGGCGATGGAATACCAGACTCAGTTGAGCAAGACTTAGGCACAGATTGGCGAGATCCCGACACCGATGGAGGGGGTGTTCCCGATGGAGAGGAATGCACTCAGGATTTCTGGTTATTGGATTGCTTTGGCTCACCCGGAGACCCATTCGACCCTCTAGATGATATCCAGAAAAACTCTCTGTTTTTCATCGCTTCTAATACCTCAGAAGGACTCGATCCAACAGTTACACATTACTGGAGGTGGCATACTTATGACTCCTACACGGGAGTATCTTGGGGAGTAAATAGCTCACTATTAGGGGATACTATTGTTACATCTGAATTTTCGACAGAACAAGGTGTCGCCGATCAGACATTCTGGAATCACTCAGGTCCACTGTCATGGGAGATAGTTTTCGACCAAGCTGGTTATATTGGCCCAGGGGAGGAATTGATTCAGCCATTTAACGTGATGAACTTCACAACCTGGGTCGATCTCTCTGCAGGTCTAAACTTCTCAAACTATACTAGGGACATAATAGTAGACTCTGCGATTGTCGAGGCGCTTTATGTTAATGCCCCGGAAGTCATTCTTTCTACTGAAATTCGTGATAACTCTACTGTATTTCAGGCTTCAGACTATGGTACCGATCTTCCACCAGATTTCATATCTAACGGGCAATTCGTTTTTGATCTAACACAACAAATCCTAGATGAGTCCGGTGCGATTTCTGCTTGGGATCAAGTTTCAGCGATTCAGGATTTTTTAATCAATGGAAACGATTCTACAACCTTCCTCAGAAATCATGATGGATCGGGTAGGCAGGATGGGATGGGAAATGATAGTGATATCACACATTGGATCCTTAATTCCAGTAATGAGGGGAGTTGCGATGAGTTCACAACTGTTTTCGTAACCATGCTTAGGGTAGCAGGATTCCCTGCAAGGAAGGTAACTGGATTTTCAGGAGGAGATTGGGACGGCAAAGGGTTCAGCGTTTATGGAAAAGACTTCACTAGATGGGCAGAGGTACACCTGCAGACAAATCAAAATCAGGGAGAACTAGACTTGGGCTGGATCCCCTTCGAAGCATGCCCAGAGATGTCGATAGTTGATGCCAATATTGATTCATGGGGGCCCAATTCTATCGAAAGAAATACTTCGCAGTCCAATCGCATCTGGGTCGAGGGCTCCCTCGAGTTCTCAGACAATGGATCTTCTGCTAACAATATCTCAGTCTCAATGTTCCTAGTCCAGTCAGAAATGTCAATGGATGTCCCGGGAAGTGCCGCTATGCAGGAATATGTAGTGGCCACAGTGACAACTGACCAGAACGGATCTTTCAACCTGACAGGACTACCCTCACAAGTAATTCAACCTGGATTTGGTAAGCTAGTTCTACTTACCTCGGAGAAGGGCTACGTAGGCGTACAAGGTATCCCAATGGATTGGGATATCAATGTTACCGATAATGTCTCAATTTCTATTTCCGACCCCCCTCCAATCGATCAGCCAATGCTTGGGATTGGCGTCAATTCTTCTATCACTGGCCAACTCTCATGGGCTAGCTCCCCCACCTTCGATCCCTCATTAGTCGATGATCTACAGTTAGTATTGAATTATACTTCTGTAGTTGATGGCAACGTCTCATTAACCTCCGAAGTCACAGGAGGTGGCTACTATGAGTTCATTGTTTCAATAGATGAGCTGGAACCACTCGGGCTGATCGATGCGTCGATTTCTTTCCTAGGATGGCATTTTTCCGATCTAAACAACGCCACCCCCCCGGAATATCATGCCAGACCGGAATCTCTGGACTTCCAGTTTAACATCACATTATCTCCAAACCTTACTGTTGATTTGGAATCTCAAGGATCAAATAACTCGGTTCTTGAAGTCGATAGCAACATCTTCCTTAATGGTACTGTTCTGAGCAGAGGTGCTTCTCCTACGCCCCTGAACGGATCGCTGATTTTACAGATGAGAAGAGCCGAAGTGTCTGGCCCATTCGTAACAATTTCTTCGTGGTATCTGAATGACTCTACATGGGGGAATAATCCCGGAGATTTCTCCATTTCATGGGTCTTCAGCTCTTCTGAAGTACCTCTTCCTGCAGGGCCAGTCGATGTGAGGGTACAATTCGATTCAGATAATCTGAATGCTAACGATCAGGACTTATTCACAGACCAGTTTGGAATCCGTAGCTTCGTTGTTTTCGACTACAATCTTACCTCAGCCATAAGAGGTCGATCATACGAAATCGATGTCTTACTTTCTGATCATACTGGGACCCCTTTCGCTTTATTCGATGGAAACTTCACATTAGACTTCGATGATGATTTGGAGTGGAATTCAACAGGCTCAGACGGAGGTAGGATTACTCCTGAGTTCACCCCATCTTTCACAATGACTCCTGCAGACTACTTTTGGAATCTGAGTTATGAGGGATCTACATGGCTCACACCCAATTCCACATCCGAGATTGTCAGAGTAAGGGGTCTGGCCAATGCGACTGCAACGTTGGGCAACGAGTGGACCCCTAGAGGTTCTACAAACTGGATTTCTGGTTTCGCCAGAGACATGGTTTTATTGAACCAGATTTCTGGAAACAACTCCTCTGTAGATGTGAAATTACGTGTCCCTTCCGAACTTCCATTGACTCCCGATGGACAACCTGCTGCTCCAGTTATCTATAATCTGGCCAGCGGGTGGACCAATTCCACAGGTTCTTACAATATTTCTTTCCAAATGCCACCAGGAGTTCCATCCGGAGTTTACGAAATAGAAGTCAGTCTAGACTTCTCTGACAATCCTCCTCCTGGGGGTAGCTTTTACAATCCTGGTGATCCAGCCACCATCCAGGGAGGAATTCAGTCAGAATTTGTTATCGAGGTAGACCCTCAGTCATCAATCCTAGTAGCCGGTGAGGCACTTATCTTGGAGGCTCAAGTATCAGATGTAGAAGATAACAGCCGTCTAACCGGCGTTTCTCTCGACCTATACTTCGACTGGGGCGGTCCGCAGCAGCAAGTTCTTCAGTCGGGAATAACTGATTTTCAGGGCGTAGCCTCTTTCAATCCCATCATCCCATCTTCCATTCCACCAGGATTCTATGATGTTCGAATCCATGCTCCAGATGATCTTTCAGACAATCTAACTTCACCAGAGGCTGGGAGATGGATAGGAAACGAGTCCTTCCACAATCTAACTGTTCAAGTATCCAGTACTATCGAAATCTCCTGGATTCCGACCCAAGTAACCGCACTCCAATATTTCGCCATTGAAGGAACAGTTCTGGATTCTTTTGATTCCAATAGGTCTGTTTCCGGACCAGTGGGAATAAACGTCTTCTTCTTGGATGAGCCAGATGAGCTATTAATTGAAAACCAATCTACAAATCTGTCTGGTGGATTCAATATTTCAGTACCTACTGATACATTGGGCAATGGCGTAATTAGAGGAGAAAGAATTGTTGTTGTTAGTGTCGTAAATGGATCTACACCCTTCTATCTTACTGGTTCAGGTGACGCTTCAATTCTTGTAATGGGGATATCTCAATTTGTTGGACTCACCCCATTCATCAACACAATCGTAGATAGGGGTGATACGGCATCTATAACCTCCAGACTTGTTGAATTTAGCGATAATGAAAACCCTCTCGGTGGCTTCCCTGTATTGCTAAGATTCCATGAAACCTGGGTAGAACAGGAAATCACCGATTCCGACGGAAGTGTATCATTCGAGTTCGATATACCTCATGATCATCCTCTTGGATTGGTCAATGTCACATTCCTCTTCAATGGGTCTTCAGATCTAAATGCCGCAATTAGCGTTCTCAACACCATTACGGTCCGCTCTCCAACAAGTATGGTGATAGATCCAATAACGGACAATCCACTACCTGGTGAGTTTTTCAATGTCACAGGATCTCTGACATCTAGCAATGGTTCAGGACTATCAGATAGAGATGGAAACTCACTCAGCCCAACCCTAACATTCTCTATTGACGAAGAAACTAACTCGTTCACAGTTTCACAGGTTTCATTCGAAGGCAATGGGACATGGTCAGCGCAGTTGAGGCTAGACCTTTCATTCCCAAGAGGGCCACACGGTCTTTCAGTTTCTTTTACCCCCCAAGTAACATATTTCACCTCAGCCACGGGATTCTCTGTTTTCCAGAGTCGCGGTTATTCTGTGATTACAATCAACAGTCCAAGTGACTTAGATCTAGATGATCGAATTATCAGGGGCCAGACTTTAGACATCGATTTATCGCTAATCGATAACTCAGGAGAATCTGTCCAGTCCGCCACTATCATTCTTGAAATTGACAACTCAACCGTTTGGGGCGGTCTTACTGATCTGGGGGGCAATGCTTCCGCTTCGATTATCGTTAGGCCGGATAGAGATCCGGGACCTATGCAAGTCACAGCAACATTCTCTGGAATAAATGGTACAACAGGTTTGTTGGGCGACCAGACATGGACAAGAGTCGTAGTCCTGGCTCCAACACAATTGGAGCTCTTACAAGCCTCCTCTCCTTCTTTTGCCGGTGACTCTGTAACGTTCTTAGGCAAGCTTCTGGATGAGAGGGGGCAACCTCTGAAGGAGGCCGGAGAACTAAAAGGGGGGCTGATTCACCTCTATGTCGATGGCATTGACGTCGGTCCTTCTTTCACCACTCTATCGAACTCATCCTCTGGTACATGGTCAATAACATTCCAAATCCCAATAGATATGAATTTTGGTCCGCACAATGCCACTGTTGAATTTATGGGGGGATTTTCATGGGTGGACCCCATAGGTCAAGGAGACTCTCTAAATCCAGAATACTACCTTGGATCATCGGACTACATAGAATTCAATGTGACCCAAACATCTCAGGTAGTTATCAATACTTCTCCCGATGAGATTGATAGGACTGAGGTAGCCATCGTTGAAGGACTTCTTACAGATGGTATAGGCAGGATACTCGCAAATAGGACTCTTTCTCTGAGACTTTACAGTGAGGAAATATCTTCAATTTCTGTGGGGGAAAATGGCTCTTTCACTGGATTCATCCCAATTCCTCCAGATATGCCTCTCGGACCCATGATTATCGGAGTTTTCTTCGAAGGTGAGGAATTCATTACTCCTTCAAACTCGACAGTGGTCTTCACAGTCTTTTCCCCCGTATTCGTGACTTTAGATGAACCAAACCCCGTAGCTGTGGGCGACACCCTCCTTCTATCTGGGAAAGTAAAGGACAATCTCGAAGATGGCTGGCTTGGAAGTCATACTCTGGAGATATTCGTTGATGGTATTTTAGTCGGCATTACTAGTAGTCAAAATAACGGCAACTGGTCTCTTCAGTGGACTGTTCCAGAATCTATGGAAGTAGGTAATCACTCAATCACTATTCTTGCTCCCGAGCAGGGATTCTACAGATCCAGTAGTTCCGAGTCATTTTTCACAGTCTCGTATCATACCTCTATATCTTCCCAGGTTCAGGAAACTTACTCTACAAGGGGATCTTTCTGGAATCTCTCCGGCAGACTTTTCGAATCCGACACGGGTTTCGAACAAGGGCTAGATGGGAGGACAGTGACGATTCTACTCGATGAGACCGTAGTCGAAGAAGTCACTACAGAGGCGGGAGGACTCTTTTCTTATTCACACAGACTCTCGTACTCACTCAGCAGAGGATCACATAACTTTTCATTTTCCTATCCTGGTGAGTTCCTTTACTTGCCCACCTCTGCATCTGAGGAAGTATTCGTCCTCTCTGATATTGTTCTGGAGATCCAGCCTTTAAGCAATATGATAGTTCGAGGAGATTCATCGCCCTCGGGATCTATTATGATTCAAGGATTGATAAGAGAAGTCGGCGGGGAGTCCGCCATATTTTCTAACATATCTATGGCTCTTTCTTGGGATGATTCTGACCTACCAATAACGTATGGTCCTTGGGACAACCCCAATACTATGAACTTCCAGATAAGGGCAAAGGCGCAGGAATTCTTGAATCCAGGTGAAAATACGGTCACACTAGAGGTGTCTTCGGATCTGGACAGATTCCTTAACGGGGCCTCGAAGGATATCCAGATTTTGGTGATGGTAGAAGTCGACTTCGTTCTGTCTGAAATAGAACTGTCCGATGGTCAAAGAGTGATTAGGGGTACAGTAAATGCTACCGCAAGGGATACGGGAGCACCATTGGAAGGCCTCTCTCTATCAGCAACTCTAGCAAACGGTACCACTACACATTTCGCTGTTTCAAAATTGACCAGTTCGGAGGGAATTTTCGAATACGAATTCAAGTCAATGGCGCCACTGCCTCCACTCTCCGCAAGGTCTCCACCACCCCAGGGGTGGGGGGTCCTAAGCATCATTATTGGTTCAGAATCCGAATTCATCGAACCCGGCAGCCTCACTCTACTCCCTTCAGATGGATTAGCAATAGTATACGAAGAGCAGGAATCAGGATCCTTAATGAGTACTGCAATGTTTGCAATATTCTCTCTGATTGCTGCTGCAATGGTGGTTTCACTCGGGGCATTGATAGCGAGTAGAAGGAAGAAAACAGCAATCAAGGAATTAGCTAATATTTTCGGTCAAACAGTAGAAATGTTGGCATCGGGAGACGAATATAGGGAGGCCATTTTCATGTGCTACGATAACCTCTGTTCCACACTAATGAAGGGGGGATTCCTAAGGCGGAACTTCGAAACGGTAAGAGAATTCGAAACCGCAATTAGGAAAGCACTTCCAATCAGCGAGGCAGCTCTTATCTCCTTGGACAGGATTTTCGAAGAGGCTAGATACTCCAGTCACGTACTTGGTGACTCCCACAGAGATGACGCTCAACTAGCACTATCTTCCGTAATGAGCGAAGTGGAATCATTGGAGGAGATCCCAAAGAGAGTAGAAACTCAAATCTATCCAGATGAGTAGTCATCAAGTTTGATTGACAGAATCTCCCCTTCAATTTCGGCCCCAACTACCCCTCTTCCCGTTGGGAGGCGGAATGATTTGATCAAACCTCCAAATCTCTCTGATTCAATTATCCTAACTAATTGCCCCTCATCATCATCCTTCGTCTCCATTGATAGTCCAGATATGTTAGTAGATCTGAACGGGATGTTTATCTCGAATTCACTCAACTCTGCTCCGAACTCTGAAACAAAGTCATCTAGGGGTGAAACAGAACTACGATGTACTCCCGACTCTATTTCTGTCATGACATTGTAATGACTCTCTTGGACCTCTGAGAGATGGGTCAATCCAGATAGAAACTCATTATGCATTGACTGTGCATCGGTATCGAAACCCATCTTAATTTCCACCAAATCACTATGGTCACTTTTTATTGAATCGTCAATTTCCACATCGATCCTCTTCCATTCCATAAACTACCCAGAAACTCCGTCCGAATGAACCCATTGATGATCAAATCTCGAAGAATGCCTTTACCCTCTCAGCTGTTCTGGCTGGATTTGAGGTCTGCATCTTCTGCATTTCTGGCATACATCTACTGACTCTATTTTCTAGAATCCTTTTCTCAAGGAGTAAAATTATCGCCTTGTCCTCTTTCTTCCTAATGGGCCTCCCAAGAGCTTGTAGTATGCTGTTAACTGCAGGTTGTAGGCTAGCATATTTCCACGCTCTGTTCCTATCGAATTTCTTGGTGTAGTAGTCCAGTAGGGCATCTTGTCTGGTGCTTGGAGGGGGAAGTGGAAGCCCTACACAAACCAAGGCGTTTAGTACGTTATCCGAGTAGTCAACTCCCTCAGACAACTTTCCACTGAGGACTCCAAATAGAGCAGCACCCCTCATATCCCTCTGTTCGTACAGCTTGGAAACTAGGCCCTCTACCCTTCTTTTGCTCATGCCCTGCTCTTCTTTGATGATTGCCTTAGGGCACCAACTATTTTCAAATTCGCGATGTATCTTTTCTAGCATTGAGTAGCTCGGAGCGAAGATTGCAACGTTTCCTCTTGTATTATCAATAACAGATTTCACATGTTTAATTATTGAGTCAAAACTCTTCTCTCTTTCAGTAAATTTACTCGTAACGTCATTGGCAATCAGGACAGGCCTATTCTCCAATGGAAAACCCGAGGAATATTCTTTGCAATTGGTAAGCTCTATTGGAATCCCAAGAACCTCTGCATACATTTCTGGTGGAAATAGAGTTCCAGACATGAGAATTGACCCCATGCATTCCTCGAAGATCGGCTCACCAACAACACTTGGATCAAGAAGGTGACTAGTAACTCGTGGTTGTTCAAGAACTTCATCGAAAACTAGAGCTAATGCTGAACTATTACGGTACTTAATACAAATCTCTAGAATTTCACCTAGTCTAATACAATCATTTTGCTCTTCTTCATCTAGATCCTCGTCTTCTTCTACCACTACTGACAATAACCTAGAGATCATCATCCTGATTCTTTGTATTCCGTCATCCGATTCGCCTTCCAGAACTCCTTCAATTGCATAGGCGACTACTTCCAGGAATTCTAGAGTATCAACCCTCAGATCATCGCTCCTCGACGCCTCAATCTTCTTCTTCTTGTCTTCGAACCATCTTATCAGGCCCATGTCTTCTTTCAAAGACTTAATTTGCTTCTCCAGTAATTTTGCTTCTCTGAGTTGGTTAGATTCAGGTATATCCAAATCTCTTTGACTCTTCTCTAGGTTTCCCCTGTACTCTTCCACGTCAGCTAAGGCTCTCTCGAAGACTCTCTCGGTAATTCTCCTCTCCAAACCACTCCTAATTCTATCGGGAAGGTTGTGAGCCTCGTCCACAATTAGTATGGACTTTTTCAATTCAACTCCCATTACCGGCAGTGAAGCCTCCCTCACTCCTTCTACGAAAACGTGATTATAGTCACAAACGATTACATCTGTTGATTTAGCTGCCTCTCTCGCTGTAGTCCAAGCACACACAGCTGTCTTTTCGACTCTTTTCAAGATTTGATCAACATGCCTTGGCTCAGAGTGTATGAAATCTTCTAGCTCAGCTCTCAAGAACCTTCTTTCTGACTCTGTCACTCCAATTTCACAATTACATTTTCCAGTAGATTTGTCTACGACTTTGCACATCCCCTCCCTACCAATTATGTCAACTAACTTAACTTTGGAGAATTCTTGCGGAATCCTTCTGTTGATTTCTCTAATTGTTTCTACTACAATCCTGTGCTGAGATTGCCTCCCAGTAAGAAAAAGAATCTTTGGAGTTTCTGTACTGGAACTGTATAGATTGGCTACTCTAAGCGCTGATGCTAATGCCGCAGCCGTCTTTCCTATCCCTGTAGGTGCCGCGGCAAGAAGAAAACCCCCATCTTTCAGGACCTTTATTCCATCTGAAATCATACCTATTTGCGACTCTCTCGGAGAATCATGTGCAAAGAAGGGCCCCCCATCCACTATTTTCTCCTCTGGCATGGATTCCGATTGGGAATTGACCGTTCATAAGTTTGCATCCCATCCCAGCATTACATTTGTCCTAAGTTAGGTTGCCCCGCACCAGGTGCGGGACGGTGTGTGTTTTGAATTAATTATTCCTTAGAACTTCTTCGAACTCTGGGGGCCTCTCTGGAGTTGTATCCTACGGCATTGCTGAGAATTCTAGCCCTGTTTCTGATTTTTCTCAGACCAGTACCAAATCCCTTGATTTCTTTCGAATTTTGGTTGGGGGAGCGGTCTAGCCGCTCCCCCTGATTTTGTGCGTGCATCCCAACATCGCCCATATCTCTCTCACCTCATATATTTGATTCGTCTTCGTGTCTGGAGCGTATCTCTTCCATACGTTTTCTAAGTAGGTCCACAACTGTGGCACCCTCGATCATTTCCTTCCTGATCATCTCTCTCGCAGATTGCCTGAGGACAACATCTGCAGGCTCGCCAACAATTTTGCAGTAGTCTCGAAGCCTTACGGTTAGTTCAGGCCCTAGGTCTACTTCTACTCTGTCACCCTTGCCTGGCAAAGGAGATGAAAGCATCCTACGGACTGCCTCTCTAATCACGTCCGACCTATTCCTCATCCCATCAAAACCAACTAACATATCTAATTCCAACAGGTGGTCTTCTGGAATTCTAAGTGAGACCATCGGACTGTTGCCTGGCACCTTCTGCTCCTCCTGAACCAGTGAGAGATGGCAAGGGATTATAATTGTATTGCAAATGTAGTACAATTGAAATACATTAGAACTATTGCGTAATATATTGTTCTGACAGTTCTTACGTTCGATTGAAGGCATATGGGCTTCTCGACCAAATAGGTGTACGCGTGAAAGTAATCAACGATACAATCCACGGGCAGTTCAAACTAGAAGGCGTGACGGAAGATCTTCTTAACACCCCTGAGATGAATAAACTAAGCCATATCAAGCAACTCGGTCTTGCACATTTGGTATTCCCTGGAGCCCATCATACTAGATTTGAACATTCACTGGGTGCTTCTCACATTGTAGGGAGGATGTCCGACGCACTGTCTATGGAAAAACAAGATAAGGATACAATACAGGCAGCTGCAATGCTTCATGATGTGGGGCACGGCCCCTACTCTCATACTCTTGAGCATATTTTAGCAGAACGAGGGGGGATGGACCATATGGAAGTAACCAAGGGAATAATTCTTGGAGAGTACGATGTATTAGTGGGGGGTGAAGAGAACTCATTCTCAGAAAGAGAAACGATTCCAGAAATTTTGGAGAGAAATGGATTAGATCCAAAACAAGTTTCTTCGCTGATTACTGGGGCAGATGCTTCTGGGACCGAGAGATCATTACTCAATTGGACTGAAGGAAGAGATCACTTTTCCGATGGCGATAGGACAATGGCCCAATTAATCCATGGGCCGGTTGACTGTGATCAACTGGATTATCTTTTGAGAGATTCTCACTTCACAGGCGTAAAGCATGGAGTGGTCGATCATAATCGAATAATTGAGTGCGTTAGGAGCCAGGGAGGGGATATCGCCATAGAGCAAGGTGGACTATCCGCACTTGAGGGTATGTTGGTAGCTAGAGGGTTGATGTATAGCGCTGTATATTTTCATAGAGTTACCAGGGTGACAGAGGTGATGCTTTCTAGGGCCGTCGAGAGAGCAGGAGATAGTCTGCCTGATTCACTTGACCTCCAAAGAAGGGTAGACGCAGAGATTTGGGGGGCACTAGAAAAGGTAGGGGGTTTTTCAAAAGATATGATTACTAGGCTGAAGTATAGGAGGCTGCTCAAGGTATGCTTGAGCAGAAGAAAGGAAGACCTGTCCAGAAATCAGATAGATGCTTTGATATCTATTGTGAAAGATCCTCAAAGTAGAAGGGAAATGGAAGATGATCTGGCAATAAGGGCAGGTCTCAGTCCCGGATATGTGGCCATTGATGTCCCAAGTATCAAAATCCTACTTTCTGAGCCAAGAATGTCCCAGGTTGATGTCAGAGTCATGGGTGATGATGGTAAAACTCGGTGGCTTCGTGAAGTTACCCCTATGGCCGAGGCCCTAAGGAAGAGACAAGTCAGTCAAGAGGCGGTATATGTTATGACTTTACCAGGAAATGAGGCTAAAGTATCAGAAATCGCTGAAAGAAGACTATTCTCCTAATCGGAATATTACCGAGTTTTCTCTTGGAACATTGAAAAGGGGAATAGCTGCAGAAGAGACCGCCCCACATCAGGGCATCACAATCGTTGGTGACCAAATGGAAAATACGATGAAAACAGTTTACGAGACAGTGAAAGCTAGAGATCCGAACCAGTCTGAGTTCCACCAGGCTGTTGAAGAAGTACTTGATAGCATAGGTCCAGTACTAGGGGAAAACCCACAATATTATGATGTAGCTCTAGGATTGGTAGAGCCCGAAAGAGTGATCCAATTCAGGGTCCCTTGGTACGATGATGAGGGATCTCTTCATGTTAACAGAGGTTTTAGAGTTCAGTTCAACAGTGTTATTGGCCCATATAAGGGCGGTCTCAGATTCCATCCTAGTGTAAATCTGTCAATTCTAAAGTTCCTAGCATTCGAGCAGGTATTCAAAAATAGTCTAACTGGTCTTCCATTAGGGGGTGGGAAAGGAGGTTCTGACTTCAACCCTAAAGGAAGGTCAAACAACGAGGTTAAGAGGTTCTGTCAATCATTCATGAGCGAACTCTGGAGGCATATTGGGGCAGATCTAGATGTTCCAGCGGGTGATATAGGGGTCGGAGGCAGGGAGATAGGATATCTCTATGGAATGTATCGTAAACTAGCAAATGAGTTTACTGGGGTTCTTACGGGAAAAGGTCTCTCCTATGGTGGATCCCTGATTAGGCCCGAGGCAACAGGTTATGGTTTGGTTTATTTCGCTAGAGAAATGCTCGCCGCAAAGGGAAAAACATTCAATGGCGCATCGGTAGGAATTAGTGGATCCGGGAATGTAGCCCAATTTGCCTGTGAGAAAGTTTTGGACTTAGGAGGTAAGCCAGTAACAATGTCCGACAGTAGCGGATTCATATTTGATTCAGAAGGTATAGATAGAGAAAAGCTGGCCTGGATAATGGATCTTAAGAATAACAGAAGGGGGAGGATAAAGCAATATGCGGAAAATTTCGATAGTGCTGAATTCACTGAATCCCATCCAGAACCAAGTATGAATCTAATATGGGGTACTAAAGTCGATGTGGCGCTTCCTTGCGCTACTCAGAATGAGATTAACGCAGAGGAGGCTCATATGTTAGTTGAAGGCGGGGTGATGGCAGTTGCAGAGGGTGCAAATATGCCATGTACTCCCGAAGCAATAGGGGTATTCCACGATAATGAGGTTCTTTTTGCCCCGGGTAAGGCTAGTAATGCCGGAGGAGTCGCCACTTCGGGACTGGAAATGAGTCAGAATAGTCTTAGGATTAGTTGGCCCAGGGAAGAGGTAGATCAGCGTCTAGAAGGTATAATGGTGAACATCCACAAGAATGCATTCGAAACTGCTGAGAAATACGGGATGCCCGGCAACTATGTCGCAGGAGCAAATATTGCAGGATTCCTCAAAGTTGCCGAGTCTACAATCGCCCAAGGAATTCTTTGATTCTGAATGTTAATTGGAAACCTATTCCTGTTCATCGTTATTGTATATTGAGAATAGCACATATCCACCTATTGCAGCTCCAATCAGGAGTGCAATCAGTCCAGGAATCATTCCCGCTCCATCAGAGATAGGATCTTGCTCAACCCAGCTTACGGGATTAGTTGTAGCATCCCCTCCGCCAAAAGCAAACTCATCTACTAGCTGGATTGGAGTTAGAATGCTACACTTCAGGGTATCAATGCCGATAACCGAACTTCTCCATTTGAATGCAATTGTCTGCTGTTCTCCAGGTCCAATGACTGTATTGGGGAAGGAGGGGGAAATCTGAGCAGTTACGCCAGCATTCCCCTCTTCGCAATTAATAGCCATTGATGCAGCGGCAGTTCCCGTATTGGAAAGAACAGCTTCTACATTTACGGAATCCCCTATGCTCGCCATGCCATATATGTCAGCATAACTTAGTTGATTACCATCTTCATCCAGAACCATTAATGACGACCATTCAACCCTTGGAACCCCATTACTTATCGGTATATTTTGATTCCAATCCAGCTCTAATTGGCCTCCACCGTAGTCTCCTATGCCCGAGTCTTCAGGATTCCAAGCAGTCCTGAAATCGGTAATGAAGACGATAGCATCTTCTCTCCAAATCATTTCTTCTTCCCAAGTGTTGTCCTTAGACCAAGCAATCTCAACCACTCTTTCCCTTCCACCATCTATGAATGAAACTCCATCCTCGTTGCTAAAATTAGTATATTTTGGGAATTTATGCATCCCAATAATTTCGTAAGTAACGAAACTAGCATCGAAGGTCAGACTTTGTCCCGATAACCTCTTTTCCCACATATCAGTCAATCCTCCTGTGCCCATCGCACCTTCGCTCCAATTTATTTCAGAAGCAACCCCTCCTCTCACATCATGATCGTCAGTGCTGTTGGAAAATAATACGCCATCTCCTAGGTATATATCCGAGTCATTGTTTAAAATAATCGGCCCAACTCTATCCAGGTCCGAATTGAATATCGATATCATTCCAGCGGATACTACGCCTCCGCCGAAAATTTGGGAGTTGTTTGCCATGAAAATTCCTTCAGAGGTAATCGTGAATCCATGACTTCCATGCACCATCATATTTCGATGAACATAATCAGCGGCATTCGTGGGCATTAAGCAGTATTGACAATCGAAGCCACCTACGTTGCTCCTTTTCACAGAAATAGTGCTTATTGAAGGGGGGGAGCAGTTAGGACCTACCAAGTCAATCCAAATACCCTCAGAACCTCCTCCGTCAATTTCAATGGTGTATTGATCTCCTGCCATTTCCTCCGAAATATTTCCTTGACTTTCGTAAAAGTAGGCCGTCACAAAATCAAAACTCGAAGGAGAGATGGGTACGAGCGTAATACTAACAGCATCTGAAATCGGCCAATCTATCCAAACTCCAGATCTGTTAGCTTCGTCACAATATCCGAATCCAACTAACCCTCCAGGTGGCTCCAAAGAATCAATTCCTGAATTGTTTACTATCAGATTTGACTCCTTATCAACAAATATTTCCACGCCTTGTTCAATTACAAATTCGGCATTGCTTAGAGTCAGTGATCCACCATTTACAACCCTAATATTCTGCGAAATAGTGGTATCCTCAGTCCACGTTAAATCGGACTCAATTATTATTTCCCCGTTCTGACCAATGACATTCATTGGAATGGTTGTCAATGAGGCGGCCATTACCATGCAAACTATCGTCGAAAATCTACTCCACATTGCTAATCCGGATTGCTTCAAGGAAATGAATATCACCCTTTAGAAAACTGTTAACCGCAAATTAACAACTCGACTCGCGAGTGCGAAGGTTCATCCTCCATATTTCGTCCGACAATACAATGGCAACGGAAAACCTCCCTTGGGAGGACCCACTTATGGCCCCATTGGTAGTTCTCTGGCTCTATCTTCCCGGATATCTTGCTAATACCGCTGCAATGCTCGGCGGGAAATGGATCCCAGATCTTACAGGAGTTCCGGTTTTCACTATAGATGGAGGCAGGGTCATGAGTGATGGTAATCGGGTCCTTGGTGATGGAAAGACTTGGAATGGCCTGTTAGGAGGTTCTCTAGGTGGTGGAATTTTGGGAGTAATTATACATTCGATTTCCAATGGAAATTTAATAGGATCAGCTCCTTTCTTGAACCCTCTTGATTCCTATGAAACTAGTTCGATGGATATCTCAGAAGCTTGGTTCTATTTTGGAAATGAGACAAGTTCGGCATTCATTGTTGGACTTGTTTTAGGCTTCGGATGTATGTTCGGAGATTCTATGGGGTCATTCGTAAAGAGACGCCTGGGGCATAAGAGNGAGGGAAGTGTAAGCTCTAGCGCTCCGATGTTAGATACAGTACCCTTTGCAATTTCGACATTTCTATTTGGCCAGTTTTTCCTCTCCCCATCCATAGTTGGTAGTTCAGAACTTCTATTAGGTATGCTTATTCTCCTACTAATTACTCCAATTATTCATAGATCATTTAACATCCTGGGCTACAAATTAGGTCTCAAGGCGGTCCCATTCTAGATTCGAATAGAAATAACAAGGGGATGAAAAAAATATGTCCGGAATCGATGTATTGGTGGTTGGAAGTGGTGGGAGAGAGCATGCCATTGCAATAGGTTTAGCACAAAGTAAATCAGTGTCTTCACTACATTGCCTTCCTGGAAATGCTGGGACATCATTCATTGCAGAAAATCATGACATTTCTACATCGGATCTAGATGCCATTGTTAATTTGGCCGAGAAATTAGGAATTTCATTGGTGGTAGTAGGCCCAGAAGTTCCACTAGTCGACGGATTGGCAGACAAATTGAGGCATAAATCAATTCCCTGTTTCGGCCCAAATTCTGAAGGAGCTATGCTAGAGGGATCAAAACTCCATGCTAAGAAGGTCATGAAGGATTTGGGAATACCTACTGGAAGATTTGAGATTCTGGAAGGGACTTCAAAAATTGAGCATATATTCGAATCATTTCAACCCCCTTGGGTAATTAAGAGAGATATACTGGCTGGAGGAAAGGGAGTAGTAGTAACGTCATCAAAGCAAGATGCTAGATCGACAATCGAATCTTGGATATCTTCAGATGGATTTGTAATTATCGAAGAATATCTTCCAGGAGAGGAAGCATCTGTGCTGGTAATTTTGGACGAATCGGGGTATGTTGTTCTTCCAGCAAGCCAAGATCATAAGAGAGTGGGAAATAACGATACCGGACCTAACACCGGAGGGATGGGTGCTTATGCCCCCGCACCAATCGTCACTCCCTCTGTCTTGGCCAGGGTCAAGGAGAATATTATCGAACCGATGCACAATCATATCAGAAACTGGGATTCTCCTTATCGAGGTTGTCTGTACCTAGGATTAATGATAGATGAAGCAGGGTCTCCAAGGGTCGTGGAATTTAATGTAAGACTAGGAGATCCCGAAGCACAGGTTACAATTCCCTTGATTGATTCAGACTTCGGAATATTGCTAAAATCAGCCGCCGAGGGAAAACTTTCAGAAATAGATGTACATTTCAAGAAAATGTATTCTTCTACTGTCGTTCTCGCGTCTGAAGGTTATCCTGGCAAGGCTATTTCAAATCGTCCAATTATTGGTTGGGACGTTATCATAAATCAGGGACAGGTTTCCGGTTTCACCCATCTTGCCGGGGCTTCAATAGATATGAACGGACAATTGATCTCTTCTGGAGGGAGAGTTCTTTCTACTACGGGGGTTGCTCCTACTCTTGAAGAGGCACTTTCTGCATCTTATCAGATAATCGAGGCCATAGAATTGCAAGGGTCACATTTTCGCTCAGATATCGGATTTAGGGCACTTTCGTAATCAAATTCAATGCTAATCTTCTAGTCATATGCCTCTACCGTTCTACGAACGGTTAAAACAATCGTTCATTTCGCCGCGATGCTGAGTTATTGGCAAATAGGTTAGGTGTATGGGATGGGAACAGAAATAGAGGCACCTAAAGAGCAATATCTTTCAAGGCAGATTGCACCAATTTCAATCACAATTTCCTTGCTCGGACTAGTCTTCCTTTCTGCATTATTAGAAGGAAGAAATATTGATGGCGACTTCATTGAAGCTGCTACGTTAATTTGTCTTTCTGCATTGATTCCAGCTTGCTTAGCCAGATCAACATCTTTGATACCTTTAGAGTCAGGAACCGCACGAGTAATTTCATTCACAGCGGTTTTAATCTCCCTATCTTTTGTTGCAAATTTCTTAGTTCCAACGTATTTTACAAATTTCTTCATTACCACGTTTGTTGTTGTCGGTTTGGTCTGTTCGGCTCTCAACGAATCTGAGCTACTAGAGGAGTCATCAGTCTTCTTGTCCGTAGTTCTTGGAATGAGACTTGCTGCTTTTTACGCTGCGGGCCTCGAGATTCCTAAAAACACCTCATCTGCATTCACTGACGTAGCCAGGGAGGCCATAGGGGACGCATTCTTCTCTTTCTGGCTAGCATCAATTTCCCTAGGATTCTTGGTCTTGGTTTGTGTTAGGGGTAACTTCGAGAATAGAGGGGAAAGTAAGCTACTTTCTGGCATACCCTACGTAAAAAATGACGCTTCAGTTCTAGTATACTCATTGTTGTCCTTTGCAGGTTTCATGATTCCTCTGATTTGGATAGGGCAGCTAGAAACAATTCAAGAATTCTCTGAGGGAAACCATCTTGGAGTCGTTTGGGCTATTTTTTCCACAATTGTTCTACTGCTCCATTCTTTCCTTAGATCAGAGGGATGGAACGTTTTGGGGGCACTTCTGGCAGTAAATTGGATTCTGTATTCCATTGGGCACATTCATGAGATTGGAAATGAACTGCCGTCATTATTTGCTCAGGATGGATTTATCGGGTCATTTTCTTGGTTTTTCCTATGGTTCTGGTTGAACTTTTTCGCTATTTTCTTTGCTTCCAGAGGAGTCTTTGGTGATATCGCTCCAAGGAGAGAAAGAGGCCAATTCAGAGTTTGGTGGGATTCAAACTCCTATCCAGTTTTGATCTCACTTGCTCTGATAATAGCATTAGTAGTCCGTTCAGCATGGAATGTTATTCCTGCCATGAATGCTAACGGGACCGGCCTGTGGGATATGACTGGCGGGTCAGATCCATGGTACATGAAGCGAATAGTGGATTATGTCATCGCAGAAAGAAGCCATCTAATTTTCGATCATGATAGGGCTTATCCAGCAGGGGGCATCAATCCTAGGCCACCATTGTTCTCCTGGTCGCTCGCAATGGGCGGCCTCGCGCTTTCTTGGGTTCTTGATATGCCGGCAAACGATGCGGTTTGGTGGTCAATGGCAGCATTGCCCGCAATTTACGGGGCTCTTATTGTTCTCCCAATTGCAGGAATAGCTACGCGTGCCCATGGAAAGAGAGCCGGAATCATCGCTGCGTGGCTAATTGCTCTCATGCCCGGGCACATGAGTCGTTCCACCTTTGCAATGTCGGATCACGACTCATTCGCAATGCTCTTTTTAGCAATTGCTTTATATTTCTGGATGAGAGCTCTTGAAGGGGTAGATGGAAAAAGAGTTTTCCAAAAAGCAAGCTCAAATCCTCTTTATGTCATAGCTGGAATGAGGGAAACATGGAGAAGAAATCCCCAAATGATGGCAAACGCTACAATGTCCGGGATAGCTTTCTCAGTTATGGCATTGGGTTGGAAGGGTTTCGTTTACGGCCCAGGAATCCTATTCCTGGCCTACTCATTCCAGGTGGCTGTAAATATTTTCCGTGGAAGAGACAGCCTACAGTTCACATCTGCAGCACTTCAGATGATGGTAACGGCCACTTTGATTCCAATTCCATTCTATGCATGGCCCGGCTTGGAACTTATTTTCGCTCCTAGCGGAATGCAGCCGATGTTCTACATAATCGGATTTACGTTTGCGGTTGGATGGGTTTCCAGCTCTTTCAGAGATAAGCCATGGCTTCTAGTAATAATTAGCGGATCGGCTCTATTTGGATCAATATTANCTCTGCTATTCATCTTGCAGGAGGCTGATTTATACAACGGTTGGGATATATTATTCACCGGTGGCTTTTACTTCTCAAAGAATAAGATTTTCGGAACCATCGGGGAAGCTCAAGCTCCGGATAGGGGAGTTCTATTCGCATCATACGGGCCGATAGTGGCAATCATAGCAATATGTTGTGCATTTGTACTTCTTTGGAGGGGTAGTAGGAGGAATAAGTCTGGATTGACATTGCTCGGCCTCTGGACGATTATTGCTACCTACATGGCCTGGACAGCTGGACGTTTTATCATCAATGCTACTCCAGCCATGGCAGTAGTCGGCGGTATTGGAATTTCGATGCTTTGGGGTTCTGCTAATTTTTCAGCCTTCACCAAGGTATGGAGAAATTCGGGTATCGGTACTCCGAGATCAAGATTCAGATCTGTTTGGCCTGCTTCAAAGGCACGACCTGGGGTTCCTGCAATGATTATGGTCATCCTTATGATAAGCTCTCAGCATGCAACCTTTGGAATAGACTCCGGAATTCCGAGAGGAGAACAATCCGCTTACGAGGTAGACCAATCTCTATACGATATCGCACCCGATATTCTGAGGCATGAGTTCGTAGTACCTCTATTAGATTGGGGGTTCTCTGCCATGAACAGCGAGTCGTACAAACCTGGTGAAGCCGGCCTTTGGTATATGGGCACATTCGGACCGTCATTCAATTCACAAGGTTGGAATGAGGCTTATGATTGGCTTTCACAACAAGATTCCGAACAAGAATTTAGCGAACGTCCTGCCTTCGTGTCTTGGTGGGACTATGGTTTCCAAGCCCTTGCTTCTGGGCAGCACCCAACTGTAGCAGACAACTTCCAATCTGGAATTCCGAATAGTGGGGCCATGCTTCTTTCTGCAGGACAGGAGGATACAATTTCTCTTTTCATAGCAACTCTCGCAATAGGGGATAGGAAGCTCAATGACGGGCAGATGAGTGATGATTTTACTGCTGTACTAAATTCATACATGTCCACGCCGCAAGTGGATGAGTTTGATTCTATAATGAGCAATGNGGACAGAGGTTTCGTACTTGATAGATCAATGGCATTAGTCGCAACATATGGGGACTCTGAACTGCTAATGGGCAAAGCTTTGTCAGAAAATGGCTTGCCCATGGAACAAGACTCTTGGATAGTAGTCAGGAATGGCGAAGTGGTCGCTGGCCCTATGAATAATGAATCAGAAGCATTTGCTGAATTCGATTTAGCTAGAGGATCCTCTTCATCTTACGAGATCCACGAAATAGACGAGGTCTCACATTTCGACTTGGGAGGATACCGTTATACTAGGGATCTAATAGATGATTACTACGACATTTCAACTGGCCTGCATAGGGCCAATGCAAAGTTCGGAATGATGCGAGCTTTCCTGATTTCTACTTTCACACTGGAAGACTTAGTTGGAATCTATAACGGAATCTCAAGTATTGATACTTATGAGGTTTCAAACTACGAGGATTCCCATGGCGGAACAACAACAAGAAATCATGAAATCCGTTACTTTGCTGTAGACAACAGACTTTTCCCACTTGGAGGTATGTATTATCAGGATTATCAGGACTACCACCGGGGCCAGACAACAGGGATTTTCCATGCACCCACCCATCTTTCAGGGTTAGATTTGGATAATTACATCTCAACCACCTATCAGACAAATCAAGGTCTGAAAAACCCTCAAGAGTATAATGATCAGTACCTCGCCGATCTTCGCTCTCAGGCATCTGGGGCCTCAACGGCAGAAGACATGATTCAGATGACTGATATTGACTATCAGCATCGAGATAACTTCTTCGAGACCATGGTGGCAAGAACCTATGTCGGTTACGGGACCTCAACACTGGGGCTGCAATCATTAGGTGGGCAGTTGGGAGATGCAGAAGCACCTTCCACTTGGATAGCTCCCTCGGCTATTTCTGGTTCACCTGGTAGCTATCTTGAGGGTGCGTTGGCACTACCCGGGGCAATGATGAATCATTTCGTACTCTCCAATTGGTATGATCCGACGGATGGCGCCAACTGCGAAAAGAATGAGACTGGCGCTAATATCAACCAGTATTGTGGGACGATATATGACTCAAACAGAAACGTTAAGATTCTGAAGTATTACAGTGGAGCAACACTCGAAGGAACGGTGACTCTAGATGGAGAAGGTCCAGTACCCAGTGCTAGGATTCTTATCGAAAGAGACGCATTTAGTGGGGAAGATGACGTCGATAACGACTCTAGGACCTTCTGGATACCAATAGGTAAAACCCAAGCCGACCAAGATGGTCACTTCTCATTTACAGTTCCATCGGGCAAGATCAGAATCACTGCCTTTTCAGGGGATCCGGACCTGGATGAGGCTCGTAACTCCATAGTTACCGGAGGAATTGGGAACTCGATGTTTGAGCTATTCACAGAAAATTCACAGATAAGGAATATCAATCCTATTTCTGGAATCCTCGGTGGAGTTTACGGGTCAACTTGGCTTTCAGAAACAATAGTCAATATTTCAGGATTAGAAGGCCACAGTAACGGTAAGTCCGTTATTGAAGCTCAGATTACTGTCCCAACATCATCTGCAACTGGAGTATTGACCTGGTCCGGAGAATCCGATTTCGATGGTGAACCAGTATCCAACGTAGATGTGATACTAACTCCAAAGTCATCAGAAATATCAATTCCGCCTTATCAAACTAGAACCTCAAACGGAAGCATGGAGGGGGAATCTCTCATTTTCAGTGGCATAGGTGAAGTCACATTCTTAGGAGAAGGGACCGTAATTTCTGAAGGGGCGATTTCAGTAAGCGAGTTCACTGGAAATCACACTCAAACAATATACGACAATCACAGTATTTCTGGTGAAGGTTGGTTCTCCGGCAAGGGAACAATAGTCGGAAGTGTCCTCGGAGAATATCCCGTTTGCGTCAATAGCACAGTTCCTCAAGGAGATTCTGTATGCTCTGAAGGAGAGGGGTCGTTCCTACTGAATGGGTCAGTAAGCGCCTCTGGTAAGTTCACTTCTGAAGGAGTAAGCCAGTTCTCTAGAGAACTTTTCCAGACAACTCTGATTGGCTCTGGAACTTTCGTTACGGATCACTCTCAAGAACTCGAGCAATACGGGACTTTCAATGGCACTGGTTCGTTTTCTGGCAATGGAGTGTTCGGTGGGCCCATGGTCAGCGCAGGAACCTTCCACATAGTCGATGCCCTCCCGGGAGACTACTCAATCACAATAGACTTTGGTGACAAGCAAGTGGAGCTTGATGAAATTTTCTCAATCCCACTTATTCCTTCCCCTTCACAGTATCCGATAACTATCTCTGCTGGTGCTATCAAGGGTGAAGTGGTCCTAGAAAACGGCGATGCGATTTCAACTAATGTTTCGATCTTCCCAGACAACTCATCTTCTGAGGACTCGATAGATGAATGTGATGGAGTAATTACTCAAGCATGTTTCATCTCTCCAGATGAAGAAGGGGCTTTTTCGATAGGGCCAATAGTTCCTGGTACGTTCGTTGCTCAGATAGACGTTGACGAAGATGGCTTCCCAGAGATTTCCCAGACATACATATTCGAGTCTAACATAGGTTCGCTGGAATCATTCCCGTCAAAGGTGCCTCATACGTCGGATATTGAGTTCTCATTAGAGGATGGCGGAGAAAGTGTAGATAATCTGGAATTAATTTTCAGATCACAGAATCAATCAATCGATCCAGTTCATGCTATTTTCGACAATTCATCCAAGAATTATTATGCAGAACTTCTGCCGGGTGAGTGGATACTTAATTACACACTCAGTGAGGAAAAGCAACTTTGGCAACGAATAGAAATCGGAACGGAAGATATATTCGAATCCTACGATTTCCTAGTAAGTCAGGTAGTGAATGGAATTATTGTCGACGAGGGAAATAAAGAGGATACAAACCAGCCAGCTTCCCCGATACCTAACCAAGAGGTCGTTTTCCATTGGTCCGGATTCACCCTCTCCGCATTTTCCGACTCATCTGGGCAATTCTCGATCATTCTACCAACGGATGAGATAGTTCATGCTACAGTGGAGAGGGCAGTTGGAGCAGGCGGATTCATTGCGAATGGGACTAAGTTCGTAGTTTCCGAAGGGATGGATAATCTAACTCTAGAACTCACAGAATCGATGATAGTTTTGGGATCTGTGGGACTAAATAGAGAAGGAAATTCCTACAATCAGGGAATTCCTGGATGGATACCGATATCCGCACAAGCAATAGATATGGACGCGGAAATAGCAACTTCCGTAATCTGGAGGGAGGAAATAGACGAACTAGGAAGATTCGAAATGATCCTCCCATTTGGGAACTGGTCGTTATCTTTGGATGCTGGAGAGATAGGATCAAGCTCCTCTGAACTCATTGAAATAAACTCCACATCCATAGATATGTCGACGGAACTAGTTCTGATTCCTCAGTCCAACGGTTCAGTAACTATCGATTTCTTCATTGACCATAATGGGGATAATAATGCTTCAAATGGGACTTATGTGACTTATCCTTTCGAGATTAAGCCCCTGACTCCGAAGGGTCTCGGACTAGCAATCGAATCTTCTGATTCCCAATGGACAAGTACAGGAGTTGCAGAAATATCTCTTGAGCCTGGAAGATACAGAATAGTAGTAGAGAGGGCTAACTCTTCTGCAGACGAACCATTCGATACTCTATACGACATGAACGAGGTCTTTGATGTACCCCTAGTTTCCACCGGCGTAGAGAGATCAGTAATTTTTGAACCGCTATGGCTGGTAAATATTACTCTGAGGAACGAGAGTGGCGATATTTTGCCAAACCATGAAGTCAAACTAGAAGACATCGAAAACGGTTGGATTCAGACTTTCATTACCGACGATGATGGGAGGATTGTTGAATACATCAATGAGGGGGAATGGGTTTTGGTCATAGAGGAGTTTGAGACGTTCCCCGGAGTATTTGAGGGATTAAGGAGATCAATTTCCGTTTCTCAGTCTAACGCAGGAAATAGGCTGACCTTCTTTACAACCGAACTCGCAGTAGCGACCATCTCTCTCCAGTATGACGGTGCACCTATTAGTGCAATGGGGGAGATGGAGATGACTTTCACATCGCAAGAAGCACTTGGATCTTTAATTGCAACAGTTGCTGACTGGAGTGATGATGTAGTGATTAGGCTCACACCAGGGCCTTGGAACGTAGAGATGAACTACACCACTCAAGATGGAGTTAGGGTTGTAATCGAAAATACAACATTATCCGATTCAGGAGTATTTGTTGGAATCGCCCCGATAATCATCGAAATAGCCTCCTTTGTCCAACTTAGTGGCCAGATTTTCTGGGATTTAGATGAGGATGGATTGCCAGGTTTCTCAGAGGGATTAGCAAATGCATCTGTACATCTATCATCAGATAACAACTCTTCGAGTTATAATTTGACTTCTGATTACAATGGCGAGTGGTCAATTTTCCTGCCCCAGCAAGGGATTTGGAATATCTCCGTAAGCAAGGAAGGATTCGGTACAGAGAATGATCAGGTAACTCTCTCATCAACATCACTAAGGATAGATACAGAGATTTCTGCAGGAGAGGTTGAAGCTTCAGGCTCTCTTTCCTACATCGAAGACTCCTGTATCTCAAGCGGTGATTGGGAAGTTCAACTAATTCCTTCCCATGGAATCGCGAGAGATTCGATACTGATTGGCGGTAACCAACAAGGGGCTTGGTCTACCAATCTACAACCAGGAAGTTGGATTGCATACTCATATTCTGTCTCTTCTTCTCAATCTTGTATTGACCTAGTCTCCATCGATTCACTGGAAGTTGGTGTCGAAGGAGCAAGTATTGACTCGTCACTAACTCTGGGCGGGACCATAAATCTCGATACAAATTGGATCGATCTCTCTGGCAACGATCACAACTTACTGGAAATCGAAAATTATGACCTTGTGTTGGAATTTGGCAGTTTATCTTGGTCACAAGAATTGGATGAGAATGGAGCTATTTCATTACTTCTTCCTCCTGGAACCGCTCAGGCTTCTAGTGAATTCCAAGTAGATGAGAACGGAATTAATGTGACATATTCCGGAGGAAAGGGAGTAACTATCAGAGCTGGCCAGGAAAGCCCCCTAAGGACTCTGTCAATAGATAGGGTCTCTAAACAGGACATAATTGCGACTATACTTTCTGATAGTAGCATTGAGGTGCAAAAGCTGAATCCATCTTGTCAAGACGAATGCGAGTTTGAAATGGCAGAGTTCACGATTTCAATCCATTACGACGGTCACAACTCTTTCGATACATATGAGGCCATAGCAACAGTCCCAGGTACTGATGGGATTTTGTGGAATGTGGAGTTCCAGAATTCGACTGGCAACTGGACACAATCTCTTAATTTCGATTTAGGCCTAGAGAATGACAAACAAAGAGAAATACTTGTCAGAGTAATCCCTGCGAATAGCAGTTTCGCGCACGATTTCTTTGGTGGCCACAAGATCATCGTCAAGATTTCTACCAGTCAAGGATATTCTACTCAAGTAGAATTGGCTGTGGACGTTCCGGCTATTAGGGGCTTGGAACTGAATAATGAGCAATCGTTATTCTTCGATTCCGAAGATCAGAATGTAATTCTATCAATCCCATTCTCCAATCTTGGAAATGCCGACGAGTCATTCTCATTCGAATTTGAATATTCGGATTGGTGGGACGTATTAGGCCCGATGGAACAACCTGTCTCCCCATTCTCTGAAGGTTTGGCAAGCTTCACACTGATTAGGAATTCTGATCAGCCTCTTCCAGATGACTATACTGAGACTCTTGAGTTTACAGTTTCCGATCTATTCAACAACTCTTACTTAGGTCAGGCAAACCTGATTGCCGACTCTGCTATTCTCTCAATTAAAGGTGAAGAAGTGAGGTTACTGGGGCAACCCTTCCCTACTTATGGAGTAGTAGAAACCTATGCAGTAGAAATTTCTAATACCGGAAAGGTGAATGCAGAGAGCGTTACTCTACTAGCAACGCTTTGTCACGATATTGAATGCAATAGCGTGGTAGGCGTTAACTCAAGCTCCACCAGTGACGTTCTAGCAATGAATGAGAGTACGTTCTTCATTTCGATGGACTACACCCAGTTCGATAAAAGAGAGAAGTTCTACATACTCTTTGAAATCGAAGGTGAGGATCTCAGCGAACAGGCACAGGCATGCGAGAGTAGCAAATCAGAAGGTAAGCCATCCTGTATTGAAGAAGCGGACCTATTCGTCGCTTCAGAGTCTAATGAAAATCTGAAGTATATGGCATATGTATTCATTTTGTTACTTCTAGGGGCTTTAATCTACTTCACTAGGAGACCTGGAAGAAGAATTAGCGCCCCGTTCTAATACTACTACCCATACCGTTTCACGGGGCTTTTGATGAGGGGTATCAAGCATCTAGAACTAATGCCTGAACCCGAAGACCCCAGTATGCTCACTGCAGTCGATGTGGATGCTCCGGGTTATACTGGAGATGCATACGGGATTACAGATCAAGAAGCAAGGGAACTGAGGTGGCCAATGGGTCCGGTTATGAGGATTCTCTGGCCATGGGGTGCAATCGGTTTTTCAGCAATAATTGTCTCATTTCTAATGTTATACCCATCCATTTATATTCTCTTAGGAGATGTTTTTGATTCAGAGTGGGCTTATGAGGAAAGTGGAATCAGGGACCTCCAGGAAAAGGGATCTTTCGGCCAAGGTGTCCGTGTCTGTATTGTCGATACAGGGATAGACATCTCACATCCAGATTTCGAAAATTTAGAGCTTATTGGGTTCAGGGATTTCTACACCAATAACAACGAAGAAATAAGAGATATAGGATTGAAAAGTCATGGCACACTAATGTCTGGCCTTCTAGTAGGCAATGCTTCATTCGTTGGAGCAGCACCGGGAGTTTCCCTATCTGTGGCAATCGCTCTGGGGCCCGATGGAAAGTCTGGCAATGAGGGAATGATCGCACAAGCGATACGGTGGTGTAGAATAACTCAGGAATCAGATATTATTTCCCTTAGCCTAGGGACTGAGCCTGGGACAATTTTCTCAATTTCTTCTCAGACAGTGGAAGCCGTACAAGAGTCATTGGATGATGGAATCTTTATCGTTGCTGCAGCTGGTAATAGTGATCCCGGAGGAAATGGGTCCGATGTTTCAAGCCCTGCTAGTATTGAAGGTGTAATTGCCGTAGGGGCCCATGATCGGAATGGTAACCCATGGAAAGACAGTGCATCTGGATCAAAAATCGATCCTCAAAGCGGCCTGGAACGCGAATTCCCAAATCAGAAACCTGAAATCCTAGCCCCAGGTGTTGATTTGTGGTCTTGTATTTCTTCAAATAGCGATCCACCATATGCATTCTCAACCGGAACAAGTGACTCTACGGTAATCGTTGCAGGAGCGCTATCATTGATTCTGTCCATGCACATGGACGCGATTTCTGGAGACGATGATTTTGTTGATTACTCCGAGATGCAACTTGTTAAGACTGCTCTAGCTAGCTCCGCAATCAAAGACGTCGAATCTTCTCAGTATCACCACCCAAAAATGGGTTACGGACTTCTAGACGCAGAGAGCTGGGAAAATAACATCAGAATAGAGTTCGGAATAGGCCAATAATTCGGATTTTATAACGATAATAGTCTGATACTATCGTCCCTATTGTTAAATTGGTTCGATGGACCCCGAGGGCATATGGCACGGGTTGAAAAACTTCGATCTCTTTCTTTAACCGGACTATTTCTTCTTAGTATCATACTTTCCGTCACTATACCTGCTAGTAATGTATCTGCATCCAATGAGACAACTAGCGGTACGATCACTGGTACTGAAACATGGGCCGGTCTACATGAATTAACCGACGATGTCACCATCGCTCCAGGGGCAAAGCTGATTATTAATCCCGGAGCAACTATAGTCTTCCCAAACGGAACTCACTTGGACGTTAGAGGTAGCATCTGTGCCGGGGCGTCTTCCTGCGGGGCATCATCAAATGCGGGACCAGCAATGAGAATTACCCTAAGGTGGGAAGATCCGGCGAACTCTAGCGCCGTAGGAGAGTGCTACGGGATGACTAATGGCAATCAGGAGATTTCTATTGACGACCCTTCTTGCAATGAGGGAATGCTAATGAGGAGTTCGATCGATTTAGCCGAGACCGAACTCAGGTACGTTACTTTCGATGGCGCTTGGGGGATTCCCCAGTACGTCACTGCAGTAGGAGAGTTTAGGTATGGGGCGTTAGTACTCGATGGGGCTAGCCCCACACTCACCGAACTAGCGTTCAACCAGATAAATACGACCAGCGTCCTAACCACTAATCTCGCTCAGCCAACATTCAACGGAGGAGACTTCGCAGTTGGAGTAGATGCTCAATCGGGTGTTTACGGGTCAGCTTTGCAGATATACTCTTCAGGTTCTTCCATCAACCCTTTCATTCTTTCAGACGTCTCCCTAATAGGTACAGACAACGGTTGTGGCCAGCAAGATGGTGGGAGGGCAACAATCTGGGCACAAGACTCGTTTATCGAAATAGACAACGCAGAAATTTTATCTGGAGATTACGGAATTGCATTATTCACTTCAGCTGGCAAAGTAACCAACACCGTAATCAATGTCAATTGCAATGGAGTCGATGTCAATAGCAAGAAGGCAGTAGGATCAACTTCATTCGAGGTTGATATTTCTGATAATGAAATTACAACTATAGAAGGGGCTGGAATCACTGCTTATGCCGGTGCGCTTGTGACCGTGACGAATAATGATATTGAAGGCGCTTCAGGTGGCTCAGGAATTAGTGTTCTATCTAGCGAGGTCCATATCCATGAAAATGAGATCGGACCAATTAACGGATATTTCGGGCTATGGCTTAGTGGCTCGTATGATGTGGTCGCGGAGAACAACTCCATATTCCAAACTACTCTGACCCCAGTAGTAGCTGGAAGATATGGCTCTCAGGCAATCAGGGAACCATCCAGGCTTTTCCTAGCAAATAATACAATTTCCTATGACGGTACTGGCACTTGCAACGATAATACGAATTGGGATGGGCAATTCCCTTGTCCCGTAATTCATGCCTACGTCACAGGAGTGACAATGTATGACAATATTATCACCGCTACTGGAAATGCAGATGGGATTAGGGCCATTGGATCTCTTTTAGACATTCAGAGGAACAATTTCGATATTGAAAATACCGGTGCCATAATCAAGAATTACGATAGCGGTGCTGCGGATTCCGAACAGTATGGCTCTTTGGGATACTTCGCACAGAATGATTGGAATGATGCAACCTCTGTCTACAACGTCACTAAAAGCTCCGTAACAGCTCAGTCTGAGTATATCCCCTACCCTCCTTCAGGCGAATACCCAGTGAAACTTTCTTGGCCCGATCAAGAAGCATGGCCGGATAATTTCTTCCAAGGGAGTATAATTCCTACGCCGGTGAAATCGTGCGCTAATTGTCAGAATATGACTCCTAGAAATTTCCCCTTAGGAATTAGCATGGACAATAACTCAACAGTTTTCACATTCGCTGATTTGACTAACCTTGATCTCTCAAACATACAGATAGCAACTCAACCGACCCATTATGCAGTCCAAGTTAGTAGAGCTGAGCTAGTTCGTTTTCAAGCTCTAATTGATGGGGAAAAGGTAACTGATGCTCTGGTTGTTGTAGAGGACGCTTTAGGTAACGACCTTTATCGGATAAATTCAGGTTCTGATGGATATACCCCTTGGGTAGCCTTGCCTTCAAATTTTCATCTTGATTTCAGAGGCCTTGGAGGGGGGGATAATCCAGATGGCTTCGCGGATGATGAGTATGAGGACTCATGTTCAGATGGAATAGACAATGACGGCGATCTCTCCATAGATACTGATGATTCGAGTTGTGATTACAATGCCGGTACTAGGGAACTCTCCATGTACAGGTATACTTCATACAAATTCGGCTTCGGTTACTTCTCCGGAGAATTCACTCTTGAAGACTCATCTCTGGAGGTAACTGCCAATATGGAAAATCAAGCCCCCACCGTTATTGTCACCGAAGAAAACGGGCAGTCGTTCCGCAGGGAAGTCAATATTACTGGAAGCGCGTATGATGGCCAGTTGGCAAATAGCTACCAAACCGACGAATTGGCCCAATGGGATCAAGGGGGTTTCGTCCATGCCATTCAGGTGAAGGATCCCTTCACTGGCTCTTGGGAGGATGCAGAGTTTGCAATTGACACTAGCGGGGCTTCAGAGGGTGAAGTCTCCCGATTCAACAGGCCATTCAGTTCGTGGCATTATAGTTTGGACATGAGTGGACTTGCTGGAGAAGGAGATTACACATTTGAGTTCAGGGCCTTTGACGGTCTAGAATACAGCCAAGTCGTCACCCGAACAATAAAACTCAATACTCAACCACCTACAATCTTCGTAACAACCCCGAGCTCATTCTCTCCTCATGATGATGGAGATGTTTACTTTGAGGGATACGCTCAGGATCCTTACGGTTGTCCTTCCAATTGTAATTCGGATGTAGGGGAAGTGTATGTGAAAATTGAAGGTCCCAATTATGAAGTCACCACTCCAATTGGGTACGGCCCAGGCGATAAGTTCTCTTGGACATGGGACTTTTCATCAAGACCATATGAGCTGGCAAGTTATAACTTCACTATCTGGGCTTCAGATTCGGACTTCTGTGTCGGTATTATTGATGAATGTCAACCAGTAGTTCTTATTCTATCCATAGATAACAGGAATAGTCAGCCCACAATCAGCGTTAACGAGCCATACTCTGGAACTAGAATTTCCACTTCTTCGGAAACTCTTGTAAAGGGAGTGGCTAGGGATTTCGATGGAAGCGTAACTAGAATAGACCTTCAGGTCAAGGATGTCTCTAATGACTTCATTATTATCGATGAAACCAGTACTACTGAAATCTCATCTCTAGGGGAATGGGAGATTTTGTGGGATACCAACAATCTTCGTCACGACGCCGAGTATCTCCTTAGAATCAGATCATATGACGGGATAGATTACAGTGAATGGTCCGATGTCACTATAATTGCAGACAATCCTCCAAATGCCGGAAATAATCAACCACAATTTGACGTCTCTGAATGGCAAGAAGAGATTATCTTGTACTGTGATACTGACTCNAACTCTGTAGATAAGTGCACCTCTGCCGAAATAGACCTAAACTTATTTTTCTCAGATCTTGATGGCGATATTCAATACATCTCGGTATACAATGATACATCAATAGACACGGATGACATGTTTCCACTGTGGGTTGAAGTTGGTCCCGATGGAGTGGCTCGATATGATCCCTTTTTGATGCAATTCTACGATGACGATGTACTTGCATGGACCTTGGAAAACGTAATCTTCATCGCGACGGACAAATGGGAATCAAGAATCAACTCAATTCCCGTAACTTTCCGAGTTGTTCCACTACAATTCATCATAGAAGAGCCAGATAGATCCTGGGTGGAGGAGGATGAGATGGCTATTTATTCCGGAGAGGGCCTTCCTGGGAAGCAAGTATCCGTACTGATTGGAGGGGTTCCCGTGAACAATACGATAGTTTCACCAAATGGCACCTGGGAACTAGGAGTTCCCGGATCAAGGATAAAAGGCGACTCATCAATTCCACAGTTCTCATACGGGGGACAGACTACAGAGGTATCTTCTATCAACAAGGGAGAGCCAGAAGAGGACTCATCTAATTTACTTCTCCTTTCAGGAATAGGAATAATTGTACTCATATCTTTACTATCACTTGCCTTCTTCACCGGAATTATCGGTCTTGAGATAGAAGACGACGAATCCGAAACAAAAATTCCAGCAGGATCTTCAGAAGATTACGGAGGGAAAGAGCCAGAAATTAAGCAAAATCTAGAGAAGTTCGAAGATCACCCGGGATGGTTGTGGGATCCTACCAAGGAGGAGTGGGTCCCAGATCCAAATTTTCAAGAATATTAGACTCCCATGTACTACCAACATTATTGAGTGAGATAGTGAGTTCAGAACTATGTCCAATGGGGCCACGACTAGACCTGGGGTCCAGGAGAGGATTTTTCTCCATCTTAGTGACTACATTGACCATTCTGATAAAGTAGAGGTCCCCTTCGCACTTTCTCAGATGGGAATTGCCAATGCTGTCTCCATTGCAAGATCAAATGTTCCTAGGGCAATTTCTGGAATGAAGGAGGCCGGCCACCTCATTGAGAGGCAAGCGCATGTTACCGGGGTATCTAGGAAGAGGAAGGCTTACTTCTTGACCGATGAAGGGGGCAAGGTCTCCAATGAGATATGGGATCGTATCTCTGAAATTTCTGTACGGATTATTCAACCCGATGGAAAATCCGAGAATACTACTTTGGCCGATGCGATAGAGAAAACTGAACTCCCTCTAAGGCATGTTGACATGCTCCGATATATGGACGAAAATGGAACAATAGATCTGACGGGATTAACTCCCGAATTGATCGAAAGAGACTTGTCAAAACACATCGAGAAGCAATTAGTATCCTACTTGAACGACCTTCCTAGAGCTAGGAGATTCTATGGGAGAGAGAAAGAGATCGATGTTATGGCAAAACTCCTAGAAGCAAAGTCAGCGTCTATTCTAGTTCCAGGAATTGCTGGGATCGGCAAGACCTCTCTTTGCGCAAAGATCCTAGATCGTTTTACCCATAGAAGGAATCTTCTCTATCATAGATGTCAAGACTGGGAAGGGTCAAGAGCATTTTTGGAGGCCTGTGCTGAATGGCTTTCTTCTATTGGTCACAACGATCTTTCCGACTATCTCGCGTCTTCTCCTGTCCCACAAACAAATATGGCAGTAAATCTAATTGAGGCGGGACTATCAGAATCCCCCTCATTGATCGTAATAGACGATTTACACAAGGTCGGAGATGAAACCTTATTCTCGATTCTCCGTGAACTAACACTAAGGATCAACCCTCTAAAAGAAGTAGGGTTGGTTATGTTTTCGCGATCTTTCAGAATGGTTGTTCCCGAAGCAGACCAATCTGGAAACATTATCACGCTAGTAATGNCCCTTCAAGGCCTTGATGAGGAATCAAGTAGGCAAATTCTAACTGCTTTACCTAAAATGGATTCAGATCAGTTCTCCCATATCTATACACTTTCCAGAGGTCATCCACTAATTCTGGAATTAATCAACAGGGGCAATGTCGCTGAAACATTTCATGCCACTCTTGAAGCCTTTGTGGAGAAAGAAATTTTCAGCAGACTCTCTGGTCCCGAAAAAAGACTTCTAGGGGCCATCGCAGTTTTCCGTGAACCCATCCCTATCCGGGCAATTCATCAGATTGAGGAAGGAGTAGATCTTCTTGATGATTTAGTCGAGAAGGGACTAGCTCGTCAATCTGACGCGGATAATTATGATGTTCACGATCTAGTGCGTGAATTCTTGATGCGTTCGATGGAGGAAGAGATGAGGCATGATCTCCATTCTTCAGCCGTCAATTGGTATCGTGGGAGGAAGGAAAACGCTGCAGATAGGATAGAATTTATTCATCATCTAAGTCAAACTGGAGATGAAGAAGGTCTGGCAGAAGTACTACTGTCAGAAGGGCATGGCCTNGTCAGCTCTGGACATACCGAGCTTCTTTCAATATTGAATTCGTTGGAAAGTGGGGGATTCGACGTAAAAAGCTGGGGTTTGATAAGGGAATTAAGAGGCGATATTCTAGCGATTCANGGTATGTGGGACCAAGCAGAGGAGGAGTATAATGCAGCAGCAAAGAACCTAGGATCAAGGAAGCCCACCCTCGAGCTAGCACGTTTGCTATCGGCCAGAGCAGATATCGCAGTGAAGAGAGGGGCAATGGATGACGCGCTAGAATTGCATAGAAATGCACTGAAGATACAGATAGAAATTAGAGATGCGGTCGGAGCTGCTAGGAGTTACAACAACATGGGGCATATCTTCAGAAGAAGAAGGGATAACAGAAGAGCTCTTGAGGTATATGGGAATGTTGAAGATTTGTTGGAGAAGGAAAAAAATCCTGAACTGAACGATGCGAGAATTAGACTTGCTTCAGCCTTTATCGAGATGGGCGAATTAGATCGTGCAAGAGAGCATGCATTGTCAGCTTATGAGGAAACAAAGGAAAAAGATCAGGACTTCCTCCATGCCAGATCAAGAGCAGTATTGGGTAGGTTTTACGCAAAAATTTCTGATAATGATCTAGCACTACTACATTACTCGGGTGCATTAGAGACACTTTCTGACTTGAATGATCCCCAAAGTGCCGTCGAAGTCGAGATGTTATTGGGGCAGGTACTAGTCGATGCAGGACGAAGGGAGGAGGCCTCAGAGCACTATCTAAATGGTTTAGCAGTAGCCGAATCCAATGACTTCCGAATGCTCCAAGGAGAGTTGCTTGCAAGGCTTGGTGAGGTTGAGTCCGATCGTTCACAGAGGATGAGCTATCTCCAGAGATCTTTGTCCCTTTTCAGGGAATTAGGGGCCGTTGGGAGGATGAGAGAAGTCCAGAACTCAGTTCATAGGGCAGTAATGGGGAGATAGTCATGCAGAGGCTAATATGTTAGGANCCGATTCTCCAGTCCAATAGCTGAACTCTGGACCAATCTGTTTCGATATCGATAGGGATCCTTCAAACCTTTCTCCTATTGCCATCAAGACCTCACTTTCCGCCAGATGAGGCGCATTATTCTTCTCTGAAAGGTGACAGAGGACAATGCTATCCAGTTTTGGATTCAGAACACGACTAAGAATTTCTGCAGTTTGGTAATTAGATAAGTGACCCCCTCTGCCAGAGATTCTTCTTTTTAGCGAGTCAGGATATGGGCCGCCCATCAGTCTAGAATGGTCATAATTCGCCTCAATAGAGATATGATTACATGATGAAAGATGACCTATTAGGTCATTTGTCGCTTCCCCTAAATCAGTAACTATTCCGACTCTGTTTCCTGAACCATCACTGGCAATTATCGCAACATTGTCGGAGTCATCATGAGGGACTGGCACTGTGAGTAAGCTTAGTTTTGGNCCAATCTCAATTCTCTCTAAATTTCCAAAAACGGAACATTCTCCCATATCCCAACCCATTCTAGATGCTGTAATAGCATTGCAATGTAGCGATGACTCCCATTTCTTCGAAGCCCTGAGTGCAGATTCCGAGTGGTCTTTATGATGATGAGTGACAACAATTGAATCTATAGAAATAGGATCAATGCCTGCAATTTCTAACCTCTTTTCAGTTTGCTTCAGACTGAATCCGCAGTCAACTAGGACGTTACAATGATCAGAAGTTAGTAGTGCGGAGTTCCCTCTGCTTCCGGATCCCAAATGTGTAATTCCTATGCCCACAACAGTGCCCCAAAACAGACGCCCTTTGAATCAATCCATAATTTTCTCTGTCAGAAGAATATTTCTGATGCTGAGGGGGTTTTCTATTACAACTCTAGCTTTCTGTCCGAACGACGCTCCATCATCATGATAAATCTCTCAAGCCGGGAAATCTACTGGAGACGTGACTATGAGGAGGAAGCAAACAGCACTTTTTGTTTCAATACTCATTCTATCTTCCCTGGCCTTTGTTTCCCAGACTAGGCCTCAGTCTCCAGTATCATCTACAGATCCCAACTCTGCAGAGGGCACTGAATCGCCAGTAACCGACCAAGATGGCGATTTAATTCCAGATTTATATGAGGTTATTTTCGGTGATCAAGTAATTTTAGATTTACCTACTTTCCAAGGCTCAATACAAGGGCTGGATCCAACCGACTCAACGGATAACCTAACCGATCATGATAATGACGGACTCACTGCACTTCAGGAGTATTGTTGGCCATATACTCTAGACAAGTGCTTTGATGAGAGGAATGGGCTCACTGGAAAGGGTCCCGAGGAAACTGAATCTGGAATTAGAGAATATCTGGACCCACGGGTTTCCGATACAGATGGCGATGGATTGCCTGATGGTTATGAGGTTCATATGTGCACAGTCGGAGGACTTTATCTGGCGAATCCAAATGACCCCATAAATCCGAATAATTTCTGGGAATGCCGATACTTCGATCCTTTGGATCCCATTGACTCTTTATCGGATTTTGATAGATGCGAAATTGACTTTAGTTGGGGATGTGGCGATGGATTTGACTTCAATAGCGATGGATTAGTTGACATAGGCGAGAAGTTCACAAACTCTGAAGAATACTTATTCGGAACACCTGATGATTGGATAACAGAGAGGGATGGTTTATGGTGCTGGGGAGAAATCGATGGACTGTCTCCATATTCTTGTCAAACTGAGGTAGAAAGACCAACAGGAACTGATGGCTGGCTCGGCTCTGATCCTAGATTTTCTGACTCCGACTTTTTTTTCTGGGATGAGTTTTCTCTCGCTCCACTAGATGTATTAGGCGATGGAATTCCAGACGGCTGGGAGGCTCATCATGGGCTAGATCCATTGAATTCTAGTGATGCATTACTAGACAACGACTTTGATGGTTGGGATTACGATCGTGATGGTTTCATAACTTCTGACACAACAATAGGAACTTCTCAATGGGGGGAATCATTCAGTAACTACGAAGAGTATTTGGTCGATTCAGACGACTCCACGGGGGTAACTCCCGGAATTAAGGGATTCCATATTTTCCCCGGAGACGATGAAATCATCTCATTTGATCATTCCACAGCAATCCGTCTTGCTGATACTTCAGTCCATAGCATAATTTCTGATAATGCTCGTGAGAGGATACTTGTAGGTACAAAATATGGCATTACTGCCTTAGATCCTTTCCGAGGCTCATCTTCAATTTTTGATTTTCCACCGGGTATCGAAATTCAAACTATGACTAGAACCACCGTAGGTGATTCAGATTTTCTTCTACTAGGATCCAATGTCGGATTTCATATAATGGAGATTGAAAGCGGTTTGCCAAATATGGAATCACTGAAATCTTCAGAGATCGGTCATGTTTCAGTTATCTACCCTCTAGAAACTGAATCATTCGATAAGGACATTATGATTTTGGGCGATGGCGAAGCTTGGAAAACCAAGATATCCGAGGAAAATAACAATCAAATTGAGATAACCAGNTTGGACTCTCTTTCTTCACTTCTTTCCAAGTCTAATGCAAGTGCAACCTCTGCAGCCCATGCCAAGATTTTCGGAAGATCGCCATTACTTTTGATTGGTACTGACTTCGGACTAATTGGCTGGAATTCTACTGATGGTTCAAATGAAATTGGNGATCCTTGGTGGATTTTCACAAGAAATAATGCTGAAGAATTTGTAAATCAGAATATACGAGATTCTTTCAAGACTTCGAATGTCAACGACATAGTCGTTGAAGACTCAGATCAGGGTTCTGATCATGTTTGGTTAGGCATGGGCGGGGGATTACATCAGATAACAATGGATCTACTAATTTCTCAGCCAAGACAGGCAATTAACAGTGATCGAATGTTAAATTTGGAAGGCTTGCTTTCAGGGGCTAATGAGGTCCACTCAATATTGCCCATGGATGATTTACTTGTCATTGGTTCCAAGGATGGTAATTGGTATCTCGAGGGAGATTCAGACGGTATTCTCGGAGTAATGGATGGGGGCCAACAAATCAGTGGCCTTGTAACCTCTATGGCCTCAATAGAAAGGGAAGGAAAAATTTGGATTTTCGCCGGAATCGATCCGGGTAGATTCATGAATATCGCCCCAATGGATCCCCATTCTGAAGATTCAGATCTTGATGGTATGGATGATGGTTGGGAATTCGTTCATGGGCTTGATCCTACTAATCCCTATGATGCTTCAAGAGACAACGATGCTGATGGCGTCTCTATAGGTTCTGGAATCGGTTTTGGCTATGATAGATTGTGGAGTAATTTGGAGGAGTTCCGTTTTATCAGCACTACTGAGGAGGGACTCAATGGTACCGATCCGCGACTCTCAGATTCCGATGGAGACGGCCTCACCGATGGGGAGGAATATTGGGGATGGTTCATGGGTTCATCTTTATTCGATTGCTACTATCTGAATACAGAATATATCTGTGATCAGGCGGTCGGCGAGGATGCGAAAGAAGTTCACTTGGGCGGATGGTCTGGGACGGGCTCAAGCGGGGGGAGCGATCTCCCTACTGATCCAACAAATCCCGATTCAGACGGCGATGGAATGCCTGATGGATGGGAGATAAAACATAGAAGATGGATAGGTGATGTTTACACCGGAGGTAATGAATGGACCCTTGATCCAAACGATCCAAACGATGCTTCGGAGGATGCTNATGGTGACGGACTAACTAATTTATGCGAATATGAATGGGAAAATCTAAGATCCCGGGCACTATCTTCTGGATTACAATCACACGGAGAATCTCCAGAGAGTGTTGCAAATTGGACCCCAACCAATCCAAATATGAAGGATTCAGACTCAGACTCCCTTCCAGACGGTTGGGAGGCCAGATACTCTTGTTTTTGGCCCTCATCTAATTCAGGAATTAACCCAATGAACGGTTCAGACGCATTGAAAAATCCCGATGGAGATGGTTTCGATGCCAATTTCAATGGTGTTTTGGAACCAGAAGAAACATTCTTTAATTGGCTTGAATATCACATCAAGTCCGAAATTCTCTTGCAAGACTCAACTCAGTCAGGAATTACATTCCCTCAAAATATGATCTCAACACTGGTTCACGATTCCTGGGGCGGATTGGCGCAGGAGCCCTTTGGAAAAAAGATAGACCAACAATATCTATCTCTTTGGTCTGAATTACCCCCTGGTGACATCGGCTCAGCAGATCCATTAGCGTCAGATTCAGATAATGATGGAATGCCAGATGGATGGGAGATATACCACTCTCGATGGAGTTTATTCGAAGTAGACTGGACACTAAATCCAGTAAATAGTGGAGATGGTTTGGGAGATCCAGATTTTGATGGGATGTCAAATTGGGAAGAGTATAACTCTATAGATAGCGAATTGAGTGAAACCGATAGAACAATTTCATCCCCGCAATTCTACCTCACCGATGCAGTTGGATCTCTGGTGACATCTCCATGGATTGGAGCCGAATCTGCACTATCCTTCGGACATTTTGTGACCTCGGAGCAATTTAACATAACTGGGGGGACTGGAGATCCCAACAACCCAGACACGGATGGAGACGGCCTTCTTGATGGGGTAGAGGTAATTTTCACATCCTGGAATGATACTGATGAAGTTTGGACACTAAATCCACTTGTCCCAAATGATGGAAATTATGATTCAGACTCAGATGGGATTAGGGATATTACCGAATTAAACCTCACCTCTAATTTACCAATTAATGGGGAATCATTCCCGTCCGGGGCTCCAACATTTGGAGAAGAATCGGAGGAAATCAGTAATCTAGCATTCCAGAATAGGATATATCGAATCCTGTTTAGTAAGGATGGAAGGGCCGAATTGGCGATGGAACAGTATTGGGACTGGAGAGAAGGGTCACCGGCAAGGCCGATGCTCCAGTCTATTTTTGGAATCACCGATCCAAAAAATCCAGATACAGACAGGGATGGTATGAGTGATGGGTACGAGTACTGGTTCACAGAGTGGGATTTGGAAGAAAATATTTGGACAATGAATCCACTTACTGACACCGATGTCGACAAGGATTCCGATGAGGACTCATTTGACTGCGATGGAAATGGTGAAATTTCTGATTCAGAATCCTTCGATAATTTGGCCGAATACGACTCGAGATCTTATGGTAAGAGATTAGAGGTGGGAAATTTTCCAAATAGCTCCTCCATCGTATCTTATGGTGATGACGCCGTTACCGCCTTAATAGAAGAAGAGGGCATGGATTCCCAATCAGCATGGGGTGAAATATACACAATTTTCTCAACTAAAAGTCTACGCTCATCTGATAAAGTAGGCCTAATTAATCAACATGATTATGACAATTTCAATAAATCTTTGACTGGAATAAGCGATCCGACAGATTCTGACTCGGATCGAGATGGAATGCCAGATGGTTGGGAATATTGTTACTCGATATTTTCTGAGGTCCTCCCTGTCAATTCAATGAGATGGTCACTAAATCCACTAAACCCCCTTGACGTAGGTTATGACCCCGATGCCGATGGATGGCTAGATAGACAGATTCTGGACTCTCCTGCTATTCAAGGAGTCTGGAAAGATAGAGAATTCTTACCATCCCCACAAGATCAGCAATTTGGAAATGAAGCCAACTCTCTGTATTTTACCAATTTAATGGAGTTCCACAACGGAACTGGCCCTCTGGATGCAGATTCAGATTCCGATTCGATCATCATGACTCCAGTGTTTCAAGATGGCGTAGTTGTAGATTACGTACAAGACATGAGTCTCTCTGATGGAAGGGAGATTTTCAAGTATGGGACTAATCCACTAGACAATGATACCGATGGAGATATGATGCCAGATTTCTACGAATACTACAGGGGCTGGAATGAGACCAACGACAATTGGTCTTCTTTCCTCAAGATTGAGGTTCAATGGCAGCAAGTTACTCCCCAAATCTGGAAACCAATTGATCTGTCAGATGGACAGATCACTCGACCTTCACTGGGGTGGACTTGGTTCACACATGATCCAACGAATCCAAACGATGCTTCTGAGGATCCAGATAATGATGGTGAGTGGGATTGTAGTGGTTCGAGTTGCCAATACGTTCCATACAATAATTTTCAGGAATATTATGCAGTAGTTAATGCAACACTCTCCTCTCCTTCGATTGTTAGGGCTTCAACTCTTTTCGATTGTTCTGGCCAAGAAGTAGAAGAATGGTGGCAATTGAGGCAGACCCTTCTAGGGACATGCTCTGGCTCAAACTCAGTTTCTTCCAATTACCTTAGAATAAATAAAATCAACGATGAGGATAATCTGTATGCCCTAATAATTGATGATAATGATGAAAATTATCAGGAAGTTAACTCCAGTGATGATGAGATATTAGCCAATGGGGCATGGGCCGATGAATACAATAGGCTTGCAGGAGACATGTTTCATTTACCAAATCCCGGTTCGGGAGAGTATGCATTTGGTTGGTGGATTTTGGATATAGATGGAGATTTAGTTGCAGAAGGAACCGATCCAACCAATTGGGATACCGATGGGGATTGGCTTAATGATTTCTTTGAGATTGATGACGATCTTCTTGATGGAATTAGAGGAAATAGTGGTTCCCCAATTAGATATGATGATAGGACAACATAGTCAAAGTTTCATTTGCTAATGCCTGTGCAGAAGACTATGGATGAGGGCCAGAGGTCTGTACCAGATACTAATGATAGCCCCAACGAAAAGCTACTTTTCCTTAGAGAGAATATGGTCCATCTTACAGACCAACTAAGTATGCCTGTAATCGAAATAGCTTTAGTAGTTTCAAAATACATCAGGATTTTATTAGATTCTTTGAAAATGGCTGCCAGCAAATCCGATGAAACTCTGCCTGAAACTATCTTATTTCCTATCCCCATAGAACCCTCTAATGGTGACAGTATCTTGGTCCAAGACCTATCTTCATTCCCTCTAGAAAAACTAATCGATAGGGTCGACCAAGATAGGATAGATATTCTTGATACTCTAATTAGAACTGTAGTCAATGAAAGTGAATTAGAATTCACACATGCCCTTCAGGAATTGAGGCAGTGGGAGGTGGAAATTAGAAAACAACTCTCCGAGGTTTCAAGTCCAGGGGGGCTCTTCAGCCCTCTAGTCTTGAGTGACGGTTTCTAGACGAGTTTTAGTCTCAGATGTAGCTACAATCCGACTTGATGCCCACCATGCATCTGCTATGGAGAATAGAAATAGGAATGGCCACAGAAAGGCCGGAACTAATGGAAATTGGATCAGAAACCACTCTCTACCCTTTCTATGCTCTCTATTGAAGTGTTGCCCTAGAAAAAGAAATGGTACTAGTGAAAGTAATACTGCAAAAAGTGGCCTAATTGCGCCCCATGGGCCTATGCCACCACTCAACTCTTTCCATATAGCTGAAATTATCCCAAAGGGGCTAGAGATGGACTTTTCATCCTGTTCTAGTCGAACTACATACTCTTCTTCCACGATCATTGCGAGGACTGCTAGTGGATGAATTTGTCTACTAATTCATATAGAAAATCACGACTATTAGTTCTGATCCCAACATCCAAATGTGGTTTATTCTATTATCGATATTTTTATCATTTTACGAATCTTTTCCAAACCACTCAGTAGCTTTTCCGGATTCTGACATAGATAACTCGTCACCTACGGCCCTGGGAATTCTGTCTCGACCGCTATGCCATGTCTGTTGCTCAACCCATATATCCACGTCATCCCCAATTATTGAGACACGAATTGAGCCTCCCAGTGGAACTTCGTTATTTAGAACAAAAGACGCTTTACCTATGGACGCAGATTGCCTTGATAGGGAGAAACTCAACTCATTCTTACTTGCGCCGATAGTCATAGCATCCATTGCGGTATCTAGAATCCGATTCTGTCTTAAGATAGATATTAGGAAATCAATTGTCTGAACCTCGCCAGAGATTTTATGAGAATTCGTTCCAGAAGGAAACGAAAACCTCTCAGGTACAAAATCAGGTTTCCAATCTGGAAAAATCGATTTAATCGATCTAATAACTAAATTCGGATCTTCAAATGGATCAATTTTCGTAGAAACTAAAATTTTGGGTTCCATACTTGATGCTGGGATTATCTACTAATAGTGATAACGGGAACTTCAACACGAACAATTCAAACCGATGGCTTAGGGCGTACTATCATGTCAGAACGTTCTGTTTTGGTTTCCATTGCTTTAGTCTTGGTACCCAATCTAATACTATTAACATTTAGAATTCTTTCGCCGGATCTCAATGAAGCAATGTCAAACGATAATTTTATTCAGGTATCCATCCATCTTCTTGGTTTGTTAATTGGGTTATTCGCTATGTTCCGATATATCTCTGTTTATGATCATGAATATAGAAGGTCCAAAGCAATCAGAGGTTTATCTAGGACTTATAGGATGGAGGAAAAGGGTCTTTGGGATAAAGGAGAAATTGCTATTCAAAAACTTGAGGCTAGTGCTTATTCGGATTCTAAAGGAAGAAAAGGGACGATCCTCAGAAGAAGAATGCAGGGAAAAATAGGGGGGATCAACCGAGAGGAAGGCGAACACACAGAGGGTGAAATGTTTGAAAATACCGAATACTCGATACAAGTAGATGGCCATGAAAAGGAAGACTCCTCAAAACCCAGTGAAACGAAAGGAAATATTCCAATATTCTCAAAAATCACTGATTTCCTTTCAGATTCTATCGAAAAATCGGCGTCAAAAAGAATCGAACTCCAGAAGCGTGAGCAAAACCCCCTGACAAAGAGCACTTCAAATGAAACTTATAGTGATTCAAAGTGGTCGGTCGCAGACTCTAAATCCTTACAGGCGAAATTGTGTAACCACTGTTCAACATATAATGAGGCAGACTCGAATTATTGCAATTCTTGCGGAGCATATATTTCTTGACTGGGGAACGATTGATAGGAGCCGCTTGTGACCAATGGGGCGAAGACATGCCAAATAAGAGAGACTACTATGAGATACTTGGAATATCCAAGGATGCCTCAGATTCAGATATAAAGAACGCATTCCGTTCCCTCGCTAGGAAATTTCATCCAGATAAAAATCCAGATAATCCAGATGCAGAGTCTAGTTTCAAAGAGATCCAAGAGGCATATGCAATACTTTCAAATCCCGATGAGAGAAAAAAGTACGATATGTTCGGCCACGATAGGCCAGGCGGATCTCCATTCGGCTCAGGTGGATTCCAAGGTGTAGATATCAACTTCGATGACCTATTTGGCGGTGGCTTCGAGTCAATTTTTACACAGTTCTTTGGCGGTTCTCCTCGTAACGGCTCATCTAGGGGATCAGATCTCCTTGTCCATCACACAGTTCCCTTTCAAGCTGCAATGGATGGCATGGAAGACGAGTTAGAAATAGAGGCTCTGAAGGATTGTGGTGTTTGTAAAGGAAGTGGTTCAAGCGACGAGGGTGGCTCTAGAAACTGCCCTTCTTGCGAAGGTAGGGGGAGGATCGATGAGATCTCAATGATCGGGCCGTTTAGACAGAGGATTAGGAAAGATTGTGCATCATGCAGGGGTTCTGGGAGAATTGTGATTAATCCTTGTAAGAAATGTAAAGGGGAAGGAAGAACCTACGAGTCTATGAGGGTGAAATTTTCAGTTTCTCCAGGAATTAGCGCCGGTACAAGACTTCGAATGAGGGGTCAAGGGGAGGCAGCCCATTCTATGAACGGTACTTCTGGAGATTTATTTATTGAAATTGACGTTGAAAGGCATCCATGGTTCGAGAGGGATGGTTCCGATTTACTCATGGCCCTACCATTGAGTTACGCCGATCTTTCTTTGGGCGTCAAAATAGAAATTCCCCATATAGACTCAAACAAATTGCTAATTAAGGTCCCTCCCGGTTCAAATCCTGGAGAGACTATCACAATTCGCGGAAGAGGACTTCCCCATAGCAGAAACACCTCAGTGAGAGGTTCTGTTACAGTAGTTCTAAGGCTCATCTTACCTCCCAAAGAGACTAGGTCATTAAAGAATAAAATCAAGGAAATAAGGGATGAGTTGGATTCACTACTGCCCCCAATAGAGGAGAGGATACTTGAAGAGGCCAAATCAAGGAGAAATAGATGATCACTCGTCCTCGTTGCTTATTGAGTTGGTAGGGGAGGCAGCTACCGGATTTCCTTCAACCAATCCGGAAAAATGAATATTCAGATTAGAATGGGAACTCTTCAATTTTACTCTCAAGAAAATAGTCGTTTCAGATATTATTTTTCCAATGAATATCTCGTCATCGTTAAAAATATACTCGGGATCAACCATTTCTATAGAAGCAGGCTGTCCGAGTGGGGAGAAAATTCGAACTGCGGACATTTCACAATCAATTAGCATAGTCTTCAACCCTAGTATAATGGTTTTACTTGATGAGCCGAATCTCCAAGCGCAAATCTCAAGATCTTTAGTATGATGTCTTATTTCCGGGCTTCCGAATTCCTTCCTTGTTGCTTCCCAAGATCGCTCTCCAAGAATCTTCAGAAACGACTTTATCTCATTTCTCTCAAAATTTCTATCGTCATCTGTAAATCGCTCTTTAAGTGAAATTAATGATTTCCTTTCATATTCCATTATTTCACTATTCTTCCCGACTTTCCCAAATAGATCTTCCTTGTTCCACCATAAGACAACTACCAAGGGGAGAATTAGAAAAATTCCAGCAAAAATATAGAATGGCGTAAACTTCCATGCAAGATTAACAAAAACTCCACTATCATCATCATACTCTCCAAGATTTCGTAATTTGAAATTATACTCAAAGCTATTTTCGAAGTCCCCCAATCTTTCTAATCGAATAGCATGAAGTCCATTCCCCAATTCTATTTCTCCACAACTCCAATTAGTATCATTTTCACATACATTTTCTACTGTAGAAAAATCTTCAATAGACCATGAACTTTGATTCAATCTTTGAATGCTAATCCCTGCCGAGAAATTTGAATCCCTTATGGAGAAACCAACTCTTGTCAATTTCTCAGAGACTATCTCTAGAGCGAAAACATCAACTGAATCATTATCAGAAAAGTTTCCCGTGAAGGATATATTGCCAATTGAAATTCGTTGCCATTCTGGTGTGATTCCAGTTAGCTTCCATGACTCTTCCGGGGCTTCTCCTTCCTCAAACTTTACATCATTCACAGACATAATTTCTGCATGAGAAATATTCGTAATTAGCAACCCCACAATCATCAATGGAATCACAAGAATCTTCTTCATCAGGTATGCGAAGACGACCACACCTTAGAATCCTTCAAGCGAAATGCTTCATTGGAGTGCTAATGGCTGAGAGACCCATAGGGAGAAATGTCATCTCTAGAGATCGCTTTTCCAGGCTAATTTCTCTAGGAGATCGTAATAATCCCCCCTCATGGTCACCTTGTCTGATATTAGCCAAAGAAGATCCTGAAATCCCAATTTCAATCGCTCCTTTGGTTTCAAAATCAGATTCAATTGCTATTCCATCAACTTTGGAAATCAGAACTAGGTCAAACCTTTGTTTTCCGTTTGAATCTGAAGAATCATGGTCGTTCGGAAACGGTTTAGCATTACCTCCAAGCCTTGTAGATTCAAACTCTGGAGAATTTGGTTTTGGAAAGGAGGTAATTCCCGTATCTTGGAATTCTCTCCACCATGATTCGAAATTATTAGATTTGGACTATCAACCATCCATAATTGTCCTTATCGACTCACCTCAACTAGCCAATAACCGTGGAATGCTCGAGAAGGCAATATTGACAATTAGAACCACCTTTCCTTCTTCTCTAATTTGGACTCCTGGTATATCTGGTCCAGATAATTGTGCTTTACTATCATGGATGGGTGTCGACATTTTCGATATGGCCAGATCAAGACAGGCAAACTCATTGGGTGTTCTTCTAACAGAAAATGGCCCCAGGCTACCAGAGCCATCCACCGGAGAGGATTTAGATACTGATTTCCAAGCAGAACTGTGGATTAATTCGATTTCTGCAATCAGATCCGCTATCAGGGATGGATCTCTTAGGGAATTAGCCGAGAGACAAAGTACTTCCAGCCCCCGATCGGTCGAACATCTAAGAATTCATGATCAGATTTCATATCAGATTACAGATAGACTTGGTATTACAAATAGCTGCGTTGAAGTCGGAAAGATACTAAGATGCCATTCCTTTGAAAGTAGGAATGACGCGACAATTAGGCTATGGAGGGATAATATTTCACACAAATATGTGCCACCGCCACATCAGAAGGATATTTTGATTCTTCTACCGTGCTCAGCAAAGAAGCCTTACAAGCTATCACAAAGCCATTCCAGGTTCCGGAAACAGATACGTGATATCAGAGCACACGAGGTAATGGTGACTGCTCCACTAGGCTTGGTTCCAAGGGAGCTAGAAGATTTGTGGCCAGCCGCTCACTATGATATTCCTGTGACTGGAGATTGGGATACTGGCGAATTGACCATGATTTACGAAATGCTCGACCAATTAATTAGTAGGGTTGGATATTCTACCGTGATAAACCATTCAGGATTAAATTATACCTCTCAAATTTCTAATATTATCGACACTAGGATTCATGATTCTGCCGGATCAAAAGATGCGTTGGAAAGACTATCGATAGAGGTAAAATCTGCTTGTATCGAATTGAATGATATTCCAGAAGAACTCTCTCATAGAGTGGAGAAGTTGAAGTCAATTTCTAGATTTATACATGGCTTTGATGATTGGTTGAATGACTGTAAAGTTAGAGGCAGACCTCCAATATTGACTATCTCAAAAAACGGAGACCAGATGGCTAAATGGGACCCTAGAAGAGGGCGATTCTTAATGTCAAAAGCATGTATAAGGTTGATGCATGATAATGATGCTCTCAATATGGTTGAGTTACATGAGGAAGTAGATTGGGTAGGCGACATCTTTCCAAATATGGTAAAAAGAAATGACTCTAATATTTTAGTGGGCGATGAAATTCGTGTAATCCAAAGAGGGCAATTAATTGGTTCCGCCAGAGTACTTGCTCCAGGTTGGGAATGGCCACATGGCCCAGGAAAACTGGCTAAATCAAGACATAGAATCTGAGGACATAAAACTCATTAATACTACGTAGTGGTTATAGAGGGAGAGCAGGACGGCCGGCCACCAGAGGTGGTAATTTGGCTCGAATGCATAGCAAGGGAAAAGGAAAAAGTAGATCCAATAAGCCTCATTCGGCCAACCCTCCTGAGTGGTCAAATACAGATAAGAAGGAAATCGAGGAAATAGTCGCTCAATTAGCTGAGGAGGGCCATACGAACGCTTCGATTGGAACAATTCTAAGGGATAAACATGGAGTTCCAAATGTACGCCTTGTAATGGGGGAGCGACTTTCACAGACCCTTGCACGTTTAGAAATCAAATCCGGATATCCAGAGGATTTGATGAGTCTAATGAGGAGGGCACTAAGGTTGATAGACCATATTTCTGAGAATTCAAAGGATTTGCATAATAGGAGACAATTGGAACTTTGTGAGTCTAAGATAAGACGCCTATCTCGATATTACAAGGAGAAAAATCAGATTGATTCTGATTGGACTTACAAAAGAGACCAATTGCGCCTCATGGTCGAATAATCAGTAGTAATTTGAACTCTCTTTCCTTCGAAAAGATGTGAGGCAACTGGCCAGACTACAAATCTTCAACTCATTGAGTGATTATTTTAGTGAAATAGTAAGATTTTTTTCTACCTCACGAAAATCTATACTCATTCTTTCCAAACCTACTTTGGTTGGGGCTCTGTCATTAGCCCCAATAGAAGCAGCACTAATCGATCAATCAATTCCATATAAGAGGAGATTCACTAACAAATCTCCTGACTCAATTCCTTCATTACAGATTGTAGAAGATCTAGAAAATATCGCTTTGGAACAGGATATGGGCGTCTTCTCCCTTTGTCCACAAATTGTTGAGGGCCTAAGAGGGAGTAGGGGAGATTCGCGAAAGGGCCCATTGAGTACTGTTGCACAAGCTCATGCAGTCGCTCAGATCATTTCTCCATCAAGTACTAGAATCAGAAAAATGAGGCCATGGGCTTTGTCAGGAAACTGGATTAGTGAATCACTGGATACTACTTATGATCCAGTTTTTACATCAATCAGAGATTTTTTGACCGAGGAGGGTTCAATCCGAATAGTTCCGGTTACCGAAGTCCACTCTCCCGACTCTCGAAATTATCCTTGGATCGAAACTAGTCATATTTCTGAGGCCAAAGATGATTGGAACTCATTGAATTTTGAAGAAAAGGAGTATTTAATGGATTCATTTGTCCTTCCGGGACTGAATTCAAGATCCACTTCGACGCCTAGGATGGAGGAGCTTCTTTGGCACTGCGTTGTTGGAATAGATTGGCAAATTGATTTGTACTCACAAATTACCAAAGCATCTGAACTATGGGAAATAAACTCTCCAAGAGTAGCTTCTTCTATTGTTACCGACTCATTAATTTCAGATGGTTCCATATAATTACTCGATCCTCAGAGTGCTTCCGCATCCGTAACAATCAATCCTCAGAGGTCTAACGTCGGACTCAACTGTATTTTTCTTTCCACAAGATGGACACTTCACCCTGCCTAGCGCCATTCCCGTATTTACTCGATCTTCGGATGATTTTGTTGGAGAAATTATTGCTGCCGGGAAAACAAGTAGGATGCTCGATCCAACTACTCCCAGAACTATGGGCATTGGTAAACCGAGCCAGTATATTGCTAGGGATAAAATTCCTAAAACACTAATCACAATCATACTGGGAACTCTAGTTCTACGCCTGGTTAGAGCCATCCCTATTCCAAGTGCTATAGAAAGAGCAAAAACCGAAATCGTTGCAGAAATCAGAGGACTGAAAAGAAGCGCATTACTAGCCATAAACTCCAGACGGAAATCTTCGTCGGATTGGATATCTGAATCTTCTAGAGAAAGAACTTCAGTAATTATCCATCTTCTATGATTGTAATCGATTTCTTCATTATCTAAGTTAACACCGCTGAATCCTGAAAGTACACCAGTTCTAATCTCGAATGAAAACGAAACTTCGTCCCAGAAATCATATCCTCCAGGTCTAACGAAGTCTTCGATCAACGTCTGCCGACTATCTTCTTGGACATCATATTCCGAAGTGATAGTTATGGATATTAATTCAGAATTAAATGCCCTGGATTTACCTAGATCTACTGAAATTGTCATTGGTCCGAAATCCACTGGATCCACTCCGAAAACCGATTCAGGATCAATCATCAAACCTATTGAAAGAAATGACTTAAGATCCGACTTCGACCCTCTCAGATGATTCTCCAGTGCACTGAGTTCTGAGTCATCAACCTGCCCGTTCTGTTTTTCCGAAGAACTTACAGAATTAGTGTAAGTATTGAGGTTCCTCCACCAACTGTTTGAACCAAGACTTTTGTTTCCAATATTGTCAAGCCCCCATCTAGTCCACTGAGACATGGCACCATCAAAACGAATTATAGTATCACTATCTATCGAGTTACCATCATATTCGCAATTTATAGTGACTTGCAGTCTTGATCCGCCATCTCGAGGGGGCTCCTCATCTGGATACCAACTATTATCGCCAGTATTTTCCCCAAGAGTAACATCGTGAATCTTGTCGACATCGATACTAAGGGAGTCCTGAGGCGTCAGCTGAAAATCAGTCCTAACAGTACCTGCCACAGAATCACTGGGCCGCCAAACAAAGGTCACATCCACCCATTCGTCATTTGAGTTAACAATCGGGCTCTCTGAGATATCCTCATTATTAACCTTGAGAAATCCAGTAGAAGCTGTCCACATACTATCGCCGAATCCAGATGTAAGTCTAACTGGAAAGAAGACTAAATCTCCTCTAACGTTAGCTTCTCTAATTTCGACATGAACTAGGGGGAACGAAATAGACAGAGATGCATCCATTTCAGTTGAACCCCACTGAAACCTTATTCCGGACTCACTTCCCGGGTTTGAAAAAATTACGCTTCTTATCGAAAAATCAACCTCGATTTTATCATTCTTGGATATCTCCCCTGCTTCCACCTCCACTGGAACTTGTAATTCACCAGAACCAGTCAGATATAATGCAGGAATCTGGGAAGAGCTTTCGTAAGTGTTGCCTCCGATTTTCAGAACTACAGTGGCATTCGCCGATACTCCTGCTGAGTCAATAATTTCGTAGGGTATGATGAATGTCCAGGTCCCAGAAGAATATGATCCATCTTCGCCCCATTCTACCATCCATGAACCAATTTCTACCTCTCCTAAAACTGAAGAGGTTACTTCTACCTCGTATTCTTCATCTAAGTCTGATCCAAATGGAGTCAACTGGCCGCTATCGGCCTCCCCAATAAGAAATAAATTGAAATCAGTAGATTCGCAACAGGAATTTGACTCTTCTGACTGTACCGCTACGGGTGAGAAAATGATAATTACCAACATGGATGAAAGTATTGCGGTAACTCTCATACTTGACGCCCCACGCCTTCTGATTCGCCTCATACCCTTCAATGCCACGCATCTAAGTGAGAATTATTGGCAACTTATGGGGTAAACTCAAAATTCGGCTTAATTGTGAAGCCATGATATCCTAACTTGCTCGCTATCTATGCTCTCAACTCTAGCAAAGCCTAATCTCTCGAATTGATAAACCACCCCAACATCTAATTCAAAGTCTTCAATGAATCCTATAGTTTCAATCAAATCATCCCCAATGGGGGTCGCCAAAACGCATCTCTTGCCCATATTTGCCGGAATCCAATGGATTATTTTTCTGCTGTCTGTTCTATCATGACTCTGTATTGAAACATTTTTTCCACGGATTTCTACATCTGCAAACTCCTTTAGTCTCAAATGTTCAGAATCTAAATCAGAAGATTGTATTAAAATTGAGCCCCCTATCTCCCATTTTCTGTTTCCAATGATTTTTTTATCAGGATGTTTGGGTATTTCCAAATCATCTACTCTTCCCTCGGAATCCAAATTAAGCTCCAATGGTGCCGCAACAAAGGCTCTCCTTTCACACTTTGAGTCAATAATGCTTGAATTAAATGACTCAATAGTTTTCATTGAAATTGAAATATCCTTCTGAGTAAGGCCAATATCGGACCAGAATTCCCTAATTGACTGAGCCTCAAAACCCCTTCCCCTCAGCGCCTTTATTGTCGGCAGTCTTGGATCATTCCAGTCTAAGTACTTGCCTTCTTCGATAGATTTTCTAATCGATGAAGTTGAAAAACCCCCGAATTCGTTAACCTTAACCCTCCCCCAATACAGGGTCTCTGGATAGGTCCAACCAAAGTTATCATACAGAATCGTCTGTTTTCTCGTACTATCCATCAAATCCTTTCCTCGAATAATATGCGTTACTCCCTGCTCGTGATCTTCTATGGCGCTTTGAAAATCTAGAAGTGGCCAGACCTTGTATCTATCACCAACCAATGGGTGGGGTGAATGTTGAATTCTAAGTGCCGGCCAATCCCTAAGTGCTGGATTTGGAAGAGACATATCCGTCCTAACTCTGACAACTGCATCTCCCTCCTCAATTTTCCCTTCTACCATCATTTCCCATTGGTGGAGATTTTCTTCAGTGCTTGTATCCCTACAAGGGCAGCTAATTTTTACCTCTCGAAATTTTCTAAATTCCTCCGCCTTGCATCGGCAAACATAACCAATATTTTCTCTAATCATCTTTCTAGCAAATTTCAGATATATTGGCATCCTTTCACTTGCCTTAACTATAATATCGGCCGGTTTTCCCGATAACCATTCATACTCCTCTTCTATCCAAGCATAAGCTTCGATTAGTGGTGGTTTAACTTTAGTGTCGGTGTCATCAAATCTTAGCACCATCTTTCCCTTGTACTCTTCAGCATATTTCGAGTTGATTACTACTCCTCTTGAGTGGCCGATTGAAAGTGGACCATTCGGATTTGGTGCGAATCTAAGTACGACTTCAGACGTATCTCCCGGGAGCTCCCTTAGGCCCTCATTTTTTCGATGCCTTTCTCTTTGAACCGCGGCAGGATCAATTCCTTCCAATTCCAATCTGACAGCTTCAATCCCACTCTCTAATGCAATACGGTTTGCACGAATAACCTCAAGATCTACCAATTCCATTAATTGCTTAGCCTTGGATCGTAGATCCTCTCTTTCTGATAGAAGCCTCCCTAGTACACTTCCGGACTGTCCTTTGCCCTCATATTCGAGTGAATTTTGTAGAGCATACTTTCTAACTGCCAGGGAGACATCGGACTCCCATGCCACTCCTTCCGCCATGATTATCGATAATACCAAGTAAATCTGGCATTTCACCATTCTTACTGTTTCCATTCATCAATGGCGGATTGAGTCTTTTCGCCATCATCCAAATATCTTTTTGGCATCGGCCTCTTATTCTCTTCAATCCAGGTTCTCTCCACATTCGCCCAGCTCCATCTGAGGCATTTATGGGGCGCTTCAAAATTACATAATTTTCTTATCGCAATTTTTGTTAAAGGATCCGCAGGATATCCAGAACCCAGATTCATACCAACCTGCTTGGATAATTTTTCTACCTCATCATCCCTTACCTTCTTTGCAATTATGCTTGCAGCACCAACTAGAGTATCCGCTTCATCCAACTTATGCAAGGAAAATACATCACATCCCGACCATTCACTCCCAAGAGATGCAATCACATTTTTCCCAAATCTTGCTTCATTTACGTCACAAGCATCTAGAAAAATCGAAGGGTAGTTGGTAGGATTGGTTACTTTACAGATTGCATCTGCAAACAATCTTACCTCCAAACTATTCAAGTTCCCCGTTGACATCCATTTGTCAATCATTTCTGCTTCACAAATCTCTATTCCAATAGACCAATTTCTAGAAATAGATTTTGCGATTATTTCCTTATACATGCTCTCTCTCAGTTTTTTGGTAAGTTTTTTTGAGTCTTTTACTCCTATTTCTGCTAGAATCTCCCGATCATATTTTGGCATAGAAATTGCACAAACGACCAAGGGACCTAATGCAGGACCTCTCCCGGCCTCATCAACCCCTACGTCTCCTGTCACCACAAAGTAACCACAGTAATCAACCCCATAAATTTCCTGATTATTGACTCATTTTGGGGAAATACTGATGTTTGCACACCATACTCCATTGACATGGGACCTATATGGCCATTCAGGAGGAAGAAACCGGACAGACCGAGCGTCTCCCGAAAAAGCTACATGAAAAATGTTGTCGAGTACGAGAGAAAGACGAAAAAGGAGGAAAAAGAGGAAGAAGAACATTTGAACGATAAGAAATTTATTGATGCAATGAAACTTCTCTCCAAAAAGGAGGGGTGAGATTACTAGTTTATTGGATCAGGAATTAGTTCGCCTACAACCTCAAGATCTAACTCTCCGGCCTGAATTGGAGATTTAATCCCGAATATACTACTTATTCTTGGATCAATCTCACCAAACTCTCCAATTTTATTCTCCTTAAAGAATATCTGACCACCTCTGCCATGAATCCATGGCCCATGACCATTAGGTGTAGGACTAAATTCAACGTCATCAGCGTTTATTCCCATATCCCTGAGAAAAGCCTGAACTATTCCCTTGGCCGAAGTAAAACCACTGCCTACTTCCGCACAAGTCCATGCACCTCTAACTGAGTTCTTTGACTCCCTAACAACCTCTCCAAGTTCGTAAACTCTCTGCGGCAACTCATGATGCCTATTTGCAGCTAACAATCTTAGTAGGGAAGGGAGTATGAACTGTCTAAGAATTGTATGCTCTGAAGTTATTGGATTCGCGATCTTGACCACATCTTCTTTTCGCGGCCATCGAACATTTTCAAATTGGTCATTTTCGCTTGACAGTGTTAGAGTCTGAACCTCCTGAAGGCCACATGCCCTCATACTTTCACCGAACCTTCTTTTGAGTTGCGATGATTCCAATGGAGTTGCATCAATGTGCATTTTGGAAAATCTCTGTGGAAGATTTTCAAATCCAAATCCTATTGCAATATCTTCTACCACATCTATTGGGTGCATAATATCGGATCTCCATCTGGGCATTGAAATTAGGTGCTCTGTATCTCCCACCACGCAGTCTACCCATCGTCCATATTCGTTCGGACCATCTGTCACTGTCCTACTTTCTAGAAGTGACCCACCCATCCTATCAATGGACTTCGATAGCTCTGCATTACTGAGTCTAAGGCCAAGAATCTTGTTGATCAATTTCTCCGGAATTCTATGAATCTTGGCATCTCCTATTGGTTGAATTTCTTTACTTCCATCAAATCCTGTAATCTCTATGCTTTCAACAACTCCGCCTCTCTCGGACATGGAAAGGCAGATGAGTAGCAGACATGCTTCGCATGACCTCACATCCCATCCCGTCACATCGATGAAAAAGTCCCTAGTATGTTCATTTACTGTAGTATGGCTTCCATTTATTATCGGTGGAAAAGAAAGAACTCTGCCATCTGAGTCTTGAATAACTGGAAAGTCCCTCATCTCCTCCATAAGATGAGCGTATTCCATGCCCTTGGGATGAATCTCCAGAATCTCTTCTATACTCATCTCTTCTTCACATGCCAGTGGGGTAAATGTATATGATGATGGAACCGTAGTCATAAGAAAGGGCGGTTTTAGGGAGGACAAATCATGAACTCCAATTGAAGCGAATCTTCTTTTTCTACCCAATGTTAGATGCAATTTCTCCTGATGATCCATTAGCGACTGGATAAACTCATCTTTTTCTTCAATATTAGATCCCGTATTCACGTCTCTGACGATTGCACCCATTACCACAGGCCTGACTTTCTCCAAGGAAGGATCGACTACCATGCCAATATTTCCTTTATTCACTGGCAGATTTACCTCGGTTTTACTGGTAGAAAGAAAAGATCTAGATGCCTTTGAGATCGTTTCGTGACTAAGTAAGTCCGGTCTGTCCGGAAAAACCTCGACCTCAATCGAATCATCATCATTTCTATCAACTGGGCACCCTATCTCCGGAAGCCAGTTAGGCCATGCTTCTGATTCATGAACAACATCATTGATACTCTGAATGTATCTTAAAGTGGAATGTTTGAATTCTAGAGTCGGCAGGAAATCACCTCAAGTCTAGCCACATTTTCAATGGACGATCATATCCAATTAGGCGAAGGCCTGATATTGCAGCTGTTTCATAGTCTTTAGCTCTTAGATTTCTTCTACCAACCCTCTCGATCCTATCTACTCCAATTTCTCTCATTAATCCTCTAAGTGAATTTTCTATTTCGCCCATTGTTTCTCCCGGTTCGGAACCGTTTAATGGAGAAACTAAGGCTGTACATCCGGCTGCTATGGCAATCATTAGATCCTTTGCATCCGGTTCTTGGTCTATCTCTAACATTATAAATTTCCCACTACCACTTATGCCCATCCCTTTAGAAGAAATTCCTATCCTTGGTAGTGCAGAGGGAAGCTTCGAACCACTAGAAGAAGAACAATCAACAACTGCTCCGTCCAATTCCAATTCCATGACCATTCGGAACAAATGCTCGATACGCCCTATTTCTCCCCTCAACATTACAAGTGAGTTATCAGACATCCGACTCCTAAGTGATATCAGCAGTGCCTCTATCTCTGCATCGTTACTCCCAGCAAACTCAGTAATATCGAAAATCAAACCGGCACAATCACCTAAAAACTCAATAGAGTCTACAAACTCATTTCTCCCTACAATCAAAAAATCATTTCTCCTTGGATTTTTCCTAACTATTGCTGTTACATCGACTCCATTCCACTGTTTATCATCGTTAGTAGATTGACAAGAAATTATCCATGGAAGCCGCAGTAGTACTCCTTCCGATTCTGAGTCGCCGGGTACAAGTAGAGAGTAGTAATCCAAAGGTGAATGATCAGCTAAGGCACCATCATTCGGGTGTAGAGCAATTTTTTCAAATCGTTCTTCAATGAATCTCTTTTGCTTCGATTCGATTTCAGGAAGGATATTACTTGGTTCCAACACAAGTGNATCTTCATTCAGAGAAAGACCCATCGGATCTAATATTTTACTGAACTCTGAAATCTCCGATTTCTTTATTGACCTCATTTCTACTCCCTCTGGAGGTGGTGGACAACTACCCGAAATGATAATTCTCCCACCTCTCATACCTATTCCGGGATCAGAACCAACTGAGCCCATTACTAATATTGATCCACCTTTCATTCCTGCTCCAGGCTTATTCTCAGTATGCCCTCTAATTATTATCGCTCCATCAGTCATTCCGGCCCCCACATCGTTTCCCGCCGATCCTTGAATCGAAATCTCTCCTCCGCTCATTTCGAATCCAACCTTATCTCCAACATCTTTCTCGACTACAGTCTTGCCAGAATCGTGGTAAGATCCCAGCATAGATCCAGCACTNCCCCTAAGTGTCATAGTTCCACCACGATTAGCAGCCCCTACACAATCTCCTAAATTTCCTAAACAAAGCACTCTAGCCCCTTTTGGGAGGTGGGTTAATACTCCGAATTCTCCTTCTTTAGGTCTCTCGTCACCAGCCCTACCCCACCCTATCTTTACTGGCCTATCTTGTTCCAAGGCCTTCTGGACATATGTATCCAAGTCTCTGTTGAGCTTCACGCTCTTGTTGGCATTTTCTCTCATACCATTCACTCCTTCTGGGTCCCCATTGAATGGAGAAAGAGGCGACTTATTATTGACTCTTGCCGATTTCGCTATGTTCATATGCATCCTTCAACCGTAGTAGTACCACAGTAAAAGTTGAGGGCTGAATATGGGGAAAATTAAGGTCGCAATAAATGGTTTTGGCACAATTGGAAAGAGGGTTGCCGATGCTGTAGACGCACAAGATGATATGGAAATAGTCGGCGTAACAAAAACTGGACCAAGCTTCGGATGTGAGCTTGCTCTGAAGAAGGGATTCCCGCTGTATTGTACCTTTGACAGTATAGATCAGATAGAGAAATTTTCAGAATTTGGTTATGAATGTCTAGGCGGGATTTCTGACCTGCTCTCAATCTCTGACGTTGTTGTGGACTGTTCCCCTGGAAAGCTAGGGGCAGAAAATCTCGAAAAATACCAATCTGCAGGAATCAAATACATCTTCCAAGGCGGGGAAAAACACGATTTGACCGGTTTATCCTATACATCCTCTGCCAACCATGATATGAATTTGAATGCCCAGGGGACAAGGGTAGTTTCATGTAATACGACAGGTCTTTCTCGAACACTAGTCCCCCTGTACGAACAATGTGGATCTTTGAAAGTCGAATGTACTATGATTCGTAGAGCTGCAGACCCCGGAGATTCAAGTAAAGGGCCGATTAATGCTATTAAGCCGGTTCTAAAGGTCCCAAGCCACCATGGTCCCGATGTAATGACCGTCAAGCCTGAAATTGAAATCAATAGTCTGGCTGTTGCAGTTCCAACGACAATAATGCATGTGCACTCAATAATTGCAGACCTTCCAGATGGCCATGGATTGTCCACAGAAAAGATAATTCAATTGTGGAGTAATACTCCTAGGGTGATAGTGATGCATGGATCCGACAATCGAATAACAACTACCGCTGAAGTTATGGAGTTGGCCCGTGATATAGGAAGGAAATGGGGTGATTTACATGAGATTTTTGTCTGGGAAGATGGAGTAAAATTGGTAAAAGACAGACTTTACTATTTCCAGGCTATTCATCAAGAAAGTGATGTAATCCCTGAAAATGTTGATTGCATCAGGGCTTTGATGGGAGTAGAAGAAGATTGGAAGAAATCAGTTTCAAAAACAGACGAATCTATAAACAAATACTACTCAATTTAATGATGCTATTTTGTTCGACAAGAGTCAATAGTCAAAAGAGAATATATTCTCCCAAACAATGATGAGAACATCGAAACCAATCTTCGTTGTAATTGTAATAGTGATGTTTTCGCCATTCGCGCATTCACTTTCAGACCAAACCCAAAGTAATGAAGTTGATATTTCAGAGATATTAGAAAAATCAGATAACTCTTCTTGGAAGAGCCTTGAGAACCCCATTCAAGTCCTTTATGAAATTCCAGAATCTTCAGGCCTAATCCACTCTCCTTATGGCATCTTTGATCCAATAGTAGATGACTTTCCTCTAGGTCCTTGGCGAGAAATTGGATTACACGATCCTTTCGATAAAAGACTCCATATTGTTCAGTCAAAAAATTCAGATTTGCATTACTTGGAAGAGCAATTAAACTCCTTGGAAGTTCAGATAATTGATCAAATTCCTGATGATGCAGTAGTGATACGAATCCACGAAGAAGGATTGGACGAATCTAGGAAATTAATATCCCAACTTCCACAGGTTAGGTGGATTGAAAACATGCCATCAATGTGGAAGGTCTCCCCTTCACTAGCTCCATTAATTAACTCAAAAAATATCTTTGTAGATTTGGATGTCACCCCCTCTCCATCTATATCAGACTTCGATCATGAATCTTTATCTATTGAAATCTCCCAACTAGATGGCTTCAATCATATCGAATCTCTTTGCGGCCAACATCTTTGCCAAATCAAGTCATCAACTCCCTCCTTTGTCAAAACTCTTGCATCGGATCATAGAGTTCTAAAGATAGATGCAGGACAAATTATATCTATCCACAATAGTAATGCTAGCCTCATTTCCGGAATCGATCAGATTAGAGGAATTTTTTCTGGAAATCTATCTGGTTTTGGAGAGGTAATTGGAATTTCTGATACTGGCTTAGATGCTGACCATGGAGACTTTAGCGGTAGACTCCGGAGTCCGATTTACAATTTATTCGGTCCTGATAATTCAGGAGCGGACACAAATAGCGGCCATGGAACTCATGTAGCTGCAACCTTGCTGGGAGATGGCTCAGGAGACTCAAATATGACTGGAATGGTCCCAGAATCAACATTCCATTTCTACCAGTTAGAAGTGGATAGCTCTGGACTCCTGGCAAGATGGGGTTCACTTTACGAAATGTTTGAACACTCCCTGCTGAATGATGCAAAAATACACACAAATAGCTGGGGTAGTGAGAGCTTACTTGGTGATTACACCTCAGACTCCAGATCTGTGGACTTGTTCACTAAAGAATATCCAGAATTCCTAGCGATTTTTTCCGTTGGAGATATGGGTTCTTCAGGAGTAACTTCACCTAGTACAGCTAAAAATTCCTTATCTGTAGGCTCATCCACCACTGGATCATTTGGCTCTGATGCGGTAGGGAGTGTTTACAACTCCTCTTCTCAGGGCACCACTAGTGATGGGCGAATTAAACCAGACCTAGTTGCGCCGGGTGTGATGATTTGTTCTGCTAGAGCCGAAGAAGCAAGTTTAGTTTCTGGCGGACCGTGCTCATCAGCTATTCATGACGATGGCTCGACTCCAAAATATATGTCTCTTAGCGGGAGCTCGATGGCTACTCCGGTTGCTGCAGGAGCATCAGCAATGGTAAGACAGTATCTAAGGGAAGAATTGGGCATTCAAACACCAAGGTCCGACCTAATTCGTGCTATTTTGGTAAATGGTGCGGACGATTTAGGTCAGTCCAACGTTCCTAATGCAATGGAGGGTTGGGGTCAGCTAAATATTTCAAACAGTATATTTCCACAAAAGCAAGGCGTAAACCAGTCAGTATTTTTCGATCAAGAAAGACAATTATTGCCCGGACACAGTTTCATCTATACTTTCGAATTATCCGACGATTCGGGGATGGATGTCTCTCTTGCTTGGAATGATCGAGAAGGCTCTGCATCGGCCGACCAAAATTCCAGTAGGCTAGTAAACGATCTCGATCTTATTGTAACTTCTCCAAATGGGGACCAATTCTGGGGCAACGATTTCATTAATGGCTTTAGTCAGATTTCAAGCGTAAGAGACGAACTAAATAATCTGGAGAGAATTCGTATCCAATCCACAGAATCAGGACTCTGGACTGTACAAGTAGGGCATTCAGGAGGTTTCCTCCAAGATTACTCAATAGTTATACATGCATCGGCAGAAGAAACACAGGGTGCAGACCTTGCCGTTGTCCCCGACTCAATCTATTCTTCAGATACATCTCCTCTCAAGGGAGATACGATTTCTTTCCAACTTTCTTGGATCAATCAGGCGGCTGCAACTTCCGGAGAATACTCTATTTCTCTTGAAGACACTTCAGACGGTTCTGTAATAGCAAATTTCCAAATGCCACCTTTGGAAGGTGGGGCCGTAGAGACATTTTCCGTTTACCATTCTTTCACATCAACTGGTAATCATTTGGTTAGACTAACTCTGGACTACCTTTCTGAGGTCGAAGAGTTGAATGACGAATTTTCTGGAACTGACAATAATGTCTTCGAGCTCCTCTTTGAGGTTAGAGAGATTGGTGTCCGCCTCACTCCTCTACTTGAAGACGGATCTTACCCCTCAGACTTCGAAGAATCTGAGTCTGCTAAGTCGAGAAATATAGATCCAAGTTTGGTAAGTTGGGCAACCTTCGAGCTCGAGCTACTCAACGAAGGAACATCTGAAATTACTGTGGAATTAGCTACATCACCAATGCAACTGATAGATCAATCTGGGATTCTACAAACCCCTCAAGATGAGTGGTCTAGAACTCTAAGTGAAGAAGGTCCTTGGAATCTTTCTCCATTTGGTGATTCTGGGGATAGGGTGATCATCACATTGAATTTAACCGATGAAGATGCAGACTTGGAAAGCCAGTTCGCATTACCTGGGGTTTTCGTCACTGATCTGACTCTAATGGATAAAATGTCGCCGACAATATCTCATTCCGCTCGTCTGTCAGTGGAAGTTGACAGAGTTGAAGGAATTTTTACAATTCCTGCGGGAACAGAGAGTCTAGGGGCAGAACCCAATAAATTCGCTTCCTTTTCACTTTCTGTGAAGAATATTGGAAACGGCCCTACCGAATATAGCATTTCTTGTGAGACTGAGGATAGGTGGATAGTCCATGTCGGGAGTAGCCAGTCTTCAGAAACTACAATAGGGCCCTTAAGTAGACTTCAATTCGTCTTTGTTACTATTTCTGTAAAGATTCCTCCTTCTTCGTCAGGGCTTCCTGCCGGAGCTACTAATTCCGTATCCTGTATCACGACTTCAGTAAATGATCCTTCACTGCAGAGAATTGATAATGCAGTGGTCACTATTCTGGAGAGTAGTGTTTTCTCTTCTCAGATTTTTGACTCATCTGGAATATCACTAGGCCCACTTGCTATCTCCGAATCACGTGCTGTGCTTAACGGAGAGACAGTATCTACCCACCTCACTCTTTCAAATCTTGGCAATATCCCGCTGGATTTCCAAGTTAGAGCTCTTTCTTCAAGTAACACTTGGCCTATTCAAGCTTACATTTCTACCGATGGGCCCCCCATTGAACAAGTCACAGAGATAGAAATTACCGTTTCCCCGGGCACTTCAATAAATATTACCATTCGAACAATAGTCCCCCTATCCGCCGAAATGGGGGATAGAAATACTGTGACCGTGAAAACCTATCTCGGTGATGAAATTGCTTCAAATGCTTCAGTGTTGGAAGTCAAGGAAATCACAACACTTGACATAGAGATTCAAGATAGTTTTTCAATCGCCATAGGGGAGCCGGGAAATTCGAACATCTTCCTACATAATTCAGGAAATGTCGACTTGCTAATAGAATTAACAATGGGTACTCTTCCAGATGGTTGGTCCGGTGGATTCCTCTCGGGAAATGCATTCTCTATGGATATGAATAGGGACTCTGTAATCACGGTGGGCCTGGAGTTGCCAGCCGGTACTCCTTCAGGAGAAATTTTTGAAAAGGTTCCTGTGATAATTGAGTCTACATCTTCAAGAACCTCATCTAAAGAGGTATTTACAGTTGAAATTGGAGTAACTGTTCTTCCGTCTATCTGGCTTGAAATCGAACAAATCCCCGAAAATATTCCAGAATTACAGGGAATCCCTGAAAATGGGCAAGTAGAATTTTCCTTAGAAGTACTCAATTTTGGAAATATCAATTCGGGAGCATCAATTGAATCCAGTACTCCCGAGGGATGGACGGTATCAATCGAGCCAAGCAATATCGAAAATATAGATATAGGCGAGTCATTTACGGTTTATTTCAAAATTTCTCCACGAAAATCCTCCGAAGACGGACTCAAGCAAATAGTAATTTATGCAAACTCAACAGTTGTCGAAACTCTCGCCACCTCTACTAATTCATCTATTCAGATTGAGATAAGTAAGTCCGAATCTGCTAATGAGGGGGGAATTTCAGGCCTTTTGAGCTCGATGGGCTTACCTCCTTGGACTTTAGCAGTATTGTTTTTACTAGCTGTGGTCGGCATAGTTTCTCTAGGGGTTAGGGCACGAAATGAGTTTAGTCCTCTGCACTCGGAACAGGAGTTAATCCCTCGAGGCTCCGCTCTTCAAGCAGGTTCTCAAGAGGAAAGAAGAGCAGCCGCACTCGACACTTCCACAACTGGAGACGTGGTAACTGGCGACGTCTCAGATTCTGAGATTGAAGAAATGTTACAATCCTCAATCCCTACACTCCCTACTCAACGAGTTCCAGAGGGAGCACTCCCCCTTCCCTTGACTGGGTTACCAGAAGGATGGACTATGGAACAGTGGGTAGCATACGGTCATATTTGGTGGGAACAGAACGGCCCTTAGAGCGGTTATTTTTTCTCCTAGTACTTCGGCGGATAATTATGTCTGGATCAATAGTGCTATTTGGGCCTCCCGGAGCTGGTAAGGGAACTCAGGCCTCAGTAATTGTCGAACTAACCGGAAAGCCTCAGATTTCGACTGGAGATATGTTGAGATCCGCTCTTTCCGAAGGAACGAAATTGGGTTTAGAGGCAAAGTCTTTCATGGAATCTGGTAAACTGGTCCCGGATCAGGTAATTATCGGTCTCATAAAAGAAAGATTGGAGAGGAATGATGCATTAAATGGGGTCCTATTCGATGGTTTTCCTAGAACAATTCCACAAGCAGAAGCACTGGAAGAAATTACAGAGGTTTCCGCAGTAATATCAATTGGCGTACCAGATGAAGAAATAGTTAGTAGAATTATAGGTAGAAGGATGGATTCCGAGACTGGTGAGATTTACCATATAACTTTCAAGCCTGCACCCGAAGATATCCAATATAGAATGGTCCAAAGGAAGGATGATACTGAGGTAACCGTGAGAAGCAGGCTTGAAGCTTATCATGAACAGACAAAGCCACTAGGGGATTGGTACCAAGAAAAGGGACTTCTGATATCAATCGATGGTTCAGGGCCAATCGAACAAGTCGCACAAACGATAAAATCAGCGATTGAAAAACTTTGAGGAATTACAATGGTTCCCAGAGGAAGGAGATCTCGAAGAAGTAGAATTAATCGCAGAGATGGCGCCAAATTAGCGATGTCCTCTCTTTCAAGAGCCTTCGAAGAAGGAATATTAAACAGCACTAAGATGTCAGACAGTGCTGCAAGACACATTCTTTTTCTTGGAAAAAAGCATGGAATTAGGCCTGAATCCAAGGTTAGAAGATTGATATGCAGAACATGCAAGCAGTCGCTGATTCCCGGAAGGACTTCTAGGGTCAGGATCGCTTCAAAAAGAATTACTACTACTTGCTTAAGATGTGGAAGGGTGAACAGAGATGGCCCAGATTTTGGAGTTGAAGACAATGAGTAGGGAGGTTCCTAAAGAAATTTCTAAAATGGCTAAGAGCCATGATCTTGAAGTTACAATGAGAGTAGGTAAAGACGGAATCACAGGACCTCTACTTTCTGAGCTCATTGAACAGCTCAAAAGGAGAGATTTGGTGAAGATCAAGGCTAACAAGGGAGTCTCATCTAATAGGGAACACAGGAAAGAAATTTTTTCTCTAATCGCAGAAAGGACGAGTTCTACGATAGTTTTCCAAAGGGGCAATATTGCCGTGTTCTGGAGAACCAACATCTAGTAGTCTTCATATGTATACCTAGGAAGGAGTGGATAATGATGAATACCACGCGTCCATCGGGCTATGCTGTAATCCTAATTTTTAGTATACTATTACTGATACTTTCCATTCCTTCGGTGTTGGCAGCTTCAACCAGTACAGGAGTTTGGGAACCACCATCTATGCCTAGTTGGGCCGTTCCTGCTGCATTCGCGATACTCATTGCAGTATACACTCTGATAATTTTCGAGGTTATGCATAGGGCTTTGGCAGCGGCAGTTGGAGGAATAGCCGCTGTAGTGACTCTACATATTATCGGAGATGGCCCAGACTTGGGAACTGTAGTGACCTGGATTGATGAGGAGACCATCGGTTTACTGATTGGTATGATGGTCATTGTGGATATATTGGGTAAGACAGGTATTTTCGAGTGGGCCGCAGTTCAAGCTTACGCCCTTAGTGGTGGATCAATATGGAGATTATCCGTAATCCTCTGCACTATAACAGCGGTATTCTCGGCTTTCCTCGATAATGTCACTACTATTCTACTAATAGTGCCCGTAACTATTCAGATTGCTAAGGTGCTGGACTTAGAGCCAATCCCTTTGATTATCGCAGAAGTAATGTTCTCTAACATAGGTGGTGCAGCAACTCAAATTGGAGACCCACCAAATATTATCATCGGGGCACAGCTATCCCCCCAGGCTCTTTCTGGAACTGGTTTGGATGGGCAGGGAATCACATTCTTGGATTTCATAATTCATGTCGGTCCAGCAGTGGTGATAGCTATGGCTCCATCATTCTGGTTATTATCCCGTCTTGAATCCTCGGGACTGTCCGGTGAAACGCATCGAAACGTAGATCTCCTAAGACTTAGGTATGGCATCAAGGATGTTCAGCTATTGAAAAAGTCAGGTGCAATACTCNCTCTGGTTATTGTAGCCTTCTTCGCACACTCTTCGTTCCACCACGACCTCTTAACTGTGGCAACAATAGCATTAGGGGGGGCAGTTTTGATGCTGCTAGTAACTTCTCCGCATCATGTAGAAGAACAACTGGATGCAGTCGAATGGACTACGATTATCTTCTTCGCAGGCCTCTTTATCATGATTCATGGACTTGAGCACATGGGGATGATCGACACCATAGCAGACGGAATATCTGATACTATCAAGGGTGCCTCAGAGAAGAATAGGCTGATGATCTCAGTACTACTGCTGCTGTGGGTTTCCGCGATTGCTTCAGCTTTCATAGATAATATCCCGTATACTGCTACCATGGTTCCTGTAGTAATCAAGCTGGCTGAGGATCCGGAGTTAGGATTAGATCTTGCTCCATTGGCTTGGGCCCTGGCTCTTGGCGCATGTCTTGGAGGAAACGGCACGATAATAGGGGCCTCGGCCAACGTAGTTGCAGCAGGATTGGCAGAAGAGGCTGGNCATGATATTTCATTCAATAGATTCTTCAAGACAGGATACCCAATAATGCTTCTAAGTGTTGCACTAGCTACAGTATACTGTATCGTAAGGTATGCTATCGAATGGTCGAACCAAATTATTCCTGCAGTTATTATAGGACTAATGATGATCGCATCTTTGTCATTGACTCCAATGATATACGGCCCACCTCCCAGGAAATCTGCCATAGACTATGAAGTAGAGTGAACCTATGAGTGAAGAGCAAAATTTTGTTTGCACAACTTGTGGTATGTCAGTCAGCAATTCTCTTTTTTGTCCGGCTTGTGGAAGCCAAATAGATGATGATTCTAGCACTATAAATTCAAAATCCCAAAATCTTGAGTTCGAACTCCCTTTTGGTATCGTTCACGCCCCTAAAATCTATGAAGATGCAATCACCCTATATGGCATAGATTTCGCACCATCTGTAATTAAAAAATAATCTCTAAATGTGCTATTGGCATCTTATTGCATGTATTTCTTCTCCCGTCTTGTTCAAATACCATAGGTCGGTCGGAAGCCTGCTTTGTGCGCTCTAATACGCCACGTATTAGGGTAAGTGGTTGAGGCTGCTCCGCCCTGCGGGGAGACGTGGTGGCCAGAGAAACCAGAATTGATATGCCTGGACACCAGAGGCCTCACATTAAGTGAGTACCAATAAGAAATAACGATGCTACAACCCGATTGGGGGATGGCTCGGCTCGAGAGCCGAAGAAGGTCGTGACAAGCTGCGATAAGTCGCGGGGAGAGGCATGAATCTCTTTGATCCGCGAATTGCCGAATTGGACCTCCTGACAATAGTCATTCCTCGTATTAACGTAGGAAGGGGAACCCCCCGAACTGAAGCATCTCAGTAGGGGGAGGAAAAGAAATCAATAGAAATTCCGTGAGTAGTGGCGAATGAAAACGGAATAGGACAAACCGAATCTCCTTGGGAAACCTTGGAGAGATGTGGAGTATGGACACTAGTTGCCTAAGTATGAGAAGTAGAAGTCGTCCTGGAACGGCGCACCAAAGAGGGTGAAAGTCCCGTATACGTACCAAATATGGCCATGTAGTGTATCCTGAGTAGCGTGCGTTGGATATCGCGCGTGAATATGGGAGGCAGAGACTTCCAATCCTAAATACTACTCGAGACCGATAGTTGACAAGTAGCGTGAGCGAAAGCTGAAAAGTATCCTTAGCGGGATGTGAAAAGAACCTGAAACCAATTGGGAACAAGCTGAATAGGCGTGAAAGCGAAGATATGAGCAGCGTCTATTCGTGCGTTTCGAAAAATGCCCCTGGGAGTTCTGATCATTGGCGAGGTTAAGCAGTCGATCTGCGTAGCCGTAGGGAAACCGAATAGTCCGCAGCCGCAAGGCGAGGGACTGGGTGTGCTCGCCCGGAGTCAATGGTGGGAGACCTGAAGCCCGTCGATCTATGCCTGGCCAGATTGAAGCCCGACGAAAGTTGGGTGGAGGATCAAACCGTTGCTGATGTGCAAATCGCTCGGATGAGCTTGGTATAGGGGTGAAAGTCCAATCGAGATGGGCAATAGCAGGTTCCGCGCGAGACTACTCGTAGGTAGATCTCTGTGAAGGTAGA